>LIUM01000037.1 GCA_001462345.1 Fibrobacteria bacterium AD312 | reverse complement strand
AAATCCGCTACTAAAATAGCCAAAGATATCGGAGTTAACCCAAACACGATATGTAGATGGGTACAAGAACGACGAATAAATCAACTATGGCGTAGCCATGAGTGGTCAAGGCAAGACGTAACTTTACCCCGTTCGGACTGAATCAGTATTGGTGTGGTGACAGTCATTGATTAAGAGTTAATATATCGCAAGACCTACGCGAACATCGATGAAGTAAGAGAGGATATTTTTAAGTACATTGAAATATTTTACAATCGGAAGCGCATTCATAGTAGCCTTGGTTATAAGACTCCAGTTGCTTATCGATTGGAAAAATTTTGTGCATAATCTTTGCTTATCAATACGAAAATGATAGTATATTTTAAACATTAATAAATGAGTATGATTTCAGAAAAGCTATCTATTAAAAAGTCACTAGGTCCAGACCTACCGTTGATTATTTTCGAGCCAAAGGCAAATCATGGGATGATATTATTAATAGCGCATCACGCCCAAGTGGTCGAGACCTTGGTTACTAATCAGGAGAAGTAGAGTGATAAACCAAATGGCAAATGGACATTATTCATTAACCCTAGTTAGTGGGGCTGATTGGAATGAATTTGATAGCCATGTGAGAAAAATATGCGACAAATTTTCATTCAATGTTCTGAATAAAGCGCAGTCTATTAATGTGAAAATGCTTGAGGTCGAAAAAGATGCAGTTGTTTTGGTGCTTGCTTTTGATGATTGGGAAAATGAAATATGCCTTGAATCGAGTTCTCAAGGTGGTGACCTATTGATAAAGCAGATAGCCGAAGAATTGGGAAAGAAGGAAACTGATTCAAAGAGCTAATGAAAAAGAGTCGCAACGCCTTTCCTCCATTCTCACTTTCCCAGCCAACTCCCCATCCATCTTTGCGAAGATCTTTAGCGAGATACCCATAGTTTATGGTAGTGTGTCAAAAAATTACATCTGCATTTGTTTCGAATTAATCTATAATTCCAAAACGCGAAGGGGTGGCGGAGAACCCGCAGGGGTCGCAGTCAGGGGAAGGCTTTCCCCTTCTATATTCCATGTCAAGAAGAATATAATATCAGTCTTTTGAAAAAAAATCAAGATAATCGACGAAAAAGGTCCAAAAACTCATGAAAAAAGCATAATACCCTGCGAATTTTCAAGAAAATCATCCATATAATGAATTATCAGAAATATATCGCATTTGAGAAAGTCTCAAAATTTATTTTGTTAATCATGGGAACCTTAATTGATGCTTAGGCATCTAAATTAGAAATGAACGAAAACGATTTAAAAAGAAAGCTCTTAAAAGCCGATGCCGATACTTTATCAGTGCTATGGAAGGCGCATAGTGTTTCCATTTTAAATTTGGCTTTTCGTATTCTTCAAGATCGTGATGCAGCCGAGGATGTTTTAATGGATTTGTTTGTGGATTTGCCAAAAACAATCCAAAGTTTTCGTGGCGAAGCTTCTTTTTCCACTTGGTTTTATCGAATGACAGTGAACGCTTGTTTAATGAGAATAAGAAAATCAAAACGCCATAGTGAACTTGAGGAGTTAAATAGCTTGAGTATTTCGGAAAATATTATTGGACGCCCCGATGAAGTGGATGTATTTGATGCCAAACTTTTAGAATATGGTTTATCTTCGCTCCCAGCAGAAACGCGCAGTATGCTTTGGTTAAAAGATGCAGAAGGTTTAGAATTAAAAGAGCTTTCAGAAATTTTTAATTTGCCCGAAGGGACATTGAAATCCAAATTATCGAGAGCGAGGCAACACGTTCGTGAAATTTTAAAAGAGGAGAAAGTCTATGCCTGATTCATTAAACTTAAACTCCATTCCCAAAATAATGCCTAAAGAAGACTCGTGGAATAAGGTGCTCCTGCGCATAAACGCAGAAAGGAAGGCAAAAAAAATTATTCCCTTTCGTCTATATTCGATAGCCTCCGTAGCGGCGAGTCTTTTGTTTGTGATTGGGGGCATTTTCTTAGGCATTTCCTCTAATCAAGGTAATTTAGATTCCTCTTTTGAATCTAATGAAAATGTAGAAACTCTTTCTTGGTATGCTTCTCTTGGTGAAGGCGCGTCTATGGAAGAGTTCTCGAGTATTTTAGACGAGTATAAATAAAGGTGGTAGTGGTATGAATAAAAGCATCAAACTATTAATTGCAAGCATTATTATTTTAGCTTGTTCCGTCGGTTTTTTTATTGGAGCGACTGTTTTTCAAGGCTCTTTTACGTTAAAAACCACTGATTCTAAGTCCATTGAACGCGATGATTCTAATCGTCGGTGGGAACGTAATCGCTCCGATAGAAAGAGAAATAAAGAACGGAGACTCCATTCTTCTCTTGACTCTATTCTTCAGCTGACTCCAGAACAAAAGGTGAAGTTAGATTCTCATCGAGTGTTAAACGATTCTTTAAGAAGTCTTTCTTTTGAAAAATTTAAACAAGCGGAAACCGAATTACAAGAAGCATTAGCGGCTCAACCCATCGATGAAAATGCGGTTGAACAAGCGAAAAAGAAATTGCTTCAACTCAACGAAGAACAGTTAGATCAACGCATTAAAGATATCCGCTTTTTTAGTGCGACATTAACCCCAGAACAACACCGTTCTTTCAAATCCCTTCATAGGAAAAAAGGGTTTCGTCCGAGAAATCGTGACTTACCCCCTCCTCCTCCAACAATGAATTCTATTGAACAAGAATAGGGTGTGGATTCTCGTTCATTAGTTCCATAAATACCTATCCTAAAAACACACTAAAAGGCTTTGTGAATTATTTTGCAAAGTCTTTTTTGTTTTTATTTTCTAAATTTACTATCAAAAATTAACCCTTCTTTAAGGAAACATTATGAGTCACTTAACCGAATCTAATGAATGGAAAGCTTTAGAAGCTCATTTTCAAGATGCCAAAACATGGCATATGCGCAATTTATTTGCAAAAGATCCTGCTCGTGCCAAAAAATTTAGTGCAGAAGCTTGCGGTTTGTTTTTAGACTATTCTAAAAATATCATCACTGAAGAGACTCTGAATAAACTTTTTGATCTTCTAAAGAGCACCGGGTTCGAAGCCAAACGAGATCAGTTCTTTAAAGGGGAAAAGATTAATCATACGGAAAAAAGAGCGGTTCTCCATACTGCACTTCGCTATCAAGGCAAAAACTCTATTATGGTTGATGGCAAAGATGTGATGCCAGAAGTGAAAGCCGTATTAAAACACATGGAAGAATTCACGAACTTGGTTCGCAGTGGAAAATGGAAAGGTCATACTGGCAAGTCTATCAAATATGTTGTCAATATTGGTATTGGTGGTTCTGATCTTGGCCCAGTGATGGTGACAGAAGCTTTACGCCCATACGCTTCAGAAGGCTCTCCAGAAGTTTTGTTTGTGTCTAACGTCGATGGCACTCATATCGCCGAAACTCTTAAAAAAGTCTGTTTAGAAGAAACTCTATTTATTGTTGCTTCTAAGACTTTTACCACCCAAGAAACCATGACTAACGCCATCACAGCCAAAGAAGCTGTATTAAAAGCGTTCAATGGTGACGAAGCTTCTATTGCTAAACACTTTGTGGCTTTATCTACAAATGCAAAAGCCGTTTCCGATTTTGGAATTGATACGGCCAATATGTTTGGATTCTGGGACTGGGTTGGTGGTCGCTACTCTTTATGGTCTGCTATTGGTTTACCAATCGCTCTTCGTATTGGTTTTGATAATTACAACGCTCTTCATCAAGGCGCTTACGAAATGGACGTACATTTCAAAACGGCTCCTATGGACCAAAACCTCCCTGTGATTCTTGCGGTCTTAGGCTTATGGTATAACAATTTCTTTGGCGCTGAATCCTATGCCATGCTTCCATACGATCAATACTTGCATCGCTTGGCTGCTTATTTCCAACAAGCCGATATGGAATCCAATGGTAAGACTGTGGATCGCGAATGCCGTCGAGTCGATTATCAAACTGGTCCTATCCTTTGGGGAGAACCAGGTACTAATGGTCAGCACGCCTTCTATCAATTAATTCACCAAGGCACTAAATTAATTCCTTGTGATTTCATTGCTCCAGCGAATAGTCATAATAAAATTAGCGATCATCATCGTAAGCTTCTTTCGAACTTCTTTGCTCAAACAGAAGCATTGATGAACGGAAAGACTTTAGATGTCGCTGCCGAAGAACTACGCGCTGCTGGTAAGTCTGCTGAAGAAGTCGCATTCCTTGCTCCTCATAAAGTTTTTGAAGGCAACAAGCCCACCAATAGTTTAATGATGGATAAGGTTTCTCCTAAAACACTTGGCGCTTTAATCGCTATGTATGAACACAAAATTTTTGTTCAAGGCGTTCTATGGAATGTCAATAGCTATGACCAATGGGGCGTTGAATTAGGTAAACAACTCGCGGGCAAAATTCTTCCTGAACTTGAAAAGGGCGAACAAAACCCCAATATTCAACTAGCTCATGATTCTAGTACCAATAGTTTAATTTCTTGGTATCTCAAGCATCGTGAAGTCTAATTTGAAACGTTGTTAAAACGATTTTCATTTGATTATTTTCACTCAAAGTTTAAGAAATTAAACTTTGAGTTTTTTTATAGCTAAAAAAAGTTAGTTTTGAATTATGAGACAAAAGCAAATCACATCGATCATTCAAAAGTATATGCCTATGCTTAATAGTGATTCTTTAGTCTTTCAAGAACTTCTAAAATGCTTTTCAGAAAATGCTTTAATTCAACCCGATACAAACGACTTGATTTCATTTTTATCGCCAAGGCGTTTATTTAATGTCATTAAAATCAAATCTTCTTCTGCAGAAGGGTGCTCTAAAGAACTTTTGCAAAAGCACCCTTTATTTTCAGAAGCCGCTGGGATGATTCGCTATTACAACACACCAAGCGATGTTAATTGGGCTGATATAGAAAGAGCAGAAACGACGATTGGTAAAACGCTTGCCATGGATATCTACGACTGGAAGCCAGATATGTTCACGGTTTTTAATAATGAAAATAACACCGAATATGAATTAGTGATGATTATTGCTTTTTCTTCAGAGTTCTAAAAAATTAAAAAAGACGACACCAGGTAATTTCCCCTTTCGGCTTTTTAAATACTCATCAAAATTTTGATTCACCACTTTCTTTTTTAATTGCGAAGCATGACGCAAAACAGGTTTTTTCCCGTTTTCTAAAATCAAAAAGCCCGTATGTGTCGCGTCTATTTTTGGGGATGTTCCAACAAAGGCGACGCCCCAAATAGCCGACTCCCCTTCCCAAACTTTTTTTGCAAACGAAATACTCTTAGTATAAGGCAAGTAATGAATTTCGGTCTTAGGATTATCTAATTGGTACTTGATTTTTTTAGATGCAAAAAAATCTTTTTTAGGAAGTTCACGAATGATTGTGGTATCGCCTTCCATAATACGAACAGAAGCAAATACATTTTCGCCTAAGAAATCTTCTACAAAATAATGTTTGCGATAAAAATAACCGATTTTTCCATCAAAGTAACGAATCCGTTGCAATTGTGAAAAAACAGAGTCTTCATGACTCGCTGTTGCAAGTGCTAAGACGTGCTCAATATAAGTCACACAATCCACAGAATCTAAATAGATCAAGGGTTTTGAATCTATAGAATCAAGATAACTTTCTCCCATTGGGCCTAATAAATAAGGGGTATTAAGCAGCGCTTTTGAAAAATAGTCCAATCTGTTTTCAAGGCCCTTTACAGAAAGGCCTTGTAACCAAAGTTTCTTTGCTAACATCAATGAAGGATAATGATCATTTGATTTTTCGACTAACCTAGACCACAACGTATCTAAAACATCTTTTGCTTTACTATCTGGATTTTTACCTGTTTCATTTAAATACGCACTCACGCTAAGAGTATCTCCAGTCATCGTAAAGATATAACCTACAAGAGCATGAGCCTCTGAAATAAAACCCGTTTTAAGCCGTGTTTGCTGAGGCATCGCTAAGGAATTCATCCGCTTACTCGCAGTCCCAACCCCAGGAGATGCAAAGCTTTCTATATAGAAATACGATCTCGGAGATCTTGCCATATAGCTCAACATCTCGGTAATCACAGATGGTTTTACTTTGTTCAAAGGAGAAAGTCCGCAGCCATCAAATACCTTAAAATAAGAAGGAGAAATCCCGATTTGATTTAAGAAAATCGTTTCTGCTTTTTTACCACCTTCGACACTACCCTCACCAGCCACGATTTTCCCAACATTACGAAATAGCATCTCCGCATGTAAATTTTGACTTCTCTGATTTATCTCGTCGAGCATACTCAATAACGGGGCAGCAGAAAATCTATACTTTTTTATTTCTATTCCAGGATGCACTTTATAATCTTCAATATAGGTGATTCCAGCGTCTTTTAAGGCCGTTTCAAATGCTCTTAAAAAATATGCCGAAGGATTACGAACAGGTAAAACGATATCGGAAGAATCCACTTTAATACCAATTGTACCACTAATAGTAATCACTGGTTTTTCTTTATCTATAGAATAGCGCCAACGTCTCGCTCGATTATCTGTTGTAATGAGTTCGTTTTTTATTGTAACAAAACCAACATCTGGTAAAAGAGAAATGATCGCCGTATCATTCACGTTCGCACCTGGCTTTATGCGAATCAAAGTGCAATTATCGTTAAAGCCCAAAGGAACTACTTCTGCGCCATACCAAGCATCGTAATAATTACTCTTCCAATGTTCTGGACGACGTGGCCCAGAAAAATAAGACGTATCTGTAAAGAGAGAACCCCGAATAGTATCTATCCCTAGAGTCTTTAAGGAATCGACCATTTGATTCATCATGTAAAAGGCATCGGTATAAAAGCGGCCCGAGATATTGGGATCTCCCTCACCGTAAAAGCGGAGCCTTCCAGAAAAAATATTTTCTTTGATGCTCCCCTCTAAATGAAGAGTCGTTTGTGGCTCATAATTTAAGGGAAGTAAATGAAGAGCAGTAGCTGTAGTCAAGGTTTTAAGCGTGCTTGCTGGTGTAAAAAACTCATCTCCTCGAATATTCAAAAAAACGTTTCCTGTTTTCACAGAACGTACCGACATCCCTAAACGAGAACCTGGGATAAGAGAATCTACATAGCTTTGAAATTCTTGAGCAGAAAAAGCAGCAAAGGAAACTTGAGAAGTAAACAAAAGAGAAAGAAAAATAAAGATTTTTTTAAACGATGAATCCAAAAATAAAACAAAAAAGAAAAAATTGCTTTTTTTTACAGAGCCAATCTTATTCATAATCAATGAATCGACTTGCTTCTTTTTAGACAAATCCAACATTTTATTTTTTCTTCTTTCGACGAATTAAATGATACTTGGATTCTACAAAGAAAATAAAAAAGCAAATGACAGCAATCCCAATTAATACAGAAAAGCGGAATGCCCAGCTTTCTCCTGGTAATGGAATGATAAAGCCTTTCGGGAACCATTTAACAGATAAAAAATCTTCTTCTTTTTCTTTTTGACTCAATATTTTCATAACCCATGTTAATAAAGAATCTGTATTTCGAATAGAAGAATTTGTGGAATCTATAGAACTTAATGAATCTAATGAATCTGTGGATTCTATAGAATCTGTAGATAATAGATTTTGGATTTTCTCATCGGCAAGAACAATAATACTCGCCACCTCTGCTGTACGATCTTCATTTTCAACAGCATAGCGATATATAGAACCAATTTCATTACTCATTTCTATTAGAATATTTTCAATTTCACCCCATTGAGGCAAATTTGGAAAACTTCGCCCATGACTGAGATCTTCTATTAGCGCATTATAACGAGGGTCTTGAGACCAAACACTAATCGCACTTTTATCTGAAGGTAAAAAGCCTATCCGTCGAGTATAAGTATCAATGTTATCGACCCGCACTAAATACTGAAGTAACTTTTTGGTGTCCTTTTTGGCGTTTTTAGAAATAGCTAAATGGCTTCCACCAACAAACGTAAATTGACCCTTTGGACCAAAAGGCATAGGAATCAAAACAAGTCCATCTTGAGAAATACTTTTTTCTTTTAAGCCACCTTCCTCTACCGACACATCCATTTTACGAATGATTTCAGATGTCCCCATTAAAAAAACTTGTTCTGAATTAATAAAACGATTAGCATTCTCTGTAGAATTTTCAAATAAGGCATTAGGAGCGCAAGTCGTATCTTTCAGTAACGTTAGGTAATGAAACAATCCATTTAAAGTATTTGAATCCAAAAGAGCACTCTTCCAAAGAGAGTCTTGCTTCACCAGAAAATCACCTCCAAAAGACCAAATCCAAGGAGCCATTACTTGAGGAGCCGTCCAATCTTCTTTCCCTGGAAGCCCAAAAGGAACTATTTTTTTCCCTTCTGCATTTTTTAATTTGTTTTGTGCAATGGCTTTCATCACTCCTCTTGCACGCGTAAAACTTTTCATATGCGTGTTACGAATTCCTAGAGAATCTAGCACAGCTTTATTTCCAAAAAAAGCTCTCACATCTAAAAACCAAGGCACCGCATAATAATTAGAATCTCCTTCCATGCTCGAAAACTTGGACATCTCGTCAAAAAAACGAGAAGAATCAATTTCATTGAGAAACGATTGCATTCCATCTAAATAGCCGTTCCCTGCAAATATAGAGACCCAAGACGAGCCAATCTGCAAGACATCTGGAGCTGTTCCTTCTGAAAAGGCTTTCTCAATTTCATCGAAGGCGGATTCCCATTTTAATTCCTTAAAGACTACAGGAATACCTGTTTCTTTTTCAAATTGAGTCACCATTTTTCGAAGAACAGATGCAGAACCTGGGCCATTGTCCATAGCCCAAAAAGAGAGTGTATCGATTTTCTTATTTGCAGAAATCGTAACTACAAAGAACAATAATAAAAGGATTGTTTTTTTTATTATAGGAATTCTCATTTAGCCAGCCTTAAAAAATCATCAAAATAATTTGGGTACGTTTTATTCACACAAGAAGGGTCTAAAATTTTTATTGGTACTCCGCCTAAAGAAACAAGACTAAAACACATTGCCATTCGATGATCATTGTATGTTTCAATAATGGCTTCTTGTAGTTTTTCTGGAGGCGTCACTTGAATACTTGTCATATCAGTATAAACAGTGGCTCCTACCTTACGAAGTTCTGCCGCAAGAGCAGCGATGCGATCCGTTTCTTTGACGCGCCAACTGCCCACATTTCGAATAGTCGTTGTGCCTTCTGCAAAAAGGGCGAGAATAGCGACAGTCATCGCAGCATCAGGAATATGATTCAAATCTAAATCCACTCCTTTTAATTTACCACCAGTGCATTCAATCCAATGTTCTCCCATAGAAATAGAAGCTCCCATTTGGCGAAGCACTTCAGCAAACTGAACATCTCCTTGCAAACTTGAAGAGCCTACACCTTCTACTCGGACTGTACCACCTGTAATAGCAGCACCAGCCAAAGGATAACTTGCAGAAGAAGCATCTCCTTCTATATCAAAATCTCCTGGAGAAACATAAACGCCTTGAGGCACTTTTAAATCTTTGTAATTATTATTTTCAACAATAATTCCAAACCGACGCATAATATCAATAGTTAAATCAATATAAGGCTTTGAAATAAGTTCTCCATCCACAAAAACGTGTAGTGGCTCTTGACAATAAGGACCACTAATCAGTAAAGCGGTTAAATATTGACTGGATATATTTCCACGTACATGAACCGTTCCACCCTTTAATCCATTAGCCCGAACAAGTAACGGCGGATAGCCTTCAGAAACTTCATATTCAATGTCAGCACCCATATCCATGAGCGCGTCCACAAGATCTTTAATTGGCCTTTCAGCCATACGTTCTTCGCCACTTAAACGAAACGAACCCTTACCAAGCGTTAAAGCTGCACAAAGAGAACGCATTGCCGTTCCAGCATTCCCTAAATACAAATCCCCTTCTGTAGCTTTTATTGGGCCATTTGAACCGCAAATAGATACAAGTGAATCGTTATCAGATAAATGAACTGAAAGGCCTAATTGTTCTAGAGCCGAACACATGTAACGAGTATCATCACTATCTAACAAATGATGTAATTTCGTCTCTCCTTTAGCTAATGCGGCTAATAATAAAGCTCGATTAGATAAACTTTTAGAGCCTGGTAGACGAAGAACCCCTTCAAACATGGAAAAAGCCGGTAAAGAAATAGAACTTGGAAAAAACATGACTGATTTCATAGTTAAAATTTATACATTATATAGAATGAAAACAGAGAATGACTTAAAAATTATTGATTTTTTAGCTAAATCCTATTTATGCGATGGCTTGTCTGAAGATCAGATAGAAGAATTAAGCTCTTTTGCAATTATGATTTATTTAAAAGAAAATGAGATTCTGTTTGATGAAGGCGATCGAACGGGTCTCTTTTTTGTCGTCGCTACTGGGAAATTAAAAGTTTTAATCACCAGTTCTTTAACTGATGAGGTTCAAGAATTGCGGTCTATTAATCCTGGAGACTGTATTGGTGAAATGGCGATGATTGAGGAATCTACTCACACCACTCGAATCGCAGCAGTTAAGCCATCATCTCTCTTGAGCTTTAATAGTCTAAAACTACTTGAGCATCTTAAACAACACCCCGATACAGGTGTTCAAGTTTTATTGAATTTGTCAAAAATCATTAGTAGTCGATTACGTTTTTTGGGACATCCTTGCGATCTCCTTTTTATCAATGACAACGCCAGAAATAACATCTAAAAGCTTTACGGTCCGTTTTTCGGATTGCGATCACCATAGTCGTCTTCGTGTTTCCAATTTATTCCGTTTTATGGAAGAAAGCGCCATTTCTGATGCCGAGCAAAATGGATTTGGTATTTGGAAATTAATGAAGCATGGTTATACTTATGCTATTTCAAGAATTAAAATTCGATTACACCACACTCCTGTTTGGGGAGAAAAATTATCAATATTCACTTGGACTAAAGGGTACTACAAAGATAAAGTGGCTCTAAAAGATTATCTTATTTTAGATGCTCAAGGAAACTCTATTGCTCAAGGCACTTCCTCTTGGTTGCTGGTAAACTTAAAGACAGGTAAATCAGAAAATCCTGAAATGTCTCCATTTCCACCGCCTATTTTTCCAAATAAAGAAGCACTACCTCAAATGCTTGATATTCTAGAACCAGGAACTAATCCACAAGTGGTTTTAGAAAAAGAAGCTAGGTATAGCGATTTAGATATGAATCGCCATGTCAATAATTGTCGCTATACAGATTGGGTGATGGATGCCTTTTCTCTTGAAGAACTAAAAGCAAGACCATTACGCTCCATTCAAATCAATTTTATTTCTCAGATTCCTTATCAAGGAAAAGTGAAAATCGTTCGATTTGAAAACACCAATCACCATGCTCTCTTGTTTGGAGTGAATAGTGAAGATCCTTCCATTGTTCATTTTCAAGCTAGAATTGGATTTGGTGCTTAGCTTTTAATTCCCCATGTGCTTTTTCTAATTGAGGTCTATAAAGCGTAATGGCGTTGCCAATGCTTGCTAAATTTTCCCCTGGGAATGCTTCTTGGGTATTTGCAAAATTTAAACAATAATCCATATTTTCATATAGATTCAGTGCCGCTTGATGAAGCCATTTAGCATAATCCTGTGTCGCATTCTTCGATTCTTTTATAAACCATTCTGTATACAAACGAATTTCTTCGGCAAATAAATGAGGCCTATCGGAAGGCACTAAAGAAGGCCCATCGCCATAAATATGCGCCATCATTTGTACTAAAGAATAAGGCCCTTCAAAATAAGCAAGACCTGGACCAGGACAGACGGAAACAGGAGCTTTTGACGCCTCTACAATACCAAATGCAATACGAATTGGATTGCCTAAATGAGAGCAAATACACTCCTTAGCCTGCACCTTTTTAATTGCATTTTGTTTTTCTTCAGGAGAAAGATCACTCCCTTGAATTTGGGCGATCTTCAACTTCTGGTATTGTATAGAAGCCGTGCAAATCGGTTCTTCAGTAAACTCTGTATTTAATCTTAAAAAACCATTCACACAAGGAAAACCAGAAGAGCCTGCTTCAATATTTTTAATGCGCTGTACATTCGCTGTGGATCGAGTTGTATTATTGAATGGAACACCAATAGGAGAAGCGTCACTTAAGTATAGGTCTTCTCTTTTTGCATCTCTTAAAATTTCAAGCGTATAATCATCAAGCAAGCAAGCTTCTGGAACCATTAAGAAAGGAGAGCCCCAGCCAGTGCCATCGACTTTATAATACTCCAGCATCCGTCGATTTTCGCCACTATTACCAATACCGCCCTGAACAGTAAAACGCGCATCACGATCTGGATCAAGAACAGAAGAATCCATTCCTTGAGCTTCGTAATACTTTTGTATTAATGGATAAAAAGTTTTAGAAAGAGATTCTCTTTTTTCTTTTAGTTCTTCTAAAATCAAAGGCAAAAGCATCCCTTGACTAGCAAAAGCATGACCACCACAATTCAAGCCAGATTCTACACGAAACTCAGATACTTCTAGCCCTTTTTTAGCTAAAAATTTGCCTTGAGTTAAGGCCGAACGGTAATCTGAAATTTTTAAAATAATACGTTTCTTAATACCATCTTTCGTGCGATAAAAATCAGAATATTGCACTAAATCATTAAAAAGCCCTAAATTCACACCAGCACTAAAAACAACAGCACCATTCGTAATCTTGGAATGAGCGAAACCACGTAGTGCATCTTTAGCCACATTTTTATAATCAAGCTTGACCATCAAATTCACATCGATAGAGCCCATATACATTTGAGAATTCAAAGAGGCTTCAAGAGCAGAACGCTCCGCACCTAAAGGCATTTTTAAAACGGATTCAAAACCTTTTCTAAGAGCATGAGCAGAAGGCAACAGCGTAAAATACTTTTCTTTTTCATTGCCTTTTTCAAACGGCAAACGACGTATTTCTTCAAAACGCCTGCAAACAATCGTATGAACCATATCTAAATAGGCTTGAACTCTTTTAGCGCAACCATCTTCTTCATTTCTTAAAATAGGCTCGTATGGAAGATTATATAGACGGCTATAATAAGCTCTAAGATCTTCTAATAAATAATTATCCACTAAGGAAATTGTCGAATCTATACCAAAAGGAGCTACTCGAATAGGAGTATCTATTGTATAACTAGTTCCCATTACAGGGATATGTGTAGTATGTATCATCTAGGAGCAGAAGATAGAAAATTTATTGAATCCAAAAGCCTATATTTTTATTCCATAACCAAATTAACGACCCTTCAAGATCCGTTCGGTGAACATAAGAACTATCGCCCACTATTAAGTAGAGTTTGGAGAGCGTTCCCGATGCAGGATGGTGGTAAGAATTTCCTTCTCCTACGCTAATTATGGCCTCAGAAGGCAAAATCTGTGAAAGAAACCTCATTGAATTTGAATTCAAAGAGCCATGATGGCCTACTTGAAGCAAATCCGTTTTCAAAGAAGGGGACAACGATAACAAAGCATCCTCTTGAGGCGTTTCAAGATCACTCATTAGAAGCATTTTACTCAAAGAATCACGAATAAAAAGAACACCGCTAGATGCGTTTCCACCCAAATTAACGCCTTTTGGGGGCCATAAAATTTGAAAAAGCCAACCAGAGGCGAAAAAAAGGCTATCTCCCCTGTAAATAGTATCATTATTCAAACCAAATTCATCTAATATTGAAAAAACGCTATCTGAAACAAACCCATAGGCTGTGTCATTTGTAAAAAAAACCTTTTTTACAATTAATTCATGATTTTTGATCGCCGAAGGAAATTCAAGAAAGCCCCCCACATGATCTCGATGCCAGTGACTAAGAACGACCCAATCCAGAGAATCCACTCCATAATGCTTTAATGTATCCACAAAACCAATAGAATCTGGACCAGTATCCCACAAAGCAAAACGCCCTTCATATTCAAAAAGAACAGAAAGACCTTGCCCAACATCTAAAAAGTGGACTTTTAATGGCTTTTCTTCTAAAAAAGAGCCTTCTTCACAAGACAACAAAGCCGAACACAACAGAAGAATCAGAGTAAAAAGAATAGAATGCATACCATTTAAACGATTTATAAGCCTAAAAGATTAATAACTCTGAATGAAAATTTGTTTTTTTTACTTTTTTTGCTAAATTTCAACTTCAATCGCCACTTGGAGTTTTTAATGCAATTACCAAAGTACAAGAAAAAGAAACGAATCAAACTAAAAGTTTGTCAAGAACCGGGTTGCGGCAAAGAATTTTGGGGACATCCCATTGCAAAATACTGTGATGATCACCGTGATATAAAACAACGGCAAAAGCAGAAAAAGGATATCGAAAATATTGAGTCTAAAAATATCATCTTTAGGCACAACTATACAGAAGTCATGGACTTACCTTTCAAATGCTGCTTAGATGGTTGTGACTTTGATTTTACTATCAAGGTATTCCCTAAGCAATTTGTGTATCCAAGATTCTGTATGGAACACAGAAACGATTTTAAAAGAGCGAATTTTATTCGCATCATGAGCAAAAAGAATAGAGACGATTAGTCTCTAACACTTTGAAACTTATTGACCCTTTATTATATTTGACCTTACATTCGTGGTGAGTGTAGCTCAGTTGGTTAGAGTCCCAGATTGTGATTCTGGTTGTCGTCGGTTCGAGTCCGATCTCTCACCCTAAAAAAGACCTGTTTTTACAGGTCTTTTTTTTATGGCTTCTTCGACATTTGAGTGGGTATGATCGTAATTTGGTGCGTAACATTTAATACAAAAAAGATTCAGTTTGCACTAGATGAATTTCAATATTGTTACAACGCAGTAAGGCCTCACAGACACCTGAACGGACTAACACCAAACGAACAATGGGAAGAGATTAACCCCTATAGGAAGAATCCAAGACAAGTAAAGAAAGTCAGTCTATGGAACGGACTGTTAAAAGGATACACACTGGATTACAAGTAAAGTAATCTCGCTTCAATGGGAATGCTGTACACTGTCCGTAACTTTACCTACTTTAGTCAATGAAAAACCAGCTTTTTTAAAGAATATCAGCACCAAAGAGGATGCTTGAGAAGAGATGTTTTTCAAAAAGGACAACGGACGGGACACTGAATATAACTCCACGCCAAGGGTATCACGAGCAGGCATGCGATCGTAATAAGTACGAGTCACTGTACCCGCCTCCAGTTCTGATATCGTTGGGTTGAATCTGTTTTCCACGTTGTTAAAATAGCTTCTTAACGCACTAGAATCAAGCTTTACTAAGTAAAAGCATCTAAATTACTATTATAGTTTTTTCATTACGTAATCTAAAAAACATTGTTGACGGAAATGGTTTTACTTTCTCACTCAGTTGATTTCCAATAACATGAACGCTTATGCTTCAGCATTTAGCGAGAATGATCCCCTTGTGGGACAAACGAGCTCTAAAGTAAAATCCATTTTCGTCTAGTAATTCACTATTATGATTTAATTGAATTGTATTATTTTTTTATTCGAGCCTTCACTATTTGCTTTCCAAGCAAATGACGCTTGGTTCTTCATAAAAAAACTCGGTTTGTTTAGATGAGCTTTTCTTTTTTTATGCAATTACATTTTAAGAGAAGCTCATCAATAACAACCATTTTCGTCTGCTATTTTAATAGTATTTGTTATATGTATTGTGTTGTTTTTTCATTTGAATCAGCGCTATTTGTTTTCCAAACAAATGACGCTTGATTCGGCATGAAAAAAACTTGGCTGGGTCAGATAAGATTCTTTTTGTCGCTACTTTTTTGATTTTACCCAATGAAAAACCTTTTTTTTAGAAAATATCAGCACCAAAGATGATGCTTGAGAAGAGGTACTTTTCAAAAAGGACAACGAACGGGGCAACGTAATTTGGTGCATAACAGGTATACATAATTTATTTCACATCCATCACACATCTAACAGGATATAAAGCTTCATCATATCCTGTTTCTGCAGAAAGCCATTGACCTAACATATAACCAGCTTCAAAAATAAAAACAGCACTTTCTGTATCACTTGAAGGAGTCGCACTCCACCAAGAAGCAGAATGTTCAGAATGACGATGTGTGTATACTCCAATATTATTTTTAGAATAAAATCCTGTATAATAATCAGCAAATTTTTCTGGATCAATCTTGTGCTTTATTTTTTTCCAATCATCATTATTAGGCAATCGCCAACCTTTGGGACAAATAGTCAAAGCGGTTTCATAATCATAGAATCTACCGTATTTTCTACAATTGGACTCTTTATCATCTATACATAATGATTTTGAGATCACATTTAGTCCTGTAACAGCATTCCAAGCAATGGAATCATTCTCTCTTATAACTGGTATAGATAGATTCTCTTTCATCCACAATTGATTGCCTATCTTTTCATAGACGAAGTCCTTGGGAATTTCATTCTGCAGTTTTCGAGAAGGAATCTTAAATGTTTTACTAAACAACACCCCTTTGGAAATACGGAACATTAAGTACTTCATTCCAAAGTCATAAAGACTACCATCACACAAGAATAGATTTTTCCCATCTCTGTCATAGACAACCCAATTTTCGATTTCAAAATTTCCCTCTTGTAACTCCATTTTTCTGATACTTTCAATTTCCTTGTAGTCCACTTTATCAGGAAAATTTTGATAACAGAGGTAAGCAGAGAAAGCTATTCCTCCAAATGATCCGAGTAAGAAAAGAAAGAGAGCAACCAGAACCTTAAAAATCATAGGAAGGTATTTTTTTATTTGCATGAAAGCCTCCCTTTCTCAAGGTTTACATGCACAAAATACTCATCAAAGGCAATACCTCTAAAAGGACCTATATTAAATCCAAATATTTCTGTTTGCTGGTGATTACCTGGTTTATGGAAACCTACATTAAAGCCAGAAGAATCTGTTTCAATAGATGAGACCCAATCATTTATAACATCTCGATAAAGTGAGTTGTTAAAATATGAAGAATCATTTTTATTACACCATCTGGCTTTTTCTACAACAAGTGATAAGGGTTTGTTCATAGATACAGGTTTAAACTCACCCACAGCTGTACTGGAATAGAAAATAATTCCAGATATAAAACCTAATATAAGAATTAAGATTATTTTTTTTTTCATACTTTTTATTATTGCCATGCCCACTGCCTATCCCAAAAGCCATCTTTTTTTGATGAAACCAATTTTCCATTGCGGTATGTATTCCAGCTACCGCCATCTGCTAAATATTGAGATCCTTTTTTAAAGAGACCCAATCCACCATATACAAGATTAGTTGTAGGCCCCATTATATCAGTATCCGGCAATAACTTTGAAAGTTCTTGAGCCATGACAGCATTTAAGCAAGATGCTAACTTCACAGGAGTTCCTGACTTATATCGCGGATCATCCTTAATCTGTTTTGCTATATCTATAGCTGATTCAAGTATTGGGTTTCCATTTTCATCAGTAATAAATGGGTTTTGAATATACCCTTTTCTATTTCTTACTATTCCATGCCCAGAAATAACGAAATAGCCAGATTCATCAAACGCACCATTTTCTGAAGCTTTTGCAAGCGGAGAAGACCCTTTATGATAATTTTTTGCAGCACTTAGTATTTCACCATTACTAAACGAATAACCCATTATAATTAAAGATATCACACCAGACCCTTGATAGTTCCAACTTCCTACTTTTGCTTGTCCACCATAATTCCAGCCTCCATTTTCAGCCCAGCTGGCATAGAGACTTGCACCATCTTTTCCGACATTCGCACCTGCATACAGTCCTCGGCCCTCCATGCCCATAAGGCCAATTTCATAGCCCGCATTCACTTTTGCATTATAATCACCTAAAGTTAATTCAGCAAAAGCTCCTCCGTATGCTGTAGCCCCAAGATAATTTCCATAAGGATCCCAATACAAGCTGCCCCCAGCTTCTATCCCTGCACAATTCCCTTCTGCCCCAAGACAAATATGGCCGCCCGTTGACACAGAATGACCACTATAGGTATTATAACTATACCCTATATCGCCACCAAAGTTAAAAAAGCCCCAATTAGTAGACGCATCAATACCTGCTGTGAATGTTTTAGAACCATTTTGATTCCAAGTGTAGGAATAAAATGGTGTAGAAAATCCAAAATTCCAGCCCTTATTAGAATCCCACCCAATGGAGACAAACGCTAAATCAAGGGCGAACAAACCTGTTGGATCAATAAAATTAATCGGATCTCCACCATAACTATACGGGTTCGCAAATTGTGCTGAAGCTCTGAAGCTATGCTTCAGGAGAACGGCTTCGACGTTCGATCGCTGAAGTATGTCTTTTTCGATGATACTTCGACACTTTAGTGGCGTGTAAGTTTCACGAAAGAAGACTGATGCAGGGTCTGGGCTCATCCACATTCCAAAGAACGGATCATAGTAGCGAGATCCAAAGTAGTACTTGCCATGCTCGCCATCGTAACGATATTCAACACTTAATGAAGCATCCACAAGATTCAAACGAGCTGAAACAGCCCCTCTCTTGCAAAAATATTTTGTGGAATTAGTCGTCATTTAATTCAAAATATACATTCTTATTTGTGTGAGTTTTGGATTTTCTCAATCATGACAACGGATGTAGTTCTAAATTAATACTTTCTCTATTTGAGGCAAATCTTTCTTTGTAGTTTCTAAAATCATATGTCGCCAT
>LIUM01000036.1 GCA_001462345.1 Fibrobacteria bacterium AD312 | reverse complement strand
CGATTCTATTATTTTTATTCTCAACACTTTCTCTTAATTTTATCTTTTCTAATTCTTCTACCCACGCTTTCGTTTTATCTATTGGTAAAGATTTTACTCCATTTGAAATAAAAACCTCTGGTGGAACAGCAGAGCTCACAAAACAATCAAGCCCATTATATTGAGCTTCTACTAATGTCATAGGAAACGCTTCTCGAATAGATGGAAGTAATAACGTATCCATAGCACAGTAATAAGGGGCCACATCTTTTTGAAGGCCTACAAAAACAATGCAATCCTGCAGATTTTCTTTTTTAGCCCTATTTTCAATTTCTTCTTGCAAAGGTCCATCACCCACTAACAATAACTTACTTTTTGTATTAATTTTATGATATTCAATAAAAATATCCAACAAAAAGTGATGGTTTTTTTCTGGATAAAATCTCCCGACATGGCCAATGCAAATGGTGTTTTCTGAAATTCCTAACTGACTTCTGATTGCGTTCCTTTTTTCTGTATCAAATTCAAATCTTTTTGGATCTACTGCATTGGGTAAAATGGTTACTTTACCTTTTGCAACCGCTGATTTTCCCCAACCACTTTTTGCTGCTGCATTGCCACAGGCGAACCAATGCGTAGCAAATATTTTATTTGGGATTCGTAACAAAATACAAGCCATTTTTACCAATGGATTTGTTGGATGGTAAGCCTGATGATGATGAGCTATTCTTGTTTTAACGCCTGCAAGCATCGCTAGTAAGCAAGCATAGCTATTCATGTACCAATCTAAATGGCTATGGACCACATTATACTGACCTGTCTTAAATTGGCGATACATTGCCCATATGTGTTTTATGGGGTGATGTACTTTATCTGGAACTTGAATGCAATTTATATTGGCTTCTTGAAATCGTTCTAAAATTTGAGGATTGGGTTCATATTGAAATAGCATGTCAAATTGAATGTCTTTCATTCGAGAGCAATAATTCAAAATCACTTGTTCTGAGCCGCCACCCACAATGCCGTGTACTACTTGACAAACTTTTCTTTTAGAATTTTTCATCTTTTTAAAGACCGAAATCTTCCTTTGTCGCCATGGTGATGTTCATATAGAGTGCTTTGGACCAATTGATTTGACTTGGAATCAATTCTGTATAAGGAACTATGGAGTCTGTAACGCCATCTCCAACCCAATAATAGACGAAATTTTCACTGATGTCTTTGACTTGTGATGCAATTTCGTCTTGTTGATAAATATGGAAATAGGTGTACCCCATTGTGATCGAAGAACTTGGAACGGTATCTAATGGTATTTTAGCAATTCGAATGCTTTTGTTTGCATATCCGTAATAAGTACCTTCCACCATGGAATCCCGAGCAGGTACAAACCATGTGTATTTTTCTACTGTGACTTCTTTGGTTTCTGTGATTAGAACATCTGTAAGCGAATTCTCATCGTATTTTCCTGTCATTTCGACTCGAGTCACGTTCTCTTCATTTGGATCATCGATTCGTTTTTGTTCTGCAATCACTTCAAAAGTTCCATTTGAATTAAAGACGCTGCTGATGGATTGTGTTTCATATGTTTCCGAAGTATAGCTAAACCCTAAATAAAAAGGACTTCCATCTATTTCTTCCTCTGAATCATACACTAATCCGCCCGTGTCAAATGAAATGCTTATATCCACAAAATGAAACGGTTTAATGGGTGTATTGAGTGGCTGAGTCGTGATTTTTACAGAATCCACGCCTCCATCAAAAGAGGAATTGATCATGAGGATATAGGCTTCTTCTAATTTTTTAGGAAGCACTACTTCAACACCATTTTCTGTGACAGGAGTCCATCCTATCAGTGCTTTGTCGCTCATTGTACAGAGCCATACTTCTGTTTTTGACGAGCTCTGTTTTAATAGCATGCTCACCGTATCTGTTCCTGAATTTTTAAGCGTAATCATTTGCGTACTCAAGTATGGTAATACTTTAACACGAGTTTCTTTTTTTGGATTTTCTGTAAATGAAATAGTTTGGTTAAAATCAGGATTCGTTTTTACATAGGCTAAATCTCCATTTGGAGTGGCCGATAAAGCTTCATTGCCTTCTTCAAAAAGATATCGAACAAAGGCGCTATATTCTATATCAAGTGTACTGTTTAGTTCTAATTTTATTTGCGAATTCAAAACATCACGATAATAATCAACACCTTCTCCACCTGCCTTTAATAAATTCGCAATGGATAATTTATCTCCTTCTCGATGAAAAGCTAAATAATGAAGAAATGTACCTGCTAAATACCAATTTGGATCACTGTTATTGGTATCCCAAGATTTGGAAATCATATCTATTAGAACTGTATTCGAACTAATGGCAAAAATCTCAGACTCATAATAGGTATAGTCTGTAGGCCATACCATACGATCGGCCTGAGTGGCTAAGGCTTCTAACCACCATAATCCAACATTACCCTTATTCATAACGTAATAGTAATCTTGTATCAAATGAAGGTATTCATGTGCTACAACAGAGTATAGATCTTGCCGTTGAGTAATTCCTGCTGGTTCGCTAATCTCATCTAATTTATTTGTAATGTATATGACCCCCGATACGGATCCATATTCACCGCTGGTGCCACCTAAATTTTTGATGTAAACATTTATTGTTTCTGAAGTATCTGGACCATCTAAAGAGTGCGGAGATTCTGCAAAGGCTTTGCGAGCATCTGCTAAAGCAAAGGCAATATCTTGAACATAATAAGGAGACCAGTTTGAATCCGAGGATGGGATATGATAAGATTCTTTTTCCCCTGTATAAGAATCCATTACTCCATGAGAGCCGCTCAAATTATAATATACGGTAACTCCTGGCACACCTGTAAATTTGAATGAATAGCCTCCATTCGTGAGAAACTCTGCAAAGCCCACAGGTGTCAAGTGATCGGTTTCAAAACTAATCGTGTAATTAACCGTATCTACGGTAAATTTTTGATAGGGAATCCATTTTCTAGTGACTTGATTATAATAGACGGGTTTTAAAGAATCGACATTTGTCACTTGAGCTGGATCATAGGGGAAAGTAAATAAGAGTGGCGGAGAAAAAGAAGTACCGCAATCTAATGAGACTTCATAAACGGAAAGGATGTTTATTTCTTCAGGGAAAGGAATGGTATCGATTCTTTTGATGGTGGCTTTGATTGGAGAAGATGATGTGCCTTGAGGAATTGTCAATAACACAGAATCTCCAAAGGTAATCGTCACATCCCCTGTGTCCGTTACAATAGAAGAAATGGTTTGAAGAATGTCATCTTCTTGGGAAGAGGGGCTTCCACCACTTTTACCACAGGCTGTGATAAAAAAAAGACAACAGAAAATTAGTCCAAAAAAACTGGTTAGAGCTTTCATAAAAACCTTTTTGAAGTACCATTATCTTTTCAATATATAATTAATACCAAATTAACGTATTATTTGAATCTTTAATTTATCGAATCTCTTACCACATACTGGGGAGATTGATTAATGCAAATGTAAATACGGCCTACATACTCCCCTATTAAACCAAGAATAAGCATGATCATGCCGCCGATAAAAAGGAGCGCCGACATTAAAGAGGTGTACCCTAAAAGGATATCTGGGAAAAGTACTTTTTGCACTATAATATAAATGCCTGCGATAAGACCAATAATGGCGCAGAAAAAGCCCATCAAAGTGGCCATTCGGAGAGGCTTTACTGAAAACGCAGTAAAACCATTAATCCATAAAGAGATTAAGCCCGCGATGGTATAGCCCGAGTTGCCTTGAAGGCGATTACGATGTTCTATCTCTACGTTCCCTAGATTTTTGGTGGCTCTAAAAACTAGCCCACTTATGTAAGGGAATGGATTTGGATAACGCACAATTTCTTTGATGATAAAATCACGCACTATAAAAAAACTAGTGGTCTGAAGCGTTTTCGGCTGGCCAATAATATGCTCTGCCATTTTTTTATTAAAGTAACTACCCAAACGTCTAAACCAATGTTCTTTTGCATGAGCATAATAGCCATAGACCACATCATAGCCTTCATTGATTTTATCTACCAGCTTAAAGACTTCCGAAGGGGGCGTTTGGCCATCATCATCTAGCGATACCACAAAGTCTCCTGTGGCACGAGCATAGCCTGCCATTAACGCACTATGTTGCCCAAAGTTTTTAGCAAGGCTTATGCCCTTAATTTTAGAATCTTCACAAGCGAGCTTTTGAATTACACTCCACACACCATCTGGAGAGCAGTCGTTGACTAAGATGATTTCATAATCATAATCTGCTCTAGAAGCGACTGTAGAACGAATTTCATCCACAACAGATGCAATCGAGAGTTCGCTTCGGTAACAAGGGATTACAAAAGAAAGTTTTTGCATTATAACTCCAGAAGCAATTAAAGGCTGTTATTCTCTATTCTTTTTTCTTAAGAAAAACAATACAAAAGAACATCGAGAATATAATACATGTTATAAGGAACGTCATAATCCCTACGGTCGCGAGATCAGCAATACTTTTTAGGCCTTTATGTGTGGTAAAAAACATGCCCACAAAACCGGCTACTGTTGTTGTAGAGCTCGCTATCACATTTCGACCCGTTGTATCTAATAACTTTCGTAATGTGATTTTTTTGGTGGATGTCCAAGAAAGAATAAAATGAACAGATCCATCTATACCAAGCCCTAAAACTAACGGGATCACAATCACATTGTAAATGCCTATTTTTCCAAAATCAAAGAAATGAGTCAAGAACCCTAACAGCCCTACTGTTATAACGATTCCCATCGCAAAAGAAAGGAATCCAGCTAAAAACAACCTTGGTTTTCTTAGCGAAACCACTAACGTTAAAAAGATCACTACTGTTATAAGGAATATTAGTTTGTAGCTATCGGATTTGACAGATTCTATCACGTCTGAAAGGATAAATTGGGAAGAGAATGTGCGTAATTTTTCGCCGTCAAAATTCCAGTTTGCATATTCTTTCTGGAACTTAGCAAGCGCCTTAGCATCCCAACTAGGGAAATTACCATAAATAAAACCAATCTTTCCATAAGAACCATCTTTTTCTCTTAATAGATCAAGAGCCCAATCGGGAATTTCTTCGGCAGTAAATGTTTCTTCTACTTGTGCTAATTTTCTGAGTGCCGCAATATTTGCAGAGTCTTCTCCTTCTGCTCTATCAAAGACTTTATAGTTTACAAGATCACGAATTTCTTCAATGATTTCTAAACGAGACTCTTGTGAATCAATCGGAGGGACAAATGTTTTTAGTGTTAAGAAACTACGAAGAGTGGGGTCTTTTTCTTTGTGAAGACGAATCATCAACGTATCATAGAGTTTGTCTAATTGTTCTGTGGTAGAACCCATGACGGCCGCAGGAGTAGATGTGGCACGATTATTAGTTCTTGTGACAGACGTTGCAATCCCTTTTCTCTTTTGAGAAACATCCGTTGATTCTCTTCTTAAATTTTTGAGGTCATGCTCAAAATCAACATACTGAGCAAACCATAATGAAAAGCCACCTAAAACTAAGCCAATAATAGCCATGTGTTTAAAGAATTTAAAAATACGACGTTCTTTCCAAGATCTAGGTAAAAAACTATTTGTAGGCGCCGCTGGGATACCCCCAAGACAGGCCACAAAGACTGGTAATACCAAAATAGAGGTCATCATACTAAAAGCAACACCGCACGAGGCCACTACCCCAAATTCATAAAAGCCTCTAAATTGGGCTACTAAAAGAGTTAAAAAAGCAGCTATTGTTGTTCCACTAGCTAAAAGGAAAGGTTTGAACATTTCGTTTTGAGAGTGTTTTAAAACGTCTTCTAGTTTAGAGTGCTTATGAAGAAGCTTCTGCGCTGTTCCTAACATGTGAATAGAATAATCGATTCCTATACCCAAAATAATGGTAGCTACAAAGACTGTAAATGGATTCAATTTTCCATAGAAAATCGCTGTAAAGGCAAGCATAGGAATACAAGCATAAAGCACAGAGGCAATCACCAAAATAGGGCCATTTATACTACGGAAGAAAATAATAGTCAAGATAATAATCAAGATTAAACTGATGCCAAATGAAGAGGTACTATCTTTTTGTAAATCATCTACTTCTTTTAGGCCCTCATAAGTACCTTCTACAGTAAAACGAGTCGGAACAGGGTACTTTTGACTATTAAAGTATTGTAAAAGAGTATCTGTTCGAGCTAAAATATGAGTAACAAATTCATAGTCTGTGGAGGGCCTTAAAAGCTTTGCATTCACTACGCCATTAAATAAAATTTTCCCTGTACTATCTGGCCTTGGGCAACCAATTAAGCGAGTTTTAAGATGAGAGGGTACTGGGCCTTTTTGATCCCATTCTGGCTTGGCATTTGTGACTGCCGTATCCTTATTTGTTTCCTTAAAAAACGCATCAAAAGCACCAGCCGCCTCATCTGGAAGCCCTAGCTCTTGGGGAATACTTGCATCAAACCAAACTCGTTCTTTTGTTGGTTCTGCTTCTACTAAATCCACAAGAAGAGGCAAGTTTTTTCTACCAATTTCATACTGAACATCTTCTAAGTTATCTCTAATACGTTCTAAATACTTTATAGGGAGATATAAAAGGGCGTTATCTTTAAAAAATTGATTATCATTATCGACTTGCGTAGAAACAAAATCACCCTTCCAATTTTTGTGAATATAATTTTGTATAGAATCTTGCAACGCAGCGACTAATTCTACATCTTCACTTTGAACGGCGAGCATAAAACGGTCGGTACTGCCAAATCGCGTGTAAGATTCTTTAAGAGCAATAACACTAGGCGTTTTTTCTGGAAGTAGGTTAGATAAATCGGCGTCTAATTTTAGCCCAGGATTAATTAAAATCGGATAAGCACAGAGGAGAGCTAAAAACAAATAAACGGCAAGTGCTTTAAACTTATGATTGCAAATTAGCGGAATGTACCAATTTGTGAATCTTTCTTGTAGAGATGGTTTTGATGTCATAGCTAAAAATATATAAAAAGTATCAACTTGGTTCATGAAAATCAATCCCCATCATAGCCAAAGTCTTGCACCTTATGGTTGCATATTATCATTACGCAATAGAGAACGCAACACTTTACTTGCCCCCACTACTTTTTTCTTCCAGAAAAGCGAAAGAGAATCCTCTGCAAGAGTAAAATGATCATTTACCCCCTTATAAACATCTTCTGTAGTAAGGCCCCCAGTTAAGACAAAATCCCTAAATCCCAAATAATAGGCGTTTTGAGAGAAAAATACAGCGGGTTGTTCAGCAGGGCGTTTTTCTACAAGTAAATCGTATCCCCAGAAATGGTTAGATGCTCTCACTTGCGCTAAATCAAAAACGGTGGGGCCAATATCCATTTGCGATGCTACATCCTCTCGAATTTCTAAACCTTGAAACAAATTCGAATCTGCTGAAAAGAAACCCATGAAAATCTGAGAAGAAGAGACGCCCAAAGGCTGTGGCACTTTATAATCAATAGAATCTACAGGCGTATCGTGATCGCCTAAAGCAATAATCACCGTACGCTTAAAATCATCACGAGCAGCGAGTGCTGTGAGTAATCTTCCAAAATGTTTGTCGGTATATAATACGGCATTTCTATATCGTTCCATAGCATCTTCTGATTTAGAAGCAAAGTCATCAGGATAGCCACGGAAAGGAATATGCGAAGCGATTGTATTATAAGCTAAAAACCAAGTTTTATCTGTAGGTAAATCGTCTAAAAGTTTTAACGTTAAATCCATTCCCAAACTATCTGATGATCCTCTAATTTTTTCCATCTCTGACTGATACCAATTTTTTCCATAAAATTTTTCTACAAATGGAAGAGTGTGATCAAAAACAGGATTTGAAACGGTCATATAGGATTTTACATAATGCGTTAAATATTCAGGGAACCCTGTAAAATGATTGGAGGCATAAAAACTCGGCACATCTCGATTGGGGTGCGAAGGGAACCCTAAATAAGTAGCCATAATCCCTCTGACCGTAGGGTATCCACCGCTAAAAGCATTCTTAAACCAAAGGCCACCACCGCCTTCTGTAAAGAAAGCACCGCTTGCGAGTTTCCACAAATTAGGAGCTAGAGTGGTATCTCCTTCTAGCATTTGATTAAAAATACGGCCTTTATAAGACTCTCCAAACACAAAGATTATGTTATATGGCTGTTTTGCCTTGTATTCATGAGTAGGCGCATTTCGATATAATGGATACCGCTTTGCATCCACGCGACTAGACCCAAAATGAGAAGGTAAAAAAGCGTCTAAATCGTCGACAAGTTCGTCTGTAATTTTATGGTTGTCTCGAATAAACTCAAATGTTTCGACGGCAGCGATATGTAAAACTGGAGAAGTGAGAGTATGCTTACCAAGTGTAAAGCGCATATCGACTGGGACATTTATAATAGGAATCGTTTTGATGCCACGAGTCCCTGTCAAAAATAAAACTAAAGGGATAACCGAAAGAATTAATCCAACACTTCCTAACACGATGGGTAACTTAAGACTTGATTTTTTAAGTGTTTGAGCCAGCTTTGTTTTCTTCTTAGTGTAATACACCACAAAAGTAATAGCACCCCCCACAGAAAGCAACATTAAAAAAAGCCACAAAAGAGTTCCCTTCAAATCACCGCCAAGAGTGGAAATGGTAGTGCTATCGGTGATGTTTGAAATATGAAAATAAGTGCGTAAAAAAGAATAAGATAATCGCTGATGAGAGAACCTAAAAACTTCATAATCTACAACAGCAACGAGAAAATAAAAAGCTAAAAAGATAGCGAGCAAACGAGGTTTTTTTAAGAACGCAAAAATAGAGGAAATCACCAAAATGGCTCCAAAGGCCATAGAAATCTGCCATATCGTTTTTCCTGAAAACATTTCGGTTAATGAAAGCCCGAGAGGATCCGGCAAAGAATAAAAAAGTACGAGCATTATGCTTTGTAAAACAAGGGCTACCGAAGGGATCAATAAAAAAGGATTCATATTTTTAATATTTTATTTTAGTTGGAACCAATAATAAAACGCACTGCTTTTTCAAGATCTTCTTTTTGCCTTTGACGCACCTGCAAATAACGCTGTTTTACACGCTTAGAATACTCATTATAGATAGAATAATCAAGTAACTGAATAAGCCGATTTTTAATTTCGCTTGTGGAGTAAGGGTCAAAATAGAGCACCGCATCACCACCAATTTCTGGAATAGATGTAGTGCCACTCGCCGCTACAGGCACGCCATAGCGCATGGATTGCACTGGTGGGTAACCAAAACCCTCGTTTAACGAAGGGAATATAAAAGCATAGGCTTTTTGATGCAAATATTCGAGAGCTTCGTTTTCAATGTAATTCAAGAAAATAAAATAATCGGGGTGGCGAATCTTTTTGGTGTACACTTTTGGGTTTGTGACACCCGTAACGATAACCTTAAAATCAAAACTTTTATTTTGAGACTTCCAAGAGGAAATCAAATCATCAAAGGCCATCACAGCACGCAAATTGTTCTTTTCCCAACGAGCGCCACTTGTCAATAGAAAATACTTTTTGTTTTCTACCCCTTTAGGCAATTCGCCTTTAGGTTCTTTTTCAGCAAGCGGGCTATAAAACACAGGAATTTCGACTGGCATTAATTCTGGAAAAAAGCCCTGTATGGAAGCTTTGCTATGTTCGCTCACCGTCATGGCTTGAACACGGCCTTCGGCAATTTGTTTTGCAAGTAACTGGTACTTTGGTTTATAAAAATATTTTTTCCAAGATTCTCGATATCTAATCAACGCTTCTAATTTTCTAGAAATCGTTTTTCCAAAAGCAACCCCAAGACGGCTATAACGCATTTCTAGTGCGCGCACCCCATGCCATGTAAACACAAAACGCTCTACCTCTATTTGCCATTTTTTTTCAAGCGAATAAAGCGGCGTATAAAAAACATGGATGGCATGTTGATTCACCATTTGTTGCGGTGTATATTCATGAATATCTAAAAGCAAAATTTCAAATTTTTTACACACCGCTATGACTTTTTCGTCTAGGTATTTTTTGCTATCATAAGCACAAAATATTTGAAGCTCTTGATTCTGAGCCCCCGATAATTCTAAACGTTTTAATAACGCCCAGAAGATTTCTTCGCCATAAGAACCACCGCCATGAAATTTGGCGTTATGAATGGGCTGCACGGCCACTAAATTAAAAAGCAAATTCATAATAAACGACCTAATAGTTCCAATGGACGAACTAAAAATGGCATCTTTTTATATAAAAAGCCAAGTGATTTTGCAAAAGCATAAGAGCGTACAATATCGGCACCAAATCCACCCACATGCTTTTCTTGATCAAGGAAAGCTTCCTTCACATGAGCAATGACATCGTCATAGTATTCATTAATATTAATACTCTTATCTGCATTTACAGTCACAGGGATATTTTTAAGATTCGTATAAAAATCTCGACGAAGAATCTTTGGTAAAAACACGTCCATACTTTTAGGCACTTTACGCCCGCATGTATCAATGATACGAGAGCCAAAGAAATGCAATACTTTTCCATTTGGAATAAATCGCCTTCCATACGCTAATTGGCAATTCCATTCACCTGGCATTTTTGAAATCACATAACCAAAACTAAAATCCGTTTCTGCAAGAGAAGCCATATCATAGGGGTAATTTTTAGAAATACAATACAACCAGAGTTCATGCCATTTTTTAAAAAACTCTCTTGCTTCTAGTGTATCACTTGCATACATGACTCCCCCATTAAAAATCTCATCATTTTCTATAGGAGAAAAGCCAAGCATTTTGGCCGCCTTCAATACTTTTTTTCTGTTGATGGCCTTGTGCAAATTAGTATGGAAATCAAGCACGGCATAGATTCCACCACGCCATTCGTCGGGAATCGATAAATCGCCCACAATAGCAATATCTGAATCCATATACAAAAAATCACCGTCAATCTCATTACGCATCACTGTTTTAAGGTAACGCGAGCGAAGCATAGGAGAAAGAGATTCATCTAAAGTTAAAACTTTTAATTCATCTACGGCATCTTTTAAGGCCGCCCGATTTCCAGTTAAAGTCGCTGCCGTTTTATCATCTGTTAAAAGCGTCACAAAGGCTTTAGGATTATGAACTCGTAAAGAAGCAATCGCGACTAATGTTTGCTCACAAAAAAAATCTTTAGGAGAACTCGTTAATACAAAAAGGTACTTCATCATTATTTTACAAATATACCTTTATTCGGAATCTTTCTCAATCTATAAAAGCCAAAGACCTGCAGAAACAAAAGTTTTGACGGATGAATGGCATTAATTATTCTATGAAATACGACTTGGATTTTTTGTCGGTTTTTCGGCAATGCGTTTCAGCAGCAAATAAACCAAGCCAGCACCTACAACAGCCATAAGAACAATCTTCATCCACAAATCCAAAACAAGGAACGAGTTCAAGGAGATATAGAGCACAAGGAGGGCCACAGCCCATGCAACCTGAACCAATAAGCCCCTACGATAAGGCCAATAACCCAAGCGAACAAGTTCTGCATTCATCCAAATTCCTTGGAAAACTCTAAAGCCCATGGTGGCGATGGCAGCACCCACCAGCCCAAATTTAGGAATCAAGAAGAAATTCAAGCCAAAGGCAAGAATCAGGGAATAAATATTCAATTTCAGCAGAAACTTGCTCTTGCCCATGCCATTGAGCACATTGCCAGCAAAGCAGAAACCGCCATCGACAAGATTTGCAAACATTAGAAGCCCCAAAACTTCCGTATTCTGCACAAAAGACTTTCCTGCAATCATCATGGTTTCTTCTGGAAAGAGCACCAAGAAGAAACTGACCCCAAGCTGGATGGTTGTCACCATGGACACGCTATAGGAATATACATGAGATAAATCCCGCTTCATCTTGTCGGGATCCATTCCCGCCACCACAGGCATCAGGATAGAATTAAAACTGATTTTCACCGTACGGATGGCATTGGAAATAGTTACCATGATGGCATAGACACCTGCGTATTCGGGGCCAAGCAGTACAAGAACCATCCATAGGTCAGCACGCATCAAGAAGGATACAATGAATTCAGAAAAGCCAACAGGCAAGGAGAAGGAGAGTAAAGCCTTTGGAATCTTCGCCGTAGTGAAGAATTTCAAGCCAGGGAATTGCCTTGGCATAATGAACAGGTAAGAAACCACCGCCAAAATATTAGCAGCCAAAAGGCCAATAGGTAAAGAATAAACCTTATCGCCTGTTACAAATAAAATAACAAGTGCAAAAAGCGGGGCAAAGGTAAATACGGTAAAATCATTGATAAATATGCGGTAAGAGGGTTTGCGATTTCCTTCGGAAGCCCCTGCAAATATGTGATTGAAAACCCAAGGAACAATGGATGCGATATAAAGAATTATTTCTAATGACGATAAAGTTTCAAGGCCTGAAAACACCGTATGGCTTCCAGTCATGGCCATCATGACAATAATCGCAAATACAAGCATGGAGAAGAAAAAGCCCAGACGGAGAGATTCGCCAACGCCCTCTGCATAGGGACGGTTATTCAACTTGTTCTGGGGAACATACCACACAAGGCCTTTATCCAGGCCAAGCACTGCCACGCGGCTCATCATCGCTACCCAAAGTTGAGTCGAGACGTAGATACCGAAGGCTTCCTTGCCAAAATAGCGAGCCACCACAAAATTCAGCAGCGGACCAGATACCTTCAGAACGCTGCCGAGAATATTCAGCAGAGAACTTTTCAGCAAAAACTTTTGATCTTTTTCAACAGAAGTCATTAAGCCTGACCCTCTATTTTCTTCAAAATCTGAAGGAGCACTTCGGAAGATTTCAAGTAATTTTCGTAGATGAAAATCTTTTTCTTGCGGCTGCTCTCGCAGACAGAATTAGTGGCGGCATCTTCGCTATGGTAAATCTTCAAAGCTGGATTATACACCATTAGCATCTTGTCATGAAGCATTTGTGCAAAGAGAATGTCTTCTTCTTGATAGAGGAATGTCCCTGGATTCAGTCCATCATATTTCTCGATAAACTTCGGGGAAAAAATCCAGCAGCAACCGTGAAGTTCCACGTTTTCTTGACGGATATCACTCTGCATATGCTTCTTAGCAGGGCCAGGACCCAAGCGATCAGCAATGAAAGAATAAGCGGTATCGAAGAACCCTAAATGCAAAATGTTACGCATTCTAAATCGGCGCCAGCGGGCACGTTTTTTCTCCAGTTCCGCAACAGTCATAACGTGCTTCTTAACTGGATTGGAATCGTTCCCTGCTGGAGAATAAATTTTCGGCCCCAAGACAGCAAAAGCGCTGTTCTTATACTCCTCTTCAATTACCTTGCAAAAATCATCCTGAATCAAGTAGGTGTCGTTATTCATCATCGCAATGAAATCACACTTTTTTTCATGCTTTAAATAACGGAATCCCACATTGTTGCCTTGGGCAAAGCCTAGGTTCTTTTTGTTCAAAATTACAGTCACGTGTTCCTTGCCTGTAAACATCTGCTGCACAACAAGACCAGACTGATTAGGAGAGCAATTGTCCACCACAACAATTTCAAAATCATCCGTATCGATTTTTTCAAAAATCGAGGCAACGCACTTTTCCGTTTCCTTTACAACATTATAATGCAAAATGACAAAACCAATGCACATAAAACCTACTTAGTCAAACCTTGGCAATTACTTAAAAAGTTTCTTGAAAAAGGAAATCGCTTTAAAAACAGAGGGCATCTGCCTATAGATAAAGAACTTCGGGAACTTTTCTTCTGGATTCAAAACTTCTGGTGCACCAACGAAATAGTGCCTTGCATTACAGGCAATATCCTTCACTTCCTCAGAAATACACTGTTCCGCCTTGATTCGTTCAAAGAATCTCTTGTGCATCAGAGGATGGGGTTCTTTTCTGCCATCAATTCCAGAACCAAAAAAGTGAACAATTCGAGCATGGCAAAGAATAGGGTAAATCGTCTTTACACGGTACAGATGGTTGTAAGCTTCACGAACCTGGCAGTTCCAGGCACCATCCAGTTCCTTCATGGGGAAACCCAACAGGCGGTTTGCCTCATTAAAGGAAAGCTGATCTGTAGTAATGCCCTTCTCGGTGCAGAACTTGTACAATTCATGCCACTTGTCGCAAAACGCTTTGGCAACTGCAGAATTCTTCATAAAAATAACGCCGCTGTTGTAATAAAAATCCTCTAAAGCTATCGTAAAACCCGTCTTAGAAATGTTTTCGCGAAAACCCTTATGCTTCATGCGATACTTATCATTTTCTCTTGCGTGCAAATCAGAGACGGCACCCACATCACATTCTTCGCCGAACGTTTCATCCAGTTTATCTACAATCGCAGTATCGCCATCAATGTACAGAAAATCGCCATCAATCAAATTTCTCATGTTTGTCTTTAGAAGGCGAGAACGAACTTTATTTGATGTTTCTTTTGGGTATTCGACCACTTTATATTCATTCACTAAATCTTTTATCTGGCCTCGGAAGTTTACGAGGTTTTTGTCTGTTCCATCATCCACTAGCAAAGAAATAAAAGCGTCTGGATTGTGATAGCGAAGAGAAATAACAGAAACAAGAGTCTGCTCATAAAAGATATCTTTCCCTTGACTAACCAAGATATATAAGAATTTTGTTCCCATTTATTTAAATATAGAAGATTAAAGGTTGTTTTCAAAAAACTGAAGGAATTTCATTGGGCTTACTTCGCTAATATACATAGGTTCTGGCGAACCAATATACAAAAACTGTCTTGCATTATAAAAAGGCACATTAACGGCCACGCCAAGCATTTTGAGCAATACGCGTGAAACGTACAAAGCCACAGGCATAGTGACAGCATTTCTAACATAAAGAGCTACCGTGTTTTTAGCTAGTCGCTTATTATCCTCAGTATGGGATTTTTTCACATTATCCATTTCTATTAAAATTATTAATCTCTGGTAAAAATGTAGTATAGAAAATAGAAATGACAGGCTCTTTCACCAAAAGAACCAGCCATTATTGTTGTTATTTTGAAATAAAGTCAAATCAAAAGAACACCATATTTTTTACATTTCCTCAAATGAAGAAACTCCTGTTCTCTATTCAAAAAAATGCTGGGCACTATTTAAAGCCCTTAGAAAAATGGATCCCCCTCTCTTTAGCCGTTTGGATTTCTCATATTTTTCTGCGTATCCTTCTTATTTTTCGAATGGACCCCTATGGATTCCCCTTTGTCAGCAAGCCCGATTGGTATATCTTTCACGCCATCTGTTTAGATTTTCTATGGATCGCAAATACTCTCGTAGTCTTTGCATTATTCACCATACTATTCATGAAATTGTTTTCTCTCAAAACAAAAAACCCTGTTTCTTCAAAAACAAATCTCATTGCGAAAATTTCTCTGACTCTTGGGGCATTATTTCATGGAGTCCTCCTTCCTTTTACCATATTAGATAACGAGGTCCAGCGTTTCCTTGGAAGCCACCTTTCTTTTGGCCTTTTAAACACATACAGCGATACCTCTTCAGTAATAATGTTTTGGGATTATGTTGCAAACGATTATTCTGTTCCCTTTTTGCAATTCTTTGTACTCGCCCTCATTTTACCCTTTACTTACGGCGTTTACCGTTTACTTTGCTTATGGATAGCCCCTTTTACAAAAGAGCTTGATCCACCCAAAGACGCCAAATTGAAATGCAAAATTTCGATTCCAAAAGCAGCGATGGCCATGCTGATCTTCTATATCTTATCTTATTTATTTATTCACGTCATTTGGACAGGAAACGCGAGAATGACGAAGCTACGGCCTGTTGTTTCTTTAGTTTATCATGAACTTTTTACTAAATCTAATTCTCAAGGCCTTACCCCTAAAGAGTACAAAGAATACGGAAAAACATACCAAAAGTTATGGCAGCAAATCGAAGGCGATTCCCTTTGGGCTTTTTCTACAAAAGACGATACATCAGCGCACCCTCTGTATCGCATCCCCACAGAGAAGCTCTTACAAAGCAAAAAATTACAAGAACAACGTGCCCAAAAGCCCAATTTTATCGTTGTCTTTTTAGAATCTCATAGAGGCTTAAATACAGGTTTTTTAAACCCTGATTTAAAACCCTCGCCCACGCCATTTTTTGACTCGCTCGCTCAATATTCTCGAGTTTGGGAGCGCATGCACACGAGCGGTCTCCCCACGACAGGTGGCTTACTTTCTAGTCACACAGGCTTACCTCACCATTCAAAGCTTTCTCAGGCGACGGATTTAGCTCACGTTTCGATTCCTAGCTATGCTTCTGTATTAAAAGACTCTGGCTATACCACACATTATTTTTCTGCAGCAGACCCTGCTTGGGATAATTTAGGCGTGTGGATGGCAAAGTGGTATAACGCTCAACATTACGACCGTACCAGAGAAGATGACTCCACCTTTTTTATACACACCGCTTCTTATATACTAGATACACTAGCCAAACAAGAGGCTCCTTTTTTAACAACGATTATGACTCGTTCTAACCATTACCCTTTTAATTTTGCAGCAGGGATGACAGACGAAGATAAACAAAAGCCTCTCATCGAACGTATTAATATTACAATGAATTATACCGATAGGCAACTCGCCCGTTTTATTCGTTCCATACAAAACGAGCCTTGGTTTCAAAATACGTACTTAATTGTACTGGCCGACCACGGGTTTCCTCTAGGAGAAAACGGCGTTTCCACTATGAACGGCGGCGGTTTTTCTAATGCCACTTGGATTCCGTTCTTAGTTTGGGGGCAAGGAATTCAAACTGGGCGAGACACCGTCACCACAGCTCAAATTGATATTGCACCCACGATATTAGAACTCGCAGGCATTGCCACCCCGAATTACTTTATGGGGCATAATTTATTAAGAGGATTTGGCAGCGGGTTATCCCTTGGAGCGTACTCTAGAGTCGCTTCTATTGGGCTTGATGGCTACCGTTTGATTACAAAATATCCTTTAAGTGATGGCAATACTCCATGGCTTTTTGGCGAAAGCGACACGCATCAAAAAAGAGACCTCGCTACAGAACAAAAAGAAAAAATAAAAGTTCTTCAAGAGACATTAGATACACTGATCCAGTTCTCTGATTATTCGCTAGAAAAAGGGATGTGATTTTTTTCATCTCGTTTTATCACATCCCATAACCACCTTAATTGACGCTCGGCTCATTACGAAAAAAAATAACGGGTTAAGATGGGTCGTTTCAAAACGACTTTATTTCCTCTTCAGAGAGACCTGAGGCTTTTAGAATAGCATCGATTGAAACGCCTTGTTCTTTTAATACTTTTGCCATTTCTCGTTTAGCGTTAAGCGCACCTTGTTCAATACCCTTTTTTATCCCTTCTTCAATCCGGGTTTTGGTATAGAGCTCTTCAGCGTATGTGTCCCATTCAAAGTGCATTTCTTTTAAGTATTGTTGAAATTCCTCTTTTGTAAATTTAGCTACTTCAGTATAAGAAAGCAAGTTTTTGAATTTCTTCTGTTGAAAATCTACGGGTAACGACTCTAATTTGTTCAAATTCTTAAACAAATAGATCCATTTTCTTAAATCATCTGTAACATTCCCTAATTTTTTCAATTTCCGTAGTTCTATAAAAGTATAATTCACGGAATCGATTAATTGAATGCCTGATTCGATGTTGCAAATGCTTGCTCTATGAACGAGCTCTTGGTCGGGGAATAGTTCAAAATCAACTATGGAGATTATATATACGGGCTTGACATCATAATCCCATACCTGACCGAGAATGCCTTGCTGGACAATCAG
>LIUM01000035.1 GCA_001462345.1 Fibrobacteria bacterium AD312 | reverse complement strand
ATATAGCTAAATTATGAACAGAAACTATCACTTCAAGTGTCCATCACTTGGGGGCATCTCAGCATATTACTCATTCTATTTTCGTATAAGCACACAATACCTCATTACTTTCGATTCAAGAAAAAACAAATTGCAACTCAAGGGCATCGCAAACCTAAACCAAACTGGGTCAAGCGTGAAATTATTCGCATTAAAGCACACATGCCAAAGGCAGGATGCCGATTAATTGCTGATGTTTTTAATAGAAACTTTGCAGCAAAAGAAATGACTGTGGGGAAAACATTTGTATATACAGTGCTCCGTGATAACATTTATGAAGTGGAAAGTTTAAGAAAAAAGTGGAAGCGAAGAGTACCAAAACCAATGGCAAAAAATATCATTTGGGGTATGGATATGACGGGAGTGCAAACAAAGAGCTACAAAGACAATAAAAAAAGACAAAACGCTACAGCAACAATCCTCGGCATTCTCGACCACGGGACAAGGAAATGTATTTCGCTGAAAAGCATTTCGGACAAGGCTTCGATAACACTCTTAAAAGCATTGATTACAGCAATTGAAGCGTATGGAAAACCCAAGGCGATTCGCACAGACAATGAAAGCGTATTCACATCAAAACTATTTCGATTAGGTCTTTGGATGCTCGGAATTAGACATCAACGGACACAAATCCATTCTCCATGGCAAAATGGTCGTATCGAACGATTTTTTGGAACCTTCAAAAGCTATTCGGACAAAGTGATTTTTAATACAAAAAAGATTCAGTTTGCACTAGATGAATTTCAATATTGGTACAATGCAATAAGACCACATAGACACCTGAACGGACTTACCCCAGACGAACAATGGAATGTCATAAATCCATACGAAATGTTTCCAAAACGAATAAGGAAGGTAAGTTTTTGGAATGGACTATTAAAAGGATACGCATTGGATTACAAGTAAAGTAAGCTCACTTCAATGGGAATGCTGTACACTGTCCGCCACTTTTTTGATTTTACCCAATGAAAAACCAATTTTTTTAGAGAATATCAGCACCAAAAATGATGCTGCGAAGAGGTGCTTTTCAAAAAGGACAACGGACGGGGCAACACTGTCCGTAACTTTACCGAATTTAGCAAATGAAAAACCTACTTTTTTAAAGAATATCAGCACCAAAGATGATGCTGCGAAGAGATATTTTTCAAAAAGGACAACGGACGGGGCACCTCGGCCCTCCATGCCCATAAGACCAATTTCATAGCCTGTGGAATCCATGTCCTCTTTTGCAATTCTATAGTAAGCGATTGTTTGCATAGGTTTAATATAATCTTTTTAACGTTCTTTTAATTTTTTCAGTTCTTTTTCATAAGACTCACGAGTGCTCATCAAAGCTTCATAGCCATCAGCCGCTTTAATAGAACGCACATAAACAGTATCTATCTTGCCTTCTTCCTGTGTAATTTCAATAGGGCAAACACCTTCGCCAAAGATTTTGACGTTATTCAGCTGGCTTTCGCTCTTTTTCATGAAATTGCAGTCAATGCTTATCTCTCGAGGATTGCCGTTACGGTAATTTAAGATTTCGCATATTGAATTTTTACATTTTCCGATAGAGAAAAAATCTTTTGCAAGAACCATTCTTTTCTCAGAATCTTCGGATTCGAAAAATATTTTTTTTCGAAAGTCTTCTATTACTATTCTCTGTAAATCAAGATTGTAGGTCTTTTTTTTCGAAATATTTAGATTGTAGAGGTATAAAACTTTTGGGGTTACCATAACCCAAATTGGACATATCCCTTTATTAGTAATTTTCAGAGTTGATTTTTCATAATCGATACTTACGAAATCGCATATTGGATTAACATTTTTCTCATTTATTTTTACTTCGAGAGGAATACTATAATACATTCCGCTAAAATATTTTGAGTGGATATCCTTTTCTTTACTGCAGTAACGTTTTCTCTCTTTCAAACTAGGCATGGCCTTAACTACCATAGGGTCATTTATCGTTGTGCAGTAATTTTTTTCATTCTTGCAAAAGACTTGTAATCCTGATGTATAACCATAGCTAATCAAATATTGATTGTTCTTTGTATTTATCTCAAAGAGAAAATTCCATGGTTCTTTTTTCACGTCATTTACACATTTCCCTCCTTTTAAAGTGCCATGTAAACAGTATGAACAACCATTATCATCTTGCCAAAATTTTTCACTAGGAGCAGCGCATGTTCCTTCAATCCAAAAAAAAAGAGCAAATATTGAAAACATTTGATTAATTTTAGGGACGAAATACTTTCCAATATCCATTATTAACCTCCGTTTTAGTCCATTTTACGCCCATAAATTCCTTAAGAGTAGATTTAAGAATTGATGTTGGCGCAATAACCGTTACACCCATTAGTGTAGCAACTCTTTGTGCAAAATTTATACTTCCGTCTTTTGTTTTTCCTCCTGTACTACAGGAATAAAGTCTAATCGTTTTTTCTCCTTTATAGCCATACTTTCCCTCTTTTAACCTTTTTACAAATTCTTCGGCACTAATGTCTCCAATATCTCCAACACCTGAAGGAGAACCATGGATATAAATCGTATATACATCTGGATCTTCATCTTTTAAATATTTAGCATGCCTCATAAGATCAATATCATTCTGTGTATAAAAACCATCTGCTTTTAAGGTTACAGAATTACGCTTATATAGATCAAATCCTAAAAGACTAAAGCTGGATTTATCTTCACTTCCATCATACCTCCACGCCTCAAACCTATAACCCCCACCATAATTCCAGCCTCCATTTTCAGCCCAGCTGGCATAGAGACTTGCACCCTTTGCACCGACATTCGCACCTGCATACAGTCCTCGGCCCTCCATGCCCATAAGGCCAATTTCATAGCCCGCATTCACTTTTGCATTATAATCACCTAAAGTTAATTCAGCAAAAGCTCCTCCGTATGCTGTAGCCCCAAGATAATTTCCATAAGGATCCCAATACAAGCTGCCCCCAGCTTCTATCCCAGCACAAATACCTTCTTTACCCAAACAAGCATGACCACTCATAGACACAGAATGACCACTATAGGTATTATAACTATAACCAAAATTGCCACCAAAATTTAAGAAATAATATTGAAAAGAAGCACTAGCATTCAAGCTAAATGTATTTGAACCATCCTGATGCCAAGTGTAAGAAGCATTTATACCATACTCATTTTCATTTCCAAAAGATGCAGCTATACCGAAACCATAATTCCAACCTCGATTTTTATCCCAACCTACTACCAATCCCAATCCCACTGCCCACAAACCTGTTGGATCATTAAGATTTATTGGATCTCCGCCATAAGTATATGGGTTAGCAAATTGTCCAGCAGGATCTGGGCTCATCCACATTCCAAAGAATGGGTCAAAGTAGCGAGCGCCAAAGTAGTACTTGCCATGTTCACCATCAAATTCTTTGCCCTGCCATCGACGTTCATCAGTCACTGCATTCTCTTCTAACTCTTCTACTCGTCCAAACGGACGATAATCATAGGCACTCTTTATACCAGAAGCACTTGCATAGGCTCGAACGTTTCCTTGAGCATCAACCATAGGGTAAATAGCTTCTTCAGCTAATCCTTTACGGAACCCTCCTCCAACTAAATCCAAGTGAGTCAATTTAAAATCACCAGCTAGGGTTTCTTTTCTGTAAATACCGATTCCAGGAATCGTTACATTACTTCCTTGATAACCTCCTCTAGTATATGTACG
>LIUM01000034.1 GCA_001462345.1 Fibrobacteria bacterium AD312 | reverse complement strand
CCTTATGTAAAGATAGAAGAACTATCACTCAATCTTGTACACTTTTTGGGGAGCACCTCAATACATATTAAATATAGTGTACTTTTTTCTGTATTTAGAATGATTCTATTTTAAAAAAATCTAACTAAATACATGTAAAATAATTGAGATTTTTCTTTTCAATGGAATGATATTTTTTTGAATCTTCATAATATGATTTTAAAGAACCATAATCATTTATTTTTTTTTAATATTTTTTTTTCTTAAAAAGCAATAATTTTTTTCTTTTTGTCGTAAAAATCGGCCCTTTTATCTTATAAAAAAACAATAAACCCTTTTTTTTACATTTTTTTATGTTTTTTTTTTTGTTTTCCTTATATATTCAGAATAACATTTTAGCATTAAGCGTTCGGAGAACTCATAATATGGCTGAAGATTTGCAATATCTCATTGATCGAATTCAAAAAGATGCGATTGACAAGGCTGACAGCGGTGCCACTTCCATTCTTACTGCTGCCAAAGAAAAAGCGGCTCAAATCATTAAAGAAGCTGAAGCAGAAGCAAAACTAAAATTAGAAAAAGCAGACAAAGAAGCACAAGTATATACCGAACGAAGTGAACGTGCTTTAGAACAATCCGCGAGAGACTTATTAATTACAGTGGGTAAACGTCTAGAAAAAATGATTTTAGATATTCTCGCGCTCCAAGTAGAAAAATCTCTTTCAGAAAACACAATTAAAGATCTTTTACTTTCTTTAGCAAAAAGTTATACATCAGACGTTCAAGTCGCCTTATCTGATGCCGATGTTAACAAATTAACCTCCTTTATTCTTGGTGAATTTAAGAAACAATTGAATGCTGGCGTTCAAGTAGAAAATGATTCTTCTGTACGTTTTGGCTTTAGAGTAAAACTGGATGGCGGTAAAGTCAGCCATGAATTTACTAACGAAGCAATGGCAGATGCTTTATCGGCTTTGCTCCGTCCTCAATTAGCTAAGGTAGTTACAAAAGCGGCAGCGCAAGGCAAATAATGAGTAACGCTGTTTATCTCGTTTCTTCGCTTCCCACGCTTCAGTTTGGAGATACGCCTCCTTTTTCTCTTGATGAATTTCGTCGTCAATGTGAAGGCGTTATCAGTGAATCCGAACTAGAAGCTTTAGAGGCGTTAATTGCAGGTCGATCTCATAGCGATTCTTTTGTATCTGCTTATTATTCTCATGAGATTCAACTTAAAAATGTGGCTGGAAAATTTCGTGCGGCGGCATGGGGCCAAGATGTACGTTTTTCAGAACGTTCTTTTGATGGCTATGATGTCACTTACGCCAAAATGGTTTCAGATGCCTTGCAAAAAACGAACCCATTAGAACGAGAACACGATTTAGATCGAGCACGTTTTTGGCTTGTGGATGAATTAAGTGGTGTAGGCTCTTATACTATGGCTCATGTTTATGCTTACGCTATAAAATTGATGATTTGTGAACGGTGGAGTCGTCTAACTCCAGAAGCTGGTGATGCTTCACTAATGAAAGTAATTAATGAAAACGATCTCGCTTCCATGCGGGAATGACTGGAGGATTGATCTTCAATGGCTAGTATTGGTAAAATAACAGGTGTCAATGGAAATTTAATTCGAGTTGCTTTCGAAGGTGCCGTTGCACAAAACGAAGTCGCTTATGCAAAACTTCCTTCTGGCATTCAATTGAAAAGCGAAGTGATTCGAATCAGAGGCGATTACGCGGAACTACAGGTTTTTGAAGATACCACTGGTTTAAAAGCTGGAGATGATGTCGAATTCACTGGAGATTTACTTTCTGTTGAACTCGGCCCAGGTCTTTTAGGTCAAGTTTTTGATGGTCTTCAAAATCCACTCCCTCGTTTGGCTGAAGAATGTGGTTTCTTCTTGCAACGAGGCAAATACTTATGCGCTCTTGAACGCGATACTAAGTGGGCTTTTACTCCTGTCGCCAAAGTCGGAGATAAATTAACCGCTGGTGATACTCTCGGTACTGTCCCAGAAGGTATTTTCAAACACCGTATCATGGTTCCTTTTAAGGTTCGTTCTTCGGTAACTGTTGAAAAAATAATGCCTGCTGGCAACTATACAGTAGAAGATGTGATTGCCGTTTTGAAAGATGCTGATGGCCGTACAGTCGAAGCCAAAATCATGCAGACCTGGCCTGTTAAAATTCCTATCAAACAGTATGCCGAACGTTTGTTCCCTTCAGAACCAATGGTCACTCAACAACGTATTATCGATACGTTCTTCCCTGTATCAAGAGGTGGTACATACTGTATTCCTGGGCCATTTGGTGCTGGTAAAACCGTTTTACAACAATTGACAAGCCGTTATGCCGATGTGGACATTGTGATTTTAGCTGCTTGTGGTGAACGTGCTGGTGAAGTGGTGGAAACACTACGTGAATTCCCAGAATTGAATGACCCACGTACAGGCAAAAGCCTTATGGAACGTACTCTTATTATTTGTAATACGAGTTCCATGCCTGTGGCTGCCCGTGAAGCTTCTGTTTATACTGGAGTGACCCTTGCCGAATACTATCGTCAAATGGGTTTAAATGTGCTTTTACTTGCTGACTCTACTTCTCGTTGGGCTCAGGCTTTACGTGAAATGAGTGGCCGTCTAGAAGAAATCCCTGGTGAAGAAGCTTTCCCTGCTTATTTGGAATCAGTGATTGCTAGCTTCTATGAAAGAGGTGGTGTGGTTCGCTTAAAAGATGGTTCTATTGGATCTGTAACTATTGGCGGTTCCGTTTCTCCTGCAGGTGGTAACTTTGAAGAACCTGTGACTCAAGCTACTTTGAAAGTGGTTGGTGCTTTCCACGGATTATCTAGAGAACGTTCTGATCAACGTCGTTTCCCTGCGATTAACCCAATGGATTCTTGGTCAAAATACGAAGGTATTATTAATGCTCAAAAAGTCCAAGAAGCACGCCATATTTTGGCTATGGGTATTGATGTCAATCAGATGATGAAAGTGGTCGGTGAAGAAGGTACTTCTATGGAAGACTTCGTTACTTATCTTAAATCAGAATACTTAGATTCCGTGTATTTGCAGCAAGATGCTTATCATGAAATTGATGCCGCTTGTTCTGGCGAACGTCAAAAATATTTATTTGACAAAGTATATCAAATATTAAAAACGGCGATGACGTTTAAAGAAAAAGAAAACGCCCGTGGTTTTTTCCTAAAACTGACTCAAATTACAAAGGACTGGAACCGTGTTGAGTTCCAATCTAAGGAATTCAAAGAACTTGAAGAGCAAATCTTTAAGTCTGTCGCGGAGGTCGCTACTAATGCATAAGGTTTATCATCGCATTGAACGTATTGCTGGAAGTGTTATTACCGTTAAAGCGGAAGGCGTTGCATATCAGGAACTCGCTCAAGTGACGAGCCCTCAAGGTGTTTCTCTTGCTCGTGTGATTCGTATTGATAAAGAGATGGTCGATTTGCAGGTATTTGCAGGCGCTCGCGGTATTTCAACGGATTCTCAAGTGCGTTTTATTGGCAAGCCAATGGAAATTCCTTTTAGTGATTCTTTGTTAGGTCGTGTTTTTACAGGTTCTGGAGTTCCTCGTGATAATGGCCCTCTCATTGAAGAAAATCCAATTGCCATTGGTGGCCCTTCTGTAAACCCAGCAAAACGTATTATTCCTCGTCATATGGTGCGTACTGGTATCCCTATGATTGACGTTTTCAATACGCTTGTGGTATCTCAAAAGCTTCCTATTTTTTCTATTGCTGGTGAACCCTATAACCAATTGCTTGCTCGAATTGCGCTTCAAGCAGAAGTGGACGTTATCGTTCTTGGTGGTATGGGCTTAAAACATGATGACTATCTCTATTTAAGAAATTTCTTAGAGAAAAATGGTGCTCTTTCTCGTTCCGTTATGTTTGTGCATACCGCTTCTGATCCTATCGTAGAATGCTTGCTTGTTCCAGATGCTGCATTAGCTGTAGCAGAACAGTTTGCTATTAATGGTAAAAACGTTCTTGTTTTATTAACGGATATGACAAACTTTGCCGATGCCATGAAAGAAATTGCTATTACAATGGAGCAAATTCCTTCTAATCGTGGTTATCCTGGCGATCTTTATTCTCAATTAGCAAGTCGTTATGAAAAGGCAGTTGACTTTGATACCGCTGGTTCCATTACTATTCTTGCTGTGACAACCATGCCTGGTGATGACGTGACTCATCCTGTTCCAGATAATACAGGTTATATCACTGAAGGTCAATTCTATCTACGTAAGGGAAGAATTGAACCATTTGGCTCTTTGTCTCGTCTAAAACAACAAGTGAATGGATCTACTCGTTCTGATCACCGTACCATTATGAATACGATGATTCAATTATATGCGAGCTTTAAAGAAACAGTTGAAAAGCAATCTATGGGCTTTAGAATGACTGCTTGGGATCAGAAATTACTGAGATACGGTGTACGTTTTGAAAAAGAAATGATGGACCTTTCAGTAAATATTCCATTAGAAAAAGCTTTAGATCTTGGTTGGATTATCCTTTCGGATTGTTTCGAACCCGAAGAAACAGGTATTCCGTCTAAGATGATTAACGAATATTGGCCAAAAAAAGGGTAGCGCTATGGCAAAAGTGAAACTCACCAAAAACGCCTTAAAAGCAGAGCGTGATGCGCTTAAGCGATTTAAGCGTTATTTGCCTACACTTCTTTTAAAAAAGCAGCAATTGCAAATGGAAATGCGTACTTTGCAAGCCAAAGTGATTGCTAAACGAAAAGAAGAAGAAGCTCTTCATAAAATGATGGCTGATTGGATATGCTTATACGCTGATCCAATTGACTGGGCTTCTTATATTTCCGTTAAAGAAATAAGAGAAGGTGAAGGTAACATTGCTGGTGTAGAAATTCCTTTGTTTAATGGTGTTGATTTTAATCTTCATATTCCAGACCCTTTTGATACTCCTGTATGGATTGATGATGGTATTCGAGCATTGCAATCCTTAATTTCTCTTCGTTTAGAAAGGCGAGTTTTAGAAAAACAATATGACTTGCTTTCAGAAGAATTACGCACAACAAGTCAACGTGTGAATCTTTTTGAAAAAGTGAAAATTCCAGAAGCAAAAGAAAATATTCGTGCAATCAATATCTTTCTTGGTGATCAGCAAACCACTGGTGTGGCTCGGTCAAAACTTGCTAAGGGAAAAGCTTTAGTTCGTACTACGCTTGAAGATGGAGGAGTGGCAGCATGATTACTCCAATGAAAAAAGTGACGATTCTCTGTATTGAATCATTGAAAACGATAACTCTTGAAGAGTTACGCTCAATGGGTTTGTTGCATGTGATTCATTTGCAATCGCCTACAGGTTCCGATCTAAACTATGCAAAAGCAGAATTGCAGCGTGTTCAAAAAGCCATTGATGAAGTGCCATCCAAAGGGAAGAAAAATATTGCTCCTATTTCTGATGCAGCGGATTCTTTAGTAGATGAAGTACAAAAATTAATTGCTGAACGTAAAGAATCTGAAGAAATGCTTTCTCAAATGAAAGCAGAACTTTCTCGATATGAAGTTTATGGCGAATTAAATCCTTCTCAAATAACAGCGTTAAGTGAAAAAGGAATTTATATTCGTCTTTTTGAAACAGAAAAGAATAAAAAGCCTGTTACAGAAGATGATTCGGCTTTAATTTACCATTATGGTAAAAATATTTATGGTGATTGCTATGTTATAATTAATCGTGGGGAATCTCCCTCCGAAGTAACGAATGCCAATGAATTGCGATTGCCTTCTTGTTCTATTTCTAAAATGAAGTCTAATATTTTTCAATCGGAAAAGGCTCTTTCAAAAATACAATCTCGACTTGAAGAAATTGCTACTGTTAAGGATTCTTTAAAGAACCAATTACTTAGTGTTTCTGACAATTATACCTTAAAAGAAGTGGATGCTGGAATGTTAGAAACTTCTGGTATTGCCATGATTCAAGGATTTTGCCCAGTACCTCGTATTTCTGAATTAAAATCAAAGGCTCCAAAATTAGGATGGGGTTTAAAAATTGAAGATCCAACAGAAGACGATGCTGTTCCAACTCTAATTGCTTATAATAAATTATCTCGCCCCATGAAATTCCTTTATGATATTATTGGGATTTCTCCAGGTTATAATGAAATGGATGTTTCCATGGTTTTCCTTGCTTTCTTTAGCATCTTTTTTGCGATGATTGTGGGCGATACCGCTTATGGCATTATATTCCTTATTTTAACTTTGGTGGCACAAGCAAAAATGCCTAAGGCTCCAAAAGCAGCCTTCCATTTTTTAATTTTAATGAGCTGTACGACAATCATCTGGGGCTTTCTAAATAACAGCTTCCTTGGTTTTTCTCCAGCAGCTTTAGATTTAGCGCAAAAGTCATTTCTTCCTGAAGGCGTTCGTAAAGTGGCCTTGTGGGTTCGAGATGCAAGTAATGTGCAGTACTTGTGCTTTATTTTGGGCGTGATCCATTTGACGATTGCTCATATTTGGAATTTTATTTTACGCCTAAAACAAAAAAGTACAACGGCTCTTGCTCAATTAGGCTGGCTCTTTTCCACTTGGTTTATGTTCTTCCTAGCAAGCAACATGGTCTTAAAAAAAGAAATGCCAGAGTTTGCTATGCCTCTTTTTATTACAGGTCTTGTGTTGATCGTTTTGTTTATGGTTCAGCCAAAAAACATAAAAAAAGAATGGATTTCTTTCCCAATGCTTATTTTTGATGTAATCAATAACTTTGTAGATATCATTAGTTATATCCGTCTCTTTGCTGTTGGTATGGCTGGTGTGGCTATCGCTCAAGCCTTTAATATGATGTTATCTCCATTATTTGGCTCTGCTGTTGGAATCGCTGTTTCAGTAATTGCTTTATTCTTTGTGCATTGTCTAAATATAGCTTTAGGTATTATGGGTGTCGCTGTTCATGCACTTCGTTTAAATACGCTTGAATTTTCAAATCATCTTGGTTTACAATGGAGTGGGTCTGAATTTACTCCTTTTGTAAAACAAAAAATGAACTAATTTTAATCAACAAACATAGAGGAAAATGTTATGGAACAAACAACAATGGTTAGTCTAGGAAGCATAGGCGCAATGGCCTCTCTCGGTATTGCGGCAATAGGTTCCGCCTTGGGTACTGGTACGGCTGGTGCAGCGGCAATCGGTGTTTGGAAAAAAGCATATGCTCAAGGGAAAAGCGCTCTTTTTACATTACTCGTTTTTGTCGGTGTTCCTATTTCTCAAACCATTTACGGAATGCTATTGATGAACTCGATTCTTGCTTCACTAAAAGCCACTGGTGGTGCTAACTGGGGAGCTGCTCTTGGTGCAGGTATTTTCGGTGGATTAGGTATGGCATGTTCTGCTTGGTTCCAAGGTCGTGCAGCAGCAAATGCTTGTGATTCTTTGGGCGAAACAGGCAAGGGTATGGCAAACTATTTGATGGTTTGCGGTGTCGTTGAAACGGTGGCTCTTTTCGTCATGGTTTTCTCCATGCTAAATCTCGGCTAAAAGAAACTTTTTCTTATGAAACCTCACTTTTTTCAAGTGGGGTTTTTTATTTTTTAGTAAAACGACGGAGTATTCTAGATGAAGAAAAAAGAAATTAAAAACCAAATTTATTCTGTAGGTGTATTAAATCCAACGCTTCGTATTTTTGACGTCTTTATGCGTACAGAATACGGATCAACTTATAATGTTTATTTAGTAAAAGGTGAAAATAAAACAGCCTTAATTGAATCCGTTAATAGAGAACGTTTTGATGAGTTTTTTGAAAACTTAAAAGAAGTGATTAATCCAGCGGAAATCGATTACATCATCTTAAACCATACAGAACCAGACCATTCGGGATCTTTAGCAAAAATTCTTGAGTATGCGCCAAATGCCGTTGTGGTTGCGACAGCGACTGCTTTACGTTTCTTAAAAAACATTGTGAATACTGATTTTCCTTCTTTGGTTGCCACAGAAGATTTAGTCTTAGATTTAGGGAAGCGTTCCTTGCATTTTAAGATTGCTCCTAATTTGCATTGGCCAGATTCGATGTTCACGTATCTTCCAGAAGAGAAGATGATTTTTACATGTGACTTTTTAGGGGCTCATTATTGTGAAAGTCCTTTGGAACTTTCTAAGATTTATCATCCAGAGCTTTATGCGGGCGCATTTCGTTTCTACTACGATTGTATTTTCAGCCCATTTAAGAAGTTTGTCTTAGCAGGCTTAAAGAAAATGGAAGGCTTAGATATTGATTTTGTCGCTCCTAGCCATGGCCCAGCGTTAGATTCAAAAGCGGCGATTGAAAAAGCAAAGTCTTTGTACAGAGAATGGAGTACAGAAAAAGACCCTGGGCATACAGCTACGATTGTTTATGTTTCTGCCTATGGCTACACTAAAAAGCTCGCATTAGAAATTGCAGAAGAGTTAAAAAAAGAGGACTTTAAGGTATCTTTGTTTGATTTATCCTCTGATGATTTTGCTAAGGCGGCAGAGGCTGCTTTAAGTTCAAAATTACTATTTATCGGCTCTTCTACAATTAATCGTAATGCTCTGCCTACGATATGGAATTTCTTAACAGGCTTGGATGCGATTGCTCTTGCAGGGAAGCCTGTTGGCGTATTTGGTTCTTATGGTTGGAGCGGCGAAGCGGTGCCTGCTCTTAAAGCTTATTTAACTCAAATGCGTTGCAAAGTCGTTGGCGAAGGCTTTAAGGCTGTATTCCAGCCTTCTGAAACGGAGCTTTCTCAAGTCAAAGAGTACGCTAAAACAGCAATCGAATCAATTAAAAAACCTGTTTAATTTTAACTTTTTCTATATTTTGATTCATCATTTTTCAGGCGTTCTATTAAAAAGTCTTTGTAGACTAGACTGCCTTGTTTTTTAAAAGGATTTTTTATGCGCGACCAATTTGAGAGTCCCTTAATTCAAAGATATGCATCTAAAGAGATGAGCTTTCTATTTAGTCCTCAATTCAAGTTTCAAACTTGGAGAAAATTGTGGATTATCCTTGCTGAAAGCGAGAAAGAATTAGGTCTTCCTATCACAGAAGAACAAATTGAAGAATTAAAAGCTCATGAAACGGATATTAATTTTGATGTCGCCGAAGCCGAAGAAAAACGCCGCCGCCATGACGTGATGAGCCATGTGTATGCTTATGGTGTGCAATGCCCAAAAGCCAAAGGGATAATCCATTTAGGGGCTACAAGTGCTTTTGTAGGCGATAACACGGATTTAATTCAAATGCAAAAAGGCTTGATTTTAGTACGTCGCCGTTTGATGCGTGTGATTGATAAGCTTTCTGAATTTGCATTAAAAAACAAAGATTTGCCTCAATTAGGAGCGACTCATTTTCAAGCAGCTCAATTGACTACTGTTGGCAAACGCGCTTGCTTATGGATTCAAGATTTATTGATCGACCTTGAAGAAATTGATTTCTTAATTGAAGTGTTGCCATTTAGAGGCGTTAAAGGGACTACAGGAACTCAAGCATCTTTTATGGAACTCTTTAACGGAGACGAAGCAAAAATTGTTGAATTAGATCGTCTTGTGACAACTCGTGCTGGTTTTAAGCGTTGCCTTACTATTACAGGCCAGACTTATACTCGTAAATGGGATAATCGCGTGAGCCAAGCTCTTTCTTCTATTGCTCAGAGCTTACATAAACTAGCTACCGATATGCGTTTGATGCAGGGCTTAAAAGAAGTCGAAGAACCTTTTGAATCCACTCAAATTGGCTCGAGTGCCATGGCTTATAAACGTAACCCCATGAGAAGTGAACGTATTTGTTCTTTAGCTCGTTTTGTGATTTCTTTAGTGGAAAGCACCGCTTTTACTCAAGCCACTCAATGGTTTGAACGTACTTTAGATGATAGTGCTAATAAACGTCTTGCGATTCCAGAAGCATTTCTTGCTATGGACGCGATGTTGATTATCGCTGAAAACGTTTCAAACGGTATGGTTGTTTATCCTAAAGTCATTGAAAAACGTATTATGGCTGAACTTCCATTTATGGCTACTGAAAACATCATTATGGAAGGTGTAAAAAAAGGTGGCGATCGTCAAGAATTGCATGAAGAAATTCGTGTGATGAGTATGGAAGCAGGAAAAGTGGTGAAACAAGAAGGAAAAGATAACGATCTTTTAGAACGTATCATCAAAAACCCAACATTCAATGCTCTTGGGATTACTGAAGACAAACTAAAAGAAATTTTAGACCTTAAAAAATTCATTGGTCGTGCTCCTGGTCAAGTAGTGCGTTTTGTTGAAGAAGAAGTAAAACCAATGCTTAACAAGTACAATGACTGGCAAAACTTAGATGCAGGGGAGCTTAAAGTCTAAATCAATTATTTTTTGATTGATTTCAAGCTCAATTCCAACATACCCTTTAGAAAATTCTATTCGAAGGCTTGTGGCGAAACCATCGCTTTTGCCTAAGTAAGGGTAATTCATTTTAATTTTTAATAAAGGATTCTGTTCAAGGATCCTTTTTTTTAATTCTTGAGCCACTTCTTTTTCAAGAGATCGCGCGGGGTCGTATAAAATCCCTATATCTGCATTTCTTTCGATTCCGTTGATTTGAGGCGTAAAAGAGTGAACACTTAGATGAAATACGTCTTTATTTTTATGGCTTAATCGTTGCTTATGAATGGCTGAAATAATGGGGTCTCGATAAGAACTCCATTCTTGAAGAAGTCGCTTTTTTATTTCAATAGGAGCGCCTTTGCTTAAGTCAGAAAATAGTTTGGGATGGCGTAAACAACGGTTTAAGTCAATACAAAGCCTGGAATATTTTCCTTTACAAGAATAAAAAGGACTCCATTTTTTGATAATCTGATTAAAAATGCCTTCTACGCCTATATCATAGGCATAATGTGTTTTTAATATAGGGTCATTTTCTTGAATATAAGGCTTTAAGTACGAGGGTACTTTATTAGAAGCATGTTCACAAGTGACAATCAGTGGCATTGCTTTTAGATTAATCATGATCTATTTCATAAAGCGTATTTTTGGCAAGACATTCTGCTAATTTAGCATATTCGAAAACAAGACGATCACGACTTGGGCGTTCACCAATTTTCTTTAAAAGAACTGTAGATAAAGTGCCACGGGCTAGCATTTTTTCTAAAATTTTTTGCGATGCAAGAGTGATTGATTTTTTGCAGTGTTTGTATAGGTGTTTCCAAACATCGGATGCTTTTATAGAAGATTCCTCTATTCCTAACGCTAACAAATAAGATTTATCGTCAATGATTGCATTTTCAGCCACTTTTATCGTTTTATGTAAAAAACTCGCGAGAATAGGGGTCTCTAGTTCTTTTTGCTTTTCTATAGACGCCCATTTTTGAGAAATGATTGTTTTTAAAACGGCTATTTGTAGTTCAGCAATTGCAATATCGGCGGCAGGGCATTCTTGAATATCAACTAAACGAATTTCTATCGCTCCTCTATCAAATCGAGCAATCGCTCCACGGCTATTTAAAAAGAAATGATTTAAAAAATGTTCTGTATCATAAGGAGCAATATCATTCTTTATAGGAGTAAAAATAACTCGATCGTATTCCGCATAAGAAAATACGGGCTCTGGGATTATTTGACCAATTATGGAAGGAATTTTTTCTTGATTATGCCTGTAAGTTTCAAGCCTAGCGTCTTTAAATTGAGTGAATTTACTGTCTAAATAAGGGCTTGATGCTGCAATCGCTGGGATTAAAGGTAAAAGAATACGGATGGCTGCATGGAGGACTTCAAACTGATCGTCTCCATTGAAAGAAATGTTTAGGTGCGCCGACTGCAAGTTCGCCCACCCATGCCCTTTACAATTAAAGATACGATCATAAGTGGTGTATATCTCATTGGCGTCGTAAGGCCATATAACCATTTCCTCTTGAGAATTCATAAATGGGTGTGTTGCCGAAGGCAAAAGCATCGCATTTATTTTGGCGAGTTCTTTATTAATATGAATAATTTCTTTATGAAAATTTTTACTCCATAAAGAGAACGAAGATGTGGGCTCTGCACATTTTAACTCAATTACATGCGAAACTAATTCATTTGATAACCCAACATCGCCTCTTCTTATATCAGAAAGATTGTTGCCTTTCTTATCTTTTCCAAGAGGAATATCTGCTCTAGGGATAACTTGAAGCGTGTCTTTATCAACGATCATGTATTCTAGTTCAATACCAAATCGTTCAAAGAGATTCCATTGCTTTTTTTTGGTTACTGTCATATAAAGAAATCACGTTCATGATGTTGAATTTTTTGTTGAGCTGCGTTTAAGCGATCTTCAATCCGATGCCTTAAGGAGCGCATGATAGCTAAATAGATTTTCTTTTTAGCTACTTGGTCTTCAATGCCTGCATCAATATTGGGGTTGTCATTCACTTCAATTACAACAGGGTTGCCGTCTACTTCTTTTAAATCGACGCCATACAATCCATTACCAATCATTGCCGCGACTCGTAACGCTGCTTTAACAATTCCATGAGGTACAGATTCTATTGGTAAGCAGTCAAAATTACCACAGATTTCGTTTTTATCTTCAGATTTCCAGTTGTAGATTTGCCAATGGTCTTTAGCCATATAGTATTTACAAGCATAAAGAGGTTTACCGTCTAAAACACCAATTCTCCAGTCAAAATCAGTTGGTGTAAATTCTTGAGCAATTAACAAATCACTCTTTGTAAACATTCGATCTAGTTCAAGTTCTAGTTCTTCTTTATTTTTTACCTTGATGACTCCTTGAGAAAAACTCGAGTCTGGGGATTTTAAAATTAAAGGAAATCCTAGTTCTTTTGCTAAAACATTTCTGTTTTCTGAATGAGTGATAATCGTTTTTGGGGCAGGGATATGACCGACATTCATCAATTCTTGAAGATACACTTTGTTAGAACAGCGGAGAATACTGTCTGGATCATCAATCACGGCAATGCCTTCGGATTGTGCTCTTCTTGCAAAACTATAGGTGGCATGGTTGACATTGGTGGTTTCACGAATAAATAAGGCATCAAATTCACCGACGCGATGATAGTCTTTTTGAGTAATGAGTTCGACTCGGAATCCAGTTTCTTCTGCAGCGGAAATAAACTTCTGAATTGCTTTCTCGTTACTAGGAGGTTCTTTTTCATCTGGATTAATAAGAATCGCTAGGTCATACAAATAATCGTCTGCTTTTGCAGAAAAGAAACGAGTTTTTTCAAAGTATTCTTTAGCAAATTGGTCGACCATCGAAAGATGAGTATCTGGTATTTCGTTAAGACAGATAGGACGAATGCTTTGTATATACCATTTTTGCTTAAAAATAAACTTTGCACGTAGGAGTGGAGCTTGGAATATCCGATACAATTCTTGAGATAATTCTAAATATTGCGAGCTTACATTTTGACCAAAATAAATAGACAAAACAAATTCAGAGCCAGAAAGTTTTCGTAAACTCTTTTGAATTAAAGAGTCGATTTCATCGGAAACTATTTTTACGACCGCTGGTGCCTTAAAATCTCTAATGCTTTTGACGTTTGGAATTACTTTATGCCCACGTGCTTCTGCTAAAAGAGAAACATAATATCCTTTGCTTTGATAATTATAGTCTTTACATAAATTAAAAACTCTTAAATTTTTTTGACATGAATATTCTTGATTTGTTAGATAATCTTTTGCTGAAATAATTTCTGCTTCAGGTACATTAAATCGCCATTTTTTAGTATTATTAACGACAATAATTTTTTTCATTTTTGTTTTGGCTCAATGACCAGCATGTTGCTGTCATAAGTGACCACTCCTAATAAAATACTGTGAATTAATCTAGTTTTATGAACGTGATAGTATGGCCCTTTTGATGAGGGATTAGAACTATCTGGATCTGCGACTAGGAACCGTTTTTTGTCATCGATTCCGTATACAACAACAAAGTGTCCCATAGGATCTCCTTTAATGTCGTCAAATACGGAACGATTATTTTCATTTGTATACTCTCTTGGACAGCGATAAAGATATGTCGCTGATAGACCACATAAAACTGGAATATTTTTATTAAAATAGCGCTCAAAAAGAATGCCTCTAAGTTCTTCACAGGTGACAATTCCACCTTGATCAATAAAACGTATATAGGCTTTGATCGTATTTCTTAATTTACGATCTTTTTTTTCTTTGTAGAGAGCTTCCAATTTTTCTCGAAGTTTAGGCATCGAAAGATGGATCCAAGTGGGATCAAAAATTCTTAGGTTATAAGAATAAATTTTGGCTTGAAAGCCTCTTTTTAGTGCGTCGAGACCTAAAAAGACGGCTAGCGTGCCGCCTTCTTCTAAAAATTCGATTTCTTGGATTAATGATTCTAAAGGGACATGATAATTAAAATGAGCATAAACAGCATGTAAACTGGTTGGACCACAAGTCACATCATCGGGTTGAGGAAGTATTTTGATATCCATAAAAACCGATCCATATGTTAAAGTTTTTTATTATTGGGTTCCTCTAAAAAACTCATTGATGAAATTTTAGACGTTACTTATAAGTAAAACTATTAAACGCAAAGGATGATGGCAATAGCTATTTTTAGAAGAATAAAAATTCTTTTCAAAATCTATATTCTATCCCATATGACGATTCTTCTTTTGATTCTAATTTATGTGGCTTTCATTAGTCTTGGGTTACCAGATACTTTAATTGGAGCTATTTGGCCCGCGATGCAAACAGATTTGAATGTGCCGTTGATGGCTGCCGGTGGGCTCTCGGTTATCACCTCTTTGGGTACTATTTTTTCAAGTCTATTTAGTGGTCGGTTGATTCATTCTTTTAGAACAGGAAAAGTCCTTGTTTTTAGCGTTTTTTTAACGGCCTTTGCCTTATTTGGTTTTTCTAGAACAGATTCGTTTGAAATGTTGTGCTTTTTTGCCATCCCTTTAGGGGTAGGTGCAGGTGCTGTAGATGTGGCCTTAAATAATTTCGTTGCAATACACTATAAAGCAAAACACATGAATTGGCTTCATTCGTTTTGGGGAATAGGAGCGACTCTTGGCCCGATGATTATGGCCTTAATTATGGGGCAAAATGGAAGCTGGCAAAAAGGTTATTTTATCATAGCCACTTTTCAATTTGTACTTGCCTTTATTTTGATTTTTTCATTGCCTTTATGGAGAAAATTAGAGCCCGTTGCAGAAAAAAATGAAGTAGATCCAAAGACAAAAATGTCATTAAAACGGCTATTTCAAGTTAGGGGAGTGTCTTTGTCCATTCTTTTATTTGTAGGGTATGCAACACTAGAAGTGACAACGGGTTTATGGAGTGGAACGTATTTAGTGAAAAAAACAGGCTTTACACCAGAAGATGCGGCGTGGGGAGTTTCTCTGATGTTTGCTTTTATGACTTTCGGGCGTTTCTTCTCAGGCTTTTTGACAGCCAAATTTTCGAACCGTCAAATGATACGTTTAGGGTTAAGTATCGTCTGTTTAGGGGCTTTTCTGTTAATACTCCCATTGCCTTCGACTTTTGATCTAATAGGAGTGATCTGCATTGGTTTAGGATGTGCTCCTGTGTATCCAGCGATGTTACATGAAACACCAAAACGCTTTGGAATCGATTTGTCTAAGCATGTTTTTGGCGTTCAAATGGCAGGATTTTATATTGGAGCACTTTGCTTGCCTCCCGCTTTTGGAATCATCGCCGATGTGCTTTCGATTGCATATTTTCCGTACTTTTTAATGCTCTTTTGGGTCATTATTATTTATGGGTTTATTCGTCTCGATAAAATTACTTAACGGGTCGTTATTTTTTCATTAAAACTTATTAATAAATGATATTGTTGACGGAAATAGTGTTATCTCTTCGCTCGGGTTGACTTTATTTCGTTTTTTTATGAATAACACCAGTATTGACGGAAATGGTTTTTTCACTAAAGCTCAATGTTACTCTTGTTGACGGTAATGTTTTTTTCATTAAAACTCAATAATACTATTGTTGAGGGAAATGGTTTTTTCATTAAAACTCAATAATACTGTTGTTGACGGAAATGGTTTTGCTTTCTCGCTCCGTTATATTCCATATAAGAGTCGCTCTAAA
>LIUM01000033.1 GCA_001462345.1 Fibrobacteria bacterium AD312 | reverse complement strand
CTACCCAGTTGAATACCGTCCTTGTTCAGTTTGGCCTTCAGGTATTTCCAGTAGTTGCGGTTTTTGGTGTAATCATCCTGATTGTTCAATACGCCGACTATGTCCAGCACGGAGAACCACCACCGGGAGTCGGTATCGTTCCACACCGCGCGAACTTCGCGATCGTCAAAAAAACGGATCGAAATCTTTTCCGTCATGTGCGAACCCCGATTGATTTAACCACGGAATACACAGAAAACACAGAAGAAGAGGTAATCATTTTACTAACCTCTCGATGGTTGCTTTTGGGTAATGACCAAAGTTGATTAAAAATCCAAGTTTTAGCCTAGTTGCTTTCAGGTAATTGTGCAATTGCGCGCGATGTTCATTACATATATCCTTGACGGCTTTAATTTCGATAATGATTTTGTCATAGCAGATCAGATCGGGTTTGTAGTTTTGCAGCAATTTTTCCTGTTTGTAATACAATTCAAGCAATGGTTGTGAAATAAAAGGAATATTCTGCTTGCTAAGTTCTTTTTCCAAACACTCTTGATATACTGCTTCAAGAAATCCACATCCCATTTCACGATAGACTTCAAACACTGCACCACGAATGAGATAGCTTTCCTCTTTGTATAAAAGATCATCAGTCATACTAAAATCCTTTTTAACCACTGAAGAGAATTCCAGACTCTTTATTTTCCGTGTATTCAGTGTGTTCCGTGGTTTCATTTTTCTCCCTTCGGAAAACTCAACAGCATATTCCGATAATACTCATACTGCTTCTGTCGTAGCTCGATTTCACGAGGCAGACCTTCAGTGATGGATGTAGTAAGCGTGTCGAACTTGTCGAGGATAGCAACGATGCGGGCTTGCTCGGCGAGAGGAGGGATGGGGATAATAATTTTCGCCAAGTCATTAGCGTTCACCCGCCTCACTTTTGTTCCAGTAATGTACTGTCTTTTTTGTTTTTGAAATTGCTCAGTTTTAAAAAAATATGAAACATACTTAGGGTTTAGCTTATGTCTGTATATACAAGCATCGCTACTAACAGCAATCTCCTCACTCCCCATCCAAGCAACAGCTTTACAAACATCTTCATCGTTTTCACTTGTTGTGGCAATTATCAAATCGCCTGTTTTAGCTTTACGAGCTTTCTTGAAAAATTCTTTTGAAACATAAGATTTTGTCTTTTCCGCATACGTTCCATAGTGAGTGTAAATTTGCCCATAATGAATGCAGCCAACACCAGTTTCTGTAAAATCTTTCTTTTGTAAACTACCGCCACGAATGAATTCTCCGACTCCCACTTCCCCCAACGGCTTCCACTCCACCTTTTTCGCGCTTTTCGTGCCTTTCGTGGTTCCCTCCTCTTCAAAGGTAAGCAATTGATCCCGGTAATAGTTATACTGCTTTTTACGGGCTGTAAGCTCGGCTGTAAGCTCGGCTGTAAGCTCGGCTGTAAGCTCGGTGAAAGTATCCAGAATGCGCACAATCTCTGCCTGAATTTCTAGTGACCTTTTCGGATTATCAGGACAAGGGATGGGGATTGGAAAATCTTTTATATCAGAAATATGAACATGTGGAACCCCCCCGCCTTTTTTTGTAGCACATATATCATCTTGAATATTAAGCAAATAATGGAAAATATACTTTGTATTTAATGTATCGGTAGTCTTAATTGAAAAAGCATCATTTACAAATATTTTTTCTTTCCAGTACTGTACAAATCCAGCACCTGCACCACTACCAGCAACTGTAATAGTTTCACCATCTCTATTGAACTTATTACAATAAAATGAGGGCTCTTTCCCTCCTGAGATTACTGGGATATTTCCTTGAGCTAAGGTGTTTTTTGTGGCTGATGTTCCTCTTTGCAAAATGCAAACCTCCCCCAACGCCTTCCACTCCACCTCAACGCCATCAAGCAGTTTTTTCATAAAGTTATTACTGCTCATACAGCAAACTCCAATTCAGGATTAACCACGGAATACACAGAAAACACCGAAAGGATTTTCAGATTCTTACTTTTCCGTGTATTCCGTGTGTTCAGTGGTTTACTGCTCACACACTCAACCTCAACTCCATCCAGCAGTTTTTCTAAAAAGTTCACGCTGCTCATTTCTTGCTCCGCTTTTTCCGGCTTTCGGACTTCGCTTGATGTTCCAGGGCTCCAATCGCTTTCAGGTATTCTTTTTCCACTTGCTCCAATGTTTTGGCCTTGTACTTTTGATACTCAAGCTTTGCTTTAGCCTCAGCCTGAGTTTGGGAAATAGTACCAGCGTTTTCCAGCAATTTCCGCCCAGCCGATGAAAGAATGCGGTCCAATTCCCGCACAAAATCGGCCATGCGCATTTCGCGCTCTTCAATAGCGTTTAATTCAGCAAAATCAAAATAAGCCGACACAATATTGTTTAGGACCTTCAATTCCTGCTCGCTCAGGTAATTCTTGGCGACCATCGCCTCGGCCTGTGTGGGCCTGCTGCCCTTAAAGCTAGTAAGACCTGCAAAAGGCTTATCGCTATCCACGCGAAAATAAATAATCTCGCTGGCAGTTTTGCCGTGAGCGGCAAAATGCAACTTGTTTTGCACCATTTTGAAAAATGTAAGACTCTCATCGCTCTTGGGGTCATAATCGATAGCTGTAGCATACAGTTCCAGAACCTGCCGGTACATAACCTTTTCACTGGAGCGAATATCCCGAATGCGGTCGAGTAATTCTTTCCAGTAATTACCGCCGCCGAGGTTCTTTAAGCGCTCATCATTTAACGCAAACCCCTTTTCAAGGTACTCCTTTAGAACAGTCGAGGCATAACGCCTAAATTGTACGCCGCGCACCGACCGCACCCGGTAGCCTACAGCTAATATGACATCCAAATTATAAAAGGAAATAGCTCGTGAAACCTCACGATCTCCTTCATTTTGAACTATCAACTGTTGGTTGACAGTTGCCGTTTCGTCTAACTCCTGGTCGTCAAATATGGCCTGTATGTGTTTGCTGATATTTTGCTTTGTGGTTTGAAACAACTCAGCTATCTCTGCTTGAGACAACCAAACAGTACCATTTTCCAAGCGCAGTTC
>LIUM01000032.1 GCA_001462345.1 Fibrobacteria bacterium AD312 | reverse complement strand
GCATACAAAATGATGGCTAAGACAAGTGGTTTTTCAAAAGATGGACGAGGCAATACTAGCAAGTTACTGAAAATGATTATCCATTCAACATATATACTTAACTCTTCATGAAAAACGAAGTGAGTGCGATTGGATTTACAAATATATTTGTACCATGATTTTCTATATGGTTTTTCTCGTCTTAGCAATACTTTGCATATTACTCATTCTATTTTCGTATAAGCACACAATACCTCATTACTTTCGATTCAAGAAAAAACAAATTGCAACTCAAGGGCATCGCACACCTAAACCAAACTGGGTCAAGCGTGAAATTATTCGCATTAAAGCACACATGCCAAAAGCTGGATGTCGATTAATTGCAGATGTTTTTAACAGAAGCTTTGCAGTAAAAGAAATGACTGTAGGGAAAACATTCGTTTATAGTATGCTCCGGGACAATATTTACGAAGTGGAAAGTTTAAGAAAAAAGTGGAAGCGAAGAGTACCAAAACCAATGCAAAAAAACATTGTTTGGGGTATGGATATGACGGGAGTGCAAGCAAAGAGCTACAAAGACAATAAAAAAAGACAAAACGCTACAGCAACAATCCTCGGCATTCTCGATCACGGGACAAGGAAATGTATTTCGCTGAAAAGCATTTCGGACAAGGCTTCGATAACACTCTTAAAAGCATTGATTACAGCAATTGAATCGTATGGAAAACCCAAGGCGATTCGCACAGACAATGAAAGCGTATTCACATCAAAACTATTTCGATTAGGGTTATGGATTTTAGGAATTAGACATCAACGAACACAAATCCATTCACCATGGCAAAATGGGCGTATCGAACGATTTTTTGGAACCTTCAAGAAATATTCGGACAAAGTGATTTTTAATGCAAAAAAGATTCCGTTTGCACTAGATGAATTTCAGTTTTGGTACAATGCAATAAGGCCTCACAGACACCTGAACGGACTCACACCAGATGAACAATGGAAAGAGATTAATCCCTATAGAAAGCATCCAAGACAAGTAAAGAAGGTAAGTCTTTGGAATGGATTATTAAAAGGATACGCACTAGATTACAAATAAAGTAAGCTCACTTCAATGGGAATGCTGTACACTGTCCGTTACTTTACCGAATTTAGCAAATGAAAAGCCAACTTTTTAAGGAATATCAGCACCAAAGATGATGCTGCGAGGAGATATTTTCCAAAAAGGACAACGGACGGGGCACCTCACAGACACCTGAACGGACTTACCCCAGACGAACAATGGAAAGAGATTAATCCCTATAGAAAGCATCCAAGACAAGTAAAGAAGGTAAGTCTTTGGAATGGATTATTAAAAGGATACGCACTAGATTACACATAAAGTAAACTCACTTCAATGGGAATGCTGTACACTGTCCGTTACTTTACCGAATTTAGCAAATAAAAAACCAACTTTTTAAGGAATATCAGCACCAAAAATGATGCTGCGAAGAGGTGCTTTTCAAAAAGGACAACGGACGGGGCACCATGAGGTTTCACCAGCAGATTTACGTTCACGAATTTTTGAAATTCGGCTTCCTGCTCCGCCATAATTTAAAACTAATCGCACAGAATCCGCACCGTTTTCACTTGAAGAACTTTCTCGTTTGAACTCCACTGGTAAACCGCGATGATCATAGGAGATGGTCATTTGTTTGGACTTATCCTCTATCATGTTGCCATCACGGTCATAGATAAAGTTTTCATTCGACGTCATATTTCGATTGAAATCGACATCGCTACTCATTCCTGCACTAACTTTTTCAAGTCTGTTACTTTGTGCGTAATAGCTGTATTCTCCGCCTGTAGCATTATTTATATATCCATCTCGGCGTTGGCTTGTAATACGTCCCTGAGCATCATAAGTAAAGGCCTCGTCGTAAAAATCTCTTTCATTTTTATCATCTACTTTCGTCAAACGATTGAGTTCGTCATAATAATAGGCGACATCTCGCTCGGTGCTAAAGAACTGATTGATATGAGCCAGTTTATGCACCATGCGGCTGATATTGCCATTGTATTGCGGTGTGCATCCTTCACTATCGCAATCTTCGTAGTAGAGGGTTTCACTGTAGAGGACTTTTGGCACAGAACTTGCAGTGGTTAAGTTCGCCGTATTTGAACTTGCACCATTAACAGAGCCATCTAAAACATAAGCGACAGCACTTTTCACGGCACCGCTGATATGGTACTCATAATCCAAAGTGATGGTATTCCCAAGTTTTACGCTTTGAACACTCCCTGTGGGGTAATATTCATAAGCAGCAAGGACGGTTTCTAGAGAAGCTCCATTCGTTACATACAAAGTATCTACACGACCCAATCGGTCATAAGCATAACGTTCTACGACTTTACGAGATTTCCCAGCATCACTTAATCCATAAGGGTATTTGGTGACTTGGAGGATTTTTCCGGCAAGGTCATATTCTGTCGTTGTAGCAAGCATCTTCAGTGAATCAGCAGACACAGAACCATTATAGATATAACTCTCAATCACACGACCACGTTTGTCGTAAACATTCGCCACAGAATGACGGAGAGTATCGCCAGTTTCTTTTACTACAACATCACTAATCGTAGCCACGACTCGACCTCGATTGTACTTAAATGCCTCTGCCGTATCTAAATCGGCTGAATACAGCTCCACGCCAAGGGTATCACGAGCAGGCATGCGATCGTAATAAGTACGAGTCACTGTACCCGCCTCCAGTTCTGATATCGTTGGGTTGAATCTGTTTTCCACGTTGTTAAAATAACTTCTTAACGTGCTAGAATCAAGACTCGCTTTCCAAACGCCTGTAAATATCGGCCTATCCAAATGGTCATAACCTGTAACGCTCACAGCACCACTATCCATCTGCCTCTGCGTCTGCGTCGCACGTACTCGACCTGCAACATCATAATAGGAACGAGTTTCATTGGCATCGGGCTCCACGCTTTTCACTACACGGCTTTCGCTATCATATTCAAAAGTACTTGGAGACACACAACTTGAAGGTAACGGCGTGTATTCACAACTCAATGGCGGATGGCTCTTAATCACATTGCCACGAACATCAAGTTCATTTACACTACGGCTCAAAAGACTGCCGTCGCTATTTAACGCTCCCGACACAATCACCTTACTCTCACCATCTTTTACCGTGAAAGCCATGCGACCATCAGGATCAATAGAGAGTTCCCAAAGGTGGGTTGGATTCAAGTCAGATGCTGCACGATAATTAGTTTTACCATCCCATAGCCGACTATGCTGCACCGCTGAAACGGCACTATTCAAACTCACAGAATCGAGCAAATTAATACCCGTTAAGTTCACACCCGATGAATAAGCACGCACAAGATGAGTTCCATTTACATCTCCATCAAGCGAATAAGCCTTACCTGGGGCACCATCCACATCTTTAGTTGCCGCTTGGTCTGGCTTCCAACGAGTCTCTACAAAAGGATACCCCCCTGCATCAGGATAATCTGGGTTCGCTTTGATGTAATAGTTTTTTGCCATCGTCGGATGATCAAGCGTTTTACCACTTGAATTACAGTCCACCACATCACTACAAGGAAGAGCAAAAGGCAAAAACTTTTTCCAAAGACGACCCATAAAATCACGAACAGAAGTCGTAATCAAAAGTTCCTTATCGCCATCGTAAGCACGTGTTTCCATTTCTTCATGAGCTGTATTTGTAAAACGCACCGCATAAGTAGAAGGAGCTGGCGTCGTTCCCGGGATCAACACAATATCATCTATATAGGCATCACCTGATTGAACATTAAGTTCGTAAGTACTAGAAGGGCTGAACAACGTTTTAGCATACTTTACCGTATCTGCTTTCCAAGAGGAAGAGGCTTGGAGAGTCGACGTTTGGCCAGCAAAAGACACCGTCACTTGCGAACCCTTATGCCACAAGAGCAAAACAGCACCACTATCGGCAAGCAATTGATTAGAAGCAGCATGAATCTTCTGAGAGAGCGTTGCATTTTCTAGCTTCACAAACCTTGAACCCTGAGGGCCATCATCACGAATACTTTTTACTGAACCCGTTATAGCCCAGCCAGGTAAAGTCACATCTTCAAAATCACCACCTGACAATAATTGTCCTAACGAATAAGCAATAGCATCTGTTCGATTTGGCACTTGAACACCAACAGTGGATTTACTATGCGTCATCGTCGCTTTTTGATCGCCTTGTTCCACAGCAGGTTTTGCAACAGAAGGAGAAGAAGGATCCGCGACACCATAGAGAACATTATCAAGACTATCTAAGAGAAGCACATGAGTCATCTTCACCGATTCGAGGGTATTAATGTTGTTCCGCCACGAACTACTAATCCAATTATAATCAACATTTTCAGGATACTCACTCAATGACCAATCGTCTTTATAGTTCCACTTAAACAACGATTTCGTTTGGTTATCAGTACCGCAATCATAAATACAAGCATCATACAAATTAAACGAAAATTCTTTTTCACTATTAGACGGAAGACCTTCTGGAATCATAAACCGATACGTATGAAGATCCCCTGCTGATATTCGCTCCACATAAACACCGCTTTGTTGAAGCAATATAGACTTCCCTTCTACAGAAAGAGTATCATTCCCTGAGAACAAAACAGGCACTTGACCATAAGTGTGACGTGCCCCAGCTAAACAATAATTACATACAAAGTATTTACGCTGGGTCGGGCTGTATTTTTGGGGTAACAAGTTACCTCCAAAAACGGAGCCTCGCTCACTGAATAAAAAAGCGATTAACACCACGCGAGTCTCCGCCCATACGGGTCATCATCCCTCACGCAATCGCTAAAATATTCCTCTTGATTGAGCATAAAATCAATATAAGTTTTTAGCAGAAAGGCGTCGCTACTTTATTGACTTTAGCCAATGAAAAAACAACTTTTTTAGAAATTATCAGCACCAAAGATGATGCTGCAAAAAGGTGCTTTTCAAAAAATACAACGGACGGGGCACCATACGAGTCACCATCCCTCACGCAAAAACTCTATCATTTTATTTAGGGAATTAAAATTTTATATCCATTTAAGGTCATAAAATATGAGATAATCAAAACGCTAATGTTTTTTTATTTCTTTTTTTCTATTTTAAAAATTATCATGCTTGAAATTATTTGTAAAAATACAGAAGACTTTATTCAAAAGATGCCCAAGTCCTTGCGTAAGCAATATGGACAATTTTTCACAAGCATAGAAACGGCTAGATTCATGGCATCTCTTTTCTCAATTCCTCTAAAAAAAGAAATTTCTATACTAGATGCAGGAGCTGGTTCAGGGATATTATGCATCGCCTTATTGGAACGGCTCTCCGAAGAACTTTCCCCTAAGACTATTGTTAAAATCACCTGCTATGAAAACGATTCTACCATTCTCTCTTTATTGAAAGAGAATTTACAAGTAGCAAAAGCAAAAAGCAATCTTAATGTCACTTTTAAAATCATAATTGACAACTACATCATTTCACAACGTCATGACCTTAACAACGATTTATTTACTACCTCGGATAATAAAAAATACGATTTAATTATAGGAAACCCTCCTTATAAAAAAATAAGAAAAAATGCTCCCGAAGCATTGGTGCTCAATGAAGTCTGCCATGGTGCTCCAAATTTATACTTCTTATTTGCCACTATGGGAATCTATAACTTAGATGACAATGCAGAAATGGTTTATATTACGCCGCGTTCATGGACATCTGGTGCTTATTTTGAACTATTCCGAAAACACTTGTTCACACACGCCATTCTTTCTAGAATTCATTTATTCGAAAGCAGGAACAAAGTATTCGACAAAGAAAGCGTTCTGCAAGAAACAATGATATTTAAAATAAAAAAGACCTTGAAACAACCTAAATCCATTCCTATTTCAACAACGGAAAGCAACAAGGATTTTGCTTACATAAATCTAATCAATATTCCATACAATGTTATCGTTTCTGGACCTAGTTATTACGTTCATCTTGTTAGAGATGAAACAGAAATCAAGGCCCTACATTTAATTAATCGTCAATCACATACACTTACTGACCTTGGTCTAAAAATGAAAACAGGACTCGTAGTGGATTTCAGGAACAAAGACTTACTCCGTAAAGAACCTGAAAAAGGGGCAATTCCACTAATATATAGTCAACACATTCGCGAAGGACGAGTTCATTTTCCTCAAAGAAAAAACAACGAATATATTGCAGAAGTTCGCAAGGGATTAATACAAAAGAATAAAAATTATCTATTTCTTAAACGATTCACGTCAAAAGAGGAAAGACGCCGTTTACAATGTGGAATCTATCTAAAGCGTTATTTACCCGATTTTTCATACATTAGTTCACAAAACAAAGTCAATTTTATAGACGGAAGAAGCGATATTTCGGAATGTGTTATTTACGGACTGTTTGTTATATTCAATTCAACGCTTTATGATACCTATTATCGAGTACTGAATGGATCGACACAAGTTAACTCAACAGAAATTAATTCATTACCCATACCATCTATGCAAATAATTGAAGAGATGGGGAAAAAATTACTGCATACAAAAGATTTATCAGAACATCATTGTAATCAAATTTTGGAATCATATATCTATGGATAATTTGCAAAAAATAAAAGAATTGCTTTCGGAGCTTAAGGTTCCAAAACGCCAACAATCTGATTTATGTGCACATACTCTTTTGGCAATGGCTCATATCAAGAAAACATCTTCTTGGAGCAATGCGACAAATGAATGGATTCGAATCCACGATATCATAAAATTTATCAGCCACCATTATGAAAAACATTATGCGGAAAATAGTCGTGAAACAATTAGAAAGCAGGCTATTCATCACTTTAGGACAGCCGCCTTCATTGAAGATAATGGGAAAGCGACAAATAGCCCAGATTACAAATACCGCCTAACTGCTGAATTTTTAAAAGTCATCAAGACAGGAGGGAGCAAAAAAACAAAAGCATCCTTCTTGGCTAAACACCAAAGTCTAGTTTCACTCTATGTCTCAAAAAAGAAAATGCGACAAATCCCCGTTACTATAAACGGACAGACTCTATCATTTTCTACAGGAGCACACAATCAGCTTCAGAAAGCAATTATTGAAGATTTTGGTCCACGTTTTGCACCAGGAGCCATGTGCCTTTATGTTGGTGACACTACAAAAAAGGATTTAGTAAAAAACGAAATAGAACTAAAACACCTAGGATTCGAAATATCTCTTCACGACAAAATGCCTGATGTTGTTCTTTATAGTAAAAAAAATAACTGGTTATATTTTATTGAATCAGTTACTTCCGTTGGTCCAATGAATGCAAAACGCATTTTAGAATTAAAAAAAATGACAAATAAGGTCATCATTGGCAAAATATTTGTTACAGCTTTTCCAAATTTCAAAACATTTAAGAAATTCTCAGAAGATCTTGCTTGGGAAACAGAAGTCTGGATTGCTGATATGCCTGATCACATGATACATCTAAATGGAGATAAATTTTTAGGGCCTAGATAAGTCTACGTAAAATATTTATTCCTATTTATTACAATAATAAAATAAGTAACAAGAATATAATTTTAATTATTGAAATTAATTTATCTCGAATTCAAGAAGCTGTATAGTCATATATAAAACTAAACCATTCCATTTAAATTTCATTTACAAATATATTTGTGCCATGATTTTCTATATGGTTTTTCTCGTCTTAGCGATACTTTGCATTGAGGTGCTCCCCAAAAAGTGTACAAGATTGAGTGATAGTTCTTCTATCTTTACATAAGG
>LIUM01000031.1 GCA_001462345.1 Fibrobacteria bacterium AD312 | reverse complement strand
TTGTACCAATATTGAAATTCATCTAGTGCAAACTGAATTTTTTTTGTATTAAAAATTACTTTGTCCGAATAGTTCTTGAAGGTTCCAAAAAATCGTTCGATACGTCCATTTTGCCATGGAGAATGGATTTGTGTTCGTTGATGTCTAATTCCGAGAATCCATAACCCTAATCGAAATAGTCTTGATGTGAATACGCTTTCATTGTCTGTGCGAATCGCCTTGGGTTTTCCATACGATTCAATTGCTGTAATCAATGCTTTTAAGAGTGTTATCGAAGCCTTGTCCGAAATGCTTTTCAGCGAAATACATTTTCTTGTCCCATGATCAAGAATGCCGAGGATTGTTGCTGTAGCGTTTTGTTTTTTTTTATTGTTTGCTTGCACTCCCGTCATATCCATACCCCAAACAATGTTTTTTTGCATTGGTTTTGGTACCCTTCGCTTCCACTTTTTTCTTAAACTTTCCACTTCGTAAATATTGTCCCGGAGCACTGTATATACAAATGTTTTCCCCACAGTCATTTCTTTTACTGCAAAGCTTCTGTTAAAAACATCTGCAATTAATCGACATCCAGCTTTTGGCATGTGTGCTTTAATGCGAATAATTTCACGCTTGACCCAGTTTGGTTTAGGTGTGCGATGCCCTCGAATTGTGATTTGTTTTTTCTTGAATCGAAAGTAATGAAGTGCTTTATGCTTATATGAAAATAGAATGAACAATATGCAAAGAACCGTTAAGACGAGAAAAACCATACAGAAAATCATGGCACAAATATATTTGTAAATCCAATCGCATTCACTTTATTTTTTGTGAATTCAAGTCACTAACGCAATCGAATTAGATTAAAAAGGAAAGATTGCATGAAACGACTAGACCAAGAAGAAAGATACCAAATTTACGCCATGAAAAGGGCAGGTTTTTCACAAAAAGCGATTGCCGATGAATTAATGAGAAGTCCCTCCACCATTTGCCGTGAAATTAAGCGAAATACAGGTGAAAGAGGCTATAGACCTAAACAGGCGCATGAAAAAGTTATTGCTAGAGAAGCTAATAAGCCTAAAAGCAGAAAATTATCGTCTTCGTTATTATTCAAAATAAATCAAAAACTAGAGGATGATTGGAGTCCTGAGCCAATTTTTGGTTTAGTCGGCTTTAGTCAAAAAAAGGATGCGGGTAGTGTCAAAAAGGAGCTCATTTCAAAGTTCAAACCAATTAAAGAATGCGTCAAAACATTTACTGCTGATAATGGAAAAGAATTTGCGGGACATGATAATGAGCCGATTAAACAATCGGCCACGAAAAACTTTAGATTACAAATTACCAAAAATATTATTTAAATTAGAAAGAAGTAAAATTGCGTTAGTGGCTTGAATTCACATTTTACAATCGGAAGCGCATTCATAGTAGTCTTGGCTACAAGACTCCAGTTGCTTATAGATTGGAAAAATTTTGTGCATAATCTTTGCTTATCAATACGAAAATGATAGTATATTTTAAACATTAATAAATGAGTATGATTTCAGAAAAGCTATCTATTAAAAAGTCACTAGGTCCAGACTGGACTATGTAACATATCAAGACGTATATGGCACACTCAGTCTTTATGATGTTCTTGAAAAAGAATTCGTAAAAAAATTAGAAACAAGAACGATGTAGTTTTGTTTATTTGGGCGAAAATAGCTGATTTACAATAGGAAATCTATTTTTATTCATTCTGTTGTTGTTCCTGCTTACAACGTGAAATGCCTTTGATGTCATCATACAACACCATTTATTGTTTAATTTATTGTCGGGTGATTTGGATTAACAAAAGGCTCTTTTGAAAATGACTTTGGTAATGTGTGGCCAAAGACATTGCAAATGTAAGAGTGAGAAGTGGTGTGTATGAGTGTGTTGCCCCTCTTTGAACGATCGCGTATTGTGATGTGTAATTAGGCATATTATCCAAAATTAGTTTCTAAAGCGGCCATTATAATGGATGGTATTATGGTTGGTGTGTTTAATAAAAAAACAATCTGGATTGCTTTTGTTGCTTTTGCTGCATTAAGCTATGCTCAAGTTCCATTAAATTATGACGTAGAAAATCGAGGCCAAGATTTAAGCGTTACGGCGGGAGCCTTAAAGCAAAATAATTATTTGCCTAATCCATTTGAATTTACAGATGGAAGCTATGTCACTACTTTTGATGATTGGAGTAAACGAAGAAACGAAATTAAGGCTGATATTGAAAAATATGAAATAGGGGCTAAACCTAAGCCTCCTACAAATCTAAAAGCAACTTATTCTGGTGGTACATTGACTGTTACCGTTACAGAAAATGGGAAAACAATTACGTTAACGTCTAAGTTTTCTATTCCTTCTGGAGCAGGGCCACATCCTATTGTGATTGGTATGAATAGCGGAACAGGTTCTCTTTCGACTTCTCTTTTTAGTGGTGTAGTTCAAGTTCCATTTAATCACGATCAAGTGGCAACTTATGGCATGACTGGTAATAAAGATTTAAATGCGCCTTTTTATAAAATGTACACGAATTTATCGTCGGCAGGGGATTATACTGCTTGGTCATGGGGCGTGAGCCGTATAATAGATGGTCTTGCTTTAATTGCCGATGAGTATAATTTGGATATGGGCCGTATCGCTACAACTGGTTGCTCTTATGCAGGTAAAATGGCTTTGTTCTCTGGAGCTTTTGATGAACGAGTCACTTTAGTGATAGCTCAAGAATCAGGTGGAGGCGGCATTAACTCTTGGCGTGCTTCTGATGCTTATGCAAAGCGCGTAGAAGATGTAGAAAAGATAAATAACACGAATGGAAGCTGGTTTATGAAAAGCATGCTTTCTTTGAATCCTTATCAATTGCCTCATGACCACCATGAATTAATTGCGATGATTGCCCCTAGAGCCTTTTTAGCTTTGGGTAATCCAGACTACGTTTGGTTAGGTGATGAGTCTGGTTATAAATCATCGATGGCTGCTTATGAAGTTTGGAAGGCCATGGGTATAGAAGATCGCTTTGGATTTGACTTTGCCAAAGGGCATTCTCATTGTCAAGCGTCAGAAAGCCAAAATAATGCTGTGACTGCTTTTGTAGACAAGTTCCTTCGAGGGAAAGAATCAACTGATACAGATATTAAAAGAAATCCATCGAACGGTAATTTTAAATTAGATTACGAATCGTTGATTGATTGGACAACTCCAAAGCTCGAATCCGATCCAACAATACCTAAAGTCACTCTTACTTCTCCTGTATCGGGAGCCACCTTTGAAGCTCCTGCAACAGTGACTATTACTGCTACGGCAACTGATTCTGATGGTAGTGTGGCAAAAGTCGAATTCTTTAATGGAGATAAGCTTCTGGCGTCAATCACAAAGGCTCCTTATACTTATGAATGGACTAATGTGGCTTTAGGTTCTTATAGTATAAAGGCTGTAGTGACTGATAATAGTGGAAAGTCAAGCTCAGATGGAAGAACTGTTGTTGTTTCTCCTCCACAAACAGCGTATAAGGGTGTGGTTTCAAAAATTCCTGGTAAGATTGAGTTTGAAAATTATGACGACTGTGGAAACGGCTGTGCCTATTTTGATGATTCTGAAGGGAATGATGGTGGTGCTAGTTTCCGTACAGATGAAGATGTGGATATTGAAGATTGTACCGATGATGGAGCTGGTTATAATTTAGGTTGGGCCACCGCTGGTGAATGGGTCGAGTACACTGTAGATGTAGAAAACTCTGGCGTTTATGATCTTGTTGTTCGAGCGGCAAGTGAAAATGCAAATACCCTTTCTATGACTGTGGATGGAAAAGAAATTGTAAAACCAATTGCTATTCCAACTACAGGTGGATGGCAAAAATGGCAAGACGTAAAAGTAGCTGGGGTTAACCTAAAAGAGGGTCGACAAGTGATTCGTGTGACTTTTGGTGCAAAATATGTTAACTTAAACTATATGGAATTCAAGTTAAACACCATTTCATTAGCTCAGAAATTAGATGCTCAAATGCAAATGCACTTCTCTAATAACAGAATCAATCTTGAGGGTGCACCTGTTGGAGCCAAAATCCGTCTTTTTGATCTTCAAGGCCAATTCCTTGGTGAGCTTGGAGAACATGGTGGAGAGTTACCTAATCTAAAATCTGGAAAGGTGCTTATGACTGTAGTAAATAAAAACGGAGCTTTGTTACTAACAAAAGTGATTCCATACAAAGCGAATTAAAGAAAACAAATGATACCTCTGTTTTTATTCTTGTGTATTTGCTTCTTGTCCATGACTTATGGACAAGATCCAAATTTCCATATTTACTTAGCCTTTGGACAATCGAATATGTCTGGGCAAGCAGATCCCACTGCTGAAGATAAAACGCCTGATCCTCGGTTTTTTGTACTTCGTGCAGCCAAGCATTCAGGGCAAACGGTAGGGCAATTTTACCCAGGAATTCCTCCTATGGGTCATAGCCAATCGAAGATGGGAATCGCTGACTTTTTTGGGCGTAAAATGGTCCAAGAATTACCTGCGTCCATAAAAATAGGGATTGCAAATGTTGCTATTGGAGGGCAAAGCATTAGCTTGTTTGACAAAGCGACAAGTGCATCTTATATCAGCAAGGCTCGTAGTGCAAATGAATGGTGGATTCAATATTTAGATGAATATGGCGGAGATCCCTACAAACGCATTATTGAGATGGGAGAAATAGCGAAAAAAGAAGGTGTCATTAAAGGGATTCTTTTCCATCAGGGCGAAGCGGATTATCAAATGGCAGATTGGCCTAGTCGTGTAAAAAAAGTCTATGACGATATTATTGCAGACTTGAAACTTGACCCAACTCAGGTGCCGATTTTAATTGGAGAACTCGCCACCACAGCGGCGGGCGGTGATTTAGGTTATCGTAATGATGCTGTTGCTGAAGCGGCAAACATGATTCCTAATGGGCATTTAATTTCTGCTGCTGATTGCCCTGCTTTAAAAGAGGCTAGTTATACACTTCATTTTACGCGTGCTGGGTATCAAACATTTGGTGAACGTTACGCTCAAAAAATGCTTGAACTATTAGGCTCTTTAGACGGACCTGTTGTCGAATTAAGTGTTACTTCTAATGAAGTTTCTGTTGGCGAACAGGTCTCGTTAGAAGTCAATGCGACCGCGACAAAAGGAACTATTGTTAAACTAGAACTCAAAGAAGGGGATATTCTTTTAGAAGAAAAATCTGTTGTTCCTTATACGTATATTTTAAAGTCTCTTTCTTTAGGGAGTCATCAAATTACTGCCATCGCCACAGATAGTGAAGGGAATCAGGGGCAAGCTTCTATTACAATAGATGTTTTTCCTGTACAAAAACCATACCAAGGCGTAGCGCATGCTATTCCTGGAAAAGTCGAATTTGAAAATTATGACGACTGTGGAAATGGCTGTGCCTATTTTGATGATTCTGCAGGGAATGATGGTGGTGCTAGTTTCCGCACAGAAGAAGATGTGGATTTAGAAGATTGTACAGATGAAGGGGCTGGTTATAATTTAGGCTGGGCCACTGCTGGTGAATGGGTAGAGTACACTGTGGACGTGAAAAATCCTGGGACTTATAATCTAGTGATTCGAGTGGCAAGTGAAAATGCAAATACGATTTCAATTACTTCTGATGGAGAAGATTTGGTGAAAAGTATTTCTATTCCAAGTACAGGTGGATGGCAGCAGTGGCAAGATGTGACAGTAAAGGATGTCGTTTTAAAACAAGGCATTCAGGTGCTTCGATTCACCATTGGTTCAGATTATGTGAACTTAAATTACATTGATTTTGTTCCTATTTCTGTAGCAATACAAGCAAACAATCAAATCCTAAATAACACAACTCCTCAAACTCGTTTATTCTATGATCAAGAAAAGCAGAGTGTCTTTATTCGCATAGAAAACAATGGGAAGATCGAATTCTTTGATATGAAAGGAAATAAGGCATTCTTTTGAAGTCGTTCTCTTATAATATCTGAAACATAATTTTAAAACAAAAAGTCCCGGAATTTATTTTCGGACTTTTTTGTTTTGAAGTATTTAAATGCGAAAGTAAAATGAATTCCAGAAAGTTCGACTTCAATTTGGTTTTATTTTGCAGTCCAAAAAAACGCAAACTCCACCGTTTTTGAAAAGGCTAACAATCCATAGGAATCGAGTTTTATTGCTTTTCTGTTGGCGCTTGCCGAACGGTGCTTTTTAATTCACCATGCTTTCTAAACAGGTGCTTTACTAAGGTACCAAAACCTCTCAGAATGCGATAGCGTTCACGGCTGTTACAGAGTGCCATCTTCGCTTGCGTGAGCATATAAGAAGGACGTAAATAAAATTCGCGCCTAGCTCTATCACAAAAATCAACTAGATCTTGGCTAGATAATTTGCCGCGGCGAATCGTGGTGCGGTGGAATCCATCTTTATCAAGCCATTGATTATAATCTTTACTTTCTAAAGCTCCGTTTTCAATAGCCTCTTTGTATGCTTCTGTACCAGGATAAGCCATAATAGGATAAAATTGAGCGGTATTCGGATTTAATTTTTTGGCATATTCGAGAGTCATTTCAAGAGTTTCTTGAGTATCTCCTAGGTTACCTACCATAAAACAGCCATGAACTAATAAGTGTGCTTTTTTAGCATTCTTAGAAAACTCAATGGCCTTCTCCGTATTTTTAATCCCTTTATGAATATTTTGAAGAACATCAGGGCTTGCGCTTTCAAAACCAACGCACATTTCTCGACATCCTGCCTTTTTCATTAACTGAAGTAATGAGGCTGGTACATCTGCGCGAGCATTACAACTCCAAGTGATTTTTAATTCACGTTCTAGAATGATATTGCATATTTGTTTAACATGGTCGTGGTTTGCTGTAAAAGTATCGTCTTCAAAAAAGACTTCGCCTAAATCTTTAAAATGTTCTTGAATATATTCAAGTTCGTCTACAACATCTATTGGGTTTCTTGTTCTATAAGTATGCCCATTTAATGTTTGTGGAATCACACAATAACTACAGCGGTGGGGGCAGCCTCTTCCTGTGAGAATCACTATTAAGGGGTTAATATTGGCGCCATAAAAATAACGTTTGTAGCAAGAGAATAAATGCTTGTAATAGGTTTTACTTACCCAGGGAATTTCGTCTAGGTTTTCAATCTTTGGACCTTCGGGTTGAAAATCGATAGAACCATCTTTATCTCGGAACGCAAGTCCAGCAATAGAATGGATGGATTGAATGTCGCCACGAAGATAACGCACTAGTTGAAGCGCGGTATGGTCTGCTTCTCCAATAATGCAATAGTCAAGATTTGGTTCCATTTTTAAGCATTCAAGAGGTTCCGCAGTAGCATGAGTTCCCATAATGGCCGTAGGTACGCCAAATAAAACTTTAAGAGCTTTCACGACTTGAAGGTCATTTAAAATACTAGGGGTACTTGTGCTACAGATAATTAGCTCAGGAGAAAAATCTCGAATCTTAGCGACAGTCGCTTCAAGATCAAGATCCATAGCTGGGCTATCAATCAATTGAATTTCATTTTGATCAGCTTCTACGTTTCCAGCGGCATAGCTTAAAAACATGGGCCAATATAAAGTGCTTGATTTAGTAACGCAGGGGCTACGAGATTCCCGACTAAACATCGGGTGAAAGGGAGGATTTAAAAAAGTAATACGCATAGGCTCAACCAAAATACATTATAGTGTTAAAATAAACTACATTTGAGCATTATGAAAACGAAAATTTATCTGTTTTTTTTCTGTTTTTTATCTGTAAGCCCCGTTTTGGTTAGGGCTTTAGATTTGGATACTGTTAAAACGCATTTTTCAGATCATTCTTTGGCTCGAGTTTATACGGTTTTAAAAGGCACCGATATTCGTGAAGGGATGTCTATTTCTTATCATCCTAATCAAAAAATAGCTATCGAAGCAAATTATAAAGCAGGAAAGCTCGACGGCATTTATAAGAGCTTTTATGAAAATGGAAACTTATGGCAAACGATAGGCTATAAAGATGGAGTAGAAGAAGGTTTTTCTATTACGTATCACGAATCTGGTATCAAACAAACTAAAGAGACTTATCGTCTTGGTGTTTTGCATGGTACTACTTTTGAATATGATGAAAAGGGCGTTGTACGACGCGAAATGGTTTATTCTGAGGGGCAACTAAATGGAAAGGCTCGTGTCTTTGATAGTTTAGGAGCTGTAACGGAAGAAATGGATTTTTTGAACGGCATTCGCCATGGCTTTTATAGACGATACAAAAAGGGACTCATGATACTGGAGTCCGAATTTAAAATGAATCGTTGTGTCAAAAATTGCCAATAAGAGATAAAAAAAGAATCCTATTTTTAGGATCCTTTGAAATACAGATTTATTTATGATATAATAAAAATCTATTCACTAATTTTCTTCTTTTTACGAAAAGCGGAGAAGAACATATAGGCAACAAATAAAGTGCCAAGGCCAAGAAGAACTTTAGATAATTCACCAGCATATTGATCAATTAAGTCTTTTTGCCCATGAGCAAAATAACCTAAAAGAGCAAGTAAGATATTCCAAAAAGTGGCACCAATCGTTGTATAAATAATGAAAGGCAAAAGTTTCATACCAGAAAGGCCAGCTGGAATAGAAATAAGCTGACGAATGCCTGGGATTAAACGCCCGACTAAAGTGGTGATGGCTCCATGTTTTAAGAAGAAGGCTTCTGCACTTTTAATTTTGCAGGAATCGAGTAAGAAAAAATGACCAATACGACTGTCCGCAAATTTGTATATAATTGGGCGTCCTAAAAACTTGGAAAGGTAGTAGTTAATTAATGCACCAGCTAGGGCACCTACGGATGCAAAGAAAACAACTAAGACTAAGCTTAAATTAGAATTAGGTTGTAATGCTTTATAAGCCGCAGGAGGAACAACTATTTCAGAAGGGAAAGGAACAAATGAACTTTCAATACCCATTAATAGAGTAATTGTTCCATAATTAAGATTTGCATTGTACCATTCAATAATACTTGTATAAATACTAACGTTTTCCACCACGCTTAAATTCCTGGAGAGCTTGTTTTGCTTCAGTGACGTATTTACCTTCAGGGAAACGTTTCAAATAGATTTCGTAATCTTTTTTACGGTTACCCTCTTTTACAAGATTAAATATGCCTGTTTCTGCTTCATCATGGAAAGCACCTTCTGGATAATCATTGAAGTAAGCTAAATACGCTTTAAATGAATTTTCTTTTTGGGCGGCTTTAAAAACTTGATAATCAGAAATAACTTTTATTTTCGCTTCAATGGTTTCGCGATGAGGAGTTTCTGGGTAATATTGTAAGAACATTTGCATCATTTCAAGATCATTAGATGCAATCACTTGTTGATAACGAGAATCTTCTTGTTTGACTTGATATTGCTTTAGATTGACTTTACTACTATCAAGAGCTGCGTATAAATGTTCTTTTGTATTGAGGTCTGCTGGTTTACAGTACGCTAAATAACTTTCTAACACATCGGCAAACTGTACCTTTGTGTAACTAGCACTTACATCAGGTAAATCACCATCTTCAAGGAATAACTTGTAATCTCTTTCAATGGCCATACAATCCCAATCAGAGAGAGTATCCTTGACTTCGCTATTTTTAATTAAAACGGAATCTCTATCAAATAAAGCAAAACGCACTTTTCGATCACGACGGCTTTCTTTTCCAAATTCAAGAGATAATTCTAGAGCCACACGAACAGGTAATTTGTTTGTAATGGACTCAAATTCAACACCAGAATAGCCATCAGGAATTTCTAAAATATTGTTTGTAGAATTAGTTGCTTTTATGTTTTCTCTTTTTTCAAACTCTTTACGGACGTTGATCCCGATCTTGAGGTCGCCGTCTTGGAAAATTTCGGCTATACGATATTCAAGAGCGCCAGATACAAAGTAGTATTTGAGGTAAGACACTTTTTCACGACCTACATCTAGAAATTCATCTTTAAAAGAATAGCGTTGTAGACCAAAGCCACCTAAGACTCTTAAGTCAAAATTACCTGCGATATTAAATGAAAAACCAGCAAGGACGGCTGGATTCACCGAATAAAAAGAAAGAATCTCATTACGATTACTTGGACCATCTACTACTTCTAAACCATTATTGTATTGATATTCTGGATAAGATTGGATCTCTTTAAATTGAAAAGAAGCGGCTTCAATTCCAAGCCAAATAGTAAAAGGAACATCTAGCTTAAAAGCAGGTGTGAAGAGTGGACTCCATAGAATCCCAAAAGATAATGGAATTGTCCAAAGCTCTGTATCAATAGGGTCATTTAATAGTTCACCTTCACCAGAAAACTGAACTAAAGAGTATGGTTCTGCCTGAAAGTACAATTGAGTACGCCAGTTTGACCTCTCAAAATCTGCAGCAGGAGTCGTTAGGGCAATAGCTAAAATTAATATAAAGGCAATTCTTTGCATCGTCGCTAAATTTAACTTTTGTTAAAGAAAAAGCACTAAAGAAATTCATTTTTTAGTCAAATAATGGTTCAAAATAAGATAGTTAGGCCAAATCCAATCATTATTGCTCCTAAGCCAAATAAAGAACCTCCTATGATAAGTTTTTGATCTCCCTTTTCAACAAGGTCACTGTTTTTATCTACGAGTTCTTGAAAATGAGCCCCATCCGCAATACTTGGTTGTTCCAAGTTTTTTTTAATTTTTCTAGCCTCTTCGTAGTCTTTATGGCTTAAATAGGAAAAAATCGCTCCTGTAATGATTGGAGCAATCGCGCTCCCTGTAATGGTGAGTCCCCAAAAACGAACCTTTTTCGCCTTGATCCATTTTTGTTGTTTTTCAATGTCATTGAGGTCTTTTAGAGGAGTTAAATCAATAGAAAGAGGGGTCTTTTCTAGGGTATTTACATGAAATTCGATTAAGGTGTCTTTATAACCTTCTTTCCACAGTCTCATCGAAGCTGGCCCTGGTTCAAAAGCATGAATACGTTTAGGCGTTTGTCCAAGAGGCCGCCTTTTTATTGAAAGAGTATCGTTCCCTTCAAAAATAAGAGCACCCAGTGGATTTGTACTAATTTCAATTTCTGGCTGGACTCGTTTCAGTCTAAGAGAAACTTTGACCGTATCTTCAGGAATCAATTGTATGTATTCTTGATTACCCCATTGATGCTGATTCACATGCCAATACGTTTCTATTAAAACTTTTCCCGTGTCTATAGTTGCAAAAGTACAAGGTGTTTTACAAATAGGCGATTTTCCCCCTTTGCTAACGCTTGCTCCTTCTGGGTCTGTTTCTACAAAAACATAGCTCTTTGGTTTCTTCTTTTTAATCTCTTTATTTTGTACAAATAAAACCCATTTTTCTTCCTTTAATAGACTTTGTAAGGGTGTTTTGGCAGCTATTGTGATTTGAACTTGATCAGGGATTTTTTTAGAAAAAGCCATCCGTTCCATCTTTAGTATTAAGCTATCCTCTGATTTCGCTGGTACAATTTCTCCGTTCCATAATCCTTCGACTCCCTGTTCATTACAAAATCTTCGGATGCATTCCATTTCTTTGCATTCCGAGAAGAAGGAGAGTGGCGTGATTTCTATAGATTTATTTTGTTCTGAAAGTAATTCTACGGTTAAATGTAAAAGACGCTCAGCTAAAACGGAATCAATTCCTCTACGCATTAGTGGGATTATCACGGTCTTATTTTTTAGTGAAATGGGTTCTACTTTTTCTTCAGCTAAAGCTTCTGTTTTTTCAACAGTGGAGGATGTGTCTTTAGAAGAAAATTCGTTTTCAGTTTTAAATAAAGACTGTCCTGTAGAATCTAAAATGCTTTTGAATGCGCTTTTAGGGAGCTTGATCTTGGTGTAGGAATTTTGGATGTAGCCGCCAAGAATAATGGTGTCTTGTATGGAGCCTAAATACTGAGCCTTTTGCTTTGTTCCAGAGTTTAACTCTACATATACAGTAGGGCCTTGTGGATCAATGGCCCATATAAAGGAAACAAAGACTAAGAGAAAAGAGATGTAGAAAGAGTGTTTCATAAGACCTCAAAAGGATAAGGTGCATCCCACAATTAAAAATAAAGAGGTGGCTGCTGCCGAGATTACAGTGCCACGTTTAAAGTTTTCCGCATGGTGCTTGTGATGACGAAATTCGTCTTTTAAAGAATTAAAATGATCGTTTTGTCGAATAATAGTTTCTTCAATTTCTTGCGAGATTTCTTCCGCTTGTCGGATATGATATTGTAAAATGAGGGCGTTGATAATCGTTGCCACAGAGGCTGGAATAGTTCCTAAAAGAACTTTTTTTCCATAGTCTTTTTTTGCTCGCCTAAATAAATCTTTCTTTTGTTGTTCTAATATTTTTTCATTTAGTTCTTGCTTTAGCATTATGGTTATAAAGGCTTCCCCTTTTTCGTTTGGGGATAGTTTAATATCAATCGTGGTGTCTGCATAATCTTTTTTAAATAAAGTCACAAGTACTTGAGTACTATCTAAAGGCAAACGAATGGTTGCTGGAGTGCTATATAGAGGCCTTTGAACAAAAGAACTAGGGCGAGAACCAAGGTAGATATCGGCGTGAGGTGGAAAACTCGATAATTGAAATTGAATGGAGTCTTCAGCAAAAAGACTTGCCGAAAAGAAAAGAAAAATGAGAAGGACTTTTTTCATTGTAATTCCTTTAGAGGGAAAGGCCCTTCAAGTAAAAAGAAAGTATCCTTTGAGGAGAGTGTCCAATGGATTAAACTCGTTTCATTAGCGGCATAATCAAGAGCTTCTATTTCAAGTTCACAAGTGTTATGGCATTGGTAGAGCTTTGGAGGAGCAAAGGAAAGAAGCGTATCTGAAAATTGATGTTCAAGGGTGTCGTTGTTTAAGATAACATGAATGTATTTGGCGTTGATTCCAGACCCGAGATCTTTTAGCTTAAAAACAATAGAGTCTTCTGGATTAATTAAATTGGTAAGAGGGGCTCTTTCGGGTGCAATGGAATCAATAAATAGGATTTCAGGAGTTACATTATAAGAACCTGCAATCACGTCCATAGTGACGGATTCTGTTTTATATTCAGATAGGATAAGATTAGTCGCTTTAATGATTAATCCATTTTGAGGAGGAATATCTTTGAAGTAAAAGGTATCTTGAGATAGCAAAGATATTTTACTTTGTATCGTATCTCCTGAGGCAGAAATCAAATCTACACGAGTATAAGGGCTAGTGTTTTGATCAATTTTATGATATTTAACAGGAACTTCTATAATAGAAAGAGGGTTGTCTTTTAGGCGAGTTCTAAAAGAGGAAATGCTTGTGGAATCTCGTTGAGAAGGGTATGTACCATAATCCGTAATGACTTTAATTCCCCAATAATAAACAATTGAGGTATCATGATAAAGAATCAAATTGTTTTGCTCAAAAGGCCCTAGAATAATAATGGGCTCTTCACATTTCACGGTGTCCACTAAATTTTCCCAAGTACTACCTTTGAAACGAGAAGCGTAAAAAAGACAAGTGAGATCTTCCCATGGGTCATTACCAGATATATTCCAATGTAGAGTGATTCCAGCAGAATCAGTGACATCAAGTAAATTATAACCATCTTCAGGAGAGACTGCTTTTATTTTAATAGGGGTGTTTACTTGAATGGTAACGGTATCTCTAAGAGTATCTTGAAAGAAATCAGTGGTGGTGAGAATGGCGTCATATGAACCAGTCTCTTTAAATGTTTTTGTAAAGAAAGGAACGTTATAGGATTCATTTCCTATAGTCCATTCCAGTGCTATTGGATAATTTGCTATTTCATCATTATTGATGGCTTTTTCGTTGATTAAATAGCTTGCCCAAAATTTTATGGTTTGGCCTTGATCAATGGTTTGCACGCGTGCAGAAGAATAATTAGATAATAAATTTCCAGTGAAAAACTCAGGGACAATATAGATGCTTTGATTGATCTGATTCGTTTCGGACTTAGAATAAAGGGAGTCTTCTCCACACCCAATGAGAGTAAGGAATGCAAAAAATAAGATTATTTTTTTATCAAAAAATGTTGTCATATCTTACTCATTAGATTGGCTCGAGAGGTAATACGTTTTCTTTTTGACATTAGAAGAAAAATCAGTGATTTTAAAACTAAGCAAGTGCAAAAAGTCATTCTGTTTTTCTTTAGGTATCGAAATAGAAATGACTGAGTTGGAAAAAGACCACGAAATGAATAATTGGCTATCAAAATAAACTTGAATGTTGCTTTTTGTTAAAGGAATACCGCCATCGGTAATGTAGAACCAAAGAGAATCTTGAATAGGAATGGTGTCGCTATTAGAATTCAGATTGCTAATGATTGGTGGAATGGAATCGGTGAGAGTGATTGAGTCTAAAACTAAAACATTTTCTTTAATTATTGAAAAAGAGAGAGGGCTCATTTTAAAATCATTATACTCGGAGTGGAATACTTCTATGTCGTAAGCCCCTTCTTTTAGGGATCTAAGGTGAAGAACTCCTTTACTTAAAAAGAAATTTTCTTTTTCCGTGATATAGAGTGGTAATGGCTGGTTTTCTTTAGGTGTGATTATATAATCTAAATTCTCATAGAGCGAATTATTTTTGGCAGAAATAGGAATGACTACAGCGCCTTCATCTTTTGAAAAACTTTCAGTAAAAAAAGTAGATTCTATTTTTTGAGGGGCTTTTAAGTTAAAAGAATCAAAAGTTTCTACGCTCCAGAAGATTTGATGTAGCGGAGGGAGTTGGTAAGGGTAATGGAAATAGGGCTCATAAACAATCGTATCCACAAAGGAACTATCGTTATTAAATAAGCGGAAATGATGTTTGAGGGGGTCATTTGAATCTTGGTCACTAGCATTCCAAATAAAAGAAATGCCTTTTTCTGATGAAATGTGCTGAGACTCATTTGCTGGAACAAACACGGAATCATTTAATTCAGGTGGATTGGAAACCCATATAATCAGAGTATCTGTTAAGGTGTCTCCATAAAAATCGACGAGGTGGAAAACGGCAGTTTGTTTGCCTGCATTTGTAAAAGCAGAACGGAAACTAAATTCAGTTCCTCTTTTTTTCTCATTGATTTTCCAGTAGTAGTTTTGGAGTCGAATAGCTTTAGAGGGGTAAACGGAAACTAAAAAGATAACGCTATCTCCAGGAATAAGAGTGTCCGTTTTAACACGTTGCGAAGAGCTATCTAGAGAATGAGTGATATGAGCATCTATCGAAATGGTTTCTGCATATTCAGAACCAGTAAAGAGAGCGTCGTCTCCGCCATTACAACTAATCAGTATTAGTGTGAGAACGAGTGATAAACAAATAAAAAAAAGTTTTTTCATTTGGCAGCTCCCGTGGTATCTCTCACGATAAATGTCTTTGATTCTAAAGTATCGGCATCACCAAAAGAATCAATAACCCAAATTGAAAAAGAGTGCTTTCCAGGAGAAAATCCAGATTGTTGGATAGAAGTCAAAACCCCAGTATAATACGTTGTTTCATCTATTTTAATATAATGACTTAGAGAATCGTCGTGATCTTTGTCATTAGAAGACCAAGAAAAGGTTAGGGCAGAAGAAAGAGACGCATAGACTGTGTCTTGATCGCTAGGAGTTGTTTTAGTGTTTAATTCTGGCGGGTGATTTAAATAGACTTTAAAATCATAAACTAAGGTATTGTTTTTTGAGTCCACTGCTTTTAAACGATTTGGAACATCTATATCGATAAAGGGTGTATCTACAACAAATGTGACAGATTTTTTTAAAAGGCGACCGTCTCGATACCAATAAAATTCCAATTGTTCAGTATAAAGATATGGATCAGCAAAAGCCCTTAAATAAAAGGGCTTGTCATAATTAGACTTAAAATAGAGAGAGTCTGACTCATTATCTTTAATTAACCAGAGGCCTATCGTTTTGACTTTTAACGAATCCTCTGGCTTAGGTGGAATTTCTAAACAGCCCGTATAAAAAAGAGCAATAAAAACGCCGATGCCTTGGATTAATGTTTTTTTTAATCGCCCAGACAGAGAATGAATTGATTTGTCAGTGAATATTTTTTCGTTGATACTCATTAAAGATAAATGTAGCTATATTCCATTATTATGAGTCAGGCAAATTTAGAATATAAGACAGCGATGGCCGCTTTAGAGGAAATTTTAACCCGTATAGATGATTCTGATATGGGAATCGACGAATTAGCTTCTGAAGTGGAGCGGGCTACCATTCTATTACGAGAATGTCGTAAAATTTTAATGGACACAGAGAAGAAAATACAAGACACATTAGCTTCTTTTGATGGGGATTCTGATTCTGATGGCAACTGATGCCTTAACAATTGAAAATTTGACGGTTCGTTATCCTATGCGGGGTGGCGTTTTAGGTCGTGTTCAACACTTTTTTACAGCAGTAGAAGATTTTTCTTTTTCCTTAAAAACAGGAGAAATTCTTGCTGTCGTGGGTGAGTCTGGGTGCGGGAAATCCACTTTAGCACAAGCATTAGTTGGACTTGCCCCATGGACAAAAGGAGAAATGACTCTTTTAGGGCAAGCGTATAACCCAGCTTCTCGAAAAGACTTGACTTTGATACGAAGACAAATGCAAATGGTCTTTCAAGACCCTTTCTCTAGCTTAAATCCAAGGCAAACGGTTTCAGAAATTTTGATGTATCCATTACTGGCTCGCGGCTTTTCTCGTATAGAGTCCACTCAAAAAATTAAGGAAACACTTTCTTTAGTAGGCCTTTCTACAGAAGCCCTCTCCCGTTTTCCACATGCCTTCTCAGGCGGTCAGCGTCAACGTATTGGAATCGCTCGTTCTCTAGTTTTGTCTCCAAAAGTTCTCATTTGCGACGAGGTGACTAGTGCTCTAGATGTCTCTGTTCAAGCTCAGGTTATACAAGTTTTAGATGAAATTCGTAGGCAAGCTGGGATCTCTTTGATTTTTATTTCTCATGATATGCAAGTGGTTCGTGCCCTGGCGGACAATGTAATTGTGATGTATTTGGGGCAAATTCAAGAGAAGGGAAGTGTTTCTCAAGTGTTATCTTCTCCTAAACACCCTTACACAAAAGCTCTTATAAAAAGTATTCCCACTTTAGATCGAGAACACCCTCCAGAGATATTAGAGGGCGATTGGGCCTCACAGGGTATCCCTCAAACGGGATGCCGTTTTGCACCTCGTTGCCCTCAAAAAACATCTCTTTGCACAGAAGGCGTAATCCCTTTAGAAATGGTGGATTCCGTCCTTTGCCGTTGTATTTTAAATCGTTCTACTTAGTACAGAGAATATTCAATGAATCCAATCTATGATGAGGAATCCCTTTGTGAAGCTTTCAATTGAAAAAATGGTACAAGGAGGAGTTGGATTTTCTCGACTTCCCGATGGCCGTGTCTGTTTTGTACCACAAGCATTAGCTGGAGAAGAAGTAGAAGTTGCTATTTCAAAAGAAAGTAAAGACTACGTAGAAGCTCGTGTGATGCAAGTTATCAAGCCTAGCCCCATTCGAATCCAACCGAAATGTCCTTTATATGAAAAATGTGGTGGTTGTTCTTTACAGCACGTTTCTTTAGAATCTCAAGTACTGATTATGAAGGATATTGTCAAAGAAACTTTCTTAAGAATAGGGAAGACAGCATTACCAGACGACTTTCCTATTTTCTCTACGGAGCCTTGGCATTATAGACATCGAGCTAGGGTCGTTAAAGATAGAGACACAAATCAATTCGGGTTTCGAGAAGAACAATCACATCGTATTATTTCTTTTGAAGAATGCCCCGTTTTAACAAAATCATTAAATAGTTTCTTGCATTTAGAGTCGACTCAAAAAATTCGCGCGCAAGAACTTCATTGCTTTGATAACGGGAGTGGCCGAGTCTCTTATTTTTATAAGGGAATGAAAGAGCCAGAACAAAGAATGTTTTCAGATAATCTTGTCTCTATAGGGGGGCGCACTCTTTCTATGGATGCGTCAGTATTTTTTCAATCTAATCTTTCTTTGCTCTCCACGTTAGTTGATCGTGTGCGATTCCATGCAGAAAAAGGAGATTGGTTAATTGATCTTTTTAGTGGTGTGGGCTTTTTTGCAAGCCTTTTAGAAGATCGATTTTCAAGAATCACAACGGTAGAAAGAGAACCTGGTTGCTTGCGACATGCCAAAAAGAACTTAGAAAAGAAGGCAGAACAAGTTACCGCAAATGCAGAATCGTGGCTTTTAGAAAACACAAAAAGTACTCCTGCTGTTTTGATTGTAGATCCTCCAAGAACAGGGCTTCCTCCAGAGGCCTTAAAAGTCATTGCCGAAGGCAAAATCAAGAAAATGATTTATGTTTCATGCAATCCAGTGACTTTAGCTAGGGATTTATTTCAGCTAAAAAACAGTGGTTTTGAAGTAAAAGCAGTAGAGGGATTTGCTTTTTACCCGCATACACCCCATTTGGAGATGCTTTTGGTATTGAATCGTGGCTAAGAAATGTTTTTTTTTCTAGTTTCAAAAGGCTTTTAATTTTTAAAAAGAGAGAGAGTATGTTAAAGAAAATCATGTTATTAGTTATTGTGGCATCGTCTTTGGCTTTGGCTGCCCCTGCAGCACAAAAATCAAGAGCTATTGGTGGTTGGCTTCAATTAGGCAATGCTGGAGAACATTTTGGCTTAGATTATAAACATCGACTATCTGCAACAACAGCCCTTGATATTTATGGCCATTTTTATTTTTCTTCACATGATAATTCTCTAGGGGTATACGCAGCTCATTATTGGCACAATTATAATCTCCTAAAATTATCTCCTGGTTTTGGCCGCATAGGTCTTTATGCTGGCCCTGCAGGTGGCTTGGGTTGGTGGCTTGTTGATTATTATAACAACAATTCTTATTGGTATGATCAATCAGGACTAGCTATTCGCTTTGGTGTTGTTGGCGGGATTACCTGGGAAATGCCTATCCCATTAGAAATCTATGCGGAATTAAATCCTGTGGGTGAATTTCATGTGATTTTTGATGACTATCGAGATAATCGTTTTGATGATAATTATGTAGCATGGCAAATTCCAGACTTGTATTTTAGAATGGGTATTCGTTTTTGGTTTTAACTATTACAGGGGAATCAAAAAATGAAAAAGGGAACAATAAAAAAATTAAGCTGTATTTTACTCATACTTGCTAATCTATTTTTATTGGCTGCTTGTGAGAAAAAATCCGTTCCACTGACGATTCTGGTTGGTCGAGAATGGAATCATCAAGTAAATCGAGTGGCCGATACCGCTAGCTCATTTACCCTTAAAGATCCTGTTCTTTTTGAGTTGGTATCAGAAAACCATTTTGAGTTTACTGAAATGGAATGTATCGTTTACGAAGGTTCTATTAAAAACAGAGGCCCAGAAAAATGGCGCCGTCAAGTAAAAATCACTCCGAATCAAAATACTTATGCTGTCAGAGGCAAAGCTCGAAAGGGCGGGTTTATGTCAGCAAAAGAATTATTTCGGCTTACACAAGAAGGCTTTGTGACCATAGAATTTAGAACGAAAGATTCTGTGCTTGCTATTAAAGAAATTGAGGTTCATAAGTAATGTATTTCATTAAAATTATTCAAGTCTCTTTACTTATAGGGACTTTTTTGTTTTTTGTTGGTTGTGGTTCAGAAGTGGAAGTGAATTACCAGTTAAAAGAACCTGCTGAACGTCTATTATATTCAGAGGGCTATTTTGCCACAATCGATTTAAAAGGCGAAGAACGAATGGGTACAATCACTGCCGCCTATTCAAAATTAAAATACGCCTCTCTTGGCGATACTTTAACGCTTGATCGCCAGTTTGAAATCAATAAATCGAAAGGGTATTTAAAAAACTATATGCCTTCAGAATTATTGTGGCGTATTCGAGAAGTGAGCATAAAAGCAGTAGATCGTCAAGTGATAGAAACAAAAGGTTTTGAACTGTATGATACTCTACTTCAATCCATTCCAATGCCTGTCCGTTGGCGTAATCAATTAGCTCATCCAGAAAATGTAAAGCACTTGATTCGCAATGAAAAACACCGTTGGGAAATGTCTCATTTACTACAAGGGCCTGTTCCTACGAAAGCGAACATTACTCAGTTATTAAAGGATCGTGGTCGATTGAATTTTGCTTTAATCAAAATAGATTCAGTGGTGACTAATGGCTTTCATAATTTGGATTCTAAGCGCTGTCTAGGTTATATGATTCACTTAAAAGAAAATGAAAGCTTCCCTTATTTTATTTGGGAACAGCACGTCAATAGTGGTATTGGTACAGAGCAATACCAATCGTATTATAAAGGGTTAAAAGCAGAATACTATACTCAGTATTGGGTAGCGATAGAGCCTGAAACAGGGATTCCTTGTCAGGAACGAGAGTTCAAACAAGGAGTGCACACTATGGTGAATCCAACAACAGGAGACACTGCTACGTTTAAGAGTAATATTACTTTAGAACGATTATATACAACGGAAAAAGAATGAAACTATTATTAGGCTTCCTAGTTTTTTTGTGTTTAGCAGGCTGCGCATCAAACCAGTCGCCTCAGCAAATGATGGCGACTGATCGTCAGCTTGTTTATAAAGACACCTATAAAGCCTATATGGAAGCCGAAAATAAATACCTGAATTTGTTATTTAATATTGAGCGTTTACCAGAGGAACAAGAACTTTGGATTATGAAACGCGATCAGATGAAAGAACTAATTCAATTGCGAGAGTTAATGCTTTTGTCTCGTACCGAATTAGATGCCGCAATTCAGGATTGGGAAAAGTATCTTATTGAACTAGAGAAGGATCAAAAAAAGTTGGAATTTAAAAGCCCCAATTTAAGAGGGCAAGATGCCAATCGCTCTTCTCCTGGGGAGTTGCTTCAAAATGAGGCGTATAAACCGCCTCCTTTATATGGAGATTAGCTAAATAATCGAATGACTCTAGATAGGCCAGCAATCAAACGGTCTATTTCCCATGTCTCTGTGTAGACGCCAAAACTAGCGCGTAAAGTTGCAGATACCCCAAATCGATCCATTACAGGCTGCGCGCAATGATGCCCGCTTCTTACGGCAATGTTTTCTTCATCAAGAATCATAGCCGCATCGTGAGAATGGATTCCTTTAAGAGTAAAACTAATTAGAGCTCCTCTTTCTTTTGGATTACCAAGGAACCTCACTTCTGGGATTTGACGGAGTGCATTTAATGCGTATTGCGTTATTTTAGATTCGTGAGCTTCTATTTTCGAAAGAGAAACTTGATTTAACCACTCGATGGCGGCTCCTAATCCAATGACTTCAGCAATAGGGGGAGTCCCTGCTTCAAAGCGAGCAGGAGGGGCAGCATAAGTGGTCTTCTCAAACGTGACTTGAGAAATCATTTCTCCACCACCATGCCAAGGGGGCATAGATTCTAGAACGTCGCTTTTACCATAAAGAACGCCAACCCCTGTAGGACCATATATTTTGTGGCCTGAAAAGGCTAGAAAATCACAATCCAGTTTTTGAACGTCAATATTTAAGTGGCAAGCACTTTGTGCGGCATCAATTAAAATTTTGGTGCTAGGAGAAATAGCTCTTGTTTTTCGTATAATTTCTTCAATTGGATTCACTGTCCCAACGCTATTACTCACGTGAGTGACGGCGAGTATTTTCGTGACACCTGGTTTAATTAAATCTTCTAATGAATCCAGTAATAAATTACCATCATCATCCATAGGAATCACTTTGATTTTCGCGTGGCGTTCTTCGGCAATCAATTGCCAAGGGACAATATTAGCATGATGCTCTAAAGCGCTAATTAAAATTTCATCGTTCTCTTTTAAGAAACGGCGTCCATAAGACCATGCTACAAGATTGATACTCTCTGTTGTCCCGCGAGTAAAGACAATTTCATTTTCACTCGAAGCACCAATAAACTGAGCCACATCTCTTCTTGCTTTTTCAAAGGCTTGTGTCGTTTTTTCGCTGAGACGATAAACACCTCTTTTAACAGAACTATAGTGTTCTTTATAAAAACGATCCATTGATTCGATGACTACCAGAGGCTTTTGTGTGGTTGCCGTACTATCTAAGAATGCAAAACGTTTTTCATTTAGGGGGGCTTGCATTAAAACAGGGAATTGATCCCGAATGGAGTTCAAAGAGTTGATCATATCTTTTATAATAGAAAAAAACAAGGCAAGAGCGGATTTCATTTTTCTATATTATGGGTCATGATGAAAAAAATATATGTCAGTGTTTTATTTTTGGGGAGTCTTCTTTTTGCTCAAGATGCATTAAGAGAAGCGGTCAATAATGCAGATTTTGATGCCGTTAGGCAAATGGTCAAAAAAAATGAGATTGAAGAGGTCTATTGTGGTAAAATGCCTCCAGATACTGCATTACAAATTTATGGCAAAATATTTAAGGCCATGCCAGAACAAGGCTTTATTTCTTGCCCGTTGCAATTTTCTTTTGCATATGGGGAAAAAGTCTGCTCGGATAAAAAACAACTTCATGTATGTATGGATGTGCTTCAATTCCTTCAAATGGAATCATTACAAGGTAATTTAAAAGCAGTCAATCTGTTTAATCAGGTCTCTGCCGTTGCTATCAAGAATAAGGCGTATCAAAAGCCAATCAAAGAAATTGTGGATACCCTTGTTTGGAGCAAGTGTCCTAAAAAGGAACTAGAATCTTGTAAAGAAGCTTGTCAAGAATATGCAGACTCCACGGGTGATACTTTAAAACTTCAGGAATGTTTAGTGAATCCAATAAAAGGGGTTTTGAAAAAGAAAACGGTTACAAAACCTTCGCCATTAAATGAACGAGTCAAAGACTTAGCCATTGAAGGCTTTTGGAATAGCCCCATTTCTCTAACGTCACTTTGGTTAAAAAATATTATGGCATTAAAAGAAATAAAGGTGATTCCAGATTCTCTTGTTCCTGATATGGCCTACCTACAACGAGCAATAGAAGTACATAAAGAAAAGGGAACCGTTTTACCTGGTAAAGATCTTTTCCGATTCTGTGCTGGCTGGAATGGCTCTGTCGATTCCCTTTTTATGGCATTAGAATTAAGTACTCGTTGCCCTGTTTTTATTGGTGTTTCTGATGCTCGTGATGGGAAACTTTATAAAGCGATTGATATTCAAGGGTCCATTTGGATAGTAGAAAACATAAATTATGAAATAGCGGAAGAATCCATTTGTTATGATCGTGAAGATGAAAATTGTAAAGTGTATGGTCGTCTTTACACTTGGGATGCTGCTCAGATGGCTTGTCCTGAAGGGTATCGCTTGTCAAAAGATTCTGACTGGGAAAAGTTAGAAACACTTGCTGGTGGATCAACTGTTGCTGCAAATAAATTAAAGTCAAATAGTACAGACGATTATGCTTTTTCAGTGATGTTTGGTGGTTATGCTAATAAAAATCAAATTTCCACATTGCTCGGAGAAGGAGCTTATTTTTGGACTGAATTAGAAACGGATTCTCGAGCAATTGCAAGGTCTATTTTTAGTTCTGACGAAGGCGTGGAACGTTTTTCTAGCGATAAGAAAATTTTTATGTCTGTTCGTTGTGTAAAAGAAAATTAACAAACAAAGACTCTCTAAAATTCTTACGTTATTAGACGATAGGCACCTTTATATAGTTGGATTAGGTATTTTCTTTCTCAATGTAAAATAGATTTAATGTTGATACGTTTTTCTTTCTGAAGTAGTAGTTTAGGAATATGGAAAATTTTCAGCCCACTTGCACTCTTTCTGATTGGAAATTAAGACAAGATTTATTAAGACGAGTTCGTTCTTTTTTTGATGAAAAAAAAGTTCTTGAAGTAGAGTCTCCTTCTCTATCAAATGCTTGTGGCACAGATCCTCATTTAGATTTTATTGAAACTAATGAAACGCCTCCTCGTTATTTAATGACGAGCCCTGAGTTTCATATGAAGCGTTTACTCGCGGCTGGCTTTGGAGATATTTACCAAATCGCAAAGGCTTTTCGTTTTGGCGAAAAGGGCCAACGTCATAATAGCGAATTTACTATGGTGGAATGGTATCGTGAAAACATGACCATGGAAGATCTTATGTCCGAAGTAGAAGACTTATGCTCTGCTATTTTGGATTATGAAGTTAAAGCCAAAAGAACAAAGTGGGTCGACGCATTTAAAAATTATGCTCATGTCGATCCTTTTTGTCAGAATTTAATGAGCTTTGTCTTTGTGTGTGAAAATAATGGTGTGCCAGTTCCTGGAAACTTTAGAGCGTTTTCAAGAGAAGATTGGTGGGATTATATCATGGTTATGGTGATAGAACCATTCCTTGGAAAAGAAGGGCCAGAATTTTTAATGGCATACCCACCAAGCCAAGCAGCCTTAGCAGAAACATACGTTGGCGATGATGGCCTTATTTGGGCTAAACGTTTCGAGCTTTATATTGAAAATATGGAACTCTGCAATGGGTATCAAGAACTTACCGATGCTATAGAGCAAGAAGAACGTTTTAAGCAAGATTTGCTTTTACGAGAACGCCTAGGTAAAACATTACCGAAAATAGATAATCTATTTTTAGATGCTCTTCATCATGGTATGCCTTCATGTTCTGGCGTGGCTCTAGGGTTAGACCGGTTGTTTATGCTCGCGATGAGGAAAGCAGAAATCGCTTCCGTGATTTTATTCCCAGACGAGACGGCTTAGTTTTTTTCATTTTTTTCATTGAATCTCAATAACCATTGTTGACTGCAATGGTTTTTTCATTACATCTCATTATCACTATTGTTGACGGAAATGGTTTTTTCATTACATTTTAATATCACTCTTGTTGACGGAAATGGTTTTGCTTTCTCGCTCCGTTGAATTCTATTCAAGAGTCGCTCTAAAGTAAAATCCATTTTCGTCTGCTATGCAACTATTGTTATTTAATTGGATAGGGTTATTTTTTTTATTCAAAACTTCGCTATTGAATTGGCCAATTCAATTAACGCTTGTTTTTTCATTAAAAAAACGGGGTTGGTTTAGATGAGCGTTTTATTGTCTCTTCATGAAAAAACGGGGTTGGGTTAGAGGGGCGTTTCTTTTTCGTGCAATAGCGTTTCTAATAAAAATCAGAAACAGTTATTGTTGACGGAAATGGTTTTGCTTTCTCGCTCCGTTGTGTGCCACACAAGAGTCGCTCTAAA
>LIUM01000030.1 GCA_001462345.1 Fibrobacteria bacterium AD312 | reverse complement strand
AGCTAAATTATGAACAGAAACTATCACTTCAAGTGTCCATCACTTGGGGGCATCTCACATATTTGCTTTTTGAAATGGATTTAAATCACTATCGCTCTTATCATATTCAGCAAGGCCTACAGTAAATTCAGCATAAAAGGGAATGTTGTTGATGATAAAAGGCTCACTAATTAAATGCTCAATTTGATTTAAGCATAATTTAGGTTGATCACATTCTATTAATGCATAAAATTTAGAGATGTCTGAATGAATAAATATAAATTTTTCATTAAATATTTTTATCATCCTTTCGTTTAATTCTTTAATCACTGAAACGCAAATTCTAATTCCAAAATTATTAATGATTTCATCTATATTATTCCAAGAAATTGAAAGAACGTTGATTTTTGTTTTTTTTTCTAAAAAATCAGAAACTACTTTGTCTAAATTCAGACTTACCATATTATATAAGCCTGTTTCAGAATTGTGAGTCGATATATAATGAATTTTTTTGATATACTCTTTTAAGAAATCACTAAATGTACCTACAGTTCCACCTACAATAAAAAAGTAAATCGTTCGATAAATCCAGTTAATTAGTTGTTGTTTTTCACCAGTAATGGTATCAATTGGCATTATTGGACCAAGCATTAATCCACCAATAATTCCTATAAAAGCGCCCCCTTTAAATCCCCAAAAGATACCTGCAAAAATAATAGGGATGTACATCGTATGTGAAAATACATACTTTATTCCACCTGTTTCATATACAATTAAATATATCAATGGTAAACTGCCAATAACAATTACCGAGAATACAAAATTCATTGGCCTACTTGATAGTAGCTGTGCTTGCAAAGCGGTAATATTATCTTTTTCCATTTGAGCTCCCTATTAATATATCTCAATAAACGGGATATACCTCTCAATCAGGTTATTAAAATTAAAATAACCTTTTTGATCTCAATTTGAAAAAATAATTTTTTATTTTAGTCTAAAGCCTGCTTCTTTAAGCACAGCTTCATTCTGTGGATTTTTTGTTGCTACTTCAGCTAACCATTGATATTCAGCTAATCCAGCTAATCCTACTTTTGCACAAACCTGTTCTCTAGCTAAATTGTAAGCATTTAATATTTTAAGTTTTTCTTGATCTGTTGCTTTTTCAATCTCTTCTGACCATTTTGCACCAATTAAGACCAAACCAGCACTTGCATCAACAAATTTTTTTGCTTTTTCTAAAGTAATAACGGTCTGAGAAGGTGGTGGTGTAAACGAAGCGACTGGAATAGGAACATTTTTCTTCTCGATACTTACTTCTGGAATACTAGGAGTCAATTCCTCGTCTTGATTACAAGATACCAATAATAAGGAAGCCAACAGAGCTGCTATTATTAAAATATGCTTTGTCAAAATTAGACCTCCTAGATAAAAATAGCGGTTCAGGGACTTGAACCCCGGACCTGCGGATTATGATTCCGTCGCTCTAACCAACTGAGCTAAACCGCCAAAGTTTTACAAATTTATACATTTTCTTAAAAAAAAACAAGAGAGGCTCTATTTCTTTTCTCTTTTTTATCTTCAATTAATACAAAAAAACTTTTGTTTCAAAAAAATTATCACCCCACTCTATAATTCTCCAAGATGGCCTTGTACTGTTTAAACAGAAATATGGTGTAAATTCATCTATAATCATTTGCGTTGAAGGACAAACAAATACTTTCTTATTTCCAAATTCAGCCATTAAAGTGGAATGATAATGACCAGAAAAAATGTATTGTAACTTATCAAATTGATTTAATAACTGTTGAACTTCATCAATATTTTGTAATGCATACTTTGCATCCATAAATCGATGACCAGCTATGCAAGGTGGATGATGAATAAATAATAAAAATTCTTTTTTTTCTTTTTTTGCTTCTGTTTTAAACCATTCTAGTTGTTCAGGAGATATATAATTAGTAGAACTATCTAAAAAGAATATAGTATGATTTAAAATTTCTTTTTTATAATAATACTCACCATTTTTTAAGTCGGGTTCAATATTAAAAATTTGATTCATCTTATTAATATTATCATGATTTCCTGAAATAAAACACCATGGCTTTTTGTATGTATTCATTTGATCCGCTACAAATTGATAAGCTTCTATTTCCCCATTATCTGACAAATCTCCTGATAATACTAATAAGTCTAATTCTTCTTTCTCCATTGCTTTTAATGCAATTTTAAAGTTTGAACGTACATCGATTCCCTGAACCAATTCATTATCATTTCCAATATGTAGATCGGAAATTTGACCTATTTTAATATTTTCAGGGCTAATCTTGCTCATAGATAAGTTTAAGATTAAAAATCCAAATTAATATAACTCTTTACACCAATATATAAGATTTTTTTTTCGTATATCCCCGACATAAGTAATGTAAATCATTTTTTATTCCATTTTATAACATTATAAGAAGAATTATTTGTGAAGATATGTTATAAAATAGTTTTCAATATTTACTAACATTGAAAATAGTGAATAATTTGATTTTTTTATAATATAAAAGTCAATTTTCTATGTTTTGTTAACTTATTGATATTAAATAAAATAGAAAAAATAAAATACAAAACTATTCACTATTCACACTACTAATACTATTACTACTTATATATATATTTAATATTAATAGTATAGATGTTTATAATGCACTTTCATTAGAAGGCATTACACATCCTCCTTGAAAGAAAGCTCCATTTTCAATTATTAACTGTTTTGTTTTAATATTTCCTGTAAATTTTGACGTTGATTCTAAAGTTAACTTTTCAATGCATTCAATGTTCCCTTTAATTGTTCCTGCTATGGTTGCATTGTTTACTTTTACTTCACCTTCTACTACACCTGTCTTCTCAACAATTAAGTCTCCAGCGATACTTACAGTGCCTATTATAGAACCTGCTATTCTAACATCGCTTTCGCCTATAATATCACCTTTAACAGTAATACTTGTGCTTATTTGAGTAATATATTGATCTTCATGCTTTGCCATTAACTACCTCTTTAATAGTTGAAATAAGATTCTGGATTAACAAAGAAACCATTTTTTAAAATAGCAAAATGTAAATGTGGTCCACTAGTTTTACCTGTATTCCCAGCAAATTCAATAAAATCGTCTATTTTCACAATGTTTCCTTTTTTCTTTTCAATTTAGTTAAAATGAGAATAGAAAGATATATAACCATTTTCATAATCTATTTCTAGAGTAAGACTTATTTCACTTTTTTCAATTAAAATATTAACTATTAATTATACTTGCTTCTGGTAATATGTTAGGACTCTTTTCTATTTTCATTTTTTCTTCATATAATTTCCATCCAAAACATCATCATATTCAATTTGAGTTTTTTTGGATGGTTTATAATTAAATTTATTTTTGTCTAATAATGCGTTATTTTTAGAATATTTTTACAAATTTTGTATCTATTAAAACTTTAATTTTTTTCATTTTATTACTCTTGCATAGTTCCAAACAACACAAAATTTACACAAAAACTGTTTTTTGATTTTTTTTATGCTTGTTTTTCAAATGTACAAAAGGAAACAGAGTGTATATTAAATCAAAAAGGTGATTATTATGGGTGCCTTAAAGAGTTTGATTTTTTCGAGTGTGATGCTTGTTTTATGTGGTACGGCCTTCGCCGATATTATTTATCAGGGAAAGCGGGTTCAGGCGTGGCCAAATGAGACGATTACCAAGTTTGACAATAATCGTGGATCTAAGATGCACTTTGCCCCTGTAAGCGAAACAAGCCATTATTCTGCGCCTAAGGGTAAAATTTTCGGCCTTACGCTGCTGGTGGATTTTTCAGACAGCCCAGCGCCTGTGACAGTTGACGAAGTTTCGGACTGGTTAAATAAGGAAGGCTTTAATCGCAATGGTTGTAATGGTTCTGTTCGCGATTATTACCTCGATGTTTCCAATGGACTGCTAGATATGACGAACGAAGTATTCGGGTGGTACCGCGCAAAGAATCCCAAGTCCTATTACGAAGGGTTGAGCGGTTATTCGGGTTCTGATGTTTTAATGAAGGAAGTATTCGAGTATTTTGATTCCATGGTCGATTATTCGCGCTTTGATAATGACAACGACGGCATCACAGAAGCGATCAATATTGTGTATGCAGGGGCGGGGCAAACGTGGGGCCAAGGATTGTGGCCGCATGCGGGCTGGTCTAACGAGCTTCGTGATGGTGTGCGTTTGCAAAAACACCAGATGACTGATATGACTGGCAATTTTGCCATTTACGTTTTTGTGCATGAAAGTGGTCATATGATTTTTGGTTGGCCAGATCTTTACTGGTACGGCGATTACTGCACCATGGGCAACCGTGCGAATGAAATTAACCCAGTAGCGATTAATGATTTTTTCCGTGCGGACCAAGGCTGGATTCCGTTTGTGGATGTAACTACCGAAGACGTGGGCAAGGTTTCAACCGAAGCTCACGAAAAGTGCTATCGTTTCAAGAATCCGAACCGCCCAAATGAAGAAGGCTTGGTTTGGTCGTATGTTACAAATACTGGCCGCAATAAGACGCTCAAGGGAAGCGGTATTTTAATGCAGCATTATGATTTTTCCATTAACGGAAATTCCGCTGCTGATAAGCTTGGGCTTCGAGTGGTGCATGCAGATGCAAAGGGTAAAAGTACAGATGCGGAAACCGAGCAGTGGCCTAGTCCTGGAAATCGAGCAGGTGCTTTTTTTACAGGATCGTACAATGCGTATTCAGATGCCTTGTACCCTGCGACGCGTTGGTATAGCGGGACGCCCACTGGCCTGAATTTTACTGACGTTGGTGTGAGTGGGAATACGCTTACGTTCTGCCTAGGTGGAAGCTGTGAAGAAATCATGGAAAGTAGTTCTAGTGTGCCAGCAAGTTCAAGTAGCTCGGTGGACGTTCCAATGACGGTGACTGAAATTAATTTAACGACGGAACTCCCTATTAGCGATAATTATGCCACTGTAGTCGTTGACTTGCAGGGGGCAAAGGTAGCGACTGCACTTGGTCTCAAGCAAAACGAAATTGCCTCGGTGGCGAGTTTCTATGCAGTGGAACCTGACGGTAGCTTCAACAGTAATGCAACTGGTGAAGGAACTGGACATTGGTTTGATTCGAAGGGTGCTGTTACGGCCTGGGATCCGAACGGTACAAGTGTTGTGTTTTCCAATGTTGACCTCGCGACCATGACAACCAAGGTGGGACACATGCCAAACTTGGTCAAGGCGGAAGACACATTCGCGTTTAAGCAAGCGGTAGTCTACGACAATAAGCAAGTGACCTTTAATATTCAGGTGACAATCGTCGATGATGATACAGGTTCAAATGCGATTTCTCAATTGCATCAGGAATCACTGAATTTGCATGGAACGAGCCTCCAGTATTTTGATATGAACGGCAATATGCTAAAGGCAGCCCCCACGCGTCCAGGTATTTACTTAAAACGTACAATAAAAAACGGATTGACCTTAAGCCTATCCGTTGTTAGAATTCGATAGTATTCTTGGTGTAGTATTACTTATTTGTTGTTGATAATATCCATAAGGGCTGTCAAAAAAACGCTTAACTCATTTATAATGTAAATATTTATTTACATTTGCGTACAAATCAACATTGAAGTAATACAGCAATAAATACCTGTTTAATAATTGAAGTACAATTCGGGATTAACGAAGGAGCCTTTTTTTATTATGGCGTAATGTAAATGTGGTCCACTTGTTTTACCTGTGTTACCTACAAATCCAATAATATCGCCTTTTTTTACTTGACTCCCTTTTTTCTTCTTTATTGAATTTAAATGAGAATATGAAGATATATAACCATTCTCATGATCAATATCTACAGTAAGACCTAATTCACTTTTGTTTTCAGAAAAAATGACTTTTCCAGAAGCTGTTGCAAATACAGGATCTCCTATTTGCGCTGCAAAGTCTATTCCTTTATGATTATTTGAATCAGAATATTTTTTACTGATAATTCCTATTACAGGTAATATATTAGGAATTTTTTCAATCTTGATTTTTTCTTCGACAGATCTCCATCCATATACCCCATCAAAATCAATTTGAGTTTTATTAGATGGTTTATAATTAAATTTATTTTTATCAAGTAACGCATTAATCTTTGAAGAATCTTTTTCAAAATATGTTCCTAGTAAAATCTTTATTTTACTATCCATTATATAAATAGAATCAAGTAATTGAAAATCTTTTTCATACTGTTTTTGTTTTTCTATTAATTCAGTATTTAATGCCTTAATTTTTGGATAATTCAAAACTATTGCATTTATTGAAGCAATCTTATAAACAAAAAATGCAATTGCTATTAGTAGTATCAAAAAAAAGACTTTGAAAATTTTCAATTGTATTTTTGAAATACGAATGCATCTAGATTTTTTTGATTTTTCAGGAATAATCTGAATTGTATAAGCTGTTTTTTTCACTTTTATCTATCCATCATTTCTTGAATACGATTTAAATCTTCTAAAGAATAGTAATCAATAACAATACTGCCTTTTGAATAATTTTTTTCTTTAGAATTTAAAGAAACTTTTGTTCCAAAAAACTCAGTCATTTTACTTATAAATGCACAAAGATCAGGATCCATTTCTGGTTTAGTTTTACTAGAAGGAATGTTTTTATTTTTTCTAAGATTTTCTACTTCTCGTACATTAAGACCTTTTTCAATAATATCTTTTGCCATTTTTTCAGGATCAGTTATATCTGGACTTAATAGCGATCTTGCTGCACCAGAAGATAATTTTCCTTCTTGTATCCAATTTTGTACTTGTGTTGGTAATTTTAAAAGTCTTATGCTATTTGTAATGACTGACCTTGACTTACCAACACTTTTTGATAAATCTTCATGAGTATATCCATGATTTTCAATAAGTTGTTGATAAGATTGAGCAATTTCAATAGGATTTAGATCCACGCGTTGAATATTTTCAATTAATGCCCATTCTCCCATATTTTTATCAGAGAGAAGCTCATATACATATGCATCGATTTCTTCAAATTGTGCTACTTTTGCCGCTCTTGTTCTTCTTTCACCACTAACAATTTGATATCGTCCATTAAATTTTCTAACGGTGATTGGTTGAATTAAACCATGTTGTTTTATGGTTTCAGCAAGTTCATTGATTTCTTCTTGATTAAATAATTTTCTTGGTTGGAAAGGATTTGGATCAATTAAATCAATTTTAATTTTCAATACTTCTAAACCATTCTTTTTATTTTCGTTTTCTATAATCTTTTCAACTTCTTCACGTTGATGGTCTTTAAAAATATGATCAAGACCTCTGCCTAAAGCGGATGATTTTTTTCCCATTATTGTTCCCCATGAAGAATTTCTTCTGCTAATTTTACATATGCTTGAGCACCACTACTTTGGACATCATAAAGAATGACTGGTTTTCCATGTGATGGAGCTTCACTAAGTTTAACGTTTCTTGGAATAATTGATTGAAATACTTTTTCTGAAATACAACTTCTAACTTCTTCTGCAACTTGTTTTGATAAACTAAGTCTTGCATCGTACATTGTTAAAAGTGTTCCTTCAATTTTTAAATCACTATTTAAGTTTTTTTGAACCAGTCTAATAGTATTAAATAATTCAGCTAATCCTTGAAGAGCATAATATTCACATTGAACAGGAATTAATACACTTGTTGCTGCAGTTAACGCATTTAACGTTAATAAGTTTAAACTTGGAGGAGAGTCTATAATTATGAAATCAAAATGAGGCTTAATTATTTTAACAACTCTTTCTAAGCGTCTTTCACGACTCATCACATTGACTAGTTCTATCTCAAGTGCAGCTAAGTCTGGCCCAGAGGTAATAATTTTTAGAAAATCAAGATTTGTTGGTTTTATAATATTCTTTAAACTATCGTAATTTAAACTGTCTGGATTTTCTGCTAAATTTAAGGCTTCATGAATATCTTCATCTTGAACTTCGTTAAACCCAACACCTTGAGATGCGTTCCCTTGTGGATCCATATCTATTAATAAAGTATTTTTTTCGAGGGCAGCAAAACTGGCTGCTAAATTAACAGCAGTAGTTGTTTTACCAACCCCTCCTTTTTGATTACATACAGCAATTATTTTAGTCATGAATTCCTCTAATTACAATAGCGTAATGTTGTTGTTCTTCAGGTAAACGATATTCAATTATTTTGATATCAGAATGATTTCTTAAATGACTTATATTCTCCACACTTTTTAATGTGATAAAAAGTCCATTTTTATTTAAGTTGTTTTTTGCTCTTTCCCAATCATTTTCAAAAGTCGAAAGAGCTCTACAAGAAATAAAATCTAAATCAGTCAATCCAGACGTTTCAAAACGTTTTCCAATAACGGTAAGATTTTTGAGGTTAAGTGATTGTTTTACTTCATTTAAAAAGAAAACGCGTTTGTTTCTTGGTTCTACAGCATAAAAAGTAATATCAGGTAAGACAATAGAAAGAGGTATTACAGGGCAGCCAGCACCAGAACCCATATCAGCCCATTTAGAATTATTTTTTAATTTTAACTCTTTGCTTAAAAATATATATGGAACTAGAGAATCTGTTATATGTCTAGAGATAAATTTAGGGGCGTCATTTTTTGATATTAAATTTGTTTTACTATTCCATTCTAATACAAGATCTGCATATAAATACAATTGTTCAAATGTTTCTTGATTAAAAGAAATATTATAATTTGATAAAAATGATTCTAAAAGATTTTCTTGTTGTGGGGGAAAATTATGTTTCACGTGAAACAATTTAGATTAAGATCCACTTTAAAACAATGAATGCTAAAAACTACAATATAGAAATGATATCATTTTTGTTAAAATGGTGTTAATATCTATCAACAATAGGTTAATAAATCTTTCACATTAGAGTAAGCGTACATTTATTTCTGTAAATGAAATGCTGTGATTGAATGATTTATTTGATTAAAAAACAACTCTATTATTGACGAGTCAACACGAACGCATAGAAATATTTATTAACGAAATGCTTGGCGTTATACTTTGAACTAAAAAATGCTAAGGTAATCATTAACTTCAATTATTGATCTGAACGAAAATAATGTTTTAATAAAAATCATTTTAAAGTGCTATGAATTTTGAGTGAATTGAGGTCTCCCTCAATGACGAACACTTGAAGTGATAGTTTTTATTTATAATTCACATTTGATATAATCGTCTTGCGCGGGGTAATTTATTTGAACCACGTTATAGCGTTTGCCTTTTTCTGTGTCATATCTTCTATCACTCAAGGTTGTGTTTTTTTTTGGGGAGTATATAATTAACAATTGAATAATTTGAAAAACGAAGCTGAAAAATATGGAACACTTCAATTACTATTGGGCGTATAATTTATCGTGATATGTAATCTCAATGGTGTTTATAAGTAAGACTAATAAAAATATCAATGAACAACAATTGTTGAGTTATTGTCGATTCATCTTACACATAATTTTAAATTGGATGGTAATCGAAATATTTATTTAATTCAATATGAAAATAAAGTCTGATTATGGATTAATAGTGTAAAACATAACGTAATTGTGAATAATAATGTAAAGAATTCAAATTCAACCAATTAATTGTGAATAGTTTGTGAAAATATTAACCAAATGATTTTTAGAAGAAAAAATGTTTCACGTGAAACAATCAACAAATAAATAATAACTAGATACGAAATTTCATTTGATTTGTTGATATCCTTTTGAAAAAAGGAAATGAAAGTTTTAAAAGTGAAAAAAATGGAAAAAAAGAAACTATATAAGTTTTATGTAATATTCGATGCTTTGTGGATGTTTTGTGGATAAATAGAAGAATTAGAATTTTTTCCTAAAAAACGACGGTGAGTCCATCCGTACCAAAACTCATTATTCTGCAAAATCAGTTCCTCAAGCCATTGATGGAATTGTGGATAGATTAAATTTAAATCATGATTTTGTAGTGTAATTTCTTTGGCAAACAAAACTATATGGTTATTATCCTCTTTTAGATGGCAAAAATAAATGGGTGTATTTGGTCGATGTTTTAAAATGAATTCAGGAATAGGATTACATAAAACAGGCTTACCAAGAAAAGTGGATTGTATAGGTTTTGATTTTCTATAATCCTGATCGGCAATTAAACAAAACAATTTACCTTCATCGATCAGCTCTAAAATATTCTTAGGATTATTAATGAAAATAGAATAGCTCTCGTTATTTGCAGCTCTAACTTTATTTTCCAAAATCTTATTTAAAAACAATGGTTTTATACGGGCATAACTTGCTTTTAATGGAATTCCCATTTTACAAAGCCAGGGTCCAATTGCCTCATAGTTTCCATAATGGGCGGTCATAAATAAACCACCAGCTTTCATTTTATTAATTGTATTACAGCTTGATTTATCTATTGATAATTTTAAATCATTAAAATAAAAAGGATAATTCATCATTTTATTTGGAGCATTTTTAAACGGAGTCATATAAAATAAAAAGTCTATAGCTTGTCTAGATAAATTTTTTAGAATCATTTTATAGAATGATTTCGCTTGTTTAAGAGATGAGTCACTATATATATGTAGGTAGTTCGCAAAAACAACTTGCTTTTTCCAATTAAAAAAATAGAGTAAAAAAAAGAGAAAGGCTGAAAGTATAGAACGAAAATGCTTCATAATTAAAACTGCACGAATGTGTATCTTAGAGTGGTGATGTAATATTTGACCAAAAAAAGTCTATTACCAGATCATGTTTTTTATCAAAGTTGTTTTTCATTTCTATAATACAAAATTTAATAGAGTCGTTTAAAAAAATAAAAAGGGATTTCTTTAGAATTTATAAAACCATAGTTTTGAAAATAAGTATTTAAAAAAAACAATCATGTTTTTTTCTCTATATCAAAATTATAAAATTTTATTTAGGTTTAACGAAATCCAGCTATTGTTTATTTACAGGAGCATATATGCGTTTTTCCATATCCGTTTTTTTTCTTTCATTGATGGTGTTTGTAGGAATATCTTTTGCTCAGAATGATTTTTATAAGAATAATAATACAAGTCAAGAAAGTGAAATAGATTCTCAAGGTAATCAAAAGAAAATCATTTCGCGCGTGGATAATCAATGGTATATTGGGAGTACTCAAGTTGAAGAAGATATTATTGTGAATGCAATAAAATCAAATCCATTATCAGCAGATGATTATAGTACCGCAATGATGTTTTATTATCCAGCAATGGCTATTGCATATACAGGAGGCTTTGGTATAGGGTATGGTCTTGTTACTTGGATTATGCAAGGTGATGACGTTGGAATGTATTTAACACTTGGTGGAGTAGTTCTTGCTGGTGTTGCGATATTACTTGAAAAAGTTTCAAACAATTATATAGATTCATCAATCGAACTGTATAATAAGAATATCGGAAATGATTCGGCCTTTAAGGTAAAGTTACTCCCGACAGAACAAGGTGGGCTTGCTCTTGCATTTTCATTCTAGTTATTTGTAATTAAATAGGTAGCATTAATGAGTGTAAACAAATGTTTACGCTCATGTTTTTAAAACCATGGTAAAAAGACTGTTCGAATAAGTGTTGAGTATTCAAAAAATCAGTTGGGAAGATTCAATAATCAATTAAATTTTTTTTTGATTAGATTCTTTTTTCTACATTATGCTCGTCGATTTTTAAGGAATTTATTTATGAGTATCATTGATACACTATTACACAAAGCATTTGGTTCTCCTCATGAACGTAAGGTGAAAAAATTACGTCCAATTATTGAAGAAGTTCATAAAATTAGAAAAGAACTAGAATTATTAGATGATGCTGATTTAGCTTCAAAGACAAAAGTTTTCAAAGATTTACTAGCAAGCGGAAAAACTTTAGAAGACATTAAAGTAGAAGCATTTGCAGTATGTCAAGAAGCATGTGACCGTCGTTTAGGCGTTTTTAATATTTTCAATCCAGACTATGGTTTTGACTTTTCTTTGTTAGGATCCGATTTGCAAGGTGCTGTAAATCAAGCAAAAGAAGAGCTAGCCGCTGGAAAGCCTGAATTTGAAGTCTATCTACCTGCAGCATTATATGCAAAAGTTAGGGAAATTATTCCTGAATCAATAAAGCCATTTAGAATGATGCCATTTGATGTGCAAATGATTGGTGGCTTAGTTCTTCATGAAGGTGCTATCGCTGAAATGGCAACAGGTGAAGGTAAAACTTTAGCTGCTGCATTACCTGTATATTTGAATGGTCTTTCTGGAAAAGGTGTTCACGTTGTTACGGTCAACGATTATTTGGCTGGTCGTGATGCCAAACAAATGGGGCGTGTTTATAACTTTTTAGGCTTAAAAGTGGGCTTAATCATCAATGGTCTAAATAGTGAACAGCGTCGTGAAAGCTATAGCGCCGATGTCACTTACGGAACTAATAATGAATTTGGTTTTGATTATCTACGCGATAACATGGCTGTAGATCCAAAAGACTTAGTTCAGCGAGAATTGAATTTCTGTATTGTTGATGAAGTGGACTCCATTCTTATTGATGAAGCTAGAACCCCTTTAATTATTAGCGGTCCTGCTGAAGATGCCACAGACAAATACACAAAAGCAAATGCGTTAGTTCAGAATTTAAGTAGAAACAAGGATTTTACAGTAGATGAAAAAAATAAGTCTATTCAAATTACAGAAAAGGGTGTAACTCATATTGAATCTCTCATGCAGATTACCAATCTCTATGGTGAACATGCGGAATGGGTTCATTTTATTAATCAAGCTTTAAGAGCTCATTACTTATTTGAAAAAGATGTTGATTATATCGTTAAAGATAATGAAATCATAATTGTTGATGAAAATACGGGTCGTTTAATGGAAGGGCGCCGCTATTCAGATGGTATGCATCAAGCCATTGAAGCGAAAGAAAAAGTGCAGATCCGTCGTGAAAATCAAACGCTGGCGACTATTACATTCCAGAACTATTTCCGCATGTATACAAAGCTTTCTGGTATGACTGGTACTGCAGAAACAGAAGCCACTGAGTTTGTTAAAATCTATAATATGAATACGTGGGTGATTCCAACTCACAAGACTTGTATTCGAGAAGATAAGCAAGACGTTGTTTATAAATCAGAAGATGTAAAATGGACTGCGATTGTCAAAGAGATTAAACGTCGGCATGAAAAAGGCCAACCTCTCTTAGTTGGTACAGCATCCATTGAAAAATCAGAAAAACTATCCCTACTATTAAAAAAAGAAGGGATTGTTCATGAAGTATTAAATGCTAAAAATCATGGACGTGAAGCAGAAATTATTCAATTTGCTGGTCATTTAAATAAAGTCACTATTGCAACTAATATGGCTGGTCGTGGTACCGATATTGCTCTTGGGCCAGGAGTTGTTGAAGTTGGTGGTCTTCACGTTTTGGGCACAGAACGTCATGAGTCTAGACGTATTGATAATCAGTTGCGAGGGCGTTCAGGTCGACAAGGTGATCCAGGTTCGAGCCAGTATTTCTTATCGTTAGACGATAACTTAATGCGTATTTTTGGTGGTGCTAATGTTAAGCAATTAATGAGTCGCTTTAATATAGATGAAGGAGAAGCGATTACTCATTCGTTAGTAACCAGAAGTATTCGTGGTGCTCAGCGTCGTGTCGAAGGGCAAAGCTTTGATGCACGTAAATATTTGCTTGACTATGATAACGTCATGAATGAACAACGTAAGGTTATTTATGGCTTACGTCGTCGTATTCTTAACGGTGAAGATATTCGCAATGATATTTTAAATCGTATAGAAGATGCAATAGATATTAAAGCATCAGAATATATTTTTGCTGATCGTTATCCAGAAGAATGGAATCTAGAAGGCTTACATACAGAATTAGAACGTAGTTTTAATTTGGATTATCGCTTGACTCCTGAAGAAGCGATGAATATGAAAGCAGAGGCTGTTTTAGATCAAATCATTGAAAAGAGCCATCAGAAGTATGAAAAGCTAATGGAAATAATTCCAGCAGATGATTTTAAACAGATAGAACGTCGCATTTTATTGTTAACGATTGATCAGCATTGGAAAGAACATTTGTATGGAATGGATCAATTAAAAGAAGCGATTCGTTTTCAGGGTTATGCTCAAAAAGATCCTTTAATGGTTTATAAAGCAGAAGGATTTAAGATGTTTGAATCCTGTCTTGAAAGTATTGCTACTATGACTGCAATTAGGATTATGAATATAAGAATCCAATTACCAGATGGTAGTTCTGTATCCCCTGAATTAATTGTACCTAAGCCTCAGGCTCCCCAACAGACGATTGAAAACAGTAATCAGATAAAGGATACTCCATCTCCAATTAGTCAGTCAAGGTCTAATTCTAGTGTTCCAGCATCTTCTTTACCTGGAACAAAGCCTGCTCCTAAAAAAGTAGTCCCTGTAAAAAATGAAGGGCCAAAATTAGGGCGTAATGATCTTTGCTGGTGTGGATCTGGTTTGAAGTTTAAAAAATGTCATGGAAAAGATGCAGAATAAAAAGATTCAAACAAGAAAGCGCTTTTTCTCTTTAGAAGGCATAGATGGTTCTGGTAAAACTACTCAAATGGATTTACTTCAGAAAGCCTTAGAGGAAAAGGGATTTTCTTGTTTGCGTATTAGAGAACCTGGTGGTTCTATGATATCAGAAAGAATACGAGAACTTTTGCTTGATTCCAAGTTTAAAGGTTTAATGGCTGATAAAGCAGAATTACTTCTCTATAATGCAGCTCGAGCGCAAATAATTGAAGAATGCATAAAGCCAGCACTTGATTCTGGTAAAATTGTTTTAGCAGATCGTTTTGCTTGGAGTACTTATGCATACCAAGGTTTTGGACGTAATTTAAACAAGCAAATGATCTTTGATTTATCTGTGATTACTTGCGGAGAATTTTTACCAGAATTAACCATCGTTCTAGATATTGATGTGTTAAAGAGTCGAGAACGAATGGCAAAAGAAAATAAAGTTCCCGATCGATTAGAATCAGAGGCACTTTCATTTTTTGAACGAGTGCGACAAGGCTATTTAAATGTTGTTGAAGAATTTCCACAACATGCGGTTCTTGTCAATGCGGATCAATCTCAAGAAAAAATACATTTAGAGTTATTAACCCACGTTTTAAACAGATTAAACTAAAATGCCAATAGTTACCATTATACTTGTTGTTTTAATATTTGTTTATTGGTATTGGCATTTAAAAAACCTATTTAAGGGCAAACATAGTCGGTTGTTTGCTCTTTTGATAATCGCCTATTTTCTGTTGACTTTATTTCCAAGTTCCAATGTTTTTTTCTTTTGGCTATCTTCGTTTCAAATAATTTGGTTTACCTTGTATTTGCAGCTGAGCTTTGTATCAGATGTGGGATTACTGGTATACCGTCAAATCAAAAAAGAAAAATTATCTAGTGTATTTTGTCTTCATTATTTTAGAAGAGTCTTTGTTGTTTCCTGGATAATCACTTTGCTTTTTGTTTGCTTTGGTGCTTGGAATAATTATCATTATCGCTTTCATGATGTAGAAATTCCTCTTCCTGGTTTAGAAAAAACAATAAAAGGTGTTTATTTCTCTGATATTCATTTAGCCGCAGGTTTTCCAAAATCTAAAATGGAGCGACTAGTGCATGATATTGATTCGATTGCTCCTGACGTAGTGTTTTTTGGAGGAGATGTTGCCGATGCTTCAAATGAGTATTTAAGCGAAAAAGGTTTTGATTCATTATTAAAAGAGGTAAAAGCTCCTTTAGGATTTTATGGAGTTATTGGAAATCATGAAGGGTATCTTTTACGTTCAGGTTCCGATTTAGTAGCTTGGATGAACCAAAATGGCATGGTTACCCTTTTAGATTCCACCGTATGTAATCAGATGTTTTGTGTCAGTGGTCGTTTAGATCATCAGTATGCTTCTCATTTGGATTTAGACCGGATGACTCTGGATTATTTATCGGTAGAAGTATTAAAACAAAAAGAAAAGAAGCTTCCGTGGATTGTTTTAGACCATCAACCAAAGGGTTTAGATGGAGAAAAACCTAAAATATTGCCTGATTTAATTATTTCCGGTCATACTCATGCGGGTCAGTTTTTCCCTGGAAATATAATTATTGATTGGGTTTGGGAACTAAGTGAAGGACTTGGGTATTTGGATGGTGTTCTATGGTTTGTTTCTTCAGGAGTTCATTCTTGGGGGCCACCTGTAAGAATTCTTACAAAATCAGAGCTAGTTGTATTCAAATTCGTTCCAAAAAAGTAAAAATTGCTTTTTTGAGCACTATTAAACGCCACTAATTTTTTAACTTATTGCTATATTATGGGTCATGTCAATATTTTTAGAACCAGATCAACTCGAGATAATTCAAAGAATCCTAAAAGTTCATTTTGAAGGCCTCGCTGTTTATGCTTATGGCCCTAGAGTTTCGGGCGTTCAGTTAACTCCAGATGTCGAACTCAATATTACTGTTGTCTCTGACAAGCCTATTTCAGTTGAAAAAATGATTGCTGTAGAGAAGGCTTTTTTTGAAAAAGGTCTCCCCTTTCAAGTGGATATTGTAGATTGGGCTAAGTTACCTGAAAGTATGCAAAAAAAGATTAAAAAGGAGCATATCGTTATCCAGGATAGCGATACAGATTTATGAGATGTTTTCCCCTTTGTCTATTAATCATTGCGCTATGCAATAGCATGTCTTTTGCACAAGAATCTGCTGCTACAGTAGATCAAGCAAAAAAATTAGTTTCTGAAAATAAATGTAACGAAGCTATTCCTCTTTTAAGAAATGTCTATCAAAAAAGATTTCGTTTTTCAGAAGGTGAAAAAGCATCTGTTTTGCTCACAGAATGCTATTTAAGGCAACAAAATCGCTCTGAAGCAGAAAAGATTAGCTCAAAATATCTTGAATACTATGTAAAAACCCCTTATCGCGAAAGAATGGAAGTGGCTTCTGCAATTCTCTTGATTGAAAAAGGATCTGTTTATGATGGAGTAGAAGGTTTACTACGTATTTTAGCTTATACCAAAAATCCAGCTGCTTATGCCCACGCAAAAGATATTGCGATTCAAACGCTTGCCGCCTCTTTGCTTACATCAGATCAACTTTTTGCACTTGTAGAAAAGTATCCAGTAGATAAAGATATTTTAGGTTGGCTTTATCTTCAATTAGGTCGTGAAAGCCAAAATGAAAGAAGATATAAAGCGGCGCGTTACTGGTATAAAAAAGTGCAGTCTGAAAAGGTCAGTGAGAAACTGATTGAAACTGCAGAACAAGGCTTAGAATCACTAGAAGATGTGGGTGCTGGTATTCCTACTATTTTAGTTTTAGCGCCTGTTTCTGGTGATTTTGCTGAATATGGTGTAGCTGCTATCCAGGGTGCTTTATTAGCATATGAAACAGCCAATTTAGCAGGTAAGGTTAACATTAGAATTGCAGACACGCGTGCTGATGCTGCGATTGCATTATGGCGTACACAACAAGCTGTCAATCAAGATAGTATTATTGCAATCATTGGTCCAATTATGAGTGCCCCTTCTGCAACAGTAGCTGCTTGGTTAGGAAGCAATTTTCAACATATTCCAATGCTTACACCCACAGCAACAGACGATGGTATTGCTCGCATGGGGCCAAATATTTTTCAGTTGAATATAACAATCGATCGTATGGCAGATGAAATTGCGGATTTCGCTATTCGTTGTTTAGACATTCGGGAATTTGCAATATTAAGCCCTATTGGGGATTATGGAAATGCAATGTCTAATAGTTTTATTCGGGCTGTAGAACGTCGAGGGGCTGTTATTTTAGCTCAGCAGTATTATGAAGAAGGTCGTCCTGATTATAAAACAGAATTTGATTTATTAAGGAATCTTCGCTTTAAGCAAGAAAACCGTCGTAGAAATATTGCAAAAGGGATTAGTAATTTAGATGCTATTCCTACAAAAGAACGCAGGGCCTATTTACAGGATTCTGTTTTTCAGTTTCCTGGGATTTTCATTCCAGCAACAAATCCAAGTGACGCTGGCTTAATGGCTGGGCAAGTGGCTTTTAATAAAATTAACGGCGTTCTTTTGGGAACATCTGGTTGGTATGGGAGAGATTTATTAATTCAAGGAAAACGCCTAGTGGAGGGCGCCTTTTTTACTGTCCCATTTCTTGACTTAGAGAAGAGTGAAGCATTCCAAAAATTTGAAAAGGATTTTTCAAAAAAATGGGGTGTAGATCCTGGGAAAGATAAAGTAAGTGGACTAAGTTATGATGCGATGAATATCATCGTAGAAGCCCTTTCTCAAAGGCCAAATAATTTAGCGAACCAAATTAATTGGACTCAAAAGTATAATGGAATCTATGGTGATATTAAGTTTAAGAATGGGGCAAATACAAATGCTAAAGTGGTAACGGTGAATAAGACCCAATTTGAGACTCCAACACAGTGTGCTGATACTCCCAATCAAAACTAGTCATCACAAGAACCACATAAACTTGCCATCACGTAAGAAATAGACTCTCCTTGTCTATAGTACGGAAAGAGATTATCATCATCAGCAAAGTCATCGAGATTAACGCCTTTACTAACGATTAATTCTTGAGCAAGCCTTTTTTTGAAGGCTTGAAAGCCAGAGTGAATATTATAAAAAGCGACTGAGGATGTTTTCTTAAAGGCTTTCATATTAACCTCCGTTTCTATTGATATACCTAATAGAGAAAGAAAAATCAAGGAAAGAAAGGCTTTGTAAGATAATTAAATTATATACAAATTAATTTCTTTGTATGTTTACTGGTAAGCATTGGTTTTTGTATTTCATTTTAAATCAATTACTTAGCTTTAATAAATAAATAAAGAAAACTCCTTTTTAAGGAGTAATTTCCCTATTCTAAAAAAGAGTAAAAGGTGTTAAATATCACAAAGAATTGTATTAAGGAAAAACACTTACTTCTAATCGTGGTTTACTTAATGAGTAGGTATAGAAAGAGGGTGACCTTTTGTATATTTTAGTGGATGTTTTTAAGATTTAAAATACCATTTTTGTTTTTATTTCTATTTCAGTTTCTAGAAGCCGCTTCTAGTGAGTCTTTATTTGTTTTAGAAAAGAATAATCAACAGTTAGCAGAGCAAGCGATTGATAGAACAATGTCTCAAGACTATGATGCTGCAATAGAATTAATAAAAAAAATGGAAACAAAGAATCTTGGAGTCTCCTGTGTTTTTGAAAGCATTATTTTGATAAGTCGCTTTGATGATTTGGGAGATACTTTAGACTTAATACAATCTCATAGTAAATTAAGTGAATGTAAAACAGAAGGTTCTTGGGATGCCATAAGAAATTATCAGTTAGGATTTGTAAAGAGTCAAATGGGGCATTCCATTAAAGGGGCACTCACAACGCGTGATGCAGCAGGATATTTTAAAAAGAGTAAAGATCTTAATGCGATGGCTTTCTATTCTATATACGGTTATTATCTAGATAATAGTTTTAGTTTTTTACCCTTTGTATCCGATGAAAGAGAGAATTACTTAAAAACATTAGAAGAAGCTTCCAAAAAATCAAATTTATTTTGGCCTCTATTTTCAACTTCGTTAATATGGATTTATTATGATCGAGGGGAATTTAAAAAGGCTCTTGAAGTCGCAGAGCGAGTATTAAAAGAGTACCCAAAAAATGACGTTTTCTTACAGATAAAGGCGGATATGCTCTATAAGTTAAAACGCTATGATGAAGCGATTTTAATTTATTTAAAAAGTGCAAATGAGTACGCTAAAAAAACAGGCTACTCCATTCGGTATTGGTGTGCAGTGGCGAATTTAATAAAGATGTATCATGAAAAAGGAGATCTTATCCAAAGTGATTTATGGAGGAAAAAGCTCTCTAATGATTCATTTAAGAAATTAAAAAAATGGATTCCTTCTTCCGTCTTAAATGATCTATAAATACCGAGCAGCCCCTAGGATTCATTTTTATTTGATTTAACGAAATGTAAAATTAATTTTTTCATTGTTTTTTTTCTCTTCATAAACGTTTAAAAGAATAACCACTATGGAGGAAAAATGAATCAACAAAAAAAGATGAATGTAGGGCTATTTATTGATGGTTATACATTTAAGAAAGTAAATGAGTATTATCGTTATCATCATTCAAGAAAATCTTGTATTGATTTTAGGGGTTTCAAGAACTGGATTGCTCATATGGTTAGAGATAAGTTTAAGGTGGAAAATGAATTGCGTTTAGAAGCGCATTATTATCACCCTTATCAAAATCCAGAAGAAGATAAACCTTGTGAGCATATAGGGACTTATCGTTTTGAAAATAAATTAAGTGAAGCAGGGATTCAAATGCATTATAATAACATCCCTTCCACTCAAAAGCCTAATTTGGATTTAATAGATGATGCTATTATGTTTTCAATCTATAAAAAGATAGATGTGGCTGTTCTTGTAAGTACGCAAGGGCAGTTCGCAAAGTTACCAAGTGAACTTCAACGTTTAGGGGTTCCCTTGATTTTATTGGGATGGAATTTTGAATATCATGGGAATCAATATCTGGTAAAATGGCATACGGATTATGTTTTAAAGGAAAAAAGTTTCCATTATATTCCTATGGAAAAAGTGATGGATAAAAAAAATAGCACTGAGGATAGTGCTATTGTTAGTCAAATTTTTCAAAGAAATAAAATGAATCTGGATTTTAGAGCTTTATCTTCAGTTCCTTCTGTCTTTTTGACAGAAATGTCCATGTTACCCGAGCTCCAATAAACCAGGAATCGCCATTTACGTCGGGTTCTCCTAGTATCCATTTAGTGTTTTCATCATCTTCGTCTGTTTGGAGGTCTAGAGAGCCGTATCTGATATAGCGGTAGCCACCATATAAGCCGACAGCAATGGGATCGAAATCTAAACGTACTTCTAGTTCGGCATGAACAGCGCTTGAGAAGTTGCTATAGAAACGATCTTCAATGGTGATAAGATCTTCATTTTTAACTAAAAGTCCATTATCTGATGCAGTTACTTCTGAACCTTCTTTTATATAAGTATACTCAGAAGCAAAATGGATGTTGAGCAAACTCATACCAAGACCTACGGATGGAATTACGTTAATAAAACTTTGCTCGTGAAAGATTTTCCAGCCAAACATCCAGTCTGCACCATAAGAAAACCAACGGGCATCACCAAGTTCATTACCAAAGTCTCCTGTGCTAGAAGGTCTTTTTGAAACTTGAGTTGGAATGAAATTAATATTAAACCAAGACAATAATTGCTTATATTCGGCACCAATATTGAAATTGAGACCAACAACACTACTATTAAAATGGCCATAGTTGTCAAGCTGAGAATCGAAATTGAGAACAGCGAGAGAATCCTCTAAACCAATGACAATACCACCAGAGCTTTCAAAAAGAAGACTGTTAACATAATCCATATGAGAAGAACTCATATGTTTATACTCTCCACTAAAGGAGATAAAGCCTCGAACGAGATTTTTGTCATAAAAACTTTCAGACGCAAACGTCATTGATGCGGTAATCGACAAAAATAGAACAGCTGTCGATAAAAAAGAAGTTAATTTTGTCTTCATAATAAAATGAACTCCATTCGGGGAATTTTATCTTCTAAAATACATTATCTACGGAAATAATGAAGAGAAAAAAACATAAATGATTAAAAATCAATGCTTTATATGAATTTTACTAGACTAATTTTTTTGAAACGATACATAATTTGGGCTATTATCGCTCTGTTTTTTCTTTTTTTTAGCGCTGTTGGTTGTGTTGAAAAGGATAAAGGCAATCTTGAACAGCCAGAAATAGTAAAAGAACCTGTTGTTTTTGAATATGCAAAAAATGTAAAAATGGATTCTTTTTCTGGCGGTTTTCTATTAGAAATTATGGCCAAGCAATGGCTATTGATTGATAAAAACAGCAAAAATTTTAAAAAACCAAAGGAATGGGATTCTATTCCTGTGATTTCAGTACCAGTAGAACGTCCTGTTGTTTTGTCGACAAGCTATTTGGGGTACATGCGATATTTAGGGGTGGATTCAACAGTAGTTGGAATTGGTGAAAATAAATATATTGCTGATTCCGCTTTTTATCAATTCATTGAGGCAAAAAACATTCCAAATCTTGGAAATGGGGCCCTTTTATCTTTAGAAAAGCTTTTTTCTCTTCAACCTGATCTGGTTTTAACTTTTTCTACTGGCGAAGCAAAACATGAAGACTTTTTAAGAATGAGAAGCTTGAATTTACCAGTGATTTTGATCGCGGAATGGAATGAAGTATCCCCTTTAGCAAAGGCGGAATGGATTAAAGTCTTTGGAACGCTTTTTAATCGTTTTGATCAGTCGGATAGTCTATTTAAGGAAATTGTTGATACCTATCAGAAAAAAGCTTCTTTCGTAGAAAAAATGCCTGATTCTCTTAGACCAACGGTCTTAATTGGTGGTCCTGTCGGAGGTATTTGGTATGCTCCTTCTCCTCTGAGTTATACCGCTGAACTAGTAAGAGATGCTGGAGGACGGTATATTTGGGCAGATCAAAATACAAATAAATGGTTTAATTTTTCTTTAGAAGAAGCTCTTTTACAAGGCAAAAATGCTGATATATGGATTCACCCTTCTAATTTTAAAACTCCTGAAGAAGTCCTACAAAACGAACGACGTGTGGATTTAATCAAAGCCTGGAAAGAAAAAAGAGTGTATCAAAATGATAAGCGCGTAGGACCTGTAGGTGGCAACGATTTTTATGAAGAAGCAGTGGTTCGACCTGATCTAGTACTTGAAGACTTAATAAAAGTGTTTTATCCCAACTTTTTTGAAGACTCTTCTATGAGATGGTATAGAAATATTTATATTTTCTAACATATGAAGGCAAACTCAGGTATTGGTGATTGGATTTCGGCTGCTTATGAGCAAGGAATCCCTTTTTTACAGCAAATTCCTCGTGAAGCTGCAGATTTTATTTTGTTAAACGCAAGTATACAAGAATACGATGCGGGTGATGTGATCATTACTGGTGGCGATTCGAATAATGAAAGTTTTTGCGTTTTACAAAGTGGTCGTGCTCAGATTTGTGGCCGTATTCTTCCTGATGGGCATTATAATGTTTTAGCATATTTAGAAACAGGTGCTTGTTTTGGTGAAATGTCTATTATCTGTAATGATTCAACAAGTAATACAGTGATCGCTGCAGAAGATAATTGTACGGTTTTACATTTAGCAAGAAATGTTTTTGTTGACTTTTTGGAACGTAATCCAAGTATTATGGTTTATTTGTACAAAGTGCTTGCTGACCGCCTACGTGCTAAAAATCAAGCCTTTGATGAATTTGAAAGTCTTGCACTTTTGGCTTCAGCAAAAGTTTTACCTTTTATAGATTTTGCTCAAACTCTTGAAAAAAGCCGAGTCACTGGCACTGTGATGTTTGAGTGTAAGGGTGAATCTGGTTTTATTGCTTTTCAAGAAGGGCGTATATGCTGTGCTAAAAGCGGTAAGTTAACAGGGCCAGATGCTCTCGAGAAAATGTTGTCTTGGGGGGATTCCACTTTGTTTAAGTTAGATACGCATTTGATGCCAGATATTGTGAATATCTGTCAGGCATCAGATACGACTAGTTTAATTTTGGATGCCCTTCGTAATATTGATGAAAAAGAAAGTTTAAAAAAAAGTTGAATGAGGAATAAATGAATTACGCAGATGCAGGTGTATCTTTAGCTCGCGCAGATGAAGCTATGGTTGGTGTAAAAAAATCAGTCCGTTCTACCTTTAATGCAGGCGTGCTTGGAGATGTAGGTAATTTTGGCGGTCTGTTTTCTTTAAATCATTTGAATTTGAAAGACCCCGTTTTAGTCAGTTCAGTGGATGGTGTGGGTACCAAACTGAAAGTGCATATTGAACTTGGTTCACACAATCTACCTGGGCAAGATATTGTCAATCACTGCTGTGATGATATTCTAGTTCAAGGTGCTCGGCCTTTATTTTTCTTGGACTATGTCGCTACTGGTCGTTTAGAACCAGGAGTCATGGATAGCCTCGTTGCTGGAATGAGCAAAGCATGCCGTGAAAATGATTGTGTATTGATCGGCGGTGAAACGGCTGAAATGCCAGGTTTCTACGGTCCAGGAGATTATGATATCTCTGGAACCATTGTTGGTGTCGTGGAACGCGATCGTATTATTGATGGTAAAAATATTAAACCAGGAACGGTCATTTTAGGTTTGCCTTCTACAGGTTTACATACAAATGGTTATTCTCTTGCACGCAAGGCTCTTTTTGAAGTTGCTGGTTATGATATTCATACTCATGTAGAAGGTATGGACAAAACGGTTGGAGAAGCTTTAGCAACTCCTCATCGTAGTTATTATAAAAGTTTAATTCAGCTTGCCGATAATAAAAAGTTGCAAGGTTTAGTGCATATTACAGGTTCTGGTTTTCAAGGAAATATTCCTAGAATTCTTCCAGATAACGTGGATGTCGTTATCGATAGAACAGCCTGGGAAGTGCCAATGATCTTTAAATTAATTCAAGAAGCTGGTTCGGTCGAGAAAGATGAAATGTATTCTACGTTCAATATGGGATTAGGTATGCTTTTATTTGTAGACCCATCAGATCGTTCTTTAGTAGAAGAACATTTGAAAGAAAAAGGCGAAGTCTTTTACTATGTAGGCGAAGTCGTCAAGGGTTCAAAGAGAGTTCTGTTTAAGGATTAAATTTTGCCTGGAGGGCTATTATGATTCATAAAGCAATACGAATAATATGCATGTGCCTAATTGGTGCGATGGTTTCGTGTTCAAATTCGGTGGAGCCAGATACTGAAGATGATGATAAATCTTCTAGCAGTGTTGTTCGAAGTTCTTCTTCTGTTCGATCATCAAGTTCTGTAAGTGGATCGAGTTCATCCAATGGATCCAGCTCCTCCAATGGATCCAGCTCCTCTTCTTCTATCGAAACAGTAATTAATTTAGGTTCGGTTTCCGAATTAAACGTTTCTAAAAGTATTACAGATTCATGGCTTTTGAGTTGGGTCTATACTCCAGGTACAGACGTTGAAACTGGCTTTCAGATTGATATTTTTAATGAAACAGAAAATGCATGGGAAGCCTTTGATTCAGTTGCTGTAGGGACTTATCGCTATGTTTTTAATACAACCACTCCAGGTGCCTTTCGTGTGAGTGCTTTTAATGAAGATGGCCGCTCTACTTTTAGTAATGACGTTGTGATTAATAGTTCGGCTTCAGTGAGTAATCCTACGGTACAAGTAAATTTAGGATCTGTAACAGATTTAAATGTTTCTAACAATGTTTCTGGTTCTTGGATTTTGACTTGGAAACATGTTCAAGGTTCAGATGTAGAAAATGGTTTTCAGATAGATTCTTATAATGAAACAGAAAATGCATGGGAAGCCTTTGATTCTGTGTTAGCTAATACTTATCGCTATGTATTTGCTACTAATATTCCTGGTGTTTATCGTGTGAGTGCTTTTAATGAAGAAGGGCGTTCTGCTTATAGTAATGAACTAGAAACACAAACCACTTCTCCTCAATTAATTTCTTTACAAAAGCCAACCAATTTGCAAGCTATACGTTTAGCTCCAAGTGTATGGCAACTTTCTTGGAGTTATACAGCCTTAGTGGAGCGTCGTGAAAATGGATTTATCATTGAAAAGTATGATCCAACTCTTTTGAAATGGATTGTATGGGATACAGTGGATACAGATGTCAAAAGAATAGTTCTTGATTCTGTGGTAGGGGCTGTTGATTTAAGTTTGGGTTCTTATCGAGTGGCCGCTTTTGATTCTTTAGGGCGTTCAGATTATTCAAATGATATTCAAGTGAATATTCAAACAGAGTATTCTCCTGACATAATTTTTGTTCCACCTGAGAATATAGTACCCAATGTGGTTAATCCTACTTATCTTGAATTAACTGTTTCTGCAAACCCAATGAATAAGAGTGTGGAATTATCTCCTTACACGGCAAGCTTAACCTATGAAATTATTTGGGTCATAGAAGATACTGAAGAAGTCATGGATATATTTAGTTATTCAAAAAATTCGGTACGGCATCTAGTAACAACAACAGATGAACTATGTAATTCTTATGGACGTATTCGATTGGTATGGACAGATGTCAATGGAATTAAAGATGTCTCTGAATGGTCTGCTCCAACAGGCTCTAAGCCAGGCACACGTGGCTCAGGTTTAGTTGATTTAACATCAAAAAATTGTCCTGAATTAGCTCAAGTAGGACCATAAGATTAACGAGTATGTAATCAAAAATCCTCTTGTATTTTTACAAGAGGATTTTTTTATGAATAAATAACAAACATGTTTAGTGATCTAGTTTTAACACTATTCTCTGATATTGCCTATTCAGGAACGTTTCAAATGCAGCTTTCTGAGTATTTTACCTAGAAGCTCATTTAATAAATCTTTTGCGTCTGTACTTCCTAAAAATTTCTGAATAACAAGTGTTAGGCTAAACAGAAATAGGCCGGAAGAGGCGCTATAAATAATAAGGGTGAAGAGATTTGTATCTCTTATAAAATCGTATGAAAATTGATCAATGAAAACGGCAACTAAAATCATGAGGGCAAATGAAATTAGGGCTCGTCCCATGTTTAATAGGGCTTCCCTCATGCCGTTTGTTCCGTTATTTTTGGCCCACAAAAAAATCATAGCAATCACTTGAGCGATAGCACCAGACGCTCCTACAATAGGAACGCTTTTAATTCCGAGTACAGGGCCCAAGAATAAATAAGCTGGGATGGTGAGGGCAAAAATGCCCGTGTTTAAGAGAGTGGGAGTCCACATTTTTTCGGCAGCGTAAAAACTTCTAACAAGAACGGCTTGCAAACAAAGGCCAAGGCTTACTGGTAAATACCAACGTAATATTTCAGAAATGGCTTCTGTTGTTTCTCTAGTAAAGGCTCCCCTTTCAAATAAAATTCTAACCGCTGGAAATGATAAAGCCCATACAGCAACAACGGCAGGGATTAATATGCAAAACATTCTTGAGATGCTTTTCCATATTTTTTTGTTGAGTTCATCAATGTGGTTTTCTTTAACAAGTCGAGCCATGTCTGGGTAACTTGCGACACCAACAGAAAAACCAAACACAGCGACCAAGGTATACATAATTCGATAAGCGTAATTAAGGCTAGAAATACCACTAGATCCAAAATGCCCTCCAAAGCTTCGAATCACAAACTCTAGAGCAAACATACTGCCTACACCAAGAGACATTGGGAGCATCATTTTTAGGTAACGAATAATATCAGGGTGTTTAGGATTAATGTAGAAGAAGTATTGGATTTTGCCTCGATAAGCCCCTAAGATTTGTAAAACAAAAAATCCAACAAAAGCACCTATAGGAACACCCCAAGCAAATCCTTCTAAACCAAAGTCTGAAAATAGAATGCCCCCAACAATAATAGCAGCATTGTATATCACGCCTGTTAAAGAGGGAATTAAAAATTGTTTTCGCGTGTGTTGTACAGCGACTAAGAAGGTGCCTGCAAAAATAAAAAGCTGTGCTGGTAATATCAAACGCCCGAAGTACGTCGCCCGATTGAGAATTTCTGGATCTAGTTCTGCGACGGTAAATAATTCAATGAGTTCTCGCATCCATATGAAAGAAGGGACAATGAGAATTAATAAAAATAGCCCAAGAGAATTTATGATGTTACTAAAAAATCGCCAAGCGGCCTCTTCTTTTTTTTGAACGAGATAACCAGTAAAAATAGGGATAAAAATAATCGATAAAAAACCAGTACTGACAATATGGTTTAATATATCAGGAATCATAAAGGCGAGATCTAGAGCATTTTTTTCTGTAGAAACACCAGCGGCTCGTGCTAAAAGCATTTCACGAAAAATGCCTAAAACACGACTAGCAAGCATGCTGATTGCAATGATTATAGCGGCTTTATTCATAATCAGTAAATATAACATTCATATAAAGGGCGCCTTAAAAAAAAGATGGTGATAGCCACCAATTAGATAATCAACTGTTTCGTTGAAACAAGGTTTTCTTATATAACAGCATTTTGAGTATCATTAAACCAAAACCGTTAAAAAGAACTCAAATATGATTAAGATGTTTATAAAAAATGAAAAAAACGAACGTAAAAACATTTGTAAACAATAATTGATTAAGAGGCGGATTTATGGATTATTTTTTTATTTATATAGTTCTATAGATTTTTTATCTCATTGGAGTTTGCATGAGAATTTTGTTTATTGGCGGTACAGGTACCATTAGCATGGCGATCTCAAAAAAATTATTGGCTGATGGGCACACATTATATCTAATAAATCGAGGTACACGCAATGATTTATTAGAAGGAGATATTCATTCTATTGTGGTTTCTGATATTAACAATGAAGAGGAAGTTAGAAATAAAATAAAAGATCTTACATTTGATGTAGTCGCTGATTTTATTGCTTTTGTGCCATCTCAGGTGGAATGTGATTATCGTTTATTTAAGGATAAAACAAAGCAATATATTTTTGTCAGCTCTGCTTCGGCATACCAAAAGCCTTTATCTGATTATCGCATTAATGAAGGCACACCTTTATCAAACCCTTATTGGGAATATTCCAGAAACAAAATAGCTTGTGAATCTTTTTTAATGGATTGTTATCGTAAAGAAGGGTTTCCTGTGACGATTGTGCGTCCGAGTCATACTTATGATGAACGCTCCGTTCCTCTCGGTGTTCATGGTAAAAATGGTAGCTACCAAGTGATTCAAAGAATGCTTCAAGAAAAACCAGTGATTATTCATGGAGATGGGACTTCACTTTGGACAATGACTCATAATAGCGATTTTGCAAAGGGATTTATTGGATTACTTGGAAACATTCATGCGATTGGTGAATCGGTACAAATTACAAGTGATGAAACTTTGACTTGGAATCAAATTTATCAAACCATTGCTCAAAAACTTGGTGTAAAATTAAACCCTTATTATGTCTCATCCTCTTTTTTAGCCGCTTGTAGTGACATGGATTTAGAGGGAAGTTTGATTGGAGATAAAGCTAATTCTGTTGTTTTTGATAATACTAAATTAAAACGATTGGTTCCTGGCTTAACTATGACAAAACGTTTTGATCAAGGAATAGAAGAGACTCTCCAATATGTTTTATCTCATAAAGAATGTCAAAAGAAAGATCCTGAATTTGATGCTTGGTGTGACCGGATTATTGACTCTTTAGAAAAGATCAAAAATAAAGGTGAATGAGACTTAGCGCTGCAATGTTTTTTCTCTTTTTTTTATGAATAACACCAGTATTGACGGAAATGGTTTTACTTTCTCGCTCCGATGACTTTATTTTGTTTTTTTATGAACATCACTGTGGTTGACGGAAATGATTTTACTTTTTCACTAAGTTGTGTGCCACACAAAATTCGTTCAAAAGTAAAAAGTCATTTTCGTCTAATAATTCACTATTATGATTTAATTGAAAAGTATTATTTTTTTTTATTCGAGCCTTCGCTATTTGCTTTACAGGAACACGAACACTTAAAAGTTTACTTT
>LIUM01000029.1 GCA_001462345.1 Fibrobacteria bacterium AD312 | reverse complement strand
ACTGGAGCAGAGCTTTCATTTGTTCCCAAAAGAGCAAATTGACCTTTTGCACCAATCCTAATCATGCCTTCATGTTCTTGATCATATTCAAAAAGGACACCCGATGGCTTACCGTCATCAAGCGAACAAGAAATGAATATAAGAGTTAATAGTAATAACAAAGAGCGCATTTTATAATTTTAGCAACATTGTGAAATAAAAAAACTTTCAAAAAGCATTCTTATCAATCCATCATTTTTTGTGCTATTCTCCGATTATTGATGATACCTGGATACTCTGGGAACAAAGAGCCAGCTAATTTGTACCAAGACAATGCTTCTTTTGGATTTTCTCTTAAAAAAGCGTTTCCTGCATTAAAAGCCACTAGTCCCAAAAATTCTTTTTTACTCAAAGGCGCCCATTCTAAACCTGTCCAAACGCCCTCTTTGTACTTTTCTGCATATTCTTGATTGGAATACGAAAATCCTTGACGATTGGGTTCAAAGTTTATGCCATGATAACGTAAAAAAACATGATTTGGAAGCATGATCACTTCTAAGGGAATATTTTTTTCTTCTGCAACCATTAATGCAAGAAAAGAAACACCCATACATCCAGCCTTCTTAGAAGACAAAACCTCTAATGGGAATAACGACGATAACACATTCATCGAATCTTTTACAAATTCAATTCCCCATTCTTCATACAATAAAGACTTTAATACCGATAAAGTATCACGCCCTTTTTTTAATTCCACATCAAAAAAAGTAATCCCTGGATTCCAAACTTTTGAAGAATCTAAACAGTGTTCTGGAAGTTCATTGAAAATACAAGCCGCTTCTTGCAAAGAATAAGACGCTTTTTGGGGAAGAAGAAAAAGGTAGGCACCGCCTAAAATAATTAGGATTAAAAAAAAGACTAACACCCACTTTTTTTTCTTAGAAAGCATCCCATTCCATTGGAGAACGCCAAAAGTCTCGTGCGGTCATCATATAGATGACTAATCGTTTTGAATCTAAATCCGATTTCAACTTCATCATACGATGACGTACCCCAGGGCCACCTCCCCAGCTTGTCAATACCTGTACATCTAACCCTGTGGCAAAGGCAATCAAAGAGCCTGGGCCACCTGAGCGTTGATCTACCGATTCAAACACACCCGTAAAAGAATCACCCATCAATAATATTGGAGCTCCTTTTTTCGCAGAATAAGGTACATTGTTTTTATAAACTTTATAAACGGCAAAAGTATCGGCAGGGAAAAGGCTCTTCTGATTTTCTGGAACGTGAGCCACTAAATCCCCTTCTCTAGTAACGACAGTATCTCGCATTTCTAAAAAGCCAGGCGTTGGACCAGCTTTTTCATACCACGCATATTGGGTGATTCTTGCAGCAATGGCTTCTAAAGAAGCTAACAAACCAGAAGTAGCCCAATGGGTATCATAACGCTGATATAGAAATGAAGGAGGTTGATCGCCTGCTTTGGCGGCTTTCAATATAGGATACAAATCGATTACATCTAAACCTGATTCGAGCATCTTTTTTGTAAAGGAACGGCCATTAGGATGAACGCATAAATTAGCCGAAGTTCCTTCAATCAAGCGTTCTGCATAAATTTCTTCTTTCACAGGCACTGGCACCACAAGCAATTGAATTCCTAAAGAATCCAAATGTGCTTTTAATTCTAATAATCTTGGAAGAGGATTATGCAATGAATCTTGTGAAGTAATATCATCTGCTAAGACATAACTCGCGTTTCTTCTAAACCAAAGCATGCCACCAGCTTCAAAAGCATTCTGCTCTTGAGGTAATTTTTCTAAAACATTTTTTAGAGCATTTTGAAACGTTTTCACCGAATCCGAAAGAGGGCAAGCTTCTATCATATTCAACGCCTGTTCACGGAACAAAGAACTCGTATCGATTTGACGATCTGAAGCAGCTGACGTAGATTCTACTTTTTCTTGTTGAAGTAAAGCTTCTGGTGTCATCCGAAGAGACTTAATATCAAAAGCCATTTGAATCACCTTTCCCATGGGATTTCCGCGAATTATAAAATAAGGGGAATATTGATTCCATGGCGATCCAGGAGTATGGAGTTCTAAGTCTGTATTTAAGGTAGGATACCAATAAGAAGTTAAAGTTCTAGCCCAATGCATCACTTCTTCAGGAGAAAGTTCTTTATTCTGGTATTGAGTGAGGCTTTCTAAATCAATGCTAGAAGCTCTTGTTTTTAGGCGGCCCCAAAATACAGAACGATTAGTCCAAGAGGCAGGTTCAATTTCAATCCACCATTCTCCATTTCCATTACGAGAAATTCCCCAAAGCTTTGAGACTCGTTGAAAAGCCTTAAATACTTCTGGTTCATTCCATTTTTCGCCTTCAATTTTTCTTAATAAACCAGATAAAGAATCTCGACTCTCAGAAGCTAACGTTTTCACAAAAGGCTCAAAGGCCACTGGCATAAAAAAGTTTAAGAATTCAGGCACTTCTGATGAAATAGAATCTAAAGAAGCAAAAGGATAATCTTTTACAGGAGTACTAGCGAGTAATCCCTTGTAATTGGCAGGAACATCTAAATCTTCCTGTTTTTTGATTGGATTTTGGTAGTACGCCGCTAAGTCTAAAGATGCCAAGTTTGGTTTTTCAAGAATGCGAATTTGAACTGAATCCGACAAATTCACCACTTCAAATGGAACTTGTATCTGCTTTAAAGGCTTAGATACGTCTGAATTTATAGAACCTTTTGAGGCACAAGCGCCCAAAAGACACAAAAAGCTGAATAAGAGTAATTTTTTCACCGCCACAAAATAGAAAAATCAAACCTCATAAAGAAGCGATTGATATTCAAAAACGCTCTAGAACCTTGTAAAAATTCCTATAATTACAATATGAAATCAAAAAACATAATCATGATTCAAGGCCAATGGACAGGTGATTTTGAATCTAATAACGCTTGGTACAAAGCAGAGGCCTTAAAAAACAAAGGCCAAGATTTAGATCTTTTAATTTTACCTGAATTATTCCATACTCCCTACTTCCCTTTTGAAGAAAATGCAGACTTTTTTCACTGGGCTATAGAAAAAGACCATCCACTAGTCTTAGAGTGGAGAGAAATCGCTAAAGAGCTCCATTGCGTAATCGTTTTTCCATTTTTTGAAAAGCGTGCAAAAGGGATTTATCATAATAGTGCCTATGTTTTTGAGCGCGATGGAAGCATTGCTGGATTATATCGCAAAAGCCATATTCCAGACGATCCTGCTTTTTATGAAAAGTATTATTTCATCCCAGGCGACACTGGTTTTGAACCCATACAAACTTCTGCTGGGAACCTTGGCATTTTAATTTGCTGGGATCAATGGTTTCCAGAAGCCGCTCGTATCATGAGCCTTAAAGGGGCTGAAATTTTAATTTACCCTACGGCAATTGGTTGGGCTAAAAATGAACCCGAAAGCATTTACGAACGTCAAAAAGATAGCTGGATGACTGTCATGCGTGGGCATGCAATCGCGAATCGTCTTTTTGTCATCGCCGTCAATAGAATTGGCACCGAAGGCGACCTCACTTTCTGGGGCCACTCTTTTGTTGCTGCTCCAGATGGGTACCTCTTAAAAGACTTGCCATCTAATTTACTTGGATCAGAAAAAATTCAAATCTCTTTTGATGAAATAGAAGAAAATAGACGCTGGTGGCCTCACTTTAGAGACCGCCGCATAGACCTCTATTCAGACATTCTAAAAATTTGGGATACTCCATGAAATCAAGCTCCTTAAAGAAAATAGTACGCTCCCCTGCAGAGTGGGAAGAACAAGCCGCCACATGGCTTTCTTTTCCACGCCATCCTAAAAATTGGGCTGGGGAACGAGGGATACAAATTAAAGCTTTTTATTTTAATTTGATGTATCAAATTGCAAAATTCCAACCTGTAAAATTCCTCATTCCTAAAAATTGGGAACTTCCTCAAGAAGAAGCAAACGCGTTTTTAAAATGTCGTTTTGCACCTCAAGCCTACAAAATCGCCACGAATGATATTTGGATTAGAGACTACGGCCCATTTTTTGTAAAAAAGGGCGAAGAAAAAGAAATCGTACAAACGAATTTTAATGCTTGGGGAGCGAAATTTCCTCCGTTCCTTTTAGATAACAAAGTACCTTCAGAAATTGCCAAAAAAGAGAAACTTCCCATTTCTGATATCCCTTATATTTTTGAAGGTGGCGCTTTAGAAGTAAACGATGATGGCCTTGCCATGACTACCTTAGAATGTCTTGTTGGTAAAAACAGAAATAATCCAAAAGACCTCAAAAAAGTCATCAACGCCTTATCGAAAAAACTAGGGCTTCGTGATATACTCGTTCTCCCTAAAGGGCTAGACGGCGACCATACCGATGGCCACATTGATAATCTCGCCCGTTTTGTAAAAACGGATCGGATTGTAGTCGCCTCAGAAGAAGACCCTAGTTCTCCTAATTACGAGCGTTTAATTGAAGCTAAAAAGTTAATAGAAGCTTGGCTCAAAAAGCAATACGGCAAGAAAGCAATCGTAGACACTCTTCAGCTTCCTCCACAAAAGAAAATGGGAAAAGAAACGTTGCCTGCTTCGTATATGAATTTCATTTTTGTAAATGGCGGAGTCTTATACCCTTCTTACGATAAAAAAACAGACGTAAAAGCAAAAGCCTATTTTAAGTCGACTTTCCCTGACCGTAAAATTATCGCTATTGATTGTCGAGTAGTAATAGAAGAAGGCGGCTCTCTACACTGTTTATCCAAACAAGAACCGGCCTAAAACTCAAGCTGTATCTGACCATCCTTCTCGCCTTTTTTTTCTGATAAAAGAGGCTCCGATTTTGCTTTGATAATAGCATCTTTTGCAATTTGATCCACAAGGTCATTCCATTGATGCCCCGTATGAGCGTCCACTTTTTTAAACTTATTTTCACCTAATATAGGGCGAACTTTTTTTATGTATTCTAAAGCCACTGTGCTTTTGGCCTTCCATTCCCCTTTTGCAAAACGAGCAATGCCCTCGTAATCATGGCAAATGGTTCCCACTTTTTGATGCTCGTTTAACCATTCTAAAGCTTTTAGTGCAGCAAATAGTTCCCCATCAATATTACGACTCATCGCAGGAAAAGGGGTCACTCCACCCAAACGATAGAGTTCCTGATCATTTTCAACAACAACAAGACCCCATCCAGAATAGGGAAAATCAGGCGAAAAAGAGCCATCCACGTACACATGAAGGCTTGTATCGGCTTCTTCAGACACCCCTTTTAACCAATTTTGAGCCTCTTCTAAACTCTTAAAAGACTTGTATAAAACGCCTTTCACGCCCTTAATTAAGCCCAAACATTCATCCCAATTCGTTACAATTTTTTCAAATTGAGGCGTTTTTATTGCGTAATACTTCATTTTTACCATACTTAAAATTTATATTTCTTCACAACGATATTTGGAGATCTTTTGAAACCATCGCCCTATTTTGCAGACCGATTTTCATTTTTCTTCTACCGATTCTTTTCTAAAGCATCGCTATTTCAGTGGTTTTTAAAAAAAGCAGATGCAGAGACAGAAGCCTTTGAATACCCATCCTCGTTATCTGGTTCACATCGCACCATTGTTTTTTTGCCTTCCAATCGTGAATTCACTGCCCTTATTATTGCCAATTTAGAACGTTTTTGGGATCCAAAACAAACACTATTAGTCGGTTCTGTAGACATCACAAACGAAATTCTTAACCTAAAGACAAAATTTGCTTTTCTCTCTTTTACCGAAAGTGATTGCCGTTATGGAGAGCCCGCTTTTACTTATTTAGAAGAGAAATTAATTGAATTCAAAGCAGATATTTGCCTTTATCTTGAAACAGATTTTTTCTTACCAAAGTTGTATTTGGTCAAAAAATCAGGTGCCCCTTGTCGAATTGGTTTTTTTGCCGAACCAGAATTCCCATTTTTAAATATCAGTCTAAAATCAGAAAGTGATGATTCTTTATCGAAAGTAAAAATTCTCATTCAACAATATGGGGATCCTTTGAATGCAAAGTAGTCGCTCCACCACAAGCACTAAAATCGGTTATGCCGACTTGCATATGCATACCAAACTTTCAGATGGAAATTTGTCTGTAGAAGAACTCGTGACGCTCTGTAAAAGAAAAGGCCTCCAGTGTATTTCGATTACAGATCATGATAACTTAGACTCTTATAAACTGGCCCAAAAGCCTGCTGAAGAAGCCGAAATAGAACTCATTCCTGGTATTGAAATTTCTGCCGTATGGCAAGCCAAAGATATTCATATTTTAGGTTACTTTTGTGACCCGACTAATTTAGCTCTCAATATTGAACTCGAAGACTTTGCCAAACAACGAATTATTCGCGTGAAAGCGATTGTAAAAAAGCTGAATGCTCTTGGGATTGATATTACCTTTGAAAAAGTCCTTTCTTATTGCAAAGGGAAAGTGATTGGCCGCCCTCACGTAGCCATGTCCTTAGTGGATGAAGAATATATATCTTCATTTTCAGAAGCCTTTACCAAATACCTTGGCGACGGCTGCGTTGCTTTTGTAGAAAAAAAAGGGTTAAACCCACAACAAACAATACGCCTTATTGAAAACGCGGGCGGTATTGCCGTTCTTGCACACCCCTATAAAAGCGGTGTCGATGACGCCTTAATAGAAAACTTAGTCGAATGGGGCATTAAAGGAATAGAAACCTATAGCCCTGCCCAAAAAGGGACCGTCGCACGTAAATACAGAGAAATAGCCCAACGATTTAACTTAGTAGGCACTGGTGGTTCTGACTTCCATGCCGAAGGCGTTACACACGCTCCTGGTTGCATGAAAATGCCTTATTCTGTGGTCGAAGAACTAAGAGAAAGGCGCGAGAAGTCTCGCGCCGAATGGTTCTAATTTTTTAGTCAAAAGCTAGTAATTAGACGTTTTCCGTTTTATTAATAAATTAAACGCAAAGCATCTACAATTAAAGTCGCTCCAACCGTTCCCTTATAAACGTCACCTTTAGCACTTGAAGCCATGGCCATACGAATATGAGTCACGTCTTCTTCTCCAGTTCCTTGAACTAGATGGTTATCAATCCCTTTACTATTCTGCAATTGATCCGAGAAGATAACCGTATCATAAATTGGTGAACCTTCAAGAGGTGTACCATATTGTAATTTCATTCGAAGCGTTTTAAACCCTAAATCATTTGTCGTAATAGAAACAACATCTGGATCAGAAAGATCTTCATCTGTCGTAGCGCGATACCAAGCCGAAGCAACTAATGTATTCACATCAGAAGAGGAGCGATATTGATTCATCCCTTGATTTTCAGTTAACGTTCTATTTTCAAGAACAATATAGATATCACAGGAATCACCATCTCCACTATAAGTAAAATCGACTTCTATGTATTCAGGGCGACCAGTAAAGGGCATGCCAAAATCAATCAGTTCATTGCCATTATCATAACCAGTCATATTGAGAGCACTGACACCCTTCGGATTAAAAACACCTGTAAAAAGGTTACCGCTTGCAAATTTGGTCACAATAAAGCCTAATTTTTTGGATTCCATCTTCACGCCCACAGTCTCATTGCTTGTGTATTTTTCGGTAATTTCACCGAAATCATTATTCCCATTATCCCAATTTGTTCCTTCTAATGTATAATCATCGGCCCAACTATTAAAATCCGAAAAGGGGTATTGATAACCCGCTTTGATTCTATAATTTTTAGTTTGCCCAGCTTCATTTTCAACAGAAACAGAATAACCGCGACTTAAATCATAAGTGTTTTCGAGGTTGATTTCTGGAGAAGAAGAACCTTCTGAAAAATTGCACTCTGTAATAGAAACCGAAGTCAAATCCGTAAAGAAAGGAAGCGATTGTACAGTAATTTGGCCTAACTCATCATCAATGGTAGCATCCACATCATCAATCTTCATAGAAAGAATTCGTGGTTCAGTAGATTCTATCGAAGAAGAGGATTCCCCTTCATTAGAGGATGAAGAACCACCAACACTTGAAGAGCTGGATTTAGCGGAACTACTTGATGAAGAAACGGATGAAGAGGATCCATCCTTATTAGAGGAACTCGATTTTGGAGAACTGCTCGATGAAGACACAGGAACGACTTCACCATCAATTTTTACTTGGATTTTCCATAAATGGCGATCTCCATTTTCAGCAACAGCTGCAATCCAAAATTCTCGACTTGCAGGAAGTGTTATTTTAGAAGATATTGTAAGTGGCTGTGAAGCTAAGTCCACTTCTAAAGCAAGGCTATCCCAACCAATAGAATCTTCTGGCAAAGTCTTGATTTTCGTTTCCACTAAATAAAGATTTGCAAAAGCACTCATTTCAAGAGAATCTATAACAATGTAATCATAGTCTTCCGTTGATTCGACCTCAGGAAAAGACACCTTTATCAAATGTTCCTCTTCATAAATTTGAGTGGAACCTTTTTGATTTTCAAAGTTCAATGTACTCAAACTTAAATAGTTTGATTTATCAAATTCGTCAAAATGCATCGAACAGCTTAAAATGAACGCATTTATCAATAAAAAGAACCACTTAAAACACTTCATTATAAACCTCTTTTTTTAGAAAAAATACACCAATGAAAAATTCAATGCAAGTAAGTTCACCTTAAAATTAATAATGTTATAATTGAGCTCGCTTTTTTTCTCATCATTTTCATTAACCGTAGACAATGTAGAACTAAGGCCAAGCAAACTAATTGAAGTTTCAAAAGCAAGGCCATTCACCATAAAAATATTCACACCAGGCCTAAGACCAAATTGAAAAGTCCAAGCATCCGAAATGGTTTTATTCATCTCAGCAGAATCATCTGTCTGAGAAATACCAGAAGTATATTCTACAGAAAACGCTGTTTCATTAAAGAAATAAAAATGACGTGTATTAAATAACTTTAAGTAGTTTCTAAGATAAGGTTCTACTAAAAAGCCATGACTTAAATACTTTCTCTTTTGTGATAAATCGACTAGATCTTCTAATAAAGCAAAATCAATTTCCGCTTTAGTACGTTCGTAACCAGCCCTTAAACCAACAGCCAAAGCGTCTTTTATAAAATAGCCTCCAAAGGCTTCCACTGAAAATGTATAGCCATCTAAATCATAAATATCTCCAATCAAGATATTTAGATCGGATGTTTCCATTTGTGCTAAAGCGACGGTAGCGCCACCCATGATGCGTTTTTTGGCAATATACTCTGAAGAGTCTACCTTATAAGTAGCAGAAAGAAGCCCCGTTGGTTTCTGTTCAGAAGCAAAGACAAGAGATGCACTCATAAAGAACAATAAAAGAAGTATCGTCTTAAAAAATGTTTTACTCTCATGATTTGAGAGGGAAGACGAATGCGTCATATTATAAGACAAACTATTGCGATGGTTCATATTCAAATCCATAGAAAAAGAATTATTAGTAAAAGGGGAAAAAACTTTTTTCTAAAATAAGAAAAGAAAGAAAAGAAATTTTTTTTCTTATTATAAAACTCTGCTATTTAAGATAAAAAGCATTTAAGAACGTTATAAAAATCACTTTTTTGAACTTTCTTTATTCAAGACACAAAAAAAGCTCTGTTCAAAACAGAGCTTTTTAAAAATATCAAGCAATTGCTTATTTATCGGTCAAAACAGCAACACCTGGCAACACTTTTCCTTCGAGAAGTTCAAGAGAAGCGCCACCACCTGTAGAAGTATGAGTCACTTTTTTATCTGCACCATACTTTTTCGCTGCTGTAGCAGTATCACCACCACCAATAACTGTGATAGCACCAGCTGCTGTCACTTCAACGATGGCATCAGCCATTGCTTTTGTAGCGGCTTCAAAAGCAGGGAATTCAAACACGCCCGCAGGGCCATTCCATACGATTGTTTTAGCGCGTTTGATAGCATCTACAAACATTTTGGTAGATTCTGGACCTACATCAAGACCCATCCAACCAGCAGGAATACCAGTAGCATCTGTAACAGATTTAGTTTGAGCATCGGCAGCAAACTTATCTGCAGCAACATAATCTACAGGAAGAATGATTTTCTTGCCTTTTTCTTGTGCTTTTTTCATAAGGTCAGGAACAATTTTTGCACCTTCTTCATCAAAAAGAGAAGAGCCAATTTCAGTGCCGCTAATCACCTTTTTAAATGTAAAAGCCATACCACCACCGATAATAATTTCATCAGCATTGTCTAGCAAATTATTGATCAACTGAATTTTATCAGCGACTTTTGCACCGCCAAGAATGGCAAGGAATGGACGTGGAGGATTATTAAGAACTTTATCAAAAGCTTTTAATTCTTTATTCATCAAAAATCCAGCAGCACGTTCCTGCAATTGGACACCAGTCATTGAAGAATGATCACGATGAGCAGTACCAAAAGCATCGTTAACATATACATCTGCTAATTTGGTCAAAGAAGCACGGAATGCAGCCACTTTTTCTTTATCAGCCTTAATTTTGTTGCCTTCTGCATCTTTTGCCTTACCTTCTTCTTCAATATGGAAGCGTAAGTTTTCAAGAAGAACGATACTTCCTGGTTTTAAGGAAGCACAAGCAGCTTCGACTTCAGGACCAACACAATCAGAAAGGAATTGAACTGGAGAACCAATAAGTTCTTCTAATTTTTTGGCCACAGGAGCAAGAGAGTATTTAGAAACAACTTGGCCATTAGGTCTGCCAAGATGGCTTGCTAAAACAACAGAAGCACCTTGATCTAAAGCATACTTAATTGTAGGAAGAGCTGCTTCAATACGCTTTGTATTGGTTATTTCTCCAGTTACTTTATCTTGTGGAACGTTAAAATCTACGCGAATAAAAACGCGTTTACCCTTAAGATTGAGATCTTCAATAGAAAGCTTAGCCATTTTGGTAATACCTTTAGAGTTAAAGTGAAACACAATGGCATAAATTTAGAAAAATCATTGCTAGATAAAGAAAAAAATTAGAAACAATACTCTTTTTTTTAATTAAATTTTCAAGTGAACGTTTTTATGGAGCTTTGATTACATAATAGAGCCCAATAGGATAAATCATGCATAAGAAAAACATTTTCATTACTTTGCTTTTTTTTGCTTTTTCATGGGGTTGGAGCAATAATTCTGCTTTAGATACCGTATATCACAAAGCAGCCGACGCCTCTGTACCAGATACTATTTACGTAATCGAATCTTCAACGGAATCAGAACTCGCACCAACAGAGACAGATGAACCCATTTATAACGCATACACTCCTATAATAGAAGAGAATACAAAAAATGAGAAAATGTTTTTGTTTTTTCACCCCATTTCACTTCTCTATGGTTTAGGAAATGAGGAGTTTATGGGTTTTGTTACTATCGAAAAAGAAATGAATCGAAATACGTCTTTAATTTTTAGACCTCAAGTTATTTATCAAAAGTTATCACTCTATGATGATGATTGGAGTGGTTCAACTCCAAATGGTTCTTATAGTTATGGCGATGTCTCTTTTCATCAAACTCAAATAAAAATGAGTGTAGGGATAAAGCGCTATAATAGAATACGGCAAGGATATTTCCTTCAAGTCAATGGTGGTTTAGGGTTTGGCCATTGTAAATCCATCGATTCAGAAGAAAACAAGAAAAAGTTTTTATATGCTACGGGCTCCGTTTCGAGCACTATAGGGAAAACATGGAAAACAAAACATTTTGCCACTTTCCTAGATTTGGGTGTTGGCCTAAAACTATCTACCGTAGATTATGATGATAATGAAAAATTTGAAGATCTTTTCTTTGTTGAATTTGGAAACGCTTTTTATTTTGATATGAATGTTGGTATTGGATTTAATATCAATTAAAGACACCTCTAAAATATTTTATTGATAAAAAACGATCAATCTCGTTTAATGAGTTCATCATATTTTTGCTCTGCACTTTTGCCAATACACACCACATCATCTTCAGGTGAAATAAAAGAAGCAAACGATTCTACTGCGCGTCCAGAATAAAAAAACCATTTTCTTGGCTTTGATAAAGAGTTCATATATGAAAAATCATATTTCTTAAAAACGGTACGATATACAGGAAAATGACGTATTTCCAATTGAAATTGGGTGGCGATAAAATCTAAATCAACGGCTGTTTCTTCTGCTGAAATCCAGGCCAAAACAGAAATAGGAAAAGTACCTGCATCACGAGATTGAAGACTTTTCAAAAAAGGAAAAGCGCCCGATCCATCCCCCACTTCAGTTGCTTTAAGACCAATTGTGGTAAGCGTTTTTGCTGTTCCAGGCCCTACAACCCAAATGGGGCCATCAAATTTTTTTAGCTTCTCTTGAGCCAAAAAAACAGCTCTTGGGCTTGCTAAAAACAAAGCCTCCACTCCACTCCAATCAAGTATTGTGTTTAATGATTCTACTTCTAAAGCAGGTAAGTGAAGCACTTCAAAACCTTGAGAGTTTTGTTCTTTAACCCAATCTGAATCAGGCGTTTCGATCCTTGTATCAATGAGTAATGTCAAAGCAAGCCCCAAAACTCCATCAAACGATGCGGATCCACATTTTTAGGGAGAGGGATCTCAAGATCATTACATTTTTTGATAAAACGATCTCCGAAATGTTCAAAATCGGATTCGCAAAAAATACTTGTTTCTTGTACAAAAACATCTCGATAAAAACGTTTTGAAATAGGATCAGAAATGTATGCGTAAAATGCAGAACCCATCTCTCCAACAGGAGCAAGAAAAGCGCCCATAGGAGCACGGCAACCGCCTCCTAAAAAGGACATCCACGCACGTTCTACTCGAGCAGCCTTAGTAGTAAAAGAATCTGAAATGCGTTCTAAAATAGAAATTATTTCTGCATTCTTTTTTAGACACTGTAAACCGACAATACCTTGCCCAATCGCAGGCGTAAGAACATCAGGAGAAAACGTTTCAGAAACAACATCAAGTAAACCTAATCGTTCAAGCCCCGCCGCCCCTAAAAGGATGGCCTCTAATTCTTTATTTTCGACCTTAGCTATTCTTGAAGCAAGATTTCCTCTTAAATCCACAAAGGACAAATCAGGCCGTTGTTCTCTTAACTGCAAGATACGGCGAGGAGAGCCAGTGCCTACTTTTGCTCCCATGGGAAGCGTCTTCAATGTATGATTTTTTGCAATCAAAACATCATAAGGATTCGCTCGTTTCAAAAAACCTGCAAGAGTTAAACGGGAGTCCATTTCAGAAGGCACATCTTTTAAAGAATGAACGGCAACGTCAATCTCGCCTTCTATAAGGGCTTGTTCAAGCTCTTTCACAAAAACGCCAGCCCCTCCAATACTCACCAAAGAACGAACTCTATCTTTATCTCCTTGAGTGACAATCGGCTTTATCTCGACTCGCATCTCAGGGAAAGCCAATTCCAACGCCTTTACTGTAAGTTTTGTTTGAGCCATTGCCAGCGGACTTTGACGAGTCCCTAAACGAATTAAAGATTTAGTCATCTAAGTCTTTCCCATGCTTAAAAAAATTTAAAGAATAAATTTTCTCTAATAGTAATTGGCTTTCTAGGCCCATCCCAGCAACACTTAGCATTTTAAGTGATTCGAAAGGAATATGCAATATTTTCTTTCTAAGCTCTTCTTCAAAACGTTCCAATCGAGCGTATTCTTCCTCTGAAACCTTCTTTTTCCACTTATCAAGAACAAAATCGCCTATTTTTTGATGATATTCTTGCATTTGAAGGAAAAGAGGCGTTAGACGGTGAGAATAAAACCATTCTTTAAAATCCAATGCGGCTTCTTCAATAAACAAACGAGCTCTTTCTGAAGCCTGTTTACGAAGCGATCTGTTTTTTTCCACAATTTCTTTTAGATCATCGACACAAAACAAACGAATATCATCTAATTCACCAACAGAAGGCTCCACATTTCGAGGAGAAGCAATATCTACAATCAACAAATGGGGTTTTTGAACCAATTCAAAATCTTTTTTTCTTAAAATAAAATCGTTATACCTAACAGAAGTAATCAAAACATCCAGATTTTTTATTTGTTGAGATAAAGATTCTAATTCATAGGCCTCACCACCAAAACGAGAGGCAAACTGTTTGGCTTTATCAAAAGTCCTATTAAAGAATGAAAAAGAAGAAACCTGGGCCGCAGAAAGAGCCGTTGCCGCAAGCAAACCCATTTCTCCAAGGCCAAGAATACCCACTCGAGTAGTCTCTAAACGCCCAATTTCTTGTTCTATTAGCTGAACGGCAGCATGAGCAATAGAAACGGTTCCATCACCAATACCCGTGTTTTCACGAACTTGCTTACCAACAAAAAGAGCCGTTTGAAACAGGTGATTTAAGAGCGTTCCTGTAAAACCAGCCTCTTGAGCCTTTAAAAAAGCACCCCTAACTTGTGCTAAAATTTGATTTTCGCCCAAAACAAGGCTGTCAATAGACGAAACGACCGTATAAAGGTGATTTACAGCCTCAATATGGGTTAAATAAAAACAATAAGGAGCCACTTCTGAAAGATCTTGTTTACTAAACTCAGCCCACCAGTTTAATAAAGTATCGCGAAGCATCTCAGGGTAAAGGGTAGCCACATAGATTTCGGCCCGATTACAAGTGGCAAGAACCACCGCTTCAGAGACGCCAGGTAAGCCTAATAAGCTTTTCAAAGCCTCTTCAGAATTCTGCAAAGCACGGCTTAAATTATCTCGAATGTCAATAGGACAAGTTTTATAACTTACGCCGAGAACAACACAATGATTTTTTTCTTTGTTTTTAATCATATTCACAGGCTCTAAACTAGAAAAATTATGCCATTATTTCTCATATTATATATATTTGGATATATTTTGGTTTAGTTCTTCTATTGGAGTTACCTGTATGAAGCGAATTTTTTTGTTGGTTTTATTATCATTTTTTGCAATTTCTTTTGCAGACACCTACACCATTTCCAATTTTTCTGCAGAAGATGTTGGTACTCCTGACTCTTACATTCAGGCAGAATTTGGTGGTGAACTAAAAACAGCAAGCCCAACAGCAGTTCTTGATATACAAAAAGGACGCTTATTTATTCGCCAAAAGTTTGAAGATCCCTTTGGAGAAGAAGAAACCGTTTATCAAATCTACCAAGGACGCGCTGGTAACATTTCCTCTTTAAAAGCATTGCAACCACCACCAAGCGTCAGCTATGCCAAATTAGTCAATCTAAAATTATATAGCTCCTCCTCAGATGAAGCCTCCCAAGACATTGAAAAAGTTTACTTTGATGGTAAATCTGTTTACATCGAAGGTTCGAGAGCATTTGTTTCCGTCAATGGTTCCATGGTTGAACTAAAAGCAGCCTCTACTACTGCAGCCGCACCAGTTGTTGCACCCGCCGCTCCAGCAGCTCCAGCTGTATCTTCCTATGACGATTACGGCGAAGAAGAAGAAGAAGAAGACGTTGCTCCAGCACCTCCAGTCCAAGAGAAGCCTGTTGTCGAAGCTAAGCCAATTGTTCCACCTAAATTAATTGCAGATGATGAAGAAGACTACGAATACTGCGATGAAGATGATCCAGATTGTGAAGAAGAGGAAGAAGAGTATGACGTCGCTGGTGATGTAGGCTCCACTAATGCTGATGCAGATGCCATGGACTATGCGGCTTCCTCTGCTGCAAGTGATGTGAAAGATCGTTTTGGTATTGCTGATGAAGTTCGCTTCTGGAGTGGTGTTGCACTTGCTGCAGTCGCTGCAGGTGGTGCTGTTGTAGGTGTTCTTCAACACATGAAAGCCAATGAAGCAGGCGATGCCTACGATAAGTTATCAAGCATTGAAAAATCTTTTATAGATGAAATCGAACTTCAATGTGCAACGTCCACAGACCCAGGAAAATGTAGAACGGCTATGATGTGGGATGTCTCAAACAACGGTATCCCTGTAAATGGCGAAAACTACACCTTAAGTCAATTAAGAAGTCGCATTGATGTCAATAAAACCACCATGGACTCCTATACCTTATTTAGAAATCTTTGGTTTGGTATTAGTGCGGTGTCGTTGACCGCTTCGATTGTTCTTTTTGTATGGTAGTTTACCCAGGTCAACTTTCTGTCCTTGAAGTGGGTTTTGATTGTATCATAGGAACTCTTCCCTTTGAACGAGAAAACCCACAACCTATCTCATTAACGATTTCTATTCATCTTAATTTTTCTGCCGCTGCTGAAAACGATGATTTATCTCATTCCATTGATTATGCTTTTTTAACTGAAGAAGTAAAAAACTTTGTTCTATTATCGCAGTTTCAATTGCTAGAAACACTTGTATATCGCACAGCACTTTTTATTCTAGAAAAGCACCCGTCAATATTATCGACTGAAGTAAAAGCCATAAAACCAAAAGCCATCCCTAATGCCCTTGGCGCCAGTGCCTCGATTCGAATGGATGCTTCGTCAAAAGTATAATACTAGATTACTCTATTTTAATATTCTGTATTGAAGAGCCTCTGCAAGATCTATTTTAGATACTACGTTAGAGCTTCTAAGATCAGCAATCGTTCTCGCCACTTTTAGAATTCGATAATAACCTCTTGCACTAAGCCCCATTTTCTCTGCTGCTGTAATTGCAAAGTGCTCTGTTTCAGAATCCATTTTAGCTTCTTCTCTTGTTTGTAAGCTTGTCATTTCTGAATTAAAATGAATTTTACTGTTCTTAAATCGTTCTTCTTGAAATGTTCTCGCCACCTTTACTCGCTTTCGAATGGTTGCTGAAGACTCCGACCCAGAAGACGATGTTAAACGCGTGATGTCCATTGCAGGAACGGTAATTTGCAAATCAATTCGATCTAGAAGTGGTCCTGAGATTTTAGACCAATAACGCACTTTCATATCTGGAAGGCATGTGCATTCTTTTTTTAAATCCATAGAGAAGCCGCAAGGGCAAGGATTCATTGCCGCTCCCATCATAAAACGAGCGGGCCATTCAATAGAACCAGAAGCCCTATTAATACTCACAACGCCCTCTTCCATAGGTTCTCGCAATGCCTCTAAAACTTGTCGATTAAATTCTGGAAGTTCATCTAAAAATAGTACCCCATTATGAGCAAGACTAACTTCTCCAGGGAGTAATTGATGCCCCCCTCCAACCAAAGAAACCATTGTCGCCGAGTGGTGCGGCGATCGAAAGGGGCGCTCTGCAATTAAAGAAAAATGCTGCGAACGAATGGATTTTGCACACGAATGAATGCGCGTACTTTCAATAATTTCCTCTTCACTCATCTCTGGAAGAATACTTGGCAAGCACTTCGCGCAAAGGGTTTTCCCAGAACCAGGAGAACCGACTAACAAGAAATTATGATTCCCAGAAGCGGCAATTTCTAAAGCCCTTTTAGCACCTTCCATCCCCACAATATTTTTAAAATCGGGGTAAGTTTGATACGATGCTTTTAAGCTTGAAGAAATTCCTTTTGCACAAATTAAATTAGACGGGACTTCTTTTTTTAATTCTTCTATGCATTCAAGTAAACTCGATACGCCAAGAACATATAACCCTTCGACTAATGAGGCCTCTTGCGTATTTTCTTTAGGGACAACTAAGATAGAATGCTTTTCTTCTGCTAAGCTCATGGCAACAGAAAGCACTCCTCGGACTGGTTTTAATAAACCGTCCAAAGAGAGCTCCCCAAGGAATACGAAACGATCGATTTGATGGACTTCAAACTCACCACTTGCTAATAACATGCCTATCGCTAAAGGTAAATCCAGAGAACTACCCTCCTTGCGGAGGTCCGCCGGTGATAAATTCACCGTCGTGCGGTTTCCTGTCACACTATATCCCGAAGTGCGAACCGCGGAAACCACTCGTTCTCTGGATTCTCTTACAGCACTATCTGGTAAACCCACCAAAGTAAACCCAGGAAGACCTAATGAAGAGTCTACTTCCACACTCACAGGAATAGCGTGAATACCAGAAAGGCAATAAGATCTTATTCTTTGAAACATATTTGTTTAGGCAGAAATAGCTTCTTGATACTTTTCTAAAACGCAGTTTTCAATATGTTCGCGACACTGCCTTGTTACTGGATGATAGATTGTTCTAAAGTCTTCGCCTTTATAAAAAGGATCATTTGGATAACTCACAAAAAGCCCGTTAGCACCATCCATCACGCGTAAATTAGTCAATTGTAATTGATCATTTAAAACCACTGATGCAATGGCTTTTGTTTTACCCAAGGTAGGGCCCTCTTTGAAAGGGAATACGTTTACATTCGTGACAGCCAAACAATCAAACTGTACAACTTCATGAGGTTCTGATTCTTTAACAATCATCATTTCTTTTTTTTCTGCTTTAGTCTTAGCCATATTTTTCTCCTATGTTAATACGACATTTCTCAGAATGCAAAAAGAATGCCAAGTTTTTGATGTCGTTTTTATTAGGAAATAGCATGAATTTATAGATTCTATATGATGATTAATTGATTAAAAAAATGATTAATCACTATATTTATAATATGATTCTTCGTCCTAATATGAATTGGTTTGCTAATCTACATGGGGAACTCCCTTCTGTTCAAGTTTACGTTCAGCATGATGCCGAAGCTGTACATGTACGTTTTAATGTGGAAGAGCCGCTCACTTGTTATAGAGCAGAGATTCATTCTGATGGCGGGCCATGCTATGAAGATAGCTGTGTAGAAGTTTTTATTCGAGCTCTAGATAATCCTAATGACTATTTTAATTTTGAATTTAATAGTCGCGGGTGTTGCCTTGCAGCAAGAGGCCCAACACGTTCCGAACGAGAACCTTTTACGCAATCCCTCTATTCAAAAATCCATAGACTCCTGATCTACCCACAGATTCAAGGCGATTCTATTTACTGGGCGATTAAAATCACCATCCCTAAATCAATTCTAGGAGCTACAGCGAATTCTTTTTCTAAAATAGAAGGCAACATTTATAAATGTGCTGATTTAGCAGAAAAGCCTCACTATTTAAGTTTATTCCCGATTAATACAGAAAAGCCTGATTTTCATCGTCCTGAATTTTTCCGTTCCTTGTAAGCACTCTTCTTTTATTATGAGAAATATTTTTTCCGAACTCGGCAAAAGCGATTCTGAGATTAAACATAAATTAGATACCGCATTTCAATCTCTATTTTATGGCAATACGAGCACTGAAAAAATTTACTTCGAAACGTCAAATGATCTTGCTTACATTGTAGATATTGGGCATAATGATATTCGTTCCGAGGGAATGAGCTATGGTATGTTTGTCACCGCCCTTTTAGACAAACAAAACGAATTTGAAAAATTATGGAACTTTGCAAAACGCTATATGCAACATAGCAAAGGCCCTGCTCAATCTTATTTTTCTTGGCAAGTTTCCACAGCCGACTTTTCCATGATGGATCCAGGAGCCGCTCCCGATGGAGAAGAATATATTGCCGCTGCTTTATTAATTGCCGCCAGTCGCTTTCATCGTAAAGATTATCAAGACGAAGCCATCTCTTTAATAAACGCCATGGCTCATAAAGAGCCTTCCTCTGAAATAGAACCTATGATTGATAGAAAGTATGGCATGGTTCGTTTTTCTCCTGTAATTGGAAATGATTTTACAGACCCGAGTTATCATACTCTCGCCTTCTATCAATGGTTTGCAGATGCCGTAGACCGTCCTTTTTGGGAGTCCGTTTTAAAGAAAAGTAGAGCCTTTTTAAAGTCTGCTCAAAATCCTATTTCTGGGTTATATCCTGATTATTCTGAGTTTGATGGGTCTCCTAAAAAGACAGCATGGCACCCCGTAAGCGCCTGCTTTTGTGGAGATGCTTGGCGTGTGATTATGAATATAGCGATAGATTATGCGTTAAATAAGCACGACCAATCTCAACAGGAAAGCATCATTCGAACACTCTCCTTTTTCGAAGAGAGAAGGCCTTATTTAGCAGACTATAGTATTGATGGAGGGCTATTTCCAACTCCGCCAAGAGAGGCGACTGTAGGCCTTATTGCAATGAACGGGGCAGCAACAATCGCTTTGCCTACTGGGCACCCTTATATATCGAGCTTTGCGACTGATTTATGGAATACAGAACCCCCTACTGGAACATGGCGCTATTATGATGGCTTACTATATTTAATAGGGTTACTTGCTTGTACTGGTAAGATTAAACTTAAATAACAAAAGGAAAACAGGTATTTTATGATTCGTTCCATTCTATGCATCACTCTCTTACTTTTACTTTCTTCTTGTGAAGACCCTCGTCAAGAAACCTTTCATGCGAATGGAAAAGTGAAAAGCACTGTACCTCTTGTGAATGAAAAAAAACAAGGTATTGAAGTAACATTCTACTCTAACGGAAAAATGCAATCCGAAGTAACTTATAGCAACGGCTTAAAAGAAGGGCCAGCCACAGAGTATTATGAAGACAGCACCATTCGAGCAAAATACACACATGTAGCGAATTTTATTGAAGGCGAAGTGACTCGTTTTCATCCTAATGGACAACTTGCTTTTCAAGGCACTTATTCCAAAAACAAACTCATTGCTTTTCCAAAAGAATTTGATGAAAAAGGGAAACCTCTTTCCAAAGGAACTTATGTTGACCCTCGCGATGATTATGAATACGAATGGGTTCGCATAGACTCTTCTATTTGGACAGCTCAAAACATCAACTTCGCAACAGAACGGGGATCTCTTTGCATGCAATGCGCTAGCTGGGGACGTCTCTATGATTTTGAAGCCATTCAAAAGGCTTGCCCCAAAGGATTTCATATTCCTTCCGAAGCAGAATGGAATTCTCTTTTGAAATTTGCGGGTAAAGATCCAGGGCCAAAACTCAAAGCCACCTTTGGCTGGGATCCTATTGGAAGCACTGGCAATATTAAGAATGGCACCAATGAATTAGGCTTTCAAATTAAAGCAGGAGGCGCCCATTATGCAGCTGCTAATGTACCTCTTAAAGAAAGAAAATTTGATGATGCTGGGAAAAGAGCCTTTTTTTGGACCGCTGAAGGTAATGTTGTCGTTTTCTTTCACGAAAAAGACAACTACCAAATTCAGAAGTGGAATCCTATACACGGGGCTAGCTTACGTTGTATAAAAGATACACCATAAATTAGGTGGTGTATTCTGCATTTATTTTAACGTAGTCATAGCTTAAATCACAAGTAAACGCACTTGCAGATGCATGGCCAATATTTAACACGAGTGTTACTTTGTATTCACGTTGTCTTACGACAGCGTGTAATGCTTCTTTATTGCATGCTACTGGACGGCCACTGGAGAGCACTTGAACGTCTCCAAAATAGAGATCCGTATGGTCTGCGACCATATTGACACCGCTAGAACCTGCACTAGAGAGGATTCGTCCCCAGTTTGGATCTTCTCCAAACATAGCGCATTTAGCGAGATTACTTGTTCCAATAAAACGAGCCATCTTTAACGCATCTTTGTGCGATTCTGCATTCTCTACACGAATTTCAATAAGCTTCGTAGCGCCTTCTCCATCACGTACAATGGATTTAGCAAGCTCTTGCATAAGCATTGTGAGAGCGGCTCTAAATTCACCTTGTTCAGATAAACTCATGTCGGCATACTGAATATCACTCATTCCATTAGCAAGCAATATGCAAGTATCATTTGTACTGGTATCGCCATCCACGGTAATCGCGTTAAAAGAGTCATCAATATTTGCTCTAAATTCAGCAAAGAAATCAATAGGAAGGCCAACGTCTGTAGTGATAAAAGCAAGCATCGTCGCCATATTAGGATGAATCATGCCGCTTCCCTTGCAAGCGCCACCAATACGGACATTTCCCTTTTCTGTTTTAATTTCAACAGCAAGAGACTTCATAGCGAGGTCTGTTGTTAAAATCGCTTTTGCAAAATCAATAGAATTATCTGAGCTTAACTTTTCAATTAATTTAGGGATTCCCGCTTCGACCTTATCCATAGGCATTAAATGACCTATCACACCCGTGCTACAAACGAGAACACTCTTTGGTGTTAAATTCAAACCTTCTTCGGTGAGGAGAGCCATTTTTTCACTATCTGCATAACCTTGACTGCCAGTACAAGCGTTGGCATTTCCACTATTTACAATCACAGCAGAAGCAAAGTGAGCATGTTCTAAAACATCCTTATCGTAGAGCACTGGAGCAGCCTTCACTTTGTTTGTGGTAAAGACAGCAAAACATCGAGCCGCACGCTCACTTTTTAGCAAAGCCATATCGGCATTGCCACTCGCTTTAATCCCCGCTTTAATCCCTGAAGCTAAAAAACCTCGGGGAGAACAAACGCCGCCATCTTTAATTATCGAATACATGAAGGTTATCTCCTAAAAGTCCTGTTCTTTTTTAAAAAAATAGACAATGGTTCAAAAAAATTTGTACCTTGTAAAATTATGGAAAACATCCCTGTAACACAAGAAACGTATGACCAACTTGTACAAGAGTTGGAGAATTTAAAAAAAGTAGAGCGTCCTCATATTATCTCAGAGATAGCCGATGCCCGTGCTCAGGGTGATCTTAAAGAAAATGCTGAATATCACGCTGCAAAAGACCGTCAAGGCGAGATTGAATCGAGAATTCATCACTTGGAAGACAAGATTGCTCGTTCTGTGATCATTGCTTATGACCCTTCTAAGTCCGATAGTGTAAAATTTGGAGCTACTGTAGACGTTAAAAACGTCAAAACAGGCAAAAAAAGTACTTATCAATTGGTTTCTCCAGAAGGCGTAGATCCTATCAATGGTAAAATCAGTTTTAAGAGCCCTATTGGTGAAGCTTTATTAGGCAAAACTCGTGGTGAAATTGCTGAAGTCAAATTACCAAATGGTAACATTAATCTACTGGAAATAATAGATTACAGGTAATTAAAAATCCTATGATTCTATCATTGATTGGTGGCGATTTATTCAGCAAGGAACGGCGGATAGAAGCTTTTTTATCTGAGACTCTAAAAGAGTTAAAAGACGATCCTTTATCTAAACAAATTCTTTATGCTACAGATACGAACATCGCTATTGCAGATAAAGTCATGGAATCATGCGCATCTGTGTCTATGTTTTCTCCTGAGCAAGCTATAGTTGTACGCCGTGCAGAAGCTCTTAAAGCAGCAGACATGCATACTCTTGCAGACTGGCTTAACACCAATCCCTCTGGGTCTTTATTATTTGAATTTGAAAAATTAGCTGCGACTACCGATTTATACAAAGCTTTAAAAAAATGTGCTACTATTGAAAAATACGAGCTCCCTAAACCTTGGGAAATGGAAAAGTGGATTTCTAATTTAGCGATCACGCATTTTAATAAAGCCATAGACCCTCTTGCCTGTCGTTATCTTTCAGAAGCAATAGGAACAGATACTGCTTTAATTGCGGCAGAGATGGAGAAGATTATTTTATTTGCTCCTACTTGTAAAGAGATTTCTTTAGAGCTTGTTAAAACGATGGTTGTTCCTCAAAGAGAAATTCAAGCTTTCGAAATTAGAGAATCTTTTGGCAACCGCGATGCTTCTGCCTTTGTTCGAAAAACAAAAGAACTTTTAGATAATGGGGTTACAGGCATTCAAATCGCTTCTGCTCTGTATCATTACTCTGTACGTCTTTTACATGTAAATAGTTTACTAGAACAAGGCATGCCTCCCAAAGAAATAGCAAAAAAATTAGGGGCAAATGAATACCTTTTCTGCATTAAAGAAAATGAACCTCAACGCGCCAAAAAATGGAATAAGCAGTTGCTTTGCCGTATCATAAAAAGGCTTGCAGACCTTGATTTTGAAATCAAATCAGGCCAATGTTCTTCTAGGATGTCGCAAGAACTCGCGCTCGCGGCTCTTATTGTTCGATAAAATTTATTTAATCACCAATATTTACCTCTTTCAAGTAAGTCCTACATATCATGTTTGGAATAACTCCGATATCATTGGCTATTTTAGTAGCAGATTTCTTCTTTTTTATTTAGAATGAAATGACTTCGTCATTTTGATTCTGCACCTCGGTCATAAAAACATGTAAACATGTTTTTGCGACTCTCGGTTTGGAAATCATTTAAAAATAAATATGATCGCTTAATTTACCCTCTTATTAAATCACACCATGATCCAATTTTTCTATTTCAAGTTTAAGTTCATGTATAATTTATTGGTTGTAGGGTAACGTTTTTACACTTATTTTGAATCGTTATAAATAGTAAGATTCTCTGTTTTTTGGGAAAAAAAAAAGACCCTGCCTAAGCAGAGTCTTTTTTTTGTTCTATAGAAAATTAACCGAGAGTGACTTCGATTGTATGTGTGCCACTTTTGAAAATAGGAGCCACATTACTATCAAGAGTTGCACCATCGACAACCATCTTTTCTACACCTTTACAGATTCCCTTAGGATTCTTTACAGTGATTTTATAAGTGGCGCCGCGGAACTTACGAACCATTTCAAAGCCCTTCCAAGAAGAAGGAATACAAGGATCCACAATTAAGCCAGCGAAGCTAGCACGAACACCCAAGATGTATTGAGTTGCAGCTTGGTATGTCCAGGAACTTGTACCTGAAAGCCATGCATTACGTCCCATACCAAACTTAGGATGTTCATCACCTAAGATGTTCTGTGGGTAGCAATATGGTTCGGATTCAAATTCATCCAACTTGTCGTTCTTAGCAGCTGGATTAATTTGGCAATAGTAACGGAAAGCCTTGTCACCACGACCGAGAATAGTTTCTGCAATCATAATCCAAGGATTGGTATGCAAGAAAATACCACCGTTTTCTTTTGCTCCAGGAGGATATGTAGAAATACCACCCACCGTTGGATCAAAGCCGCGATAACCTGGTGTAGATTTCTTAACACCATTTTCTGTGTTTAGAAGCTTTTCTAAGCTGTCCATACCTTGAACAGCACGAGCACCATCGGCTAAGCCGCTAAATACAGGCCATGATTGGCTATTACAATAAATCTTACCATACTTGGCTTTGTTTGTTCCGTAGGCTTCGCCATCTTTACCAAACCAGCGAACCCACCATTTTCCATCCCAAGCATGTTCGTTAAGCGCGTTTTTAACGTCGTTATACCATGTCTTATACATTTCAACGGACTTCTTATCGCCAATGACTTCACAAATATCCATCATTTCTAGAAGAGCTCTAGCATAAAGACTGGCGTTGAAAATGGATTCTGCACCAGGAGCAAGGTTCATGCAGTCATTCCAGTCTGCAAAACCAAGAAGTGGTAGATTATGCTTACCTAAATGTTCTCTTGAGAACTTCAAGCTCTTTTGTAAGTGTTCCAAGACAGAACCCTTAACACGTTCAGCACGTTTTTTACCCTTCTGGTAATAAGGAATTTCTTCTTTGAGGAAATCAAGATTGCCCGTTTCTTTTAGATAACCAGCGACCGTTAATACGATCCAAAGATGGTCATCCCCATACCAGTTGCAATAGCCATCGGCAGCCTTTTCGCGGCTATCGCCTTCATTAGCTTCATCGCCTTCGTCGCGATCTAATTTTGATGGCAAGTACTGGTGCATGGCGTTGCCTTCTGGACGTTGTACAGAAAGAAGGTTCTTAGCAAGTTCAAGAGCTTCTTCTGGCATATGAGCCATTACACCTAAAAGGTCTTGGCTAGAGTCACGATAACCAATACCACGAGAAGTACCATAACCTAATTGATACAAGGAAAGGTAACGGCTCCAGTTCTTGGTGGTATGGCATTGACGTGGATTATGCACGTTCACCATAGAATTGAAAGAAGCATCTGGAGTATTTACTTGTACTGTGGCCAAGTAGTTTTCCCAGAATTTAGCAAGCTCATCAAAAGCCTTATCGACATTTTTTAGGTCACGATATTTCTTAATCGCTTTGGTGGCGGTTTTAAGAGAATCTTCCTGACCGAGTTGAGTACAAGTACGGAAGCTCTTTTTAGCAGCCAACTTACCTGCATGAATCATAAAGGCAGCAATGTTATCGCCACGATCGCATTCACTATTAGAAAGCTCTTTGTTTTGAAGAGAAAGAGGATTAGCCCAGCTTCCCATTTCATTTGCGCCAAGGAATACTCGACGATCGCCATCAAAGCTTGCAATAGGAGCGTCTGCTGTTACATAGTTCACAGCTAAGTCGCGCTTCATATAAGCGTATTGTTCTAAAACACAGTGACCTGTTTTTTCGAAGTGAGCTTTTAAGGTCATTGTTTGAGGAACCCAGTCAGCATTGGTCAATTGCTTTTCAGCTTCAAAATGGCTGAATTCATAAACAGGAATAATGTCGACTTCTTTAGCGCCACCAGCAATGTTTGTGACCTGGATATCTTGAAGTAAAGTGTTTGATCCAGTAGGAACAAAAATCGTAATTTGAATGCGTAAGCCAAAAGCTTCTGCAATCCAACGGCTGTAAGAAAGGCCAACATGGCATTCCCATTTATCCATTGGAATTAAAGTAGGCGTTACAAATGGAGAAAATACTTTATAGTTTTTTCCGTCTTTAATACGAATATAAACTGTGCTTGCCTTAAAATCAGAACCAGGCATTTGAGCAATGTACTTTGTGATTCGATTTAAAGCAGGATCACCCTTACAAATCAAAGAACCACCAGTAGTATCGACGATACCACCAAATTTTAAAGTACCAACATAGTTGCACCATTTGATTGGGGTTGCAGGATTAGTGAGAACATATTCCTTATTTGCATCATCAAAATACCCGTATTTTTTTGAGGTACTTTTCTTAACTGCTTTCATAGGGTTAGACTTTTGCTTTAACGCTTTTTTAGCCATGTGGACTCCATGAGTGTGAGGGGTTTATATTAAACTTCTCGATTTGAATCGGTAGATGGTTCACGCTTATCAAAATGACGTGCACCAAAATTAATGTAAAAATAGCCATCTAGCTGTTTGTTTCTGCTAGGGTCACGCAAAATAGAAATGGCCGCGCGAACATACTTTAATTCGACTAAAATATGATCACGGCTCATACAGTTTAAGAACGGTCCTTCTGAAAAAAGAGTCGGACGAGGTTCATTTGCAATCATTTCATTTAAGCGTTCAATTTCTTGTAATAATCTTCGTTCGTGAACTTCTAAGGAGCGAACCGCTTCCTTCGGTTCAACACCGTATAAGAAAGCATAACCCAGCGTTCTTGGATCATCATTAAAACCAGTCAAATGCTTTAGAATTTCTTTCTTTAATAGTTCACGGCCTTTATCGGTGATTGTATACATCATTCGTTCGGGTCTATTACCATCACGTTCAGAACGACCTGTGATGTACTCATTCTTTTCTAGACGAATCAAACGGTTATAAATAGTAGATGTACTGATTTTAGCCCAACGGTCTAATTCCCGTTTCCTTATTTCGGTCATGATATCATAACCACTGCATTCGCGTTCCAAAATAAAGCCTAATAAAACCAAATCATATCTATTCATGCGAGATCCTTTTATGCAAAATTAAAAAAACGACAATTTGGGTGTTTTTTGTGTCTTTTTAAACTATGTATTCCAAGTTAGAATATACCTATAGTTTTTGTAAATCGTATCAAAAAAAAAAGATGTTTTTTTATCTATCTTTGTAAAAAAGAGAACCATATCCGGATACGACTTTTGACAACTGAAAATAAATACATCCATAATGCCTTAAAACAGACTCATTTACAAACAAAAAGGTTCAATTTATCTGGTTTTTCAATATCGGGTCTCGCTAGTTACCATTTACTTCCAGAGCTTAATTTTGCCGTAGATATGGGAGAATGTCCTTTAACAGCCATTCCCATAGACCATGTTTTCTTAACACATGCCCACGGAGACCATAGCAGGTGTTTAATGAGGCACCACAGTTTACGTAAAATGATGGGGCTTCAAAAAGATGCCGCCTACTACCTTTCTGAAAAAATCTACGAAAAGGCATGCCAATGGATCCGTGCAGAAGCCGCTTTTGAAGGGGTCCCTGAATATCGAATTCAAATTCCTAACTTGATTCCCATTAAAACAGACGAAAAAATCATATTGCAATATCGAAAAGACCTTGCCCTAGAGGCCTTTGAAGTAAGCCACTCGATACCCACGTTGGGTTGTACCCTATTTCAATACAAAAAGAAACTACTTGAAAAATACTTAAAATGTACCACTCAAGAGATTATTGAACTTCGACAAAATAATGTGGAGATTACTCAAGAAATTTATGAACCCTTAGTGACATTTATGGGTGATTGCAAAAGCGAAAGCCTCCTAGATAAAAGCTCTATCTGGAAATCCCCTATTCTTGTGACTGAGTGTACTTTTATTGATGATAACGAAATTGAAATGGCCCAAAAGAAAGGGCATTCTCATCTAAATAAAATTATCGCCATCTTAGAAGAGAAAAAAAATGAAATAGAATGTGAAAAAATCATATTAAATCATTTTTCAATGAAATACTCCGAAAAGCACATTCTTGAAGCTCTAGAAAGCAAGCTTCCTGAATTTATTAAAGATAAAATCACCGTCATGCTATAATGTGGAAATGATGAACGAAGAAATCGAAAACAATAAAGAGATTCCTGAATTTTACCGCGACTTAAAAGAAGATCCTGAAGAAAAGGGTTTGTGGTATTTTTCCTTTAGAAATAACCCTGAAGCTAGGCGTAAACCGATTCAAACTCCAGACAATAAGCCTCATAAGATAGACTTTCAATGGAGCGAGCTATTTAGCGATTTAAGCAAGCCCATTGAAATTGAAATAGGTTCTGGTAAAGGGAGTTTCCTTGTAGAATATGCACAAAAACACCCTGAATTATCTCTTTTAGGAAGCGAATGGGATAAAACCTGGGCCGTTTTCTGTATGGATCGTTTAATCAAGAAAAAAGTTTTAGACCACACGCAAATGCTCTGTGGAGACATGTTTTATTTTCTACGCGACGCCGTTCCGTCTAACTCGGTAGATGCGTTTCATATGTATTTTCCCGATCCATGGCCCAAAGAACGCCACCACAAAAATAGATTGTTAAGGCCTGACTTTTTAACTGAAGTGGCTCGTACCTTAAAACCAGGTAAACGAATGTTTTACTGGGGAACAGACCACAAAGAATACAATGAAGTCGCTTTAGAAACCTTTGATCATTTTGATGGGTGCTCTATTATAGAACGTAATACCGCTTCACCTACAGAAGGCATCATGACAGGCTTTGAAAAAAAGTATCGTAAAGAAGGCCGACCCATTTATCGCAGTTTGATTGTTTTTGAAAAGTAATATTAACTAGATTATACCCTATGTTAAAACAACTCTCCATTCGCGATTTTACTTTAATAGCCGAAAGCAATATTTCTTTTGGCCCTGGTTTTACAGCGATTACAGGTGAAACAGGTGCTGGCAAATCCGTATTACTAAAAGCCATTCGTCTCATTAGCGGAGAAAAATCAACCGCATCGATGGTACGAGCTCAAACGGAGAAAGCAACCATTGAAGCCACTTTTGATATTTCTAAAAATGATCCTCTAAAAAAAATTCTAGACTCCTTAGAAATCGATCATGACGATGAATTAATTATTCAAAGAGAAATCACGGAATCTGGTAAATCTAGAGCCCGCGTCAATGGTAGCGTCATCAACTTAAATGACTTGCAAACTCTTGGCGAATCACTCGTTCAAATGCACGGGCAAAGTGAGCAGATTTTACTGCGAGACGTTCGTACTCACGGGCAAATGCTCGATGACTTCTGCTCAAACCAACCTTTATTAGAAAAATACACTTCTCTTTTTAGTGAATGGAATCAGAAAAAAGCGCAGATGGAGGCTTTAAAAGAACGAGCTCAAAACCTTGCCGCTCAAAAAGATTTTCTAAAGTTTCAATTTGAAGAACTTTCTAAAGCACACCTAAAAGCAGGCGAAGAAGAAGAGCTTGAGTCCCTTACGTCTCAGGCTTCTAAAGGCGAAACAGAACGTCGCTTTCTTGAAGACATGAATCGCATTTTAGAATCTGAAAATGGACTACGAGATCAACTACGTTCATTTTCAGCTAAAATGAAACAACTCGCATTAAAAATTCCTCGTTATGGTGAATCTTTAGTCTTATTTCAAGAAGTGTTAGACCCACTTGAATCGTTCTTAAAAGACTTCTCCTCTATTTCTCCGGCGACAGAAGTAAGCCCTGCAGAACTAGACAAAGCAAACGCAAGGCTTGCTCTAATTCAAAAGCTAAAACGAAAATATAGAACCGATATCGATGGCTTAATCGCTCTTACCAATACAAGAAAAGAAGAGCTTGAAAGCTTAGACAATCTAGATGCCGATTTAGAAAATATTTCAAATCAAATCGAGAAAATCGAATCTGAATTAAATACAGTGGCTCAAGAACTTTCAGAAAAAAGAATGGCTGGTGCTACTAAACTCGATACTTCTGTAGAATCGATTCTTCATGAACTTGGAATGCCTGGAGCTCGTTTTAAAACTTCCATTTTAAAAACAACTCTCCATGCCACAGGCTTTGATAAAGTGGAATTCATGCTTGCCCCAAACACAGGGGAAGGTGAAAAGAGTCTCCAGAAAGCCGTCTCTGGCGGTGAACTTTCTAGAGTACTTCTCGCTTTCAAAAGCGTGATGGCCGAATTAGACACTACTCCTCTCCTTATTTTTGACGAAGTAGATTCTGGAATTAGCGGTGAAATAGGAAACCAAATTGGAGCTGCTCTCCAAAAACTCGGCAAACATCATCAAGTTTTAACAATTACTCACTTGCATCAAGTCGCCAGCAGAGCAGAGGGCCAATTAGCGGTCAAAAAAGAAGAAATAGACAAACGCACATACACACATATTTTTAACTTAGACTACAATAGCCGAATTTTAGAATTATCGCGCATGCTCGGTGATGAAAAATCAAAAACGGTACAAGAACATGCTAAACAACTTTTAGAGGTTCATCTATGATTCATGAAACGTCTCAATCCCAAACGCTCAGACTACGTGGTCGCATTTGGAGTATTTTAAGAGCCCTTTTATTCGTTTTAGTCATCTATTTTATTTGGTCAGAAAAAACTTTTGTGGCTGCCACCTGCGTTTTAGCCGCATTAATAATGGGATGGATTAATACTTATCAACTCCATGTTCAAGAAATAGAAACGCCTTATTATCGTGTTTGGCTGAATTTTATTGATGGACTCCTTTCTTTTGCTGTGATGACGAGTATTATGATTCGAAACTGGATTAAAAATGAAGAAATGGAGATGATTCTTGCTGTAGGATGCGTATTTCTACTCATTCGTCTTATTAGCTATACTCTTTTCTCCGTTGGCGTTTTAAGAGAAGGGAAACAAATTGCAAGGCGTGGTTCCTGGAGTAAGTTAGCAACAATTGCCATTACGCTTACGATGGGTGTTTATCTATTAGACCTTGAAAATTATATGCAAATCATGATGGTCGCTTCTCTTCTTTTAATGGGAGCCTCTTCAGCCTCTTTCCTTTATTGGTACTACAGAGATCCAGCTCACCGCAAACCTCTTTCGGTGGCAAGCCAACTCACCATGAGTCGCATAGTTTTAACTCCATTTTTACTTTGGGTATTCTTTTACGATAACGATCTCAACTACAGTAACAACAACATCACATTTAAGATTTTAGCCCTAATCATGGTTCTTGGCTTTATGCTTACCGACTTTTTAGACGGTTACTTAGCAAGAAAGATGGGCGACGTTTCTACACTAGGTAAGTACCTTGACCCATTCTCTGATAAAATTGCCAATATGACGATTTTCCTTTGTTTTATTGCAACCAATTACGCTCCTGTTTGGATGGTCGCTTTAATTTATTTTCGAGAAGCGAGTGTGGAAACATTAAGAACACTAGCTGCTTCAGAAGGGATTGTGATGCCTGCAAGAAAAAGCGGTAAATGGAAAACGGCATTGCAAGGAATTGGTATTGTAGTGATTCTCCTTGGTGCACTAGACCCTGTAAGTCAGATTATTCCTAATTATGAGCAAATTTGGAATTACTTACCAAATACTGTGATGGGAATCATCACAGCGATTACACTCATCAGTGGCGTTGATTACTTTGTGGCCTCAAAACACATCATCAAAAAATTTCTCTAGAAATTTCTAAAAAAAACAAGTTCGCATAATAAGTTATTGTTCATTTTATCAAAATAAGGCCTTGCCAAAAAAGAGCCTGTTTACTATATATGGCGTATCACCTCGACGCGGGGTGGAGCAGTTGGTAGCTCGTCGGGCTCATAACCCGAAGGTCGCAGCGTTCAAGTCCTGCCCCCGCTACTAAAAAGAGAGACTTTTAAGTCTCTCTTTTAGTTTTTAAACCCCTTTCTACAAAAATTCAAAATCAAAAAAAGGAAGGGGCAAAATAACACTCCCTTTTCTCAATGAAAATTGAAAAGAGAGAGTATTATTTGAAAAAATATTTTCCATTTCGTGCTGGGCTTGGAAAAGTTTCGCGATGGAATTTAAGAAAAAAGATTATCAATATAACGATTAAAATAATTAAAAAAAGCGATAATTATATTTTGCAACGAAGATTAATGGAATGGAAAGGCACAAAAAAAGAGTTTCCCATTGATGATTGAATAAAAAACACGTTATGATAAAAATACAAGATTTCCATTTCATATTTCATTAAAATAAATTTTCACTTTTCACCAATAATTTTGGCAAGATGCAAAAAGTAAAATTCCTTTCATTTTTTTATTTGCACAAAAAAAAGGGTGCTACTGTAATAGTAGTCCCTTAACAAAAAAAATGAAAAAATTAGCGAGCTAAAATCTGTGAGCGAACTTTTTCTGAAACCGATTCGCCTTCAAGAACTTTTAAAAATTCTAAAGCAAATTCTTCTGCTGTACCAGCGGCACGGCTCGTAATAATATTTCGATCTCTAACGACTCGTTCTTCGCTATACTTTTTACAATGAGGTTCCACTTCGCTACGCACCGAAGGGTAACTCGTTACCGTATAATTCGAAATCACTTTCGCTTTCGCTAAAACTTTAGGAGCCGCACAAATAGCAGTCACCCATTTTTCGTCTGTAAAAAAATTCTGAACACTTTGAATCACCTCATCACTATCAGAAAGATTTTCTACACCCGTACTACCTCCAGGTAAAAAGACCCCCTGATAGTTTCCGAGATATAGTTCTGAAAGAGCGGCATCGGCACGAATGGAAAGACCATGAGCCCCAATCACGCGGGCATCATTGTAAATCCCCGCAAGAGTCACCTTTACCCCACCGCGAATTAAAATATCATAAACTGCCGTAAATTCAATTTCTTCAAAACCATCCGCCATTAGAAATAAAATCTTATGCATTTAAAGCCTCTAAAAAACAAACCTATGCTCAAAAAATACTTATAATCTCATCTAAATGTAATGTGAAAATAGATAAATTCCTCTTTTTTCTTATATTTGCACTATGAGTAAAACCGATCGCATTATTCGAGCCACTGGAAAGAAAACCCCCATGCGCCTTGTTTTGGTAGATATTACTGAAACCATGAATATTATTGGGAAAAAGCATAACGCTTCCGCTTATTCATTAAAGCTCCTTGCAGAAACTGCTATTGGGTCACTTTTTTTATCAAGTTCTCTAAAATTCCAGGGAACCGTATGTCTAAAAATCATTTTTTCTGGTGATATTTCTTTTGTGCAAGCCGATACAACGCCTCAAGGCCTTATTCGAGCCATGATTCCACAAAATGAAATTCAAAAAAACAAGCATTTTGAACCAGCACTTCTACACCAAAGCGTAGAAGTGATTAAGTTGAATGATAAAGGCAAACGCCTTCAAGAAAGCGTTGTAGAAGCCGCTGGCGAAAGCATTGGTAGAAACATCGCCGCCTACTTACTACAGTCGGAACAGACTCGTTCTGCTGTAGGCATTGAAGCGCAAATTAACGCCAATGACCCGACCAAATTAGATTACGCTGTTGGCTTTATGGTAGAAGCGTTTCCTGATTTAGAAGATCGTGATATTGCGATTATGGAGCAAGTCGTTTTGAACCTTCCTCCATTCTTAAAAATGTTTAATACTGAAAATGGATTCTTCTCCTTAAACACCTTGTTAGATCAGTTAGCTGGTCCTTATGACATTGAAGTGGTTAAAGAAATAGAACCTTCTTTTTATTGTCCTTGCAGTAAAGTGCGCACTTTATCTTCTTTATCGACCTTATCCAATGACGATTTAGAACACCTTATTGAAGACAAAAAAGATCTTGAAATTATCTGCGACTTTTGTCGAGAAAAATACATCATCTCTCCCGAAGACATTGAGGATATCCTCAAAAACCGAAAGAAATAAAGGTTTCCATGTTTACTAAACAAAATGTTGTGACTCTTGATTTAGAAGGCGTTTTAGCTCCCGAAATTTGGATTGCTGTAGCTCAAAAAACGGGCATTGATGATTTGCGCCTTACCACAAGAGATATCGCCGATTACGATGAACTCATGCAAGGCCGTCTAAAAATTTTAGCACGAGAAAAATTAAAACTTTCTGATATTCAAAATGTGATTGGATCTCTTGGTTTACTAGAAGGCGCTAAAGACTTTTTAGACCAATTAAGAGACAAAACTCAAGTCATTATTTTGTCGGATACGTTTCAAGAATTTGCCTACCCTATTATGAAAGAACTTGGATTCCCGACTATTTTTTGCCATAACCTAATCGTCAAAGAAGACCATATCATTTCTTATCGTTTACGGATGCCCGATCAAAAAACACATGTGGTGCGCGCTCTTCAAAAGCTGAATTATAAGGTGTTTGCTGGGGGCGATTCCTTTAACGACACAGGCATGCTCATGGCGGCAGACAAAGGCGTGTTCTTTAGAGCCCCTGCTTCTGTGATGGAAAAATTCCCTACTCTTACTGGAACAACAACATATTCCGAGCTTTTAGAAGAATACAATCGTTTTGAAGAGGCTCTTTAAATAGAGACGTGAAATGCTCTTACAAGCAGAAGATGTTTTATTACTCACGTCAAAACCTGTTCAAGATTTTATTTTAAAAAGCATTTCGAATAAAACAGACCTTTTAAAAGTTTCAGAAATTCTTTCCAAAAGTTATACCATAGAAGAAAGAAAATCGATTATGGATTATATGCTTTTGGTTTCTAAAATCCAAAAGAAATTTGAGACTCAAACTCTTCTACTTTGTGATACTCTTGCGTTAGAACAATCTACAGCGAAAGATATTGGGGCTTGGAAGCAATCCCTTTGGCCCAAAGAGGGCCGTGTAAACGATCTCTGCTGTGGTATGGGAGGCGATTCTTTTTTTATTCCTCAAAGCCTTTCGGTGACTGGCGTAGATTTAGACCCCTTGCGCCTTGAAATGTACCGCTACAATACAAAGCAGTTTGGGAAAGATTATGACACCGCGCTCGCCAATGTCTGTACGTTCAAAAACGATGCCGATTATTTTACGATTGACCCCGCCCGGCGAGAAAATGTAGAAGAGAATCAACGGTGCTTTACGCATTTGTCTCCTTCTATTGCAGAAGTGATTGAGCTTGCCTCTAAATACAAAGGCGGCATGGCCAAAATCCCTCCTGGATACCCTTTAGAAGAGCTTCCAAACGATGTAGAAGTCTTATACCTTGGTAAATCTAATGATTGTAGGGAATGCTTAGTTCTCTTCGGTTCTCTATGCAAGAACCCTGGAAAAATTCGTGCCGTGATGATTGAAAAAGACCATTCTTTTACAGAGTGGATTTCAGAAAAAGAGCGTGCCTCTTTATACCAAGACTTGCCTATTGCTCCTTTGTCCGATTACATTATTGAACCAGCTCCCCTTTTAGTGAGAAGTCATTTATTTGTGCAAATTGCAGAGAGAAATAATCTATTCCCTTTTTCTCAAGGCATTGCCTACTTATCTGGAAGTGCTCCTTTAAAAGAAAAAGGTTTTGCAAATTTTAAGGTGCTAGAGACTTGCCCTTTAACCACTTCTACCGTACGGCAAATGTTAAAAAAGTATAGTATTGGTCAACTGACATTAAAGAAAAGAGGCGTTGAAGTAATTCCAGAAAATGAAATCAAACGCCTTGCGCCTAAAGGCAAAAATGAGGGCACTCTTTTTTATACACGGCTTGCTGGCGAAAAAGTGGCTATATTAACAAAGCGTTTGTATTAACAAAGTGTTTATTTTAACAAAGCGTTTGTTTTGGCACCACGTCTATAATGGAGTTTAAATGCAAATCCGTTTAGAATCATCTTGGCTTCATCTTTTAGAAGATCAGTTTGAGCAACCTTATTTTAAGAAAATAAAAGAGTTTTTATTAAACGAAAAAAAATCGGCTACGGTGTACCCTCCGAGTGCTAGAATTTTTGCGGCTTTAGATTTTTGCCCCATTTCTGAAACCAAAGTGATTATTATTGGGCAAGACCCTTATCATAACCCGGGGCAAGCCCACGGGCTTTCTTTTTCTGTTCCTTATGGCGTTATGCCTCCCCCTTCTCTCGTCAATATTTTTAAGGAACTAAAAGACGATTTAGGCGTATCTATTCCAAGTCACGGTAATCTTGAAGATTGGGCAAAGCAAGGCGTATTATTGCTCAACGCCTCTTTAACTGTGCGAGCGCACCAAGCCGCTTCTCATTCTGAAATTGGTTGGCAAAAATTTACAGATACCATTATCGAACGACTGTCAAAAGAAAAAGAAAATCTTGTCTTTTTACTTTGGGGAAGCCATGCCATTAAAAAGAAATCGCTCGTAGCACCTAATCGAGGGCATCTAATTTTAGAAGCCCCTCACCCAAGCCCACTTTCATCTTACCGCGGTTTTTTTGGCTGCAAGCACTTTAGCAAAACAAACGCCTTTTTAGCCTCAAAAGGCTTGCCCACTATTGATTGGGAGATTAAGTAAGAGCCTGAATTGTGTAGCGAAAGCCACAAGCTGATTTCCCTATTTTCATTTTTCTTCCGTTGTTAGCAATGGAACATCAATCTTTACTTCCTATTCATTAATCATTTCTTTTGTATAAAACTTTACTTGCTTAATGGCTTGTTAAAACAGATTCTGCGAAATCTTCTAAATCAGCGTTCAGCGGCAAAGCCAACGGCTTGTCAGCTTCCCCAAAATTAGAACTGTTCTAAACTAAACAATAAGCTAATTTATTTAGCAAAGGAACAGCCATTCGAGCTAAGGCGAATGATTGTTTTGATGGTTTTTGGAAAATCTTTCATCGTT
>LIUM01000028.1 GCA_001462345.1 Fibrobacteria bacterium AD312 | reverse complement strand
ATGGCGACATATGATTTTAGAAACTACAAAGAAAGATTTGCCTCAAATAGAGAAAGTATTAACTTAAAACCAAGTTCCTTGTCCTTTTAAAAATCATTTCTCTTTATCCCTACACAAAAACCTATATTGTCTTTATGCTTAACCAAGAGGAATATTTCAGCAATTGCGTGAGGGATGGTGACCCGTTCGGGCGGAGACTCGCATGGTGTTAATTGTTTTTTTCAGTGAGCGAGGCTCCGTTTTTGGAGGTCACTTGTTACCTCAAAAATACAGCCCGACCCAGCGTAGTCTTGATGCGTACGGTATGCGTTTAGCTGGGGCACGCCATGGTCATCATAAAACAGCATACAAGCTTAATTCATTAGGTCTTCCTGAAAAAGTGAGGTTGTATTCGAAACAGCTTGAAATTCCATCTGATATTTCCGTAGAGATAATTGATAATGAACATATTTATGATGAAGAGTATGGTAATGTGAGTATCGCTTATGATGAATCAGGCACTCGAATATGGGAACGTACATATACTAGAGGAGGTTATCAAGGAAGTAATGTAACGATTCCTGGAATCGGTATTTATAGTAAAGAAAACCTAGCTGGTGATTTTAAATTGACTCACTTGGACTTAGTTGGAGGAGGATTCCGTAAAGGATTAGCTGAAGAAGCTATTTACCCTATGGTTGATGCCCAAGGAAACGTTCGAGCCTATGCAAGTGCTTCTGGTATAAAGAGTGCCTATGATTATCGTCCATTTGGACGAGTAGAAGAATTAGAAGAGAATGCAGTGGCTGATGAACGTCGATGGGCCTTTATTCGTGAAACTTTTACGCCACTAAAGTGTCGAAGTATCATCGAAAAAGACCTACTTCGTCGATCAGGCTGCGAAGCCGCCTTCCTGTTACTAAGTAACAGAGACTCAGCACAAGGCAAAGAATTTGATGGTGAACATGGCAAGTACTACTTTGGCGCTCGTTACTATGATCCTTTCTTTGGAATGTGGATGAGCCCAGACCCTGCCTCGGTCTTATTTCGTGAAACTTATACGCCACTAAAGTGTCGAAGTATCATCGAAAAAGACATACTTCAGCGATCGAACGTCGAACCCGTTCTCCTGAAGCAAAGCTTCAGAGCTTCAGCACAATTTGCGAACCCATATAGTTATGGTGGAGATCCAATAAATTTTGTGGATCCAACAGGTTTGTTTGCCCTTGATTTAGGCTTTGCCTCTATTGGTTGGGATTCTAAGCGTGGTTGGAACTTCTCATTATCTTCGCCAATTATGTCCTATACTTGGAATCAGAATGGTTCGAAGACGTATGAAGCATCTGTAGGAGGTTCCTATCAGTGGTGGATTGTAAGTTTGGGTGCTGAGATGGGATATAGCTACAACACTTATAGTGGGCATTCTCTGTCAACAGGAGGACATGTTTGTGTTGGTGTAAAGAAAGGAGAGGCCGGAGTATGTGCAGGCGTTGAAGCAGGAGGTAGCTTATACTGGGATCCTTATGGAAATTATCTTGGAGCCACTGCTTACGCAGGTGCTTTTGCTCAGGCTCAAACAAGTGATAATTCTTCAGTTGCAAAATTGAATGGTGGATATGAAACTGGTCTTATGGGCATGGAAGGCCGAGGTTTGTATGCAGGTGGAAATCTCAATGCTGGTGTAAGCCTTTATGCAAGTTGGGCAGAAAATGGCGGCTGGAATTATGGAGGCGGGTATAAGTTTGAAGCTTGGAGTCCAGGTTCTCTTCTTGTGGCTGACAGATTTGATGCCGAAAATAATTTTATTGATATGGTTGCTGCAGATATGCCTGACAGTAAAGAAAACGAACGTTCCTATGTGTTTCATGGAGATTTGGATGGAAAATCAATTCTAGATGATGAAAATACGGCACTAACTTTAGACGGACGTAAAATAGCATCGCGTGGAACAAATAGACTTTCGGCACGTAAATTTTACGATGAATATGTTGCTGAAAGCATAAATGAAAAAACTACAATGATTAATTTGTATGTTTGTTTGGCTGGGTATGGGAATAATAGCTTTGGAAAACAGTTAGCGGATATTGTTCGCCAAGAGACTGGTAGATCAATTGTTGTGCGTGCTCCTAATGGATATGTTCAACCATATATAAAAGTGCTCGGCGTTAATATGTTTTTTAATAAAAATCGTCTTACAGGGAAAAATCCTAAAGGTGGACCTCAGATAAAAAGCCATGATCTTCGATGGAATTATTTTGTTGGCGGTATATAAAGATGAAAAAAATAATTTTTTCCCTGTTATTTTCTTTTGTTTTTTCTTTTGGTAGTCAGTTGGATTCTATTGCGTGGTATTTACATCCTGTTTTGAAAAATGAAAATAAGTCAAATAATGGTGGTGTTTCATGGGTTTTTGCTCAAAATATATGCAAAACGGGGTGGCATTTACCAGATAAAATAGAATGGGAACTGTTTCTAAAATCAAAAAATTTAAGATTCATCGATTTAAAGGATGTCAAAGGTAATGCCTTATCTACTCTCCGTTTTTGGACTTCATCTTACAAGATTGGATTAGAACAGAGTGAAAAAAGTGCAATTGACCCTTTTCTTGTTCGCACTGATGGCATTATACCTGCAACATACAAGCATAACGCTCATGTAATTTGTTTTCAAAACAAAAAGAAGAATCCGCATGAAGAAAAAGGCGGCTTTTATGGGATTACCAATGCAATCTATAAAATGCCTGGGTGTATTGAGGGTAAGGTATATGTAGATTATAAAGATGAATCTTTATTACAATGCAAAGGGAAGGAATTAAAAAAAATAACCGGAAAAGTAGTCATTCAAAATGATTCCATTGATGTTTCAATTGATACTGCAGTTTATTCCTTAAAAAATTTTTACCCTTGCACAGAAGGTATGGATAATAAGATAATTATGCTTTCTGATTTTCGCATTTTTAAATGCTTAGATTATAGTTGGAAATCGATAGGATATCAGAAGGCTCATCCAATAAAATATGATTCTATTTATGTAAATAAAGAAAAATACAAAGTGGTCACTGTAGATTCAATTACTTGGTTTACTGAAAATTTAAGGGAAAATGCAGCAGAAAAAAAGTGTATTGAAAGTGTAAAAGGCAATTGCCTTAAATATGATAATGTATTCAATAGTAATCAGGAATCATTGTGCCCTGAAGGGTGGACTTTTCCAAAATGGAACTATTGGGTGAGTTTGTATACTAGATTCGGACAAGATGCTTCAAAAATCAATTTTCTTGAAAAATCAAATGGACGTGGTTGGTGGAGCTATGATGAGAAGGGACACATATTTGCTGTTCGATTCAATGGCAAAAAGTTTTCTCGCGATTATGCTGTTAAAAATACCAAACACTTCATCCGTTGTGTAAAAAAGAATTAGTGTACCCGTCCGACGAACTGCATTTAGTTAAATGTATTTTTATTTTCTATCCCTCGGATCACAATTTCAGCAATTATTCTATTCCGAGTTTCATTGCATAAGCGTCTGGGAGTAATGTTGTGAAGCCAGCAGCATCTTCATCTTCGTAATCAGCAAGGTATATGAGAACTTTGCTGATGTATTCGCTAGGATCTACTTTATGTATCAAAGGTCTATAAATGAGAGTCGCGCCAATACAAATTTAGGGACTTCAAGATATTGTGTGGGTAGTCTAGATATTTTCTAACTTTTCTTGCATGAGAGATACCGAATTATATGCCCAGATTCTTGGAATTCAATCTCCTTGGAATGTTGATTGTGTAGACTTCCTCAAGGACAAGAAGGAAGTTTGTGTAACTGTGTCATTATCTAAAGCAGGCTATTGCTGTCCTGAATGCGGTAAGCCCTGCAATGGTTATGATGTGAAAAGACGGCGTTGGCGACATCTGGATACCTGTCAGTATTCGACTTTCATTGAGGCTGATGTTCCTCGTGTTGAATGCAAGGAACATGGCATTCATTCCGTAGGCGTTCCATGGGCTGAAGAAAAATCCCGCTTCACGATTCTCCTTGAACGTTTTGTGATCGACCTATTGCATGAGGCCCCTATCAGTGTTATTGCAAGATGGACAGGGCTCTCATGGAGTCAAGTGGATGATTTGACGATTGTTCATGACAAGGCTACTGGGAATGTAATCCATGTTGGCATTGGTAGGAATACAGAAACAATAGACAACTTCTACGAAGCATGGCAAGATCATTTATGGGCTTTGCAATCTGTGAGTATGGATTTATGGCCAGCGTTTATTAGCAGTGCAAAAAAATGGTTGAAGGACGCTGACTCCAAGATATGTTTTGATAGATTCCATATAGCAGGCTTTTTTGGTAAGGCCGTAGATCAGGTTCGTAAACGCGAACACCATGATCTAAAGGCAGATGGAAATGATTTGCTAAAGGGGACTAAATATGACTGGCTTCGGAATGGAAATAATCTTGATGGCAGATCACGTCGCTGGTTTATCAAGCTTAGCCGTGAGAATCTAAAAACATCACGAGCATGGGCAATTAAAGAAACAGCATCAATGATATGGAAATACAAATCGAAAACATGGGCAGAGAAGGCGTGGCGCAATCTTTTTGGCTGGATGTGTAGAAGCAGGTTATCACCAATGGTTAATCTTGCAAAATCACTTAAAAAGCATTTTTATGGAATCATGAACTCAATTATGCTTGGCATTGATAATGGAATGGCTGAAAGCATAAACTCGAAGATTCAGAAGGTGAAGAAGATGGCGTGTGGGTTTAGGAATATCGAGCGTTTCCAGAATGCGATAATGTTTCACTCTGGTGGACTTGATCTCTATCCCGCTTTACCCACACAATAGTTGGAAGCCCCCAAATTTATTTGTATTGAGCATGACCGAATGCCAAGACCTTCTCTGTAAACAGAAAATACAGTCAAGAAATGATAGATCAGATGGTAAAACTTGTGTTGTTGAATTAAACATTTATAGAAGCTAGTTTCCCGAAAAATAGTGTTTCAGCGACCATTGTCTTTTTAAAGTCTGCTAAGTCTAAACTTTCATTTTCGCTATGTGGGTTACTATCAGGATCTTCAAGCCCAATCAATAAAATAGGAATCTCTCCAAAAGTTTCTCTGAATAAAACAGCTCCTGGAATAGAAGCCCCACAACCAATAAATTTTGCTTCTTTATTAAAGGATTCTGTCATCGCTTCTTTCATTTTCTGAAAATAAGGATGGTTGGTATTGGTGGTAAAGGGA
>LIUM01000027.1 GCA_001462345.1 Fibrobacteria bacterium AD312 | reverse complement strand
TAGCTTCTAGCAGCTCATCTGTTGTAAAATCAAGCTCTAGCTCTGCGAAATCCAGTTCCAGTAATGCAATATCAAGCTCCAGTTCTTCCTCTATAGTATATTCTACGATTAAAGATGCTCGAGATAATCAGACGTATAGGATTGTAACTATTGGCTCTCAAACATGGATGGCAGAGAACCTAAACTTCGACTATAAGGTGGCTTCGGCTAGTATAGGTAATTACTTTGATAGCGATCATCCAGAATATGGACGTTATTATACTTGGGCTGCTGCGATGGATTCCGTTGGAGTGTATTCTGATGATGGAAAGGGTTGTGGCAATGGTAAAACATGTTCGCCTGCAGCGACTGTTCGAGGACTATGTCCAGAAGGGTTTCGTATGCCAAACAAGTCTGATTTTGAAACACTCAGTGCTGCGGTTGGTGGTGCATTAATAGCAGGGGAAGCATTAAAGTCTAAGACTCTCTGGGATGAGAATGGGAACGGAACCGATGCGTTTGGTTTTTCAGCACTTCCTGCTGGGAGGTATGATATCGGGTTCTTTGGCTTAGCAGGTGTCTATACTGGTTTTTGGTCTTCAAATGAGAGTGATGACGTGCTCGAATTCGCCTACGACCTTTTCTTGCATTATTCTCAAAAGAATCTTAGCCTTGGTCCCAACAAGAAGTACTTTGGTCACTCGGTTCGCTGTATTAAATCGAATTAAAAATCATGCACGAGGATGAGCTTTCTTAAAGCTCTTTTTTAAGCGTTCGGCACTTACGTGAGTATAGACTTGTGTTGTTGATAAGCTATTGTGACCAAGCATTTCTTTAACGCTCAATAAATCCGCTCCGTTTTCTAATAAGTGTGTGGCAAAGCTGTGCCTTAATACGTGAGGGCTCGCTTTGCCTTCCCAACCAATCGAGCGAAGCAAATGTTCAATATCCAATCGTAGTGTTCGAACATTATAAGCGGCTCCTGTTTTATTCACAAAAACAGGACCACGAATAGTAATTGGGTGCTTCTCTTGCTCCAAAAGAAATTGATATTGTGTTAAGCATTTTTGGAGTTCATGAGTGATAGGGATAATGCGCTCTTTGTTCCCTTTACCTACCACTCTTACTTGTTCTGCCGTGCGGTCAATGCTTTCCCAAGTGAGAGAAACGCATTCTGAAATACGAAGTCCAGATCCATAAATAAATTCGAGCAACAATCGGGCACGTAAAAGAGGAAGTGAAAGCGTATCGCTTTCTGCAAATTTTTCCACGTTTAAATCTTTTTGAGATAAAAAAGAAACGAGCCTCTTAGGCTTTTTAGGCATGGGGATTCTGACTGCTGGGTTTGTTGTAATTATATGGGATCTCACCATATATTTTCCAAAACTTTTTAGGCACGCTAGGTGTAATCCAATGCTAGTGGGGGCTAATTTTTCTTCTGTTTTTAGAACCCAAATAAACTGCCGAATAGAGGCAATTTGAAAATCATTTCTTGTAGGGTTTTCAGGTAAGCCTTTTAAGAATTTACGGAGTGTTTTTTGATACGTTTCAATAGTTCTTGGAGAATATAACCGCTGATGAGTTATATAATCAATAAAATTCTCTATATCTTGTAATAGTTCACTCACAAATTTGTATCTTATGTTTTGTCATCTACTCTGATTAAGTATAGATCTTTATGAAGTTTTATGTACCTACATTTTGTTTAAAAATCGGATTCATTGCTCTTTTAAGCATGGCTTCTAATGCCGTATCATTAGATCGAGTTTCTGGTGCTAATGCAACGCTTGATATTAACGCTGGGGCAAGGTCTGCGGCACTTGGTGGTACTACTCTTGCTATTGATAATGATTTAAGCGTCTTAATGTCTAATCCAGGGGTGCTTTCTTCGCTTCTTCATAGTTGGGTTGGTTTTTCTCACGTTTCTTATTATGAAGGCACGCAATATGATTTTGCAGCCATGTCTTTGCCTTTAGGTGAAGATCACGGCGTTGGCATTGCCTTTTCTCGTTTTGGTGCAAATGATATCCCTTGGATTAAAGAGGGCGATCCTATTCCAGAAGGCTCTGATTACAATACCTTAAACATTGCCGACTACACTCTCACTTTAGCTTGGGGTAAGCGTTTCGGCCGTTTTGATGTGGGCGTTTCGTTTCATGGGCTTTATCGCGAATTAGACCAAACGGGTTATGGTTTTCGTGGTGATGCTTCTTTGCGGTATTTTATATTAAAACCTCTTTCTGTTTCAGCTTTACTTAAAGGGTGGACTTCTTCTGCAGCTACTTGGGAGTCTGGTACTTTTGAATATTCTTCTCCAGAATTGTATTTAGCCACAAAATTCGACCAAAAAGTGAAATACCTCTATGGCGACTTTTCTTTTTATTGGCAAAGTGCTGGCATATTCCACCGTGAGGCAAGAGATTTAGACTGGGTTGATTCTCCTTCTGGAGGCCGTCTCTGGGAATCTCCTATAGACTGGTTTTTAGGGAGCCGAGCTGGCCTAGAATTTGCATTTGATTTTGGGCTTTCTCTTCGTTTTGGACTTGCTAGTTTAACTACCGTGCAGAGTATGACTGCTGGAGCAGGGCTTGAACTTGCTCGTTTTCTTAGAGTGGACTATGCTTTTGAATCTCACCCGACCCTTTCTGCTGTGCATCGCGTCAGTTTGAGCTTCAGTCCTTGGCTATTTAGCCATCCGCCTAAAGAAAAACGTTCTAAAATGGTTTTTGAATCAGAGAATCAAGTAAAAGAAAAAGAAAATTTAAGGCCTTTAGCTGAAGAACCACCTCCTTCAGAGGAACCTGAAGAGGATCTGGGAACACATTGGGTGGAGTAAAATGTTTTTTTTATGTGATTTTGAATACAGTTCATTTATTTTAGGCTATATTTTTGTTTATGGTGCAATTAAAGAATTATCGTGAAGTTGGGATTTTTGATTTATTGTCAGCTCCTTTGAATCCCATTGGTGCGTTTGATGCGGAAAGTTTCAAGGTAGATGTCCGTGCTTTAATTAATAAAAAATCAAATTTTATTGCAGTAGATCTCACTGGGATAGACTTTTTGTATAGTGACGCTTATAATGCCTTAATGTTGTTTCAAAAAGAACTAGCTACCACTGGCGGAGTGATTGGCATCTTAACGAATAATAAAATCATTATTGACGGGTTGCATCGTGCTGGTTTAGATAAAAAAGTCAAATTATTTACAACAGAAGCGGCTTTAATGGATTTTTCTACTCATTCTACAGCAATTAAAGATGACGTAGAAATTCCTTTAGATGAAAGTATACGCGGTGCTGTTTCAATGAATCAAGTCAATAGTAATAATGTGTCTTCAGAAGAAAAGAAACCTCATAAACGGGCAACAGGCCGCTTTACTAAAAGCTTTAATGCAATTACAAAAGAAGATTCATCAAAAGTAACTTCTGGTATGCAAACACCATTTTTAGATGACACCTCTTCTTCACACTTACTTTTATGGATCATGATTATTCTTTTTGTGGCAGGAGCATTAATCGCTTACTTTGTCCTTAAATAAATATGTCTTTAAATCTTAACGAATATGAAATCCCTCAGAATAATCATAATAAAAAGCGTCAGGGATTCCCTTTAATTCGAATATTATTATTAGTTGCAGTTCTATTTTATTTATTTCAGGGGAATTATTTTCATAAGCTTTATGATTACTTTACTTCCTCTGCTCACTTAAACGAAAACGTCAATCCAGAACCACTATCTTGGGATCAAGAATGTTCCTCTTATCGCGGCAAGTTTTTTTTAGTGCGTGATTCGGTGGGGCAGTGCTCTTGGAAGATAAATCAAAATGATTCTTTATTGTTTAATCATGATCTTTGGCGCTATTTAATTGAAATGGAGTTAAAGAATTCTTTGATTATTCATTGGGTCGCTCCCATTAAAAATTTTCGTTCGCCTTGGTTTATTTCTTTAAAGACGGATTCTTTAGAGCAAAATTTCTTTAGAGTGCCGTTTAAAGATTCCACTTTTATTTGGGTAGAGCATCAATCTCTATGTCGGTTCCCTGGCTTTTGCCCCGAAAATCCTTTAGAAGGTGGCGCGCTTCCAATTCCTGAGGACTTTGATTTTCAGGGACGAGAATTATTGCTAATGAAAGACCAATTTATGGGAATTGGAGAATCTCCTGTCTATGCTATTTTACCTGGAGAGATTCTTCAAATTTCAAAAGATTCTTTAGGTTATAGTATTGTAATGGATCATGGCGATAATGTGATTTCAAAAATCTCTGGAGAAATTTCTCTTTTCTCCGATTTGAAAAAAGGGAGCGTTATAGAAGAAAAGCAAATTATAGCACGCCTTGCTCCTAAAGATAGCGCTACTTTTTATTTAGAAGTGATTCGTAATGGTCAGTTTGTTCGTTGGAACACCTTTTTCAATGAAACGCATCCTGTTTCTAAAGACGATATTGCTAAATTCAGAAAACGGATAGGTTTTTAAGGCCAATGGATGTTTAAAAAATAGGTTTTGATGTTTAAGATTTTATTACTTCTTTCGCTTTTGCTTTTTGGCTGTTCTCTTGAGAATGATGGCCCTATTTCTATCTATGAAGACGATGATTTGCTCGCCTTTGGAGATGGCTTTTTTTATGCAGGCGCTTTAGATACAAATGAGCCAATTCATCTCTATCATGATTCACTCTCGATTTTTTTAGATAGCATTTGGACTTTTTCAAATTGTTCTCTTTCTGAGATCGAAATAGAAACTTCTTTAGTCAAAGACACTCTACTTTATTTAAGCCCGCGTTTCATCATCAATCCAAATTCTAAAGATTGTGCGGCCCCTTTATTTAGGCCCGATACAACTATTTTCTTCTCTCTTGATTCTTATAAAAAAGTGCGCGAAGTGCGTCTTCTAAATACAAACGATAAAGAATTAGACTCTATTTTTGTACGTCATGGTTCTTTCTCAAAAGAAATCCAAAGTTTTTATATCGATTCAGCTATTGCTAACCCGTCTTTATGGCCTTTTCGTATTTCAAATGACAGTGCGGGCATTTTACGTGTTTTAGATTCGGTGAAGGTGACGTCGTATTATTGGAAACCAATCTTTGGTGAATGTGCAAAGATTCATGATGATTGTAGTAAGGATCAATCGTTAGATACGCTATTTCCATCGAGCCGCTGGGATAATAAAGACACGGCCTTAATCCCTGTGATTCGCGTTTGTGAAGATACCTCTAAAACATATTGTTCCTCTTCAAATTGGGCTTATGATTCTTTAAATACGGGTAAAACCAATACTGTTATTGATACGTCTAGATTCTCTTCTATATATTATATAGCGGATATAGATTCTTGTTCTGAGCTCATTTCGCTCGAGTTGATGACGTCATTTGCTTTAAAAAGCAATTTTAGTCTTCAGACGAATATTTTTATTCCCTCTTCAGATGATCCTCAATGTAATGAAGAATTAATTTCAGATAAAATCATCTACAATCTGGGTATAATGGAATCTGTTCAAGATATTGTTAAAGCAAAAGAATTATTAGATCAATGGGATACAGCTTATGTTGTAAAGTCATTAGATCAGGAGAAATAAAAATGGAAGAAAGGCTTCCTTTATTAATTACGATGGGTGATCCTAATGGTGTTGGACCAGAGATTTGTTTGAAATTGACAGCCAAAAAAATGAATGTAAATCGTCCTGTGGCTATTGTAGGCGATCTGCGTATTCTTCAAAAGGCAGCGACGCTTTTAAAAATCAAAAAGCCTCTGATTTCTGTTTCTAAGCCAGAAGACGTGGCAAAGGCTTCTCGAAAAGGGATTGTTGTTTTAGAAAGTGGTGTTATTTTTTCTGAAAAAGAACGCCCAGGGAAAATTTCTAAAAAAGCGGGAGAAGCGAGTATTGGATGGGTCAAAGCCTCTGTGGAATGGTGTTTACAAAAAAGAGCGTCTGCTGTAGTGACGGCACCGCTTTGTAAAGAAGCCGTTGAAAAAACAGTCCCTGGCTTTCAGGGGCATACAGAATATATTGGCGAGATGTGTGGCGACAAAGAACCCGTTCTTTGCCTTGTGCATGGAGATTGGGTGATTGCTCATATCAGTACGCATGTCTCTTTATTAGAGGCTTGCGCTCGTGTTAAGCAAGAACGTATTGTTAAAGCAGGCGTATTACTCCATTCGTTCTTATGCCGTTATAAGAAGATGAAAAATCCCTTGATTGGCGTCTCTGGCTTAAATCCTCATGCTGGAGAAGGCGGCCTTTTCGGGCGAGAAGAAATCACTGAAATTAAACCAGCAATTGGGACTCTTACCAAAAAGAAAATCAAGGCTAAAGGGCCTCTCCCTGCAGATGTACTATTCCCTCAATTACGCAGCGGGCTATTTGATGGGGCACTTGCAATGTATCATGATCAGGGGCATGTGGTCACGAAAACGCTTCTCTTTAATTTAGGGAAAAAGCGTAAAACAAATGGTGTGAATACCACTTTAGGTTTACCTGTTTTAAGAACGAGCGTAGATCATGGCACTGGTTTTGATATTGCTTGGAAAGGCATCGCTGATGAACAATCTCTTAGAGATGCACTTGAATTAGCGGATTTACTCCAAAGAGAGGAACCGTGATTCGTTATTCTTTTTCTTCAGATATTAAAGAATCCGATCAGCCTTTGATTTTAAATAGCGGGATTTTTAAAACCTGGCTTGAAGAGGTGACATCTAAGTTTACAGTCGAAGCCATTCATTTTGGCTCTGTAGATTTTAAGGGGTTTCCTAAAAACAACTCTTCAGAATTAGAAAAACCAATAGAAAAAGAAGCTCTTTTTATCAAGCTCAATGCAACGGCCTTTTTACCAGATGGAAAGCGCGTGCATGGTGTAGTTCTTGTCCGTGGCAATGCCGTGGGCGTTTTAGTGGTTCTTTGGTGCAAGAAAAAACCTTATTTGTTGTTGGTAGAACAACCTCGTTTTCCAATTGCTAATACAGCTTCATTAGAAATACCTGCAGGCATTTTAGATTGGTCAAAAGACTATCGTAAAATTGCTTTGTGCGAATTAGAAGAAGAAGCTCAAATTCAAGTGGAAGACAGCGAATTAATTGATCTCACTGCTTTTTGGCATGGCTCAGACGTAGAAGGCTTTGCGTGTAGCTGCGGCTTATTAGACGAAAAAATTCGTTTGTATGCAGTCGAGAGAGAAGTGACAGAAGAACAATTAAAAAAGATGGATCAAAGAACTCAAGAATACACCGATGAGAATGAGTGGATTAATACCGTGGTATTGCCTTATGAAGAGGCTTCACATCGATTTGTAGATGGGAAAAATCTAATTGCTCTATTTATGTACGAACGCTGGCTTAAAGCGAATGGCCGATCTTTAAGCGAATGATTGCTTAAGACAATCTTTACAATCTTTATTTAGAATAGAGTGAGTCGAGAGTATTTTTTAAGTGGGTGATATTTGCTTCGTCAAGCGTGGCATAGCGGTAGAAAGTGCCATCTTCTAAGACAAGAAATAGAACTGGAATGTACCCAGTGCCGTAGACTGGACCAAATTTGGAGTTTTGATCTTGAAATACTGGAATGACGGCGTGTTGTTGATCCATAAAAATACGAATATCATTTTTCTTAATGCCACCACCAAGCCCAATGGCAATGCCAGCTAGACCTTTGGACTCATATTTCCGCATCATCTCTTGAATACTTGAGAAATGATTGATACAATGGACACATTTAGGACTGAAATAATAAATCATTAAATTCTTATTTGCAAAATGACTAAATAACATGCCTGGATCACTAATTCCAACTAATGGCTTTGAAAAATCCATTTTCATCACCGCTCCAGAAGAGTCTTTCATTAAGGAAAAATTATTTTCTTGTTTAGAAAGCATTTGAGCAAATGAAAGAACGGAAGACAAAAAGACTAGAGTTAGAATGCGTGTTAGTTTCATAAAAATACTCCTAAAATCAGGATTTTAAAATACAAAAATATAGATCGAAAACACTATAAAACTTCATTTTTATTGGAATTTTCGCAGTTCTTCTTGTCGATATTTGATTTTGATCGCAAAGTACTATCGATTGCCTCTTTTTTATAGCATTATTCCGAAAAAAACTAACCTAGGAAAGTTTTTTCATGAAGAATCAAGCGTTTAATTTGTCCCGCAAGGGGATCATTCTCACTAAAAAGAGCTATGCATGGTTCAACTACAGCGGTGAACCGCTAAGTTTCACGTAAAACTTTTAAGTGTTCGTGTTATTGTAAATTCAATAGCGTAGATTCAAATGAAAAAAATGGTATTCAATTAACAAACACTAGCTAATTAGCAGACGGAAATGGTTGTTATTGATGAGCTCTTCTAAAAAAAAGAAAAGCTCATCTAAACAAACCGAGTTTTTTTTATGAAGAACCAAGCGTCATTTGTACCACAAGGGTATCACTCTCACATAAAAAGTAAACTTTTAAGTGTTCGTGTTCCTGTAAAGCAAATAGCGAAGGCTCGAATAAAAAAATA
>LIUM01000026.1 GCA_001462345.1 Fibrobacteria bacterium AD312 | reverse complement strand
ACTTTAGAGCGACTCTTATATGGAATATAACGGAGCGAGAAAGCAAAACCATTTCCGTCAACCACAGTATTAATGATGTTTAATGAAAAAACCATTTCCGTCAACAATAGTAACATTGAGCTTTAGTGAAAAAACCATTTCCGTCAACCACAGTGATGTTCATAAAAAAACGAAATAAAGTCAACCAAGCGAGGAGGTAATAACATTCCCGTCGACATTGACTATATAGAATTCAACTTCATAAAAAAATCATTTCCGTCAACAATAGTATTATTGAGTTTTAATGAAAATACCATTTCAATCAATAACAATATTGAATTGATGTAAATACTAGTAACGCTTGATTTAATCGTAATGAAAAAAACAACAAAACCTATGGACGTAGTCTTTGCGGCATCCTCGGAAATAAGCCAGTCTCTCTTACATGAGAAATACCCGTAATCCACGCAACACAACGTTCAACGCCTAAACCAAAGCCCGCATGAGGCACTGCTCCATAACGGCGAACATCTAAATACCAGGAGTATGTTTCTGGATTAAGCCCTGATTCTTTAATGGCTTCAAGTAAGGTTTCATAATTTTCTTCTCGTTGTCCTCCGCCAATCACTTCGCCATAACCTTCAGGTGCAAGTACATCCATATTGCGAACCACTAATGGATTCTTTGGGTCTTTTTTCATGTAAAAAGGTTTTATAGCTGTGGGGTAACTATGGACAATGACAGGGCGATTAAAGGTATTGCTAATAATGGTTTCATCAGCACCACCAAAATCATCTCCGTAAGTAAAAGGAGCGCCTGATTTTTTTATAATCTCAACGGCTTCATCGTAGCTAATTCTTGGAAATGCTCCTGCGATTACAGATTCAAGAGGTTCAATTGAACGTTCAAGCAATCGAAGTTCTTCTGGGCAGCGCTCTAGAACGCGCTTTACAATGGCTTGAATCAAGCCTTCAGCAAGCTCCATACAACCTTCTAAATCCATATAAGCGACTTCTGGTTCTACCATCCAAAATTCAGTAAGGTGTCTTCTTGTATTGGATTTTTCGGCTCTAAATGTAGGACCAAAGCAATAAGCACGGCCAACGGCCTGGCAGGCTGCTTCCATATATAGTTGGCCACTTTGAGAAAGAAAAGCGCTTTCACCGAAGTATTCCGTTTCAAACAAGGTGCTTGATCCTTCACATTCATTTGCCGTAAAAATAGGAGCATCGGTAAGAGTAAAATCAAGATCATCAAAGTAGTGGCGAATGGCTGTAATAATTTGATGGCGAATTCGAAGAATGGCGTGTTGTCTAGGGCTTCTGATCCAGAGGTGGCGGATATCCATTAAAAAATCAGTGCCATGTTCTTTAGGAGTAATAGGGTAGTTTTCTGTTTTAGAAACGAGTTTGAGCTCTTTAGCAATGATTTCTATACCAGTAGGGGATTTTGCATTTTCAACGACAATCCCTTTGATTTGCACTGCTGATTCAATGGATAAATGCCTCATGATTTCAAATTCTTCTGCATTCATATCATTTGGAGAACCTACCACTTGAATAAAACCAGTGCCATCACGAAATTGCATAAAACAAATTTTACCAGAGTCACGTACTTTTACAACCCAACCAGCGAGTTCTACGGTTTCATTTTTTTTAGAAGTCAAATGGCTTATATAAGTTTTTTGAATCATGTGTAACCTCAAATGTTTGCATAAAGATAGTTTTATCCTAAAGGATTACTTACATTTATCATTATGGTATTCTCAAAAAAGTCTTTATCTTTAGATTGTATTTATGTGTCTTGTTTGATGGATTCGTTTTTTTAATGGGGCTCTTATGTTTTTCGGTTTAAAAAAACAATTGTTTCTTTTAATTGCCCTCTTACTAGTGGGCGTTTCTGTAGCGGCAGAAGATGTTCCTCTTCCAAAACAATCCGCTTATACAGGTGAGGGCCTTGCGATGGGGCTTGCTGTTGGTGTGTTTAATCCGAGTGGAGAAGAATGCAATTGTATTGGGATGTGGCAAGCTCATGTGGATTACTTTTATTTGCCATACTTAAGTGGTGGTTTAGATATTAGAATTTATGGTGGCGATATTGATTCACGGAGTATGATTCTTTATCAGCGATACCAGATGCATGTTCGTTTTTATAAAAACTTACTTCAAAACTTGGTGGTTTTTGGAGCCCCTTTAATAGGATTTGAAACTACAGATCTTCAGGCCATTACAAAAAATATTGCCACAGGAAATCCAACAAGCGTGAATTTAGATCAAGACATTTGTACTGAATCGTTTGCTTTAAATGGCTTCTCTATGGGGGCCGAATTTGGCGCTGGGTATAAAATGAATAAGGACTTTGGTCTTTTAGGGGGAGCCCTTTACGAGTTTAATTTCTCTGATTTTCATTATGTTGCTTTATCTCTTGGCGTCGCTTTTAATATTAGAAACCACTCACAGAGGTTGACTGAAGGGATGTTTTCTAGTTGGATCTCTTTTGAGGTCCAATGGCAACGCTACATTGGGGAAGGAGATGGTTCCTGGTCTGAAACTTTCTTATTGGGACTGTTTTTTGGGGTCTAAATAGGTCAAAAAGCGTGTTTTAATTGACAAAAAACCATTATTGTCCTAAATTTGGCGTGTCCGTATTAACGGAACCCTCTCAAAATCATGGTGATTTTGGGCTAACGACCAAAGGGAATAAAAACATGAGACAATACGAAACGATGGTTATCATCGACGCTATGATCTCTGACGAAGCAATTGATGCTGAAGTTCAGGCCATGGCTAGTATTATTTCGGCTGGTGGAGAAATCCTACGTCGAGATGATTGGGGTAAGCGTAAAATGGCTTATTCTATTAATAAAAAGACACACGGTTACTATGTAATTTTCTATTACAAGGCTGAGGTTTCTGTCGTTGCTGCTCTTGAAGCTGCATTCAAACATAATGAAAATCTTCTTCGCTGGATGACTCTTGTTGACTATCCAATGACAGATATCATTTATGACAAAAACTTAGTTCAAACGACAGAGGATATTACTCCTATTGATGTCGATGACGTGGAGGTAGACTAATGTCTTTCGAAGATAAGAAACAAGGTGCTCGCGTTCGTCGCAAGAAAACCTGCTGGTTTACAGAAAATAACGTTCAGTTCATCGACTATAAAGATGAAAAGATTTTACGCCGCTTCGTTTCAGAACGTGGAAAAATTATTCCTCGTCGCATTTCTGGAACAAATGCAAAGTATCAACGTATGTTGAATCAAGCTGTTAAACGTGCTCGTCAAATGGCGATTTTGCCTTTTGTAGCAGATAGCATTCGCTAAGGAGATAATCATGGAAGTTATTCTTAAAGCAAATGTTGCTAAGCTTGGTAAAATGCTCGATATCGTTAAAGTGAAAGACGGTTATGCTCGTAACTTTCTTTTCCCTAAAAAATTAGCGATTCGTGCTACAAAAGAAGCTAAAGTTGAAATTCAACGCAATCGTGAAGCCATGGAAGCTTTATTCCGCAAAGAACTTGCTGCTGCAGGTGATTTGGCTGCTAAACTTTCAGAAGTAACCGTGAATTTAACACGTCGCGTAGTCGAAGACGAACGCCTTTATGGTTCCGTTTCTGCTGCCGATATTGCTGAAGCGATTACTTTGCAAGGTATTAAGGTGAACCGCAATCAAGTGATTCTTCCTGAACCAATCAAACAATTAGGTGTTTATTCTATCGCTATCAACGTTTTTGGCGATGTGGAAGCTACTGTAAAAGTTTGGGTTGTTAAAGAAAATTAAACAATTGACTTTAATAAAAAAACCACTTCTTTTTGAAGTGGTTTTTTTTGTACATTTAAACCATGTTTTATAAACTATTTTTCCTTTTTATTTGTGTATTATCTACATCTTCTTTTGCTCAAGTAAGAGATCTTTTTGCTGAGTTTGAAGAAGAAGTTAAATCGTCTTCTTCAATAAGTTCATCTTTTTCTTCAGCGGTTGTTCCTGTTGTATCTAGTTCTTCTTTGAAAACGGTTATCTCTTCTTCTTCAGCAACTGTTTCTGTGGTATCTAGTTCCTCTGTTTTAGAAAAGCCAGTGTCATCCAGTTCCTCAGAAGTAGCACCAGAGACTCCAGTTGCCGATACATCAATGACTTCTATACCAGTGTCATCAAGCTCTTCTTCTGTAAACATGGTTTCCTCTTCTTCTATACAGGTTGTTGCTCCCATTGCTTCTAGTTCCTCTATTTCTCGTCGAGATTTATTAGGCCCTGTCAAAGTATCTAAAATCCGTGGCATTAACGAAATGAAAGGGGCTTATAAAAGTCCTCGAAAAGCTTTGTTTATGTCGTTAGTTCTTCCTGGCGCTGGGCAAATATATGTGGGCACTTCCGCATTCAATAATGTGAGAGGGGGTGTTTATATTGCATTAGAAGCCGCCTTGTGGAGTGGTTGGTATTATTATTCTGTTCACAAGTACAATAAACAAGTTTCTAGATATGAAAGCTTTGCAAATAAGCATTTTTCAGTTGGCACGTACGAACAAGAAATGCATAACATTTATTTGCTCCAATTAGAAGATGCTTCTGAAGAGGCTAATTTCAGAGTGCGGTATTTAAATAGCCGTGAATCTTATTGTAAATCCATTTATGGCACAGCCACCACAAATAATTGTTATAGTGCTGACAACTTATTTAATGATGATTCAAGGCATTTAAGTTCTTTCGATAAAGTCTCTCTTGGTGAATCCAGAAAAGGGATGAGCTTTTACGATGACAATCAATTTTATCAGCTGATTGCAAATCCTGTTTACGTTTTAGGATGGGATGACGTCAGTGATAGAGCGACTTACCAGCAACTAGGTCTTACCGATTCGGAGTCAGAAACGATTCCTTTAGGTTCTTCTTCTAATTTGAATAAGTATAAAGACATGCGTGATAAAGCCAATGATTATGCGTCTATGCAAGCTTGGTTTTTTGGCGGTTTAATTTTGAACCATGTGATTTCTGCTTTTGATGCAGCACTTACGGCCAATGCGCATAATAAGGTATTGTATGAAGAAAAGTTATCCTGGTTAGATCAAGTACACTTGGGTAGTAGTGTTTCCTTCTTTGATGGATTCATGGCTTCTGTTCAGGCCTATTGGAATTTTTAATGAATAAAATCATTTTCTCTTTAGTTCTTTTTTGTTTTAGTTCTCTTTGGGCTCAAACGGTTATTTCTGTAGACGAATCTATTAGTCGTAATCAAAACAAAAACTTTGCATTGTCCTTAGGTGCCTCTTTATTATTGCCTGGCACAGGCGAATATTATCTTGGCGAAAAAGAGTTGCTCAAACCTTTTATTTGGACCGATGCCGCTTTATGGGTGACTACATTAGGTTCTTACTTTATAGGCGAAAAGTATGTTTCCTCTGCGCATAATTATGCGGTGACTCATGCTGGTGTTTCACCTACAAAAAAAAGTATTGATTTCTTAAATACCGTAGCTGATTTTCGTAGTCGCGGTGGTGTTTTTGGGCAAAACTCTAATCCAGATATGAACGAAGATTATAACCAAGCGATGATTCGAGCAGGAAAACCAGTAGATAAGGATTACCCCAATACGGCGGAATACCAATGGGACTGGGGCTCAAGCGATTATCCAGAAAATACAGAACATATGGAAATATATAAGAATATGCTTCGGAATTACCGAGTTTCTAGAATTGTTTTTCAAGTTTCTGTGGGTGCTTTAATATTAAATCGTGTGGTCTCTTTTTTAGATGTGATGCGTATTTATCGAGCCACCTCTTCTGAAAAAATAACTCGTCGTTGGGATATCGTTCCTCAGTTTTATCCAGACGGCAGCGGTGCCGTGTTTAGCTTAAAATTTTAATAAATCAAAAGTAGCGGAGTTGTTTTCCCGTGGCTACCAATTCTAAAATGATATAAGCCAGGAACCATTTTGCTTTTTATAAAATCCACTTCAAGGCAATGAGTCATTGAATTTGTGGGGATTCTTACAACCAAGTTTCCTATTCGATTTCGGATTTCTATAAAAGAACGTTTATCTGGTAGAGGCGAAAAGCAAAGCGAAGAATTGCCTTGCCATGGCGTCGGGTAAGCGCGGAGAGGCTTTGCTACCATTGGCTCTATCGAAGGCGAGTCATCACTAAAACGACTAAGAACAAGTATGGCAGAGTCTGATTTAGAAATACTCGCTTGCCATAAGCTTAAATCTTCGGCATTGACGAGAGGTTCTATTGAAACTTCTTTATCCCCTTCATTCCAAAAAAAGAGAGACGCTTTTCCTTTAAAATAATCAAGGCTCGGTACATAATCTTTAATGGATAAATAATCGAATGCTAAAGGGGAAAGTGAAATGTTTCTAGTGCTACTGGCTTGATGAATTTTCATCTTTGGCCAATGTGGGGCATCTTCATAAATAAGATTTTCTGGTGTCTTGTATTTTGATCTGGATCCAGTAAAAAAGATTTTTTTTGCAAAATCATGAAAAGCAGAGTCAGGGTTTATTTCTTGATTGATCCATTTTGAAGAAAGTATTTCATAGAAGGGGCTTTCTTTCTTTTTAGAGTAAGCGTCCCAAATAGAGGCATCGAAAGAAGCTCCATTTTGTTGGTAGAGGTATAAATAAAGAGCGCCTGCTCCATAATCTTGATTTAAGTTAGTCAGGGGCGTTCCTGGATAATCAAAAAGATCGTAGAGGTAATTCCAATAATCATTGACTTCTTTAGCTCCAATTTCTTCTACACCTACAGCAGAGGCTTCAAACCAAAAAGAAGGGTAGTCAATAAAACTCATGTAACGGATCTGCGCTGCATGATAGAGCTCATGAAAACTAGTGACTTGAATTGCTTTTTCAGGATAATCGGAGTAGGAATATGGGGTTTGACTTTGGTTATATAATTCTTCAGAAGCAACGGTATAACTACATTCATTTCCTTTGGAATCTGTAATCCATACTTTTTGTTGGTTGTATTCTGGAGTGTACTTAAAATCATTATCGATCATTAGAATAGAGGCTTCAGGGTCTTCGGCATCTCCAGGGTAAGTGAGCCCAAAACAACCGTGACAAGGTCCACCCATTAAATAATCCGTATCTCTAATATGGTCTATGTCTAAAACTTCAACGGGGTAAAGCCCTGTTGTGTTTTCTTGATTATAATGATACGAGTGATTCATGCCTTTAGGGGATTTCATCCCTAAAGTAGTGGTATGTAAATTCCATGCTTTTTCTAAATAAAAAGCGAGAGAATCTAAATATGAAAGGGTAGTGGCGTGTACTCCTTCCAGCGTATAATATATGACAAAATGATTTGTGATCATGGTATCAATTTGGTTATAATAAGATTCTACTTTACAAGACGTTAAAGCCGATTGAACGATGGATCTGGAAACGATTCCTGATTTTATTTGCTTTTGATGTTCAATTAATTTTTCAGTACCACAGGTGGGGCGATGTGCAAAAGAAGAAGAGAGTAGAAGAAAAAGGATAAAGAAAAAAATGCACATCTTAGCCTCTTTTTAAGGCTTTTAAAAGTTTTGCTTCGGCGCGATTTTCAATTTCTGAATCTACAATTAAAGGCTTTTGATGGTGTGGTTTATGGCGAGCATCAATGAGAATAGGGCATTCGCAGGCGTAATGCTTGTAATGGATATGGTGACGAACACCATAAACATCTTGAGCGGGGTCAGAACGCGTGAATGTGACCCAGAGCCAGTTTTCAATGTTTTTAGAAGTAAAAGAAGCGTCGTCTGCGACCGTGATCCAAGGATATAGCCCTTGATGATTCCATGACTCTAGCGCTTTGGCAAGGGCTTCCATGGAGGCAGAAGGAGTTCCTTCTAAAACTAATACACCAGGCATCATGTATCTTAAATTAGAAAAACCATCTATCAGAGGAAACGACTGAAAGACTTCTCCTTCACCGTTTCCAAGTTCTCGTATGTGCTTTCCAGCCGCTGCTAAGACTAATTTGGAACCATGATTCAGAGACGTGCCAGAATAATCAAGCGTATCGATGGTGGTAGAGGTCTGAAAATGGAGATCTCTTGAAAAGTCGATTCGAGACAACATGTGGCTAAAAAACGAGGGAATGTCTTTTGTCGTTAAAGACGGATCGTCTTCACGTGCCGCTATGAATAGGTATTTAGCTAGAGCGGCTTGATTAAAACCAAGAATGGCATTTGCCGTTTTAAGAATTTCCATCGGTTCAGGAGCCCGGTAGGGGACATACCGCTCACTTGCAATCGCGAGTAATAGAGGGTGTACTCCTGCTGCATCTACGGCATGCATCTCTTGAAGGCCAGGAATCGAAGCAGGCACCATAGGCGCTGTGATTTTATGAATCAAATGCCCAAAGACGGTGTCTTCTTGAGGAGGCCTTCCTACCACAGTAAAAGGGAAAATGGCGTTTTTCTTGTGAAATACTTTGGCGATTTTTAAGAAAGGAAAATCATGTTTTGCACTATAATACCCTAGATGGTCTCCAAATGGGCCTTCGGGCTTGAGATGATTTTCTATTTCACCTAGAATGCAGAAGTCAGCGTCTGTAGAAACAATCCAGCCTTCGTGCATGGAATATCTAAACGCGCGCCCGTTCAACAGGCCTGCAATAATTAGCTCGGATAGATTCTCGGGCATAGGCATCACTGCCGCAAGTGTATGTGCAGGAGGCCCACCAATAAAAATGCTGACTTTTAATGGTTTTTTTTGAGCGATGGCGTTTTGATGATGGCGTGCAATATCTCGATTGATCTGGTAATGCAAACCACATTCTTTATTTTGAACGTAATCGTTTCCAGAAATTTGGATTCGATACATCCCAAGATTTGCTTTTAATATGGAAGATTGTGTTGGGTCTAATGAACAGACTTGAGGTAGAGTGATAAACGCGCCGCCATCGTCTTTCCAAGAGTGCAATTGAGGTAAGTCGCTTAAGGTACATTCTTCTTGAAGCACAGGTGCTCCAAATGAACGTAAGGGGTTTGCTTGGAGCCCAGCAAAAGGGAGTAGAGGAATATTCTGTGGGGTTTTAAAAACGGAAAGAGGATTTGCTTTTGCTGCAATCGCTGTTTCTAGAGTCTTCCATTCTTTTCTAAATAAAAATTCGGCTCTTTCCACAGTTCCAAAAATATTACAGGCCGCCCTAAACGGAGACCCCTTTACTTTTTCAAATAAAATCGCTGGTGCTTGTTTTTCATAGGCAAGCCTTGCAATAGAAGCCATTTCTAGGTATGGATCTACCTCTTCAGAAATGGTTAGGAGCATTCCCACTGTTTTTAAATCAATTAATGCTTCTTCTAAAGACTTGTAAGACATACAGTCTCATTTTATGGAGTAATTAACCAGCAGTCACGGAACCAAAAGAATCAAGAGATTCGAAAGCTTTTGTTTTCTTTTTGGATTCATAGGCCATAAGCATTTTAAGTGTTTTTTGACGTTCCGCTAAACCATAAAGAATACGAGCTTTTTCTATTTCCGTACGAAATGAATTATCTTCTCCTTGAAAAGAAAGTTGCTCATGACATACAGCAAGATGACCGTCTTCTGAAATAGCATGCTCGGCATGAAAGCCTCGAAATGGGCCTTCACCAAGACGAATAGTAATTCGGTTGTTTTGAGAGGAACTAATGATTCCAGTCCAAGAAATGCGGTCAAAACCAGAAATTAAATGGTAATAGACAGGAGAGCCTGTAGATATCCCTAGGGGCATGTGGTAATGAACGACAGGAAAACTTTCTACTTTTAAGTGAAATGGAGCCACTTGAAGAAATTCTAAAAGATCTTCTTTGGGCGTTTCAAACCAAGCTGTTTGAGAAAAAGTTACCATATATAGTATAAAGATACTTTCATAAATACAATTTGTCCACTTCTTTTCAAATCATTTATTAAAAATACGAGTCAAAAACGAATTACTTTATAAACAAAGTTTTGGTAACACTTCTTATGAAAAGGGGCTATAAGATTTCCTGAAAAAACGAGTGAATAGGTGCAAATGAAGCTCCATTTTCATGGAAATGTGTTAATAGGCCAACGTTTTGTGCGCCTTTGATATCATTTTCCAAGTCATCGCCAATCATTAGAGTGGAAGAGGGGAGTAGTTGTAGTTTTTCAAGGGTGTATTTGAAAATCTTTGCGTCTGGTTTTTTTAGTCGAACTTCACTTGATATTACAATGACGTCTATTAAACTGGTGAGACTCGTTTCTTCTAAATAACGATACACATGAGGGTAGTGATCGAAATTAGAAAGAATAGCTGTTTTAATGTTTGCTTTTCTTAAGTCTGTAAGCAAAGGAATCGCTTCTGGGTGTAAAACGATTTCATTTTGCCACGTATCCATCGAGCGATTTGAAAAGTCTCGAATCCAATCTAAAGAGGGAGACGTTCCTATTTTTTTATATAAAAATAAAAGCCGTTCTTCATAAAAAGTTAACTCTGAATGGTAGTGGATTGGAAAAGAGAAAAATGATTCACATTCTTTAGCTATAAAAGACGCATCGGTAGATAGACCAAGTTCTTTTGCCCCTAAAGATAAGGATTCATGCCATGAATGAAAAGCTTTTTCCATATTTTTATAAATAAAAAGCGTCCCATAAAGGTCAAAAATAACGCCGCGTGGGGTCATTTAAATTTCGTAATCCACAACGCAACGATCAGCGGTCACGGCTTTAATAAAAGCGGCTACCTTTTGATGTTCTGGATGAATTTGGTATTTATTTAAATCTTCCACATTTTGAAATGAGGTGTATAAAGCTAAATCCCAGGCTGCATTGGAACGGTTAAAATCAATGCCTGCTTCAATAGATAATAAAGTAGGAACCTTTCCTTTTAAATCATGTAACAATTCGACCATTTTAGTTGCATTTTCTATTCCAGAAGCGCCTTCTGCAGTTTCTTTCATTTTCCAAAATACAATATGTTTAATCATGAGTTCCTCGTAGAATTTGGAGTGGAGTATATTTGTAATTGATTAGTAAAACAACTTTCCCAACTGAACTTTTCTGCATATAACCTAGCCGCGTTCTTTTTATGGGAAAGATCTTCTTCACAAAGTTTTTTAAGGTAATGGGCAAGAGCTTCTGGTGTGTATGATTCTAAGATATAGCCCGCATTAGAAGCGGAAACGTGTTCTCTTGCGGCTCCAGCAGGGGCTCCAATAAGAACATTACCACAAGCCATGCTTTCTAAAATAGATAGCCCAAAGGTTTCCCAAGCAGAAAGGGCTACTCCAATATCGGCACTAGCGTAATAGCGAGCCATTTCTTCTTCGGAAGATAAAAAGCCTACAAAATGAAGATGTTCGTATTTTTTAAGAGCTGCATCAATCAAGACTTGTAAAGGGCCTGTTCCAGCAAAAACGACTGCAGGAACAGAACTCATCTGTTCTGCAAGAAGGGAATATGCTTTAAGAAAAATGTCAATTCCTTTCTCTTTAGAAAAGCGATGCGGAAAAAAAATAATGGAACGATTAACGTCCCCCTGTTTTAAGTTTTTTACTAATGATTCATCTCTTTTATTCGGAGAAAAAAGTTCAATATTACAGCCTAAAGGAATCCAATAAAGATTTTGAAAGCCTTCTTCTTTTAGCCTTTCAATAACTTCTTTACAAGAAACTTGAATCCCGTGATAGTTTTTGAATTGATAATGTGCATAGAGAAAAGCGAGTTTTCTAGCGAAGGCACCTATCTTTTTCCCAAAAAAGCGAGTAAAAGCTCTTTGTACATAAGTGATTGGAAAATCGGCGTGCCAAAATCCTAATAATTTTGCTTGAGGGCAAATTTGGAGGGCTTGTTTAGAAACGGCTTTTGGTAAGATATAAGGAGAGCCAACTTCAATCACATCGGGATTGTATTTTTTTAGGTAAGGTGCAATCTGTTTCTTTTTCCAGATAAAACGATAGCCATTATAAAGAGGCATTTTAAATGCTTTTACATGTTCAACGATAAGAGACGGAGATACTTCTTCGGTATAAGTTTTACTGTCAGGCATTACAAATACAAGGAGATTATTTCTCTCTGAAGTGTAATACTTCATTTTTTCTAAATGATAACGTCTAACGCCACCGCCAGAGGGGCTCCAAAAATTATTAAAATCAATAATGATCATTTTTACTCTTCATTCATTCGACTGGAAATCGAATCCATAATAACATTACCTTGGTAAAGATGATTTTTACCAAGACGTTTGGAATCAACGGTTAAAAATAGATTTCCACCTTTTGATTCAAGCCAGAAAATGGCATCTGAGTCCCTTAAGTAAGGACGAGGTCCTACTAAACCAGATTCTGTACAGAGAAGTTCTCCACCAAGAAAAATAGGGGTGTCAAGCGCTTTATATAAATCAAGCATCACCGTGGAGCGCCTTTCATTAATATCAGAAATCTCATTTCTATCTGTGATTTTTAGATGATCGATTCCGTCTATAATAACGGCTAAATCTTGATGTTCTTTCAGTTCTTCTTTTAGAATACGTAGCATTTCGATATTATCAAAAGCAGGTGTATCTTCCCATATTTCAAGCCGATTTTGTCGAACATAAGCAATTAAATCTTTTGTGGCTTGAAGAATTTTTTTATTCGTTTCATCATGACTGTTTTGTTTTCTGACACTCAAAATAGATTCACCAGTCATCATTGCAATAAATCGGTCGAATAATTGTCGACGAGGCGTTTCAAGAGCGATATAGATAATTTTAATGGTTGGGTTGGATTCTACTAAATCTAAAGCGAGGCTAGATAGTAGGATGCTTTTTAAACCAAATGGTTGAGAAGAAACAAAAAAACAGCCTGATTGAATGCCATCAATAGTGGCATCTAATTTTGGAAATTTAGATAGTGAATATCCAACACTCGTTGTAGGAGGGCAAGCCATGGCGTTATCAAAATTTTCTTTGATATCTTGAAGCATCACCGAACGACGATGGGTGTGAATCGTATCTTCTTCGGTATGTGAAATCAATTCTAAAATCTGATCGGCTCCATTTTTACGAACAAGTTGGTCAATGGTTTCGTCTTTTGGTAAGATGATCGATTTGAATTTTAAATTTAAGTTTTCCGCTTGTTGTAGGTATTTCTGGATCTGAAATTCTTGCCTACGCCTATTGGAATCACGGCGTAAAATTACAGTAACAGCTTCTGCTCCACAGGCTTTAAGCTTGTATAAGTGACTTTGTGTTAATTCTTGATACATTGTGGAAACAACGCCTGGAATCCCAGCCAAATCAGCCGTTAAAGCGTCAAAGAACCCTTCTACAATAATGGGTCTCTCATTGTCCGATTGAATGTTAAAAGGAATGTCCGCTGGCCCAGAAGCGTACGAAATATAGGGGTGTGGGTGGTTTTCTTCCATGCTTCTTCCATACACAGAATGAATAATGCCCTTTGAATTTCTAGCAGGAATGGTGATTCTTGGCTCTTGATATACTTCTAGATTATCTAGATAAAAATTAATTTGATGGCGTTCTACACCAGCGAGCATACAATAACTAATAAAGGGCTCTGGGTCCCCAGAATAATAACCAATTCCATACAATTGGGCTTGCCCAATACTCCAACCTCTTTTGCTTAAAAATTCAGCAGAAGATTCACTTTTGCAAGCAGCCCAGTGACAATAGCTTACAAATTGTTCTAAAACTTTAGCTTTTTCGCCCCCAATTTCTTTAATCCAAGGGTGTTCGTATTCATATTGCTCGCCATTTGTTTGTTCTTGTGCTCCAAAGAATTCAAGAGCTTCCACACGAGCGGCTTGATCATCTAAACCATTGAATCTACTACGCATGACAAATTCAACGAGATCGCCTTCGTTTCCACATTGTAAGCAACGATAACGCCAATAGCCTAGAGCATCGTAAAAGAATAAAGATGTTTCTTCAGGAGCATGAAAAGGACAAGAGGATATCAAATTACGACCCCACCGGCTTAGAGGAATACCTAATTGCCTTGGGTGAGTTTTAATACTTTGAAGTCCTGTACGATCTTTATCTATTAACATGAAAAAGCCTCTTTCACAATATTACAAAGTCATTTGTTTATGCATTCATTATGAAAATCTAATAAACAAAAGACAAAAGGGCTCATCTAAAAAATTAAAATTCAGAAGAGCCATCATTATAAATTTAAAAATAATGTTTTTCTTCATATAATGTTATTTTTAAGCCTATGGTTATTCTTGGGATAGACCCTGGTTCACATACCACAGGATATGCTTTTTTAGAAACGGATACTCGTTTGATTCGTGTTTTAGAGTATGGTTGTATTCGTGCAAGTACTTCAAAGTCCCCTGAGATGCGTTTATTAGAAATAATAACGGATTTAGAAGCTCTTATAGACCTTCATAAACCTACCGCTTTAAGTATGGAAGGCATTTTCTATGCAAAAAACATTAGAAGCGCGTTACTTTTAGGCCATGTTCGGGGCGCTATTCTTGCTCTTTGCTTAAAACGCGGGATGACCTATCACGAATATAGTCCAAAGACGGTTAAATTGGCTGTCACAGGTAGTGGTGCTTCAAGCAAAGAACGAGTTTGTCAAATGGTGCAAGTACACCTTCAATTAAAAGAAATTCAAGGGCCGTTAGATGCATCCGATGCCCTAGCCATTGCTTGGACTCATGCGCACCCAGTGGCCTCTGTTCCTAAGCCTGCGTGTTTAGCCCCTAAAAAACGTAAGAATAAAGCACAACAATGGCGTTCTCTACTATCAAAATGCGGAGTCATCCATGAATGATTCTCTTTCCAAATTGGCACCTTATGGCCTAGATGAAGAAGGCTTAGTTTATCTTTATCCAGAAAAGCTACTTCTACGTAAAGAAGCGGCTCAAGCTTTTGAACAATTAAGAGAACTAGCCAGACTATTTGGCTATGACATACGCGTAGAAAGTGCTTATCGTTCTTTTGAACGTCAGATTTCTATATGGAATCGTAAGGCAAAACGTGAACTTCCTCTTTTAGATGCTACAGGCAAAGTAATTACAAAAGAAATTAAAGATCCTGAAGAATTAGTGAAGACCATTTTAATTTGGTCTGCTCTTCCTGGCGCGAGCCGTCATCATTTCGGAACGGATTTAGACATTGTAGATGCTTCTTCTATCCCAGAGGGCTATGAAGTGCAACTGACTCCTGAAGAATGCAGTGGTATTTTTAAGCCATTTCACGATTGGTTAACTAAAGAGATTGATTCTCAAAATTCTTTTGGTTTTGAACGTGTTTTTATCGAAGGGCGAGGGAAAATCCGTCCTGAACCATGGCATCTTTCTTATTTACCTGGGGCACGCCCATTCCAAGAAATTTTTGATTTGAACATGTTAAAAGGATTGTATCGCCAAACGGATTTGGCCTGTAAAGAAGTTCTTTTAGATACACTAGATGATTTAGCAGAAGATTATATTTACCCTTATTTTTTATGAAATCAACCGTTCTTCGAACGCGATGTAAGCTAGTGATAGAGGATTTCTTTTATGTTTAGAACAAATGCAGAAAGAGGCACAATTGCAGTAAAAAAAGAAGTATATGGGGTTTCTGAAAGCGGGGCTCCTCTTTATTATTTCCCTTCTGCCAAAAAATGTTCTCATCTCATCATCGCAGGAATTCATGGTGAAGAGCCAGAAACGACGTTCCTTTTAAGTCGTACCCTTCGTTTTTTTTATGACTCTTTAGATCATGTCGCTTTTATTTTATGTGCTAATCCAGATGGAATGGCTTTAGGAACAAGAGGTAATCAAAGGGGCGTAGATCTTAACCGAAATTTTCCTACTTCTAACTGGAACAAAGAAGACGTTTATTCTAGGTTGACTTTAGAATCCCCAAGAGAAACGTTATTGTCTCCTGGAAATGAGCCTTTGAGCGAAAAAGAGACGATTGCCTTAGTTTCAATTATTAAAGAATTACAGCCATCGAGTATTCTTTCCATGCATTCTCCAATGGCTTGCATTGATACCCCTTTTAGAACAAAAGACGTGGTGTCATTAGAAAAAATATTTCAAATTCCATGGGTCTCTTCTATAGGGTATGAAACGCCTGGGAGTTTAGGTACTTGGTGTATTGAAAATAACATGGAGTGTATTACTTTAGAACTGCCTAGAATCGCTCTTGAAGCAATGGAAACGAACTATGCCGTTTCTTTTGCTCATTGGATTTCTTCTAGGTAGTTTTTGGAGTACTTCACTGTTCAAATTGATAAATATTGTTGATATTTGCCAATTTGAGAGACGCTTTTATTTACCCATTTCTTCTATTTTTTTGTCGCAATCGATTAAGATTTGTTCTCGACGGTATAACCCTATACCAAAACCGACGACAACATAAGCAGACATAATAAGAATTAGTGCTTCATGGATAAAAGGTACATTCGGAGAAATAAACATAAAGCCTAGAATATAAACGATTATAACCATGACAAATTGGAATGCATTAAAGGCCTTATTGTCACGAGGTTTTAGTTTTGGTAAAAACAGAGGACTAACCATTAACAAGGCTGTTAAAAGCATAATGAAAAGAGGGATAAATAAAAGATTAGGAGAAGTGGCTGCTGTAGTAAAACCACCCTTAAAAATGAAATAGGACAGAATAATCACATTTATGGCGCCAGCAAAAGTACTTGGTAATCCAGAAAAATAATCTGTTAAGCATGTACTATCCATGGCGTTATATTTTGCAAGTCTCATGGCTGCACAAAGAACATAAACAGAGAATACTACAATTAATAGAATGAAATTTTTCGTGCTCCATTCTTTTGCATAATTCATGTAAGAGAAAAAGAGCCCAAATGCAGGGGCTAAGCCAAAGGCAATTAAGTCCGCAAGACTATCAAATTGAGCTCCAAATTCAGAACTAGCATTCACTAAGCGAGCCGCAAAGCCATCTAATTTATCAAGTAAAACGCATAAAACGACAAAATAGGCACTCATCCTAAATGGATCGCGATCTGTAAAATCAGAAAAAATACCTGTAGCCCAGCAAATGGCAAAAACACCTAACAAAAAGTTCATGCTAGTAAATGCATTAGGTATAATAAAGCGAGTCTTTTTCAAAATAAAATCTCCAGAAAGAAACTTTCAAATATTTCTAGAAATTTATAAAAAAAACTCACCAATAGGTGAGTTTAATTGATTACTTGTTAGGTTTAATGGACCAAAGGGCTTTTACACTAGCCGCCACGATCAAATTTTGCGGTGGAGCGTATGGATTTTCTTCTGTTGGGAAGTTTGTCCAGTGAATAGTTGAAAATTGATAGTATTGAGTTGGACGATACATTAACGTTAAAACAGGAATTTCTGTCATAAATATACGGTTTAATGCTCGATAAGCGTTTTTTAAGTCATTTTCGTTACTTAAAGTAGGTATTGCTGCTAATAAAGAATCGGCCTCTTTGTTAGAAAAACGACCTTGGTTAGTAAATGTTTCTTCACCAACAGGTTTAATATTTTTACTGTTCATAATTTGATCAAAACGAGCCCAAGGAGTGGCAGCAGATAAATCTGCGGTTTGCGTTTTCATCGTTAAATCAAAGGTGCCAAAACGTAAATCTTTTTCCCAAGCACCATAATCAATAAACTTTTCGTTTGCAATGACTCCGATTTCTTTAAAGGACTCAATAACTACTTTAATGGCGTCTTCCCAATCAGTCCATCCTTGAGGGCATTCAATGGTTAAAGGACGTATTTTAGCTCCACTTTTGTTAAGAAGATTGCCTTCTTTATCCCAAGAGTATCCTGCATCGGAAAGTATTTTTTTTGCTTTTTCAGTGTTATAGGAATAGCCATATTTTTCTGCATCTTCTTTATTGAAAAACTTAGATTCTTGACCAAATGGCAAAATAAAACCTGGTTCCATTTTTGGAGTATAATCAGAAACCGCTCTGGATTTGATTTTTTCGAAGTTAATAGAATGAGCTAAGGCTCTGCGGAAAGCAACGTCATTAAATGGAGGCATGGTGTGAGAGATAAATAGAGTTGGAATGGAACCTGGTTCATGATAAGGTTCTTTTTTACTCCAAGAACGAATTTGATCTCGTTCTTTCTCCCAAATACGAGGTAAGAATATTGAGGAAATATCTAAGTTCCCTTTAATCATGGCACTATTAAAGTGATTGTTTCCATTATAGAGAGAATGAATGATGTACTTAGGAGCAGGAGAGGTGTTGTTGTATTTGTAGTTACCCCAATAAGAATCATTACGTTTCAAAACGATTTTATCTGGATAAATCTGTTTTAAATTGTATGGACCTGAAACAAGAGGAAGAGAATCATTCTTGAAATTTAGAATGTTGGCGTAGTTAAAGTTTTTTCCTGCTTTTGATGATTTAACTAAAGGCTCAAATATTTTTTTTGGTAAAATAGAGGTTTCTGAAAGAGCACTTAGAACAACAAGAGGATTTTTATTCTCTGCTTTGAAATAGAAAAAGATTTCTTGACCAGCGGTTTCAATTTTAGAGATGTATTGCCAAATGGCATGACGAGGAGTAGGGAAGATAGAATCTAAGTAGAATGTGTAGGCGACATCTTCAACTGTGAGAGGGGAACCATCGCTCCATTTTGCTTTAGGGTCTAGCTTAACAGCAATTAAGGAATCTGTTTTTGTATATGAAACCGCAAGCATTGGTTCAAGATCACCAGAAAGTTGATTATATGCAAAGAGGGATTCATACATCAATCTGATGTTACCATCAATAGGAAAATTGGGGTCGCCATCTAAAGGGTTAAAAGTGGTTGGCGGAGCCCAGTCAAAGCCACCAACATAAAGCGTTTCATTTCTTGGGAATTCGGATTTTTCCTGAACAATTTCTTTACTGGCGTCTTCTTTGCAGCCCAATAAAAAAGCTGTGGTAGTGATAAGGCCTGCCAGTAAAACTTTTGAAAGATTGTTCGTTTTCATTATAACCCCAAATAATGGATTAATTATTATTAAGTTCAATAATTATTATATATAAAAGATAATGATTATTTCAAAAAAAAACTATGAAAAAAGTTTTTACAGAAGTATAAGATTTAAGAAAAAAAATTAAAAGGGGAGATTAAATGCATATAACAGCCTTTTTGGCGATGCTGTAAAAATTGTTTTATCTAAAATAAATGGAGTACTTGCCCCCCCAGGGGTTTTATATCGGTGGATTACTTTTCCAGTAGTTAAGGAAAGGCCAATGATTTCATTCTTTTGATCGATCCAAGCTATATTATTGTGAATCACTGGTGTCACAAATATAGAACCGCTCCCATTGTAGTCCCATTTGGAAATATCTGTTTCTAAGTTATAAAGAACTATTTGCTGGTTGGCTAAACCAGCCAAAATATGCTTTTTTTGATCAATTTCAACGAATTGGAGCGAATTGATTTCTGAAGACGTCGAAAATGAAGCAAGCAAAGTATTCGATTTTGTGGAAAAAAGAAAGATTTTATTGTCTGCATTTGCTATGACCAAAAGACTATCTTTTGATTCTAAATGAGTAATTGTTGATTGTAAATTATCTAGTGATTTCTTAATTTGTCCAGAGGAATTCCATAGATTTAGAATTTCGCCTTCGAGACTTGCGACTAAAAGATCACTCCCTTTGGATGTAAAATGGAAGGGCATAGTGAATATTTTTCGAGACCAAGCAAGGTTTAAATTTGGCTTTAATATTTTGATTAAGAAACCATTCCAAGTTGATATATAAATAGCGTTACCAGAATACTCTATGTGGAAGGGTTTTCCAGGTAATTCGAGTGTTTTGATGTATCCTTCTTTAAGAAGTTCATGAATATGTACCTTAAATCCAGAGGCGATTGCAAGTGTATTTTCATCGTTTGCCATGACAGGGCTGTTTGCTAACTTCCCTAAGTTTTTAATCCAACGTAGTTCGCCTGTTTCTGGGTTAATATTTTGAAGTGTTTGAGCGGGAACGTCGACTGTATAGAGGTTGTTCTTGTTTCCAAAAAATTGAGGGTAAGACGTTTTAGGGGAAAGTTGTAAAAAATGAGTGAATTTGGCTTCAATCATCTGACTGTAACGAGAAAGAATTAATTTTGATTTTTGTGAATCTCCAAGAGATAAACGAACCGCTTCTGACCATGCTTTCTGTTGATCTTTTTCTGAGGCGTTGACTGTTTCTGCTAAGATGGCTTTTAGAAACCAAGCTTCCGCATTGCCATATTCTACTTTTAATAAGGAATCCAGAAGAGGGGATAGTTCTTTCCATTGTTTTTTGGAGGCGAGTTTCTGTGCTTTAGACGCGAGAACGTTAGAAAGAAGAGGGGTTTTTCCATAATATAAGGAGTTCAATGCCACAATAGATTGATTCGCTAATGGTAAATAGAGAAGGTCACTATTTTTAAATGGACGATTTTGTAAGTTTATTCCTAAATGAAATGACCATAAAGGCTTAAGCAGAGTATCTACTGCAGTGACTCGGCCTTCTTTACTGAATAAACCTAAAGAGCCTGTAGCCATGGGGAGAATCCAAGAGGCATCGGACTGTAAAGAGGAAATAGGAAAGCCTGTTTGTTTGTCAATAAATAAAACTTTTCCTGAGGTCTCTAAAAGGGCTATTTTATTTTCAAAAATCGCTAAATCTTCAATATTGACGTTTGAATGTTTCCAGATCAAGGGCGTTTTTTCATCTGGTTTATAAAGCCAAACGGCGTGGCCTGAGGCAATAAGAATGACATTGGATTCGATTTTAATATGAGTAATTGGATCTAGTTGAGAAATAACAAAGTCTTCTATTCCTGTTTCTGTTTGAATAAAGTGAATGGCGTTGTCAGGACAATTTAAAAGAAACCGATTGAGTGGTTCATAAAGGCCGATAATGGAACAGTTTTGATAGCGGTCCTTGATAGAAAAACGAATGCCATCATTAGAGTATAAAAACAAAGTATTACCAGATAAAACAAGGGCTTGATTTCCTGGAAGGGGAAATAAATCATTCACTTCGTTTGAAATAGGGATACTTTTAATTGGTTTTTTTGCTGATAAAGGCTGGAAAAATAATTGACTAGGCTCTTTTTCGCTATACCAAACACCATTAAAAGAAATCGAGTGAATAGAACTAGTTGTTGGAACATTAAAAGGAATTTTAATCGTTTGTTCTTGACTTATTTGGTAGAGTTCTCGGTTTTCTAATAATAAAAACTGGTGAGAAGGGGTATCAAAACTCTTAAAAATATTTCCGCTTAAGGGAATCTTTTGTTTAATGAGATTTTCTGGATCAGGAGAAAGCCGAGCTAGTTGTTCTGAAATCCAATAGGCATCGGCTGTATTTTGAGCCGTGATTAGGCTTTGTTTATAGTATAGTGAGGCAATGGAGGCGTTTCCGCTAAGATCTTGTATTTTAGCTAGATAAAAATAGGCGTTGTTTTTGTCGTCAGGATCGCCATTATTAATGATATCCTCAAGTATTTTTGTGGCTTTCGAAAAATCGCCTTTCATTTCAAATAGATATAATGCTTCTTTAACGGCGGTAGCCATTTTAACAGCCCATGACATTTGGGCCGAAAGCAAAAGAAGTATTATAACTGAAATGATTTTAGGCATCAAACTTATATCCAGCACCACGAATGGAAAGAATGATTCTCGGGTTCGCTTGATCATCTTCCAATTTTTTTCTTAAGTTCACAATGTGATTATCAATCGTTCTTGTGGAGGGCATGTTTTCTGGCGTATAGCCCCAGATATCTTGCAAAAGATCCTCACGAAGAACGACTTCTCCTCGACGTCCCCAAAAGTATTTTAAAATCTGAAATTCTCTTGCTGACATTTCTATAGGTTCGCCATTTTTTAACGCTTCGTATTTCTTAAAATCCAATTGAATATCAGCAAATTGAATTACATCTGGAATATTGCTAGGCGCTTCTGCTTGTGGCTTTAACTCGGCGGAGCGACGTAAGAATGCTTTCACTCTTGCCAGAAGTTCAAGAATAGAAAAAGGCTTGGTGACATAATCATCGGCACCCATTTCTAGTCCAGCGACTTTACTCGTTTCTTCTGTTTTTGCGGTAAGCATAATGATAAAGCATCGAGGGTGCTTTTTCCGAATGACTCGACAGACTTCAAAACCACTTCTCTTTGGAATCATTAAATCTAAAATGACTAAATCGGGCTTAAATGAATCAGCCTTAGCAATGGCTTCTTCTCCATCAGAAGCCGTTTCTACAATGTAATTTTCTAATTCAAAGTTATCTTGAAGACCTAAACGAATAATTTCTTCGTCTTCCACTATTAATATTTTATTTTCCATATTATTCTGCCTTTTTAAATCTCACGGTAAATGTAGAACCTTTTCCTAAACGACTTTGTAAAGAAATAGATGCTTTATGAGTTTCTGCAACTCGTTTAACAATGGCAAGGCCGAGCCCTGAGCCTTTTGTGCTTCTTGTCATTTCATCACCTACTCGATAGAAGTCGTTAAATATATTTTTTTGCTCTGACGATGGAATTCCAATGCCTGTGTCTGTCACTGAAAATACAATTTTTTCATTTTCTTCGTAGGCTTGAACAAAAATAGAGCCTGGAGAATTGGTGTATTTAATCGCATTTTCAATTAGATTCTGAATTAAACTATAAAGAGAGGTGTAATCTCCCATTACAAAAAGGTTCTTTTCTATTCTAGAGGATATTTCTAGGGGTTTTTGTAAAGCAATATCGACAAGAGCATTGTAAACCGTTTCAGCACAAATCCCAAAATCAAACCGTTCCCATTTGAATGCCGTGGATGTATGTTCCATTCGGGTATAGCTTAAAATCGCCCCGATTAGATTTTCTAAACGAGAGGATTCTTTTCCAATGAGCAAGGAATATTCTTGTATTTTTTCTGGTTTTTGAACACGTCCCTTCGCCATCATTTCGGCAAACATTTTAATGGAGGTTAGAGGTGTTTTTAGCTCATGAGATACACTAGATAAGAAATTGGATTTCATGAATAGAAGTTTTCGTTCTTGAATCAAAAAACGGAACATGAAGAATGAGCCAAATAATACGGTAATTAAAGAAAAGCTGACTAGTCCGTATAATAAAAACATTTTATGACGGGTTTCTTTACGAAATTCTTTTTGATCTTTTTGATATAAAGTTAAAGTCCAGCTTAAGTCTTGCCCTAAAATCTGTTGTTCTAAAATCATTCCATTTTCTGGAATCGAACCCACAAGAATAGAGTTATTTACGTTTGTGATTGTATAGGGAATATTTTTCCACTCTCTTGCCACGGTTTGAATTTGAGATCGAATACGTGCTTCATAGGCTTCAATATTTATTTTCCCTATCACGATTTGATCTCCAGAAAGCCAAGGGTATGACATTCTGAAAAAGAAATCATTTCCATCGAAACGATAGAGAATGCCTTCTTTGGGTGATAAATGATCTGAAAGGATTTTTTTGAAAAAGGGAAGATGTTCGTAGAGAATTTCAGTATGAGTTAATTGACGATTAAAGTTTTCTCGTAGATTCCAAAAGGCTTCTCTTGTCTCTTGTGTTAATTGTTCAAAGGAGAGAATTTGATTGAAAGTGGTTTCAAAAAAATACCGAGTGGCACTAATATCATTAATATGGGGCTGTTGTAAAAAACGATTTAATTCTAATAAGCATAGATTCTGAGCTTCTTCATGTCTTTTTAGTTCCACTAGAATTTCAAAGTGTAATAGTTGAAGTGATTCTCTTAATTGATAATGCAAATAGCTTTGAAGATTAGGGCGTTGTTGTAATAATGAGATGATGTGGAGCGCTTCATCATATTTTTTGTTTTGATAGAAATTTCGAAGAAGCCCAAGTAGGTTTTGTACCTGTTCTGTTTTTGTTTGAAAAGGGCTTTGCATCAAACGAATGGAACGGGCGAGTTTTACTTTTTCTTCATTTGTTTTATTGATTTCTTCAAAAAATAGTTGTTGCTCAATAGAAGAATAATTGGTTTGAGGCCATTTGGAACTTTCATAATAAAAATGAGAGGCTATGTTGGGATAAACAATGGTTTCTTTATTAAAAAGAAAGATGGCGCTAAGCCCGTTAACATTTTTAAAAGAAGAAGCGTTTCCAAACTCTAATAAATTTTGAGGCTGTTCGTAAAGAAATTGAGAGGCCGCTTTGGTTTCTTGTAATATTTTACGTTGTTCTTTTTGAACAACGTTCTCGACTTCTTTTTTAAATGATTTTAAGCTTTCTTCAAAGTTTTTTTTGGCTAAGAATGTTTCATTTTGGATGTTACGAAAGCTAAGAACAGAAAGAATAGCAGTAGGGAGAATGATTCCCCCAAAAAAGAAAGCGACGAGAATCGGGTTACTTCTAGAAAACCTCATACGTCCACTAAAAATTATTCTTCGCCAGTCATTTTTCTCACTGAACCAAAATAGCTTCGTGAGTTAATGAGATGCGATGACCTAATTTAATGCGCCGATTATTAGAGTAAATCTCTCTAATTAATACAGCTGCTTGATTTTGTTTAGACCTAGTGATAATGCCTCTGCCAAGAAGACGTGGAGGAAGCCCTGGATCAGATAAATCTTCTTCCCAGATAGCAATGCCATTCCCTGTATTATAACCTGATGAAGTTCCCTTATTAATAACGATATAAGAATAAGCACCGATGATTAATGCGGGGTCAATAGAATAAAGAACGTAACCCATATCATCCATCTTCACTTCATTGACTGGATTATATCCTTTTACGTTAATCGCTGAATAGGGCTCTTTAAGCTTGGCTTTACTTTTTGCAATATTGATTTCTTTAAAATTTTGGACTAAAATAGCTCTAGAAAGAGTATCTCCAATGGCTGTGATTTTGGCGTAGCCTGCAATTTGAAGCAATGCATTTTGTACCGTTTGCTTTGTTTCTGGATTTAAGTATTCAATGGTCTTTGCTTGCCAAATTTCTACTAAGTCGCCTTTTTTCAAATTAGAATTGACTTTCAATCCAATGCCTACAACAATTTCTTTTTCAGGTAGATGGAGAAGAGGGGAATTGATTTCTCCAGATTGAACAGAAAACCAGCTGGAATCATTTTTGAGTTCATCAAGAGTATAAATATCTGGAGATAAGACTTGGTAATACCCGTTAAAAATCTTTGATTCTGGGCGTTGCTGATAGAAGTATTCGTCAGAGGCTTTTTTCTTTTTACTAATCTTTGACTTGCTTCTTAAATTACCAAGCATGTTTTCAAATTGATCTCCTCTCGAATCACTTTCATCACAACCGACAGGAACCACTGTTTTTGGTAAAGTAGAATCAGGAATAGTTGAGGTACAAAGATTTTTGTTTACGGGTTTAGATTCTTTAACGGAAGCAGTGTCATGCTCGCCGATATAGATAGAGTCTCCTGGATAAATCCAATGAGGGTCTTCGATATGCCGATTGTTTTCCCATAAATCTGGCCAGGCAAATGGGTCATTAAAGAAGGTGCCGCTCAAATCCCATAAGGTATCGCCTTTTTTTACAAAATAGGCTCCCGTGACTAGCGCTGTTAATCCAAGCATCAGGGTTAAGAGTTTCATTTGATTCATTTTCAGCTTACCTTTTGTAACTCGTTATATAATAAGAGGTTACATTGTAATTTAATCTTTTCTAGAGAAAGAAGTTTTTTTCCTTTGGATAAAATGAGGAAAATCTTCATTTTTTATGTCTTTTTTAGGCTTAGAAGTGATTTTTTGCTCTTTTTTAGGTGTAAAACTTTTTTTGTCACCTAAAATACCAGCCCGATCAGGTACAAATAAAAACAAGACTTCAAATGATTTGCTTCCTGGTTCTAAATCCATTGGGAGGGCTTTTCTTAACATATAGCCTTCTCTTCTAAATCTTTTTATTTCTTTTGCGGCTTCCATTAAATTAGAGGAAATAAAGAGAATTCTTTCTGGACGAGCTTTGGCTGTAGCCATTATGACACCCGTTGGGAGAGCTTCTCCTGCAGGAGGATTAAATAGAATCGTCCATTTTCCTTCGTTTTCAGAAAGATTAAAAAAGGAACGAATCCATTTTTCACTAAGGCGTTCACGATGGACTGTCATATTTGCTTTTGGCAAATGATGTGCATTTTTAATGGACATTTGTTTTGCGGAGTCAAACATGTCAACGCTATCTATGGTTTTAAAGAAAGGAGATAGGCTTGCACCAAGAAAGCCACTACTTGCATGAAATTCAAGAAAACGGTCTTCTGCATTTGGATGAATAAAATCTTTTATTCTTTCTGGAAGATTAATCCAAGCTGTTTTACATTTGGGCGTCCAGTCTAAAATATGATATGAAAAGGGAGTGTTCCCAATAGGTAAATAGGAATTTCCAAAATCATTTTTTAGATCTATTCTTATAGGTCTTGCATTTTTGGACGGATCAAAAAGAGTAAATGGATTTGTTTGAATATGATTGCAACTGATGATTTCTGGAAATGATCGTTCGAGAAAAGAGACAAAACTTTTATATGCTTTGGTTGTAATAGCACTTCTTAAATTGGCTTGAATCAAAATGCCAAATTGACCTTGACCAGAAGCTCGAATCCACATTTGAATCAGCGCTTTTTTTAAAATATGTAAATGCTCTTTGTGAAGTTGGTCGTATATTTTCTGAACCATTTCAGGCGTAGGCATGTTAGGAACAGGTGGCTCAATCAAGAGCTTTTGTTGAGAGCCTTGTTGCGTCTGAATTATACGAAAATCAGAGTGGATATTTTCAGATTCTAGAGAATACCAAGCTTGAATTTTACCAGGGATTTTTTCTTTCTTGACCCAATCCAGTAAGAGGTCTTTTTTTGTAGATGATTCTATAGGTGTTTTCATTTTAGACTACAAATCTAGGAAAAATCCAAGAACATTCTTTGGCAAGGAATGGAGGAAACTCTCTAAAAGTACCTTGAATTTGGAACACGTTAGGGCAACCATCCATAGGATTAAGGGAAATAACGCTATCGGCATGAGTTTCTAAGTATGGAAATTCATCAATATTGCTTGCAGTGACAACGGCACTTCCTGTTAAAGCGATGATTGTATCTACCATTTGCATTAGTATTTGATGTGATGGTCCTGTTGTTCTCATGGCCTTCGGGTTATGCAAGACTGAGGCAATTGGATCAATAATCACTACTTTGTAATCATGGTTCTCCAGTTTTTTCGCTCCTTCAATTCTCTTGGCGATTAATTGAGCTATTTCTAAAGGCGATAAAGTCATTCCTCTGAGATTTAAGAACCCCAGTTTTGATGTGGTGGCAGGAATGTTTCTTTTATTTGCAATTAAATGAAGTCGATTTAAGAAAGTGGCTTTTGTAAATTCGAAATTAATAAATAAAACATCGTTTGATGTTGTGCTAGATCCTAGCCATTCTTCACCATAACAAAGAGATAGAGCTAAGTCCAGCAAAGCAAATGATTTTCCTGCTTTTTGTGGAGCAGTTAAAAGTAAAAATTCGCCTGTGCGTAGGGCACTTTGGATAATGGGGTCATCTTTCTTTGGTGGCTTTTCGCTATCGCTTGCCAGTTCAATAAGAGGCTTGCCGTCAAGACAGTATTCCACCCATTCTTTCCATTCAGTGAAATTTTTGGCGCCTTGTTCTAAGCCTATTAAGTACTGTTGTTTTCCATTTCTAAGAACACCAGGCATGCGCACCATTTGATTCGCATTTTTATTGGAGGCATTGACAGGAAAGCCTTGTTCTTCTAGGGTGGAAAATAAAAAATCAACACGTTCGTTGTATTCTTCTAGGTCATTCGCGTTAATTTTAACCCATGCTTGTACAGAGTTTGCTCCTGTATTCACAAGTGCAATACAAGGTAGATTGAGAGCTTTATAATAAGCGAGTTGTTTTGCAAGGCTCATTTTAGGATTATCCACCACGACATAACGATAGCGGAAACTTTCATTGGTAGCACTTGGCCCACCTTTTGTGGCATTGATACTAATCAAAGCCCCTTCTGGACCATCTAAACTTTTCATGATCTTTTTTATTGCATCAGACTGATTCGCTATATTACTTATTTTTTCTGATGTTGCTTCGGGCGTGTTAGACATTTTAAAGTCTATAGTCTCTTCTGGATCGAAGGCGACTTCGACTAATTTGGCTAAATCTTTTCGCCAGTCGGTGGAAGGCCATGGAATAGAAAGAGCTTCGGGATCAATACGATGATTTTGAAGTAATTCAATGGATTGAGTATCTAACCCCATCGCGAGGACTTGATCTAGGGGCACCATTCCAGAATTATATCTAGGAGAAGCATGTGTTGTTTGAGGCGCTTGTTGTGCAGAACCTACATTGTTTTCTGCAGGTTCTGCCATTCTTTCTTTAGCTCTTTTGTCAGAGGCAAAGGCTCTTCGAATAATGGATTCGGATTCTTCTTCGGAAAGACCTTCTTCTTGAGCTTTACTGCCCAGTTGAAAAGCGGCCTCCATGTATGTCCAGCCTTCCATAAGAGCTGCTTCTGCGGCTTTAAATAAAGAATCTTTCAATTCGTTAGAAGAGTGTTTTTCTTTTAAAAAATGATTAATTGAATTTTTTGGGTTTTCCATAGCTTGCCTCTTTAGTCTTTTAATATAAAAGATTTATTCTAAATGAGCCACGATTAAAATGTTTTTCCTCTCTATATTTTAGGTTCTAAAAACTTTAGAGCTAATCTTTGTTATCTTTACCTGTAATAATTCTTTCTTTTTACAGGATTTTGACATGGCAGAAAAAACAGCAGAGAAGTTTATTTTTTATATGCACAGGATGACTAAACTGTATCCTCCTCATAAGGAAGTATTGAAAGATATTTCTTTAAGTTTTTTCTATGGGGCTAAAATTGGCATTATTGGGCCTAATGGTTCTGGAAAATCCACTCTATTACGTATTATGGCTGGGATTGATAAGGAATTTCAGGGGGAAGCTTGGATTGAACCAGGGCGTACAGCAGGGTATCTACCTCAAGAGCCTCAATTAGATCCAAATCTCACGGTTAAAGAAAATGTGATGCTTGCTGTACAGAAAAAACAAGCCATTTTAGATTCTTTCAATGAAATATCCATGCGTTTTGCAGAAGAGTTGTCCGATGATGAAATGAATCGTCTAATGGAAGAACAAGGCAAACTTCAAGATATCATTGACGCTCAAGATCTTTGGAGTCTTGAAAGAAATATTGAAATTGCAATGGATGCACTTCGTTGCCCTCCAGGAGATTCTCCAGTCACTCATCTTTCGGGTGGAGAAAAAAGACGGGTGGCTCTTTGTCGGTTGCTTCTGGAAGAACCCGATTTACTGCTTTTAGATGAACCTACGAACCATTTAGACGCCGAATCCGTTGCTTGGCTTGAACGTCACTTAAAAGATTACAAAGGTTCTGTTATTTTGGTCACTCATGACCGTTATTTTCTGGATAATGTCACTAATTGGATTTTAGAAATTGATCGTGGTCGTGGAATTCCATGGCAAGGTAATTATGCGGAATGGATTGATCAAAAATTAGACCGCATGAAAAATGAAGAAAAGGGCGAATCAGATCGTCAAAAACGACTTGCTCGAGAACAAGAATGGGTTAAGCAAAGTCCAAAAGCTCGTCAGGCTAAAAGTAAAGCGCGTCTTAAAGCATACGAGGAATTACTTGCTGCAGATCAGCGTGAACAGATTAAGGTGGCTCAAATTGCCATTCCAAATGGGAAGCGTCTTGGCGATAAGGTAATTGAAGCCAATGGCCTCCGTAAAGCATTTGGTGATAAACTTTTATTTGATGATTTATCGTTTACACTTCCTAGATCTGGAATTGTCGGCGTGATTGGCCCCAATGGAGCTGGTAAAACGACATTATTTAAACTAGTGACTGGGACTGAAAAACCAGATGCTGGCGAATTAAAAATTGGTGAAACCGTTGAAATCATTTCGATGGAACAAGGACGTGATAGTTTAGATGATTCTAAAACGGTTTGGGAAACAATCACTGATGCGCGAGATGAGATTGTTCTTGGAGAAAGAAAAATGAATGGTCGTGCTTATTGCGGCTTATTTAACTTTACGGGAGCAGACCAACAGAAAAAACTCTCCATTTTATCTGGTGGTGAACGCAATCGTGTTTTAATGGCAAAAAACCTTCAAAAACCAGGGAACTTGTTGTTCTTGGATGAACCGACAAATGACTTGGATGTGGAAACACTTCAGGCTTTGGAACAAGCGGTTCTACGTTTTGCTGGTTGTGCTGTGATTATTTCGCATGACCGTTGGTTCTTAGATCGAATTGCCACTCATATTTTAGCTTTCGAAGGTAATTCAAAAGTCGTTTGGTTTGAAGGAAACTGGAGCGAATATGAGGCTGATCGCCGCAAACGCTTAGGTGAAGACGCTGAAAATCCAAAGCCTATTCGTTATAAAACGCTTTCTCGTTAAGGTTGTTTTAAGACTATTCAAGCAATTATTTTTTTTGATTATAAAAGAGCTCTCGTTTACTACGAGGGCTCTTTTTAGCTTAGTCTCTGAAACTAGAATGCTTGAGATAAGTCAAAAGTAAAACGATCAAATTCGAAGCCTTCTGGAGACATTTTTTCAAATTCTTTTTTGAATGCATAATCCAAGCGAAGAGTTAAGAACTGCCAGTGGTAGCGAATGCCAAGCCCAAAACTCGCGGAAGAATTACTCTTATATAAATCACTGTCTTTATCCATGACTTTGGACCAATCAAAAAATTGAACTATTTGCCAATTTTTCCATGAAACGCTTGGAATATTAAAACGAAGTTCTTGGTTGAGGCGTAAGTATCGAGGAGTTAAACTAGTATTGATTAAGGTATCGCCATCTTCTACGGTTTCGTAACTTGCAAAGATACTTCTAAATCGATAACTTCGGACGGATCTCGCTCCTCCTTGATAAAAAATACGAGCATCATCTTCAAGAGCTTTGTTAAAAAAGATGCCTCCACTACCGCTAATCGCTCCTAATAGAGTTCCGATAATAGGAAAGTAAAGATTTGTTGTTAGTTCACCATAAGTATAAGGATCACCGATCATTTCGGCTCCTTCTAAGTTTATTCCTGCGCCTATTGTTGGTATGAATCGCATTCCTTTTTTAGGATTAAAAAAGTCATCTGTAAAATCAAAAGTAAGTGCATTTTCATATTTAAATTTGAAAATTTGATCATTATTTTTGTTAACAAAACGGGAGTCGAGAGTGCCACGAAATCGAATTCTTGATGATAGGCCAAAAGTGATATCACCACGATTAATTATTTCCATTCGCTCTTCAACGCTATCAGGGTAAGCGGGCGGAGTAATTTTTTCATGATTAAATGAAAGACGATCTTCAAATCGAATGGCCGTAGGAATAAATGTTAAGGCTGTTCCAAATAAAAGGGGATTTGCATAACCTAGGGCGACCTCTTGTTTATTTTGTGCGACAAAAAGATTTGTAGAAAATTCATGAAAAGAGCCGAAAAAGTTTTTATGACGAAGGCTAGCACTACCTCCAAAGCCATAGTATTCTTCAAAGAAAATGGAATATTTTACTTCTCCAGGAACTCTTTCTATGACTTGAAGGTGAACGTCTGAAAATCCATCGGCTCGCAATGAATCTTCGAGTTTGATTTGAGTAAATAATTGGGTTGAAAACAGCTTGTTTTTGAAAGAACTAAATTGTTCACCATCAATGAGGTTTTCAGAAGGAATTCTCCAAAGTGAATTTAACCAAGTCGTATCAGAAAGACCTTCTTCTTGTGGCGATTCTGTATTTCCTTTATTGATGGGCTTAAATGCTCTGCTTTTTATATCTCCCATTAATACTTGAGTTTTAGGATCTACTTGAACTTTTAACATCACGATATGCTTTAGGGTATCTATTAATTCATGATAATCGATTGTTGTGTGTAAATAGCCTTCTTTTCGATAGATACTTTTGATGTATTCTAAATCGTCAATAATGAATTGAGAATTATAGGATTTCTTCTTATTGGACTCAAGTTTATTTTCATTGATTTTGAGTTTAGCATGACCTTCTTTAATCGAAATAGAGATGGAATCGAGTGTATATTGAGGCCCTTCTGTGATATAAAATAGGTAACCTCGTTGAGCGCTATCTAAAGAATAGTACTCTCGTTGAATTTCAAGTTTAATATCGGAACTGAAAAAACCTTTTGCATAGTAAAGGCTAGTAAGCCCCTCTTTTGCAAGTTTCATTAAAAAATCTTGTTTTGTTGTATCCATTTGGCCGAATTCTGTTGGCACGTCAAGTTGGTCTGTCAACTGGAAAGTTGAAAACAACTTGTTTCCTGAAAAATCAACATACCAAGGATTTTTAACTTCATCTGAGGCATAAAGAGAAATGACGCTTAATAAAAAGAAGATTAGAATAGATTTTTTCATTCTTCATTGTCCTCGTCAAAAGCATTTCGTCTTTCTTTACATTGTCCAAAGCCAAGAAAACAAGGAGACCAAAAACGATAAGAATAATTAAAACCAATGTTCTTTTCTACGCGGCTTTCCGAGTTACCAGTTCCTGTGTTTGAAATATATTGTTTTGAAATCAAACTTCCTTTCAGTGTTAATCTGGGGTCAAGATGTTCGGGTTGATTTTGATCATCTTTATTAAATACAGGGATTGTATAGTTTACACCAAGTTCAAGAGATTGGTCATAAGAAGGGTTTTCGCTTTGATCTTGTGTGTATCCAAAAATAAGACTTAAATCTTTAACCCAGCGATCAAGAGAAATAGGAATTCTAAAATAGCTGGAGTCTTTTTCTGATGCTCCTGCGGAGTTAAATAATTGAATTTTCATATCAATGTCGCCAATGAAATCACCACCAAGCGTTTTATTTGCTGTGGAAGAGAGAGCTTTTCCAATGGCTTTTCCTGCTAATTTATTCCAGTCTGTTAAGTTTGTGGTATTCTCATCAGAAATACAGCCAAGAAAGATATTATAATACATAGATGCAGCAGAAGACTCATTACCACAGGACGAGCTTGGTAAAATTTGCGGCGCTGTAATATTACCCATCACATTTAAGTTAATAGGACAAGTTTCTTCATCTTCTTTTTCTTTTGAATTACAATAGGGTAATTCTTGGGAACTAGAAACGTCCAATATCCCTTTTTGCCAAGGTACATCTGGCCATGATATTCTAAAATAGTCTAAATCGAATTCATATAGTTTTTCTATCCCTAAAAAACCTTCTCCTGAACTTGTTATATCGCCACGAAGTATAGGGTGTTGCGTTGTTCCAAGTAACCAAAAATCAGCACTGAAAGGAAATTTGGCAATACTTGTTAAAATAGCGACAGAATCTTTTTGAGAGTCACTTATGTGAATAGATAAGTTGGTCGGACGGCCTGTCGCAACAGAAGTCTTCTCTACAGAGGATTTTCTAAATTTAATTAAAGTGTTTTTGAATAATGTAAGCAAACGATCTATACTTTTTGGAGAAATATCTATATCTATTTCTTTTTCATAAACCGCTTTATCGATGTAGATAGATCCATTTACAGTTGTATTTTCAATACTGTTTTTTTTAGAGTGTGGAATATTTACATTTAATTTTCCTCTTAAATTTGCAGAGGCTTTTCCTAAAGTAGGGGAATTCAAATTATAGGCGATTTCAAATAAATCAGAAGAAATAATAAATTCATCGGAAAAGTCTTCCATTTGACCAAATAAATTTTTGACTTCAATAGAATGAATGCTGTCATAGATTAAGGAATACTTTTCTGAGTAAAAACGAATAGCGTCGAGTTCCATATGGTCAAGATTGAATTGAACAGAAGCGTTAATTTCTTCATCTAAATTATTTTTTGTTTTTACATTGGCAACGGTAATGATTTTGTCTTTCATTTTTCCATGGAATGAAACAGGAATCGTCATGTCAAACGATGGAATTTTATACATGGAATTATCTGAATAAAATTGAGCTTCAATGCCGCTAAGACCTTTTTTTAACGGGGCTTTAATATCAATATTTAAATCGGTTTGAGTAATTTCTCCTGCTTTTGCAGGTAAAAACCAAGAGTCTTTGGCTCGAATAGAACCATTGAATGTTAAAGAAGAATCAATAAACCCATCAGCCCATATGGTGCCGCCAGTTTTTGTAGAATGAGAAATATTTAAATGACGTTTACTTTTAAAAAGATCGCTTAAAATAACTTGAGTATTACCATCCCAGCCACCATTTCCAATTTTAAGATAAGTGTTTAGTTCGGCTTTGTTTTTTTCAGCAAATAAGTTGACTCGATGAATCTTTAGAACCTCTTCTGAAATATGATTAAAAAGAATACTATCGATATTGATGTTGCCCTGTAATCCAGTTTCTTTATTAAAAGCTAGGTCTCCACTAAAAAAAGCACTCTTAAAAGTAGAGTCTTGTAAGGGCTGTAAAAGCAGTGGAATATCAAATTCATGAGAAGAAACCCACGCATGTAAAATATCTACAGGTAAAATCCCTTTTGGAGCTGATTCTTGAGGGATTACAAAGGTGGCTTCTGCTTCAATGATGTTTATATTATGGCTTATTTTGGCTTTTTGAATAATGACGGTATCTTGTTTTTGTTGAACGGCAAAATCGCCTTCTATTAGAAATGGTTCTAGCTTTGTGGATGCATGTATGTTAGCTTTGCCAACGTTATTTTCAAAATTATGATCCCAACTGCCAGTGACTGTTCCTTTGACACGATTAAGAGGGTTTGGTTTTGCAAAAGGAATTGTTGAAACTTCAATATCTTTTACTTCAGCATTAATTTTAAGGCTATCATTAAAGTCAATCCAAGCTTTGGCAAAGCTGCCATTGGGTTGATTAATTTCCCAAGCGGTGTGAGGGCAAGAGTCAGCCCAAATTACTTCGCCAGAGCCAAAGAATGTTTCTTTTTGGGTAAACACTCGAATGTTAGAAAATAGAATGCCATTTTTGTTTAGTACTAGATCTGTATCTACAGAATCCGCTTTCATTAAATAAGCATAAGGAACGGGAGCTATTTTTGCATGAGCAAATAATTTGCCGTTTTGAAAGTGACCTGATATAAGGGTTAGTTCTTCTAAAGTTAAATGCCCGCCAGTCCAATCTAATGCCCATGATTCTGTTGGAGTGATTTTAGCATCATAGTCTATTCTAGGGTTAGAATCTAGATTAGTAAGTTCTCCTTTTATTTTTGAACCTCGTTTGGTTTCTAAATCAGCAACAATAGAATTGCCCTTTTTTATTGCAGAATGGATTTGAATATCCAGAGGCATAATCTGTGGCCCAAATTCAGCACTCATATTTTTTACAGAGCCATTAAGATTAAAATCGAGATTGAAATCGACGGTACCGTTCAGACTAATTTCTCCGCCATCTTCATTTCTTAGGACGGCCGTTGTTTTAATTTCTTTCGAATTTCCAATAAAAGAAATTTCATTAGACAAAGGTTCTAATGGCCAGAATTCGGAGGTGTTGATTTTAAGTGTTCCATTATATGTATAATCGGAATGGTCTTGATTTTCCGTTAGACTTGCTTGAATGGTAAGGTTAGAAAATGTCGGTATCCCTTCAGGGAGAGTTTTTTCTGGTAACCACTTCTTGGGATCTTGAATAGATGCTTCTAATTCTATTTTATAGGAACGAAGATCGTTTTTGGGGGCATTCACTTTTAGATTCGTATGGTCTTCTGTGGTATTGATTTTTAACTCAGAGATTATCTCCGTTCCATCTAGTAAAAGAGTCCCATCTACAGATAATGGGGATGCAATAAAACTCCCTTCAACATATTGAATGGATAGAGAAACATTATTGGAGGATTCATTATTAAGCTTTATGCTTTGGGTTTTCCAAGATAAAGAGGAGTCTATTTCAATAAATGTGGAATCTAATGAGATGAATACGGGTATAGGAATAGATATATCTGGAATTTGAATGGAATCCAGAGAAAAAGGGGTGGATGTTGAATCTTTTGGCTTAGGTGAAATATGGCATTTTACCTGTTCTGCTTTTATTGAAAGAGATCGCTTACTAGATAGAATATCAAAAAGTCGAAGATGAGGATTCTTGATTGAAATAAAAAAATCGGGACTAGAAACATGAATAGAGTCCCAATGATGGGATAAAAGATGTTCTCTTGAATATTGAAAGGGCTCTACAGTAATGGAACCGTATGTTTGTTTTTTCTCTAAAAAATAATCTAACCAATAAAAAACAGACCAAGCAGTGAAGATGACACCGCCTACAAAAATCGCAAAAAATGCGAACGCAACTAGTCTCCTTACCCAATGATGCTTTATAGAAGACTGCTGTTGTGGATCTGTTTCTTTTAACAACAACGATAATATAGTTAGAATATGTATATTTTGTTTCAAACGAATTGTCTTAAAAGTTGTTTTTTATATTTTTTTGGGCAACTCTTTTCTGTTTAATAATTCTTCTCTATGAGGATACAAATGAATTCGAAAATAATTCTTTTACTTTCTTTAATTTTTTTAGGCCTTGTTGGATGTAATTCTTTAGGAACAAAAGAAGAATTAGTGGCTCGGATTGGGAGCGAAAAAATATACCTCTCCGATGTAGAATTACCTCAAAAGTTTGCTCAAGTCGATAAAAAATCAGCTCGTTTTGCCGAGATTTTTAATGAAGTCGTTTTTAATGAAGGAATGGCTGCTTTTGCTCGGACTTCCTATCCAGGTATTTCTGCAATAGCAGATGCCGATGTTAAACGGATGAATGATCGTTATTTGACGATGATATACCAACAGTTTCATGTGATGGAAATGCTTGGTTTTAAAGAAAGTGATGTAAAAAAGTTTTATGAAGCGAATCGGGATTCTTTTCCTTTAGACTCTTTTGAAACGTTTAATGATATTCGTGGAAAGGTGGCGCAGAAGCTTTATTTGAAAACGAATGCTGATTCTTTAAAACGCTTTATTGAAATGAAATTACCTGAGTTCACTCAACCTGCTCAAGCAGAGCTCTATTTTTATAGATCAAGAGCAAGGAAAGATTTTGCAAAAATTGAATCAGCAATCCTTGCTAAAACACCATTAGATTCTATTAATGGAGCTAATCGAGTCACTTTATATGAAAAGACGGAACATGAATTATTAGATCGTATGGAGATAAAGCCTTTCATTTTTGGTGATTCCGCTATACCAGTGAACGTCCCTCCAAAAACGCTCGTAGTCCCTCTTTCTTTAGGTGATACCGTATTTTATACCATACAAATTATCTCCAGAAAAGAAGCTGTAGAACCTGTTCTTGAAGATCATTTAGAGGAAATCCATCGCCAGTTTGTAGAACTTTACAAGCAAGATATGATTCGGGAGTCTTATAATCGTCTTAAAGAAAAGTATGCTATTGTAGAGCCGCCGATAGATGATTCTCATTTAAAAGAATATTACAATTCTCACATTGACTTATACAAAACGTTACCAGGTTATAGCGTTTATCATATTGAACATACTGATTCCACTCTCTTAAATAAAGAAGTTTTAAGTCAGGTATTTTCTCTTGCCGATTTTAAGAAAAAAGCAATCGAATTTAACCAAAATCCATTTACAAAGGAAAAAGAAGGTTTAGTGGGGCATATTAAAGAAAGTCATACTTTGCCTTATGGAATAGGCCTTATTCCTCAATTATTTAATGAATTCAAAGATAAGCCTGCAGGAACTATTTCTTCTGTAATTAAGGCTCCAAATACAGGGAAATACCACGTATTTTACCTTGATAAAATAGTTGCTTCTGAACAAAAATCATTCGAACGTGTGCGTTCACATATCTTAAATGTATTTGCAAGTGATATCAGTTTAGAACTCGACTCTTCCACTGTTTTACTTACATCCAATGGAAAACCAGTAGTGACAGAAAAAGATTTAAGAATTCTTCATAATGAAATCCCTGTAAATCAGCGTTCTGCATTTACTCGTTCCAAATTAATGAATTTCTTATCTCAGTGGGCGGTTTACGCTTTGGAGGCAAAATCATTAGATCTAGATAAATCATGGGAGTATAAGGCTTTTGTCCGCCAAACACGACGAGATATTATCAATCAATTATTTAGAGATTCCTTAAAAGTCAAAGAAGAGTTTACAGAAGAAAAGCTCAAAGCGGCTTATCAGGAAGTAGGACAGATTATTTTTCCTAATGCACCATTCGAAGAAATTCGTCCTTTGTTGAAAACATATTTAAAAACCCCTGAAAACATTCTTAAGAGAGAATACTATTTCAATGAAGAGGCTTATCAATCCTTTGCTAATTTTGATGCTGCTCGTGGAATGATTTTTAGAAACATCTCTTCTATCGAAGAAAAAAATCAATGGAAACGTTTAGAAAAAGAAATGTGGAGTAAATATAAAGTCACTGTATTTAATCCTACAATGCCTCCTTTAAAAACAATTCTTTCTTCTGACTCATTGATTTTACAAGCTGAGAACGATTATAATCGTCGTAAATTGAATGAAGCACGTGCTAATTATGATTTAGTTCGTTCTATCTATCCAGACAACGAAGTTGTATTTAAGAAAGCCACGTTTGAGATTGCAACGATTGACAATGAGTTAGAAAACTATACTGACGCTGAATCCGAATATAGAGTTTTTTATAAACTATGGCCTAATGACCCTGATGCAGAAAAAGCATTATTTAGTCGCGCTTTTGTATTATCTGAAAACTTAAAGCGAGATTCTTTAGCTCTTCCTCTCTTTAAAGAGTTCATTTCTAAATATCCAAAAAGTGAGCTAAAAGAGTCTGTGGACTGGTTGATTAAGAATATCGAATCTAATGGAAAATTGGCTCAAGAACTTGTCGAAAAAATTTCGCAATCAGAAACGACTGATTCCATAGGTTCAGTTTCTAATCAAAAAGAAGAGAAAAAAGCAGAATAATTAAAATTTTCTATTAGGGATCCTTCTTCAAGGCTCCCTTTTTTTAGTTATATTTCAACAACACAAAAGGTGGTATTATTTATGGAAATGACTTTTGCTATGATTAAACCGAATGGTGTAGCCTCAGGTTTAATTGGGCGACTAATTGAACGCTATGAAAGTGCAAGATTATCTGTTTGTGCTATAAAAATGCATCAGATGACTTCTGCCGATGCTAGAGGCTTTTATGCAGAACACGTAGAAAAGCCTTTTTTTGGCGAACTGGAAGAATATATGACTAAAGGTCCTTCTATCATGCTTGTGCTCGGTGGTGAAAATGCCGTTGCTAAGGTAAGGGCGATTAATGGTGCTACTAATCCAGCAAAGGCGGAGCCTGGCACAATTCGTCACGATTTTGCTCCTTCCATGACTGAAAATGTCGTTCATAGTTCAGATGGTGTGGAAAGTGCTGCTAGAGAAATTGCTTTTTGGTTTAAAAAAGAAAACATCTACGCTTATGAAGCAACAAGTCAAAAAGCTTGTTGTGTAATGGCTAAATAATTGAAAGGTTCTTAAGGAGATAATTCAATGGAATGGATAATTAAATATATCACGTCCTCGATTGGCAAAAAACAAATCATGGGATGCACAGGAGCAATTCTTGCTATGTTCATTCTAGGGCACATGGTTGGTAACATTCAGTTAATCAACTTTGACCCATCTGCCGCGCAGGCTTCCTATAACGCATACAGTGAATTGCTTACAGGCAAGAAAGCATTTATTTATACAATAGAAGCTGTCATGATTGCTGTCTTTGCTTTGCATGTATTTTTAGCGGTTACTTTAAGGCTTCAGAACAAAAAAGCTCGCGGTGGCATGGATTATGATGTTAATGCAAGAAAGGGTAAAAAGACTTTTGCCACTTTTACAATGATTTGGTCTGGCTTATTTGTTGTATTCTTTTTAGTGACTCATTTAATGGCATTGAAATTTGGAGATTACTATTTCTATCAGAATCCTGATGTTGCTGATGGTAAAATAATTCGTGATATGTGGCTTACCACTGTTATGGCTTTTGCTGACATTAAATTCTCCGCTTTTTATGTTGTAAGTATGTTTATTATTGGACTTCATTTGTTCCATGCGATTTCTTCTGCTTTCCAAACTTTGGGAATTGCTCATCAAAAATGGACTCCATTTGTTGAATTGTTAGGTATTGTTTATAGTGTTGTTGTTTCTCTTGGTTTTGCAATCATTGCTGTTGGTAGTTTTGTATTAGCTAATAATCCAGAAACAAAAGCTCTTATTGAAAAGTCAAAAGAAACACAAAAAACGCTTGAAGAACAAAAGAAGATGGAAGAATCGAAAAATGGAGCATTCATTTTGCCTTCTTCAATTGAAAATACTCAAGTTTCCTATGTTTTTGAAATGAACGGAGGCCGTTAATGATTCTCGATTCTAAAATCCCAGGTGGTCCGATTAGTGAAAAATGGACTCGTCATAAATTTGAATTGAAGCTTGTAAACCCAGCAAACAAACGTAAGTTTACTGTGATCGTCGTTGGTACAGGTCTTGCTGGTGCTTCTGCTGCAGCTTCACTTGGTGAATTAGGGTATAACGTTAAGGCTTTCTGTATTCAAGATAGTCCTCGTCGTGCTCACTCTATTGCTGCTCAAGGCGGTATTAATGCGGCAAAAAATTATACTAACGATGGCGACTCCGTATATCGTTTATTCTATGATACAGTAAAAGGTGGTGACTTCCGTGCTCGTGAAGCCAACGTTCATCGTTTAGCTGAATGCTCAAATTTGATTATCGACCAATGTGTGGCTCAAGGTGTTCCTTTTGGAAGAGATTACGGTGGTCTTTTAGATAACCGCTCTTTTGGTGGTGCTCAAGTTTCACGTACATTTTATGCTCGTGGCCAGACTGGTCAACAACTTTTAATTGGTGCTTATCAAGCAATGATGCGCCAAGTCGCTAAGGGAACAGTGAAAATGTTCCCACGTCGCGATATGCAAGACTTAGTGGTGATCGATGGTAAGGCTCGTGGTATTATCGTGCGCAACCTCGTTACTGGTGAACTTGAAAGCCATGAAGCTGATGCCGTATGTCTATGCTCTGGTGGTTATGGTAACGTCTTTTATCTCTCCACTAACGCAAAGGGTTCTAACGTTTCTGCTGCTTGGAGTGCATATAAAAAGGGTGCTGTATTTGCTAATCCTTGCTATACTCAAATCCATCCAACCTGTATTCCTGTCACAGGAGACCATCAGTCTAAATTAACTTTGATGAGTGAATCTCTTCGAAATGATGGCCGTGTTTGGGTTCCAAAAAAGGCTGGAGACACTCGTTCTCCAGATCAAATTCCTGAATCAGAAAGATTTTATTATCTAGAAGAAAAATACCCAAGCTTTGGTAATTTAGTGCCTCGTGACGTAGCTAGCCGTAATGCTAAAAACGTTTGCGATAACGGAATGGGTGTTGGTCAATCTAAATTAGCTGTTTACTTAGACTTCTCTGATGCCATCAAGCGTTTAGGTGTTTCTGCTGTCAGTGCAAAGTATGGTAACCTCTTCCAAATGTACGAAAAGATTACCGATGAGAATCCATATAAAGTACCTATGCGTATTTTCCCTGCAGTCCACTATACAATGGGTGGTCTATGGGTTGATTATAACTTAATGAGTACTATTCCTGGATGCTTTGTTCTTGGCGAAGCAAACTTCTCTGATCATGGTGCTAACCGTTTAGGAGCATCTGCTCTTATGCAGGGTTTAGCTGATGGTTATTTTGTGATTCCTTATACCATTGGTGGTTATTTTGCAAGCACAAAACTTGAGAAAATTTCTTCTACTGAAAAAGAATTTGAAGTTTCAAAGAAAGAATCTTCAGAACGTATTCATAAGCTTTTAAATATTAAAGGAAAGCGTACTGTTTCTGATATTCATCGTGAACTTGGCCACATCATGTGGGAAAACGTAGGTATGGGACGTAATAAAGCTGGCTTAGAGAAAGCCTTGGCTTTAATTCCTGAGTTACGTGAAGAATTCTGGAAGAATGTAAATGTTCTTGGCAGTGAAGGATCCTTTAACCAGAATCTTGAGCATGCTAGCCGTTTAGCTGATTTCCTTGAATTTGGTGAATTAATGGCTCAAGATGCTTTACATCGTGAAGAATCTTGTGGTGGCCATTTCCGTGAGGAAAGCCAAACAGAAGAAGGCGAAGCAAAACGCGATGATGAAAAATTCTGCTATGTTGGTGCTTGGGAATATAAGGGCAATAATCAAAAACCTGAATTATCTAAAGAACCTTTAACATTTGAAAACGTTCACCTTGTGACCCGGAGTTATAAATAATGAGTGGTAATATGAATTTGACTCTGAAAATTTGGCGTCAAAAAGATTCCAAATCGAAAGGACAGTTTGAAACAGTTAAAATAGGTGGCATTTCTCCAGATATGTCTTTCCTAGAAATGCTTGACACTGTCAATGAACAACAAATGAAAGAAGGTAAAGAAGGTTTTGCTTTCGATCATGACTGTCGTGAAGGCATTTGTGGTATGTGCTCTCTCGTGATTAATGGTATGCCTCATGGGCCTGACCATGCGATCACCACATGTCAGTTACATATGCGCAAATTTAAAGATGGCGATACCATTGTAATTGAACCTTGGCGTGCTTCAGCATTTCCTGTCATTCGGGACTGTGCTGTAGATCGCTCTGCATTTGATCGCATTATCCAAGCTGGTGGTTTTGTGAGCGTGAATACAGGCTCTGCTCCAGATGCAGCGACCATTGCTGTACCAAAAGACCAAGCCGATCGTGCTTTTGATGCTGCCGCTTGTGTTGGTTGCGGTGCTTGCGTTGCCGCTTGTAAGAACTCTTCCGCTATGCTTTTTGTAGCTGCAAAAGTAAGCCACTTAAGCTATTTGCCTCAAGGTAAAGTAGAAGCTAAAAAGCGTGTACTTGCCATGGTGGCACAAATGGATAAAGAAGGCTTTGGTAACTGCTCTAATCTCTACGAATGTCAAGCAGCATGCCCTAAGAGTATCACCGTAGATTTCATTGCAAAAATGAATCGCGAATACCTAGGTGCCACAGCTCTTTATGCAGAAAAAGTTTACGGCGAAGACATGTAATTCTTTTATCTAGTATTATCAATAGGGCTTTTTTCAAAAAAGGCCCTATTTTTTTTGTTTAAAAATAATTTTCTAAAAAAGAAAGCCCCTATAATCGTTTCACTTCAAGGGTCAAGAAAAGGGTTGCTAAAAGTAACAATAGGGTAAAGCGAAGAAACTAACTTAATTTAGGCGAGATTCTTTCCATTCTTTACTCTGACATTCTTTTTTTTTCTAATTTTACCTCGTATGTTTACAGGAATTATTCAAGCAACCGGAAAGATACTTTCTCTCGAATGGCGTGGAGATGCTTTATCTATGCGTCTTTTTGCTTCACAATTTTTTAAAGATAGTAAGGTGGGAGATAGCGTTGCAAATAATGGCGTTTGCTTGACTATTGAAAATTGTACTGAAGATGAGGCCACTTTTTGTTTGATTCATCAGACCGTAAAAAACTCTGCTTTTAGTCAGGCTCAAGTTGGTGATTTAGTGAATTTAGAACTGCCTTGTACTCCTCAAAGTTTAATGGGCGGGCATTTTGTAATGGGACATGTGGATCATGCTGTAAAAGTCATTTCTCGTTTCGAACGAGAAACTGGAATTGAAGTAGAGCTTGAAATCCCAAATAATTTGCGTTGTTATATTATTCAACGAGGTTCTGTTACGTTAAATGGAATAAGCTTAACGGTTGCAGAAAAAACAGAGAAGGGAATTATTGTCGCTATAATTCCTGAAACATTATTGAAAACAAATTTAGCTCATTGGAAAATCGGCTCTCTTGTTAATATCGAAGTGGATATGATTGGAAAGTACGTAGAAAATTATTTAAAGGAAGCGAAACTTGCTTAATACAATTGAAGAAGCAATTGAAGATTTCCGAAATGGAAAGTTTTTAATTGTAGTTGATGATGAAGATCGAGAAAATGAAGGCGATTTTATTATTGCTGCTGAAAAAGTGACGCCCGAAGCGGTTAATTTTATGTTAAAAGAAGGACGTGGCGTTCTTTGTGCTCCTTTATCTATCTCCAGATGTAAAGCTCTCGGTTTAACTCGTCAAACACAAGAAAATACTTCTATTTTAGGCACTCCTTTTACAGTCATGGTGGATAAAATTGAAGGCTGTACTACAGGTGTTTCTGCTGCTGATCGAGCAGCCACTATTCAAGCTCTTGCTGATCCTTCTTCTGTGCCAACCACGTTTGGGCGTCCTGGACACATTTCTCCTCTTTACGCTCAAGATGAAGGTGTACTTCGTCGAGCAGGCCATACAGAAGCCGCCGTTGACCTTGCCAAATTAGCAGGTTTTCAACCAGCCGCCGCTTTGATTGAGATCATGAATGAAGACGGCTCTATGGCGCGTTTACCAGATTTAGAAAAAATGGCCAAAAAACATAATTTGAAATTAATCTCTATTCGGGATTTAATTGCTTATAGATTACGTACAGAAAAATTAGTAGAACGAGTGGCCACTCCAAGTGTGCCTACCAAATATGGTGAGTTCAAGGTTTATGGCTATCGTAGTATTACCGATGGAATTGAACATGTCGCATGGGTAAGTGGTGATTTAGATTATTCAAAACCAGTTTACGTACGTGTGCATAGTGAGTGTTTGACTGGAGATATTTTTGGTTCTAGACGTTGTGATTGCGGCGAACAACTAGATGCTGCGATGCGTTTTATTGCTGAGCATGGGGGAGTATTCCTTTACATGCGAGGCCATGAAGGTCGTGGAATTGGTCTTTGTAATAAACTAAAAGCCTATGAGTTACAACAACAAGGTTTAGATACTGTAGAAGCTAATCTTCAATTAGGCTTCAAATCGGATATACGTGAATATGGAATTGGTGCTCAGATACTTGCAGATATTGGAGTTCGTCAAATAAGGCTTTTAACGAATAATCCAACTAAGGTCACTGGTATTAAAGGTTATGGTTTAGAAATTGTAGAACGGGTTCCTATAGAAATAAACCCGACCGATGATAATCGTTTTTATTTAGAAACAAAAAAGAATAAAATGGGACATGTTTTGAACTTTTCCGAAAAGGAAGTAAAGTCATGATGAATAGAGAAGTAGAAGAAATAGAAGTGAGCCTTTGTGGTAAAGAGGCTCGTGTGGCAATAGTCGTTTCTCGTTTTAATGAGACGATTACAGAAGCTTTACTTAACGGTGCTTTATATAAATTGAAGGCTCTTGGAGTTTCTTCAAAAACGATTACAGTCGTTCGTGTTCCAGGCGCTTTTGAAATTCCAGGGACTTGCCGTCAATTAATACAATCAAAGAAGTATGATGCCATTCTTACTTTAGGTGCAGTGATTCGCGGAGAAACACCTCATTTTGATGTGGTTGTTAATGCAGTGGCTAGTGGTGTCGCTTCTCTTGCAGCTAATAGTGATATCCCTGTTCTTTTTGGGGTACTAACAACAGAGAATGTGGAGCAGGCCATGAACCGTTCTGGTTTAAAATCAGGCAATAAAGGTGCTGAAACAGCAGAAGCATTAGTAGAAATGATTAACCTTTATAAGAAAATAAAATGAGTACAGTAAGTAAAAGGCCTTCGCGTGTTTTTGCTATGCAATTGTTGTATGCCATGGAATTGACTTCTGGTACTCCAGGAGAATGTTTACCTGGGATTTTACAAAGTCAGCCAATACAAGATGATTTGAAAAAGTATGGGATGTCTCTAGTAGATCTTGTGCTTGAACATCGAAAAGAATTGGTTGAGGTGATTGAAGGCTTATCTCATAGCTGGAAAATAGACCGTATGCCTATTTTGGATAAAATTATTTTGGAAATAGCTTTCATCGAACTGCTTTATAAAAAAGAGATCCCTGTAAAGGTGATCATTCAAGAAGCTGTTCAAATTGCTAATAAATTTAGCACAGATGATTCTGCCCGCTTTATTAATGGACTTTTAGATGTGTATGCTAAAAGTCATCAAATGTTTATTGATCAAAAATCTCGAGAGGAGTAAGACGTGCTTAAAAACGAAAAATGGATTAAACATCTAGTCGCTGGATTTACTGCATTAGTTGCTTTTATTGTTTATGCAATGACAATGGCGCCAACGGTAAGCTTTTGGGATTGTGGTGAATTTATCGCGTGTGCAAATACGTTAGGTATTCCTCATCCTCCTGGAACTCCGTTCTTTGTCTTTTTTGCACGATTTGTAATAGTGATTCTTCCTTTTGTAGAAGAAATAGCAAAAAGAGTTAATTACATTTCAGTTGTGAGTTCTGCTGCCACCGTGTATTTAATTTCGCTGTTTGCTTGGGACTTACTTACCAAGGTTTTAGCTAAGGATTCTTTAGCCTCAAAACTATCAAAAACTACTCGTTATATTGTTCTTGGCACCGCTGGTTTAGTCTCTGGCTTTTTACTCACGTTCTCTGATACATTCTGGTTTAATGCCGTGGAAGCTGAAGTATACGGTGTTGCCATGTTTATCCTTGTTTTGGTTTCTTATCTTGGTTTAGTGTGGTATGATCGTCGCGAAAAAGAACAAGGTGATCGTATTTTAATTTTTATTTGTTATATCGCATTCTTAGGGGTAGGCGCTCACTTATATACAATGCTTACTATCCCAGCTCTTTTTGTTTTAATTTTAATCGCTGATTTTAATAAGATTAAACAAAAAACGCCTATCTGGATTACAGGTGTACTTCTTTGTTCTGTGATTTATTATGTCTCAGGATTTATTTCTATTTCATTAGTGACTTTACTTGCATTACTCATTTTAACTTTAACAAAACCTTTTTCTGTTCCAGTGATGCGTTATGTGCGACTCGCTTTTGCTTTTACATTTGTGGCTTTGATTGGTTATAGCACGCATTTATATATCCCTATTCGTTCAGAGTTAAACCCAATTATTGATGAGAATAATCCAGAAATTAATATCCGTGATGAACAGGGAAATTTACAACTTGGTAATTTATTAAAAGATGAAAATTGGGTTGCTTTTAATAATTTTATTGAACGTAAACAATATGGCTCTGAAAGCATGATTAGTAGAGCTTTCTATCGCCGAGCTCAACTTTCTCATCAAATCTTAAGTTTCCCAAATATGGGCTTTGGTGGTTATCAAATTGCTCAATATTTACCGTTCAAAGTAGGTGGTGTAAATTCATCCAGGGGCCTTTACTCTTTTGATGCTTCCGAAAATCAGCCACAAACTCGCTTGGGTATCGATTTCCCTACACAAATGACGGTGATGGGAGATCATACTTTTGTTCAAGCTCTTTGGTTTTTATTCTTTAATGGCTTAATTATTGCTGTATGCGTTTTTGTTTATCGCAGACATCACAAATTGGGTGCATACCTTTCTGTGCTCTATGTTCTTTGCTCTTTAGGCTTGATATTTTATATCAACTTTGCCGATGGCACCAGAATGGAAAAACGAGATTATGACTATTGGATGAAAGCCATGTCTCGTAATGTAACGGATCTTAACCGAAGCGGAATCGCTATCAGTTCTGTGCCCAATGCAAATGCTTTGATTGATATGCGTCAGAATATTGAACGTGCAAAACAGACGGTTTCTAATCTTCGCTATAATAACGCAGATCCATCTGCTATTGCGGCGGCAGAAGCTGATGTACGTAAGTATGAAAATTCATCTGTATGGCAAAACTGGAGACAAATCGAAAACGCTTATGCTCGTGTGGGGCAACGTCCTCCATTCCCTGAGCCTGTTCATTTAGAAGTTCGCGAACGTGATTATTTCTATACACCAGCATTTATTTTCATGTCTCTCATTTTTGGTATTGGTGCAGGTATTTTAGTTTTACTCGTTGCTCTTTATCAAATGTCTCTTACAATTCCTGTAGCAGCTGTTTTAACGCTAGTGGCCCTTATCGTTCCTTCCGTTTCAAACTATAAGGAACATGATCGTTCAGGTCTTTGGGTTCCATGGGATTATGCTTATAACTTGTTACAGAGTTGTAGGCCAAATGCCATTTTATTTACAAATGGTGATAATGATACGTTCCCTCTTTGGTTTGCTCAAGAAGTGGCTGGTATTCGTAAAGACGTGCGTGTTGTCAATTTAAGTCTTGGTAATACAGATTGGTACATCAAGCAGATGCTTGAAAATGAACCAGTTTTAAAATTAAGTTATGATAAAGAAGGCATTGATCGTGACATGGTTATCAGCGATGCTTCCGATAATAACCCTAATCACATGACTGCTACATGGATTAAAAAAGCGAATACTTTGATCCCTATTCTTGAAAAGAGAATTCAAGAAATGGAATCTTCTGATTCTACTCAATCAAATGTCCCTTTAGATTCCGCGAAAATAATGCAATTTAAAGTGATGCTTCAAGTTTATACGGCCTTTAAAGAATGGCAAGAACGTTCTGGAGCTGGCTTAATGTTAACTCAACATAAATTAGTCATAGACCTTGCTATTCAAAATATGGATCGTCCAATTCATTTCTCCACAACTGTTGGCTCATCCAACTTTATGGGGCTTGAAAAGTACATGGTTCAAGAAGGTTTAATTTATAACTTTATTAAAGGGGATCTTACTTCTCGTCAGAACGACTTTGATATGGAGCGTTCTGGCAAGTTAATCGATAGTGTTTATAAATTCCGCTGTCTTGGAGATGGCTCATGCTATATTAATACAGAAACAGAACGTTTGTTATCTAGCTATACTTCTTTATACTTGCAAATTGCCTTTAATTTAAGAGAGCAAATTGTAGAGATTAGAAAGTCGGGCCCTTATACAGTCGAGAAGAAGTTGGTGGTTGACGAAAAACTCAAGCAAGCTTCTCATTATTTAGAAAAAGGAATTTATCAGTTCCCTAATGAGTGGCGTTCTTATTGGGCTGCAGCTTTTGTTTATGAAGCAGCAGGTCAATACCAAAAAGCAAAGGAATACTTAGAAAAAGGACTTCTAAATGTTCCTGAATATGAACATCAAGGTCGTGGACGTTTATCTATGAGCATTCAGTCAATGCAAGGTGTTCCAGATGCGACTCCTGTTATGAAAATAGAATCACAAGACTCTGCTCAAGATACGTCTATTTCTGATTCTTCAACAACAAAGAATCAAGAATAATAAATGAGATAACCATGGATTTAAGTATTGTTATACCTATTAAAGACGAAGCAGATAATCTTGCTGATTTGTTTGCTGAAATCGTATCAGCGATAGAGCCCACTCATTATTCTTATGAAGTGATCATTATTGATGATGGAAGTCGAGATGATTCTTGGGAAGTCTTGACCTCATTAATAAGTAAATATTCTTTTATCCGTGCGTATCGTTTTCAATTTAACTGTGGAAAAGCGGCAGCACTTTCCTTAGGCTTTTCAAAGGCGAAAGGGCATTATGTCGCTACTCTTGATGGTGATTTACAAGATGACCCTTTAGAAATTCCTAAAATGATTCGTATTTTGGAAAGTGGTTATGATTTGGTTTCTGGTTGGAAAAAACGTCGTCATGATCCATGGCATAAAACATGGCCATCTAAACTGTTTAATTTGACTGTATCATTTGTTTGTGGTCAGCGTCTCCATGATTTTAATTGTGGTATTAAAGTTTACCGAAGTTCTGTAGTACGTTTCATCCCATTATATGGTGATTTTCATCGATTTATTCCTGTTATGGCGAAGTGGCAGGGTTTCCGAATTACTGAAATGCCAGTGACTCATAGAGCCAGAGTCCATGGTGTTTCAAAATACGGTGTTTCTCGTTTGGTTTCAGGTTTTTTAGACTTATTGACATTATTATTCTTAAAAAGTTTCGGTGCAAAGCCCCTTCACTTTTTTGGTCTGATCGGTTTACTTTTTGTATTTTGTGGCCTTGGTATTACAGGCTATTTTGGAATCGAGTGGCTTCAAACAGGAGCTCTTCGTGTTCGTCCGTTACTACTCATGGGTGGTTTTTCTCTTGTAATGGGCGTTCAGTTTATTTCTCTTGGCTTATTAGGAGAGATGATGAACCAAAATAAAAAACAGACATATCCAGTTGCTGAAGTACTTCCTGAGCTTACACTCCCTTTGGAGAAACCGTATGAAATATCCTAAAAGTCTAGTCATTGTTCCAACATACAATGAAAAAGAGAATATTTCTCTTATTTTGCCAGTAATTTTATCTCAACACGAGTGTATAGAAGTATTAGTAGTAGATGATAATTCACCTGATGGTACTGGTGATATCGTTCAAAAAATGTCGGATGAAAATCCTCGTATTCATATATTACGTCGTTCTGGTAAACTGGGATTAGGTTCTGCTTATGTTATGGGATTTAAGTGGGCTTTAGAACAGGGTTTCGAACGAATTTTTGAAATGGATGCAGATTTTAGTCATGCTCCTACAGATTTAGTTCGCTTTTTAGAAAAGGCCGAGACTAGTGATTTGGTTTTAGGTAGTCGTTATTTAGATCGAAAAATTAGCGTTGTTAACTGGGACATGAAACGATTGATTTTAAGTTATGGGGCTAATTTATACACGCGTATAGTGACTCGATTGCCTGTAAGTGATGCTACTGGTGGGTTTAAGTGTTTTCGAAGAGAAGCTCTTGAAGCTTTAAATCTATCTGATATGAAAAGTGATGGCTATTGCTTTCAGATAGAAACAACGTTTAAGATTTGGAAAAAAGGATTACGTGTTTCTGAAATACCAATCGTGTTCACCGATAGAACACGAGGTGCTTCAAAAATGAGTGGTGGAATTATTTCAGAAGCATTTTTCTTAGTATTAAAACTTCGATTAGGTTTGGCATAATGCCTTGTTCTGTTATTATTATTGCATATAACTCAAGAGATTTTATTCCTGCGTGTTTAGCTTCCGTAAGAGAGGCTTTAATTGATATTGATTCAGAAATTATTGTGTTAGACAATGGATCTCCGTATCCATTGACGACTGAAGTTAAGGAAATGTTTCCAGAAGTCATTTGGCTTGAGTCTAAGGAAAACTTAGGCTTTGGACGTGGCTGTAATTTGGCTGCGACTCACGCTACCAAGCCGTATTTATTTTTTATCAATCCTGACACGATTGTCTCTAAAACGGCCTTTTCAAAGACGCTCAAGTATATTCAAGAAAAGCCAAAAGCGGGTCTTGTGGGGTGCCGAATATTAAATGAAGATGGCTCTCTTCAGTGGGCCTGTCGAAGAGCATTCCCTTCACCTTTAGCCGCTATTTTTAAGACTATTGGCCTTGCTTCATTATTTCCCAAAAGTCGTTTTTTTGCATCGTATAACATGACTTATTTAGATCCAGATCAAGAAACAGAAGTCGATGCGATTAGTGGATCCTTTTTTTGTATCAGTGATGAATTATATAAAACTTTAGGAGGATTTGATGAATCCTTCTTTATGTATGGAGAAGACCTAGATCTTTGTTTTCGTGCAAAAAAACTGGGCTATAAAAACTTTTATTTTCCTGAAACCAATATTATTCACTTTAGAGGGCAGAGTAGTAAAACAAGACGTTTCAGATCGTATTTAGATTTTTATAATGCGATGATTATTTTTAATCGTAAACACAAACAGTTTCATATTCCTCTATTCTTAGTTTCAATAGGTATTTTCTTTGCTTCGCTCGTAGGTATTTTTTCAAGATTAATTCCTCAATTTTGGAAAATGATTTTTGATATAGGTATTGTTTTTGCGGTAGCTGGGCCTATTTCTCTTGATTTTGCTGTTTTGTTAGCTCTATCTATTTGGTTTCCTCTCATGTGTCTTGGAGATTATTCTTCGCCTCAATTAGATGGGTCACATTATCTGAAATACTTGTTCCCTATTCAGATTGCGGTTTCTTTATTTGCCTATTTTTATATGCATGAACCTCCTGCGTTTATCGCATCAGTCTTTTTTGCTTTAGGTGGCGTTATTTTTTGGCGACGTATATGGTTTTGGGGCCTTTATTTTTATCGCATCTTTTCAAAACAAAGGCATCGCTCGATTATCGTAGGTGGTTCGTCAGATTCTCTCCATCGATGGTTTAATCAATATGACTTGATCCCAGGGATGGAAATTTTAGGTTGCATTAGTGGAGTTCCTGATCAAGCCACAGATGAAAATAGAATGCATTTATTAGGGCATGTCAATGAACTTAAGTCAATTTGTCAGAGAACAGGTTGTCGAGAACTATTGATTTACTCCAATCGTTCTGGTTATAGAGAGTATTTTAATGATTTGATTCTTCAAGATTTGCCCTTAAAACAGTATTTATTGATAGATGGCGAGAAAAAAGGCGATTTTGCTCTCGTAAATCTAAAATACCTCGATTAATATCGTGCGTTTTCTTAAAATGATGTTATTTTTATCATAAGTGTATGAAAAGAAAGGTGTTATGATTGATTCCGATTTACTTCAAATGTTATGTTGTCCAGAAACAAAACTTCCTTTAACAGAAGCCGATGGTCTTCTATTAAAAGAATTGAATCAAAAAATTAGTGAAAAAACTTTAAAAAATGTTTCAGGACAAGTAATTACAGCTCCATTGAATAGCCTACTTGTTACCAAGGATGGCTCTCGTGCATATCCAGTAGTTGAAAACATTCCTGTTTTATTAGCAGATGAAGCAATTATTTTGAAAAGATAGAGGTGTTTGTGGCAGCGACATTAGAAAGCGTAAAAAAAGCAATAGGAAAAAAGTCAAGTTCTTTGGCTTTTGCTTGGCTTGCTGACTTAGAACGTAAAGCAGGTAAACCAGATGTTGCTTTAGATACTGTGAATACAGGGCTATCCTATTTACACGATTATTTACCTGGACTATTAGTTCGTTCTGCTATTTATTTTGATTTAGAACGCTTTGATGAAGTTATTGAAGCCTGTGAATTCATTGTAAAAAAAGATCCTTTTTGTATTGCAGCTTGGCGTCGTTTAGGAGCCGCTTACCATAAAATAAACCAAATTGGCAAAAGAAATTTTTGCTATCGAATGGTTCATGATATGGATCCTTTAGATTCTTTCTGGAAAGAAGAATATACTTTCATCCCTCCAGAAGACATTGCTGTTGAAGAAAAAGCTGAAGAATTAGAATCTGTTTCTAATGATGTTTCAAAATCAGTCGATTTGCAAGACGATTCTTTTGAAATTCCTTCTGAAGAAGCGGCTAATGTGGCTCTAGCTACTCCTCCTGATTTATCAAATGAAGATCCTTTTTCATTACTTAGCAATCTTTTGCCTTCTGATGAAGACAACGCAGAAGATGCTTCTCTTGAAAGCTTAGAAAATTCTTTAGTAAATGTGATGGATAAGATATCTGGAGCTGATGAAAGTCTTCCAGAATTTTTTGGGGGAGATGACATCTCTGAAAATGACGTCTCGTCTGCATTCTCAAGTATGTTTGGAATGGATGATGAGTTGCCTTCTGAAAAAACGGTGTCTCCATTTGCTTCTTTTGAGATTCCAACAAGTATTGATGATGAAGAAGATGTTCCTGAACCAGAGCCTGTGGCTACTGTTTCAGAAGAAGTTGTTGAACCTGCGAAAAAAGTGGATGAAGAAAAGCCTCAAAGTCTTTCAAGTGCATTTGATGATATTTTTGGACAAGATGAATTACCAGAAGAATTTTCTGCTTCAGATGATTTAACAAAAGACACATTTGAAAAGTCAGCATTCAATGACTTAGAAGAAAAACCTTTCGAAAACATGTTTGAAAAGTCTGCATCCAATGACTTAGAAGAAAAAACTTTAGAAAACACATTTGAAAAGTCAGCATTCAATGACTTAGAAGAAAAACCTTTCGAAAACATGTTTGAAAAGTCTGCATCCAATGACTTAGAAGAAAAAACTTTAGAAAATACATTTGAAAAGAGTGATCTTGTAAGTGAAATTGATAAGAGTCTCCTAATGGAACCTAAAAAAGTAGATCCCAAAAATGAAGCGGAAGAATTTGTTTCTGCTGTGGATTCTAGCTTATCGGCTCTTTTTGGTGAAGACGATTTAGATTTACCTAAGGAAAATAAGTCTGTTCCTGTCGATGAATCTATTGTTAAGAATAATATTGAAAATTCATTCTCCGCTCTATTTGGAGAAGATGACGATCTTGAATTACCTTCAATACAAAATGCAGAAGAACCAAAAAATGATGGGGCTATACTCCGTTCCATAGAAGAAGATGTTGGTCATTCATTTTCAGCTCTTTTTGGGAAGGATGACGATTCCATAGATTCCTTTGACTCGGTTGAAAAAATAAAAGAAAGTTCTGTTTTATCTTCAAGTGATTTAGATTCTCCGATACGCCCAATTGAAGTCAAGGATGAAGTATCAGGTGCCTTTGCATCTCTGTTCTCCTCAGATGAAGATGACGATCTCCCTAAAGAAAAATCTAAAGAACGTGATGGTGTTGATTTTTTAATGTCAGGCGATTCCGATGATGAAATGGCTGTCGCGTTGATGAAAAATCCATCTGCTTCTTTAGATCAAGATGAAATTCTTCTAGATGAAAATTTAAATACAAAAACTCTCGCTGAAATTTATTTTGAACAAGGTCTTTATTCTAAAGCCTTGAACATTTATCAAGACCTTATTAAAAAAAATCCTTTAGATTTAGATCTTCAAAAACGTTTAAGTGATATTCAGCGTCAAGTCAATGAAAAGTTCGGCGACGCTTAAAAAGGATATGCTATGGCAGACGTTCGTGTAGAACATTTATTGCGTGAAATGGTGAATCATGGGGCATCCGATTTACATGTTCGTGTTGGTGTTCCTCCTATTTATCGTATTAATGGTGAATTACAAAAATTATCAGATGTTAGAATTGATACAGTGATGATGGATTCTTTTTTAGATGATATCATGAATAGGGATCAAAAAGCACGTTTTGAACGCGATAAGGAATGCGATTTTGCTGTAGGTGCTAGAGATATGGGGCGTTTCCGTGTAAACGTTTTTCGCCAGAGAGGCACTATTGCGATGGTGGTGCGTCATATTAAAGCAAAAATACCCACTTTTGAAGAATTGCAATTACCAGAGATCATTAAAGAATTAGCCTTAAAAAAGAGAGGCCTTATTCTTGTTACAGGGACAACAGGTTCTGGAAAATCAACTTGTCTTGCGGCGATGATTGATCATATTAACAATGAAGAAACGTGTAATGTGATTACAGTGGAAGATCCTGTCGAATACCTTCATCGTGATAAAAAATCAATTATTTCACAGCGTGAAATAGGCGTTGATACTAATTCTTATGAAAACGCTCTTCGTTCCGCTTTAAGACAAGACCCAGATGTTTTACTTGTGGGTGAAATTAGAGATTTAGAGACGATGCAAATCGCTTTGACAGCTGCCGATACAGGGCACATGGTTTTTGCAACGATTCATACGACAAATGCCACGGAAACGATACATCGTATTCTTTCGATGTATCCTCCTCATCAACATGAAGAAGTCCGCTTGCTTTTGGCGGAATGTTTAGTGGGTATTATCTCTTTACGTCTTTTGCCTACACGTGATGGAACTAGTCGTGTTCCTGCGGCAGAAATTCTTGTGAATACAGGAGCTATTCGGGAATATATTGCCGACAAAACAAAAGTAGAAATGATTGAGCAAGCGATTGCCGAAGGGCATATGCAATATCGAAGCCAAACTTTTGACCAGGCTCTTTTAACTCTTTACTCCGAATCCAAAATATCCTTGGATACGGCAATGAAAGCGGCTACTAATCCAGATGATTTCGATCTTAAAATTAGAGGTATTTCTGGTACGTCTGATCGTGGCTGGATGTAAGTGTTACAATAATAAAGCCCTTTTAGGGGCTTTTTTTTATTAAAAATCATTGTTCTCATGTTTTTTATTAAAAAGAGGGCTTTTTACGCCCCCCCTTGACAGGGTAATTATTTTTAAAATAAAGGGTGTTTCTTTTTATTGACTTTTGATTTGAATACCGAGCGAAAGCCGATGATGCATTGGTGTCAGTTGTATAAAAAAGAACTTTTGAAGTACCCCAAATAGAAAATGAATATTTATTATCCTCAATAATTTTCAGATAATAATTCATTCATATTATTAGATAGCTATAGCTATTCGAATTAGGAGAACATAATATGCCACGTATCGAAATAGACGATCAATCCTTTGAATGCCCTTTGGTTGTTGGGACTGAAAATGAAAAAGCAATAGATATTTCTCAATTAAGATCAAAAACGGGTTACATTACTCTCGATGATTCTTTTGGTAATACAGGTAGCTGTAAATCTTCAATCACATATATCGATGGGGATAAAGGTATTTTGCGCTATCGTGGGTATGCTATTGAAGACCTTGCAGAAAACAGCAGCTTTATTGAAACGGCTTATTTGATTATTTATGGCCATCTGCCATCTTCAAACGAATACAAGTTATTTTCTGATTTACTGACAAGTCAAGAAATTTTACATGAAGGGTTTCGTCATCATTTTGAAGGATTTCCAAACAATGCCCATCCTATGGCTATGCTTTCAGCAATGATTAATGCTATGGGGTGTTATCAGTCTGATTTATATGATGATCGTGATGACGTTTCTCATTTTGATAAAAGTGCTGCTCAGTTGATTTCACAAGTGAGAACGATTGCGGCAGCAGCCTATAAGATGAGTATCGGCCAACCCATGGTTTATCCTTATCCTAATAAACGATATGCAGAAAACTTTTTGCATATGATGTTTAGTCTTCCAAATAATTCTTATGAAGTGGATCCTGATATTTTACATGCCTTAACAATGTTTTTAATTCTTCATGTAGATCATGAACAGAATTGTTCTACAAGTACTGTTCGATTGGTGGCGTCTAGTGGAGCAAATTTACATGCAAGCTGTTCTGCAGGTGTTTGTGCTTTGTGGGGGCGTTTGCATGGGGGCGCTAATCAAGCGGTGGTCGAGATGTTTAATAAAATTCGAAACGCTGATTATACGGTTAAAGAATTTATTGAAAAGGTCAAGAAAAAAGAAGATGGCGTTAAATTAATGGGATTTGGGCATCGAGTTTATAAGAATTATGATCCACGAGCTCAAATTTTACAAAAAGCAGCTCATAAATTATTGGATAAAGCTGGCAAAAATGATGAGCTTTTACAAATCGCTCAAGAACTTGCTGACTATGCATTGCATGATGATTATTTTATTGAGCGTAAATTGTATCCTAATGTCGATTTTTATTCAGGGATTATTCTTCAATCCATTGGAATCCCTCTAAATATGTTTACGGTCATGTTTGCTATTGGACGTATGCCTGGCTGGATTGCACATTGGAAAGAAATTGTAGATAATCCAAAGCAAAAAATATATCGTCCAAGGCAGATTTATACTGGAGAAACACATCGAAAATTTATTCCTATGAGTGATCGTTAAAATGAGTAGAAACAACAAAAGAACCCCTCGCGGAGTTCTTTTGTTGTTTTGGTTTGGTGGAGTACAAAGGAACAATTATTTTTGAGTGGCCCCAGAAATAGTGCCAATGGTGGCAAATCCATTTGAATCTAAAGTGCCATTGAATGTGCCGCCGATGTAAAACTTATGACCGCTAATGTTATTATCCATATAAATACCAGCAGCCGCACTTAATGGGGTCTTAAATGCAGCAAGAACTTGACCGCTGCTATTTGCAATTGAGATCATAGTGTTTTGAGAAGCGCCTAAAGAAGTGCTGCTGATATAAGTGCCACTATTTGGAGTGACAAACATTTGAGCAGTACCTACTCCTAATACAACGCCTCCAGTATGAGTCATTTTATAATTTCCGCCATCTCCCATGTCGAGAATACCGTTGCCGCCACCACCTGTTTGTAAAACAATCGTGGTGCCTCCAGAAATATTAAAATCTCCATTTGAATCAAGACCATCTCCACCTGCTTTTACAAAGTGATATCCACCTTTTACATTGAGAGTGCCGGTAGAAGACGTTCCTCCGCCACCACCCCATGAAGGGAAGCCTGTGGATCCACCTGTTGCTGTACCAGAACCGTCTCCTCCAGCAGCATTCCATCCATCATCACTTGCAACGATAGAGGTTGTTCCGCCATTAAGATTAATTACATAAGCTTCAAAACCTTCATAAGATTTTGACACAGAAATGTTTCCATCATTGATATTTAATATTTGATCGGAATGGATGGCATCATCTGCAGAAGCGAGAGTCATTGTACCTCCATTTATATTAATAATGCCGCTACTATGAATGCAATCGTCTTGAGAGTTGATGTCAATAGTCCCTCCATTGATGGTTAAAAGGGAATCTGTTTTTAATCCTTTATAGCTATAGGTTGAATTTGTAGAACCTGTGGCTCCTTGCCCTGTTTTAATTGTAATTACGGGAGAATTATCGATTAAAATATAGTTGTAGGCATCCATCGCGTCATAAGCCGTTGTAATCTTAAATGTACCGCCAGTGATGTGAATGAATCCCTTTTCTGCGTTAAAGGTTTCTTCTTCCCCTTCATCACTTTTAATTCCATCACCTTCTGTGCTTGTAATTTCAATATTGCCAGCCCATGGGGTTTCATCTCCAAATTCAACGGAGCCTTTTCCTTTAATGGCATGATTTTTAGCATTCACAATAATAGTCGGAGCGTCTTTAAAACGAAGGTCATTAGAAGTGTGTATACCGTTATTAAAGTTACCAGTCACATTTAACGTTCCATTGCCTTTAATAGTTAAATCGTCTTTTGAATAAATACAAGCTTTAGTTGTGTCCCCATCATAAAATACCGTTCGATCAGAACCGTCAATAAATGTATTGGTGGTGTTGTCGGCAAGTACAATTAAAACCTTCTCTGCATTACGAACATAAATGGGAGCGTCTCCACTGTTCGATAAAGAAAGACCTTGTAAATAAAGGTAGACATTGTTTAGATCATTAGATTCCACTTGAATTTGGCCTTCTGTACGTGTTCCAGAGAAATAATAATTTCCTCCACAGGAGATTTTAGTAATACCATTAGTGATTTCAATACATTGATTGTCATTGGTAATGTTCACTTCGCTTTCTGTATAGGTGATTGTAGGATCAAGACCATTGGAAATAGATGTAGAAGAAGATATGACAGACGAAGATATCGCAGAAGACGATATGGCTGAAGAAGAACTTTCTACAATACTACTTGAACTTAATGGGGCTAAGAAAATAGGGGTACAGGAGTCATCATAGTAGTAATAAGACAAAGTGACTTCACTATAGTAATAAGAAATGCCATCGGCATTAAAAGAAGGATTGTCTGTAGTACATATTTTTTCTAGTGAAGAACTAGAGAGGAAGACTTCGCTAGAAGAGGAACTCACTTCAATATTCATCCAAACAGTATCGCCATTGATGGTGATGAAAAAAATGTAGGTGCCCGTTTCGTCTTTGCAAAAAATAGCACCACTATTAGGGTCTGTTAAATCACACGGATTATTTATAGCGGCTTCAGAAGATAGGTTTGTATTTATATCCTTGTCTTCCACTTCTGTTGTTTTACTACATGCTTGTAATAACATCAACATAAGAAGACATGGTAAAGAAAGAGTCTTAAAAAATCTTACTTGCATTGGTAATCCCTTTTCATGATTCGGCACATGCTTTATCAATCAATAAGGATAAAGATACCCATCTTACTTTTTTCAGATAATAGTTTTACACATAATTATTTTAAGAATATTATTTTTCTTTTTTCTAAAAAATGAATTGGAACAAAATGCACCAATTTTTTTTTGAAATAATGAAAGTGGAACGAATAGATCCGAAAAAAAAGAAATCGAAAACGGTGGCTTAATCATTTTCATTCACTAGAGGAAGGCTGTTTTAGCCTTTCTCTAAGAGTTTATTTTTTAAGGGGTGTGAGTAATTATTATCTTTTATTTTATGAGTTTGTATTTACGCCCATTATTTTTTGGCCTACTATTCGTATTTTTTTCTAATAGCTTGGCTCAATCTCCAGTAATATCTGCAGAACGTTCGGTGAATTTAAAAACAGTAGAGACTAGTCCTCTACTTTATGAATTCCATCGCTTAACTACAACAGATACTAAGCGCCATTATTATTTCCCTAGAAGAGATTCATCATGGAGAAATAATGAAGCGGAAGTAGAAAAATCAGCTTTACTTCGTTTTAATAATAAACGTGGGTCGCTTGCTGCCAGTTTGATTGGGGGAGTAGAGTATAAAAGTAGTGAAACCCTTGCCGACACCATTTTCCCTAGTATTGATGGAGGCTTATATCTAAGAGGGTACATAGATTCCGTGGAGTTTATGCTTGATGCACGCATTTACAATGAACGACATTATAATAGCACACCGAAATCTTTTGATCGTGAATTTTTAGAACATCAAAAAGAAGAAAATAATTCAGGATTTGAATATACTAGTTATGCAAGATATAGAGGGCATTTTGCCATTAACATGGGATTTGCTAGGCTTGATTTTGCAAGAGATGTAATGCATTGGGGGCCAGGGTATTATAACAACCTGAGTTTAAACCAGTTTGCAGTTCCATTTAATAGCATGTCATTTGAATTGCAACTTGGCCCTCTTTCGGTTGTTAGCTTTTATGGTGATTTATTGATTCATAATAATAGTATGAGCATGCAAAATAAAAAATCTCGCAATCTATATGGGCATCGCTATGAATTGAATTTAAGCAATTGGGTTTTGGGTATTAGTGAACTACAAGTCTTGTACGATAATAACAAGCCTTGGCTATTTGTTCCTATTGTCCCTTTGTTTATGGAAAAGGGTAATTATTCAGAAAACTCAAATAATGGTTCTCTTTCCTTTGATGTCGCATATCATTTTTTGAATCTGGGGCGTGTTTATAGCGAGTTCTTTTTAGATGATATGGAAAGCCCAATTAGTTTAATTCGAAACGATAATATCGAAGCCAAGTGGGCATGGATGGCAGGTCTTCAATTAGGGCATGATTTTAGAATTTGGAATCGTTTGTTAGAATTAGGTTCTATTGTAGAGTATGCTCGAGTAGAGCCATATGTTTATAGCCATTTTCATCCAAGTACAGCACAACTTGCTCATTTAGGCTATCCATTAGGCAATCAAAGTGGGCCTAATAGCCAAACCATCGATTGGACAATTTACTCTCGTTTTGATTCTAATTGGAACTTAAGCCTTCAATCTAAATGGTTATGGAAGGGAGATGATTATGGAAGTGCTGTGAATGATACTACTCCAACAAGTAATCACATGAATCTTCCAAAGAAGTTTGTTGATGGTGCTAAAATGGAATACTCGCTATCACCATCACTAAGTTATGATGGTCAGTACGTGGCTTTTTTACTTCAGATCACGTTATTTCACGACGAAAAAATTTATACCCGTTTAGGATTTAAATGGTAAACGATATACAAAATACAAAGAAAGAATTATTAGCTCCTGCAGGAGACTTGACTCGTCTTTCTTATGCATTAGCTTATGGCGCTGATGCTGTTTATGCTGGGCAACCTGCTTTTTCTTTACGAGCTAGAGAAAATGGATTTAAAAATTTAGATGATTTAGCGGAAGGGATTTCTCTTTGCCGTAAAGCAGGGAAAAAATTCTATTTAACAAGTAATGTCATTGCACGAAATACAAAGGTAGACGCGTTTCAAAAAGCGTTATTAGCAGCCATTGAATTAAAACCTGATGCGTTGATTGTCGCCGATCCTGGAATTATTGGCTTTTTACGCAAGGAGGTGCCGCACCAAGAACTTCATTTGTCTGTGCAAGCGAATACTACCAACTGGCTTACCGCTAAATACTGGGCAGAACAAGGGATTAAACGAATTATTCTAAGTCGAGAACTCCGCTTAGAAGAAGTTCAAGAAATTCATAAACGAGTACCAGAAATCGAGTTAGAAGTTTTTGTTCATGGCGCCGTTTGTATGGCCATGTCTGGTCGCTGCATGCTTTCGAATTGGGTGTCTCATCGAGATGCTAATCAAGGAGCATGTAATAATTCTTGTCGAATGCCTTACAAGCTATTTGCTAATCCAGAAGTTCAAGATGATGCTTATCAAATGCATGAAGGCTCGTTTAGTCTGCAGCGCTCTGATAATGAAGAAATTTCTCCAATCCAATTAGATGAAGACCTTTGGGGTACTTATTTTATGAGTAGCAGAGATCTTTGTGCATTAGAAGCGATGCCTGCATTAATGGAAAATGATATGATTGCCTCTTATAAAATAGAGGGTCGTACTCGTTCCATTTATTATTTATCTCAAGTCGTACACGCCTATCGTCTAGCGATAGATGCTTGTGCTTTAGGTAAACCAATTCCAGAAGAATCTAGACGCGCTCTTTTGTTGACTGACAATCGCGGTTGGATGCCTGGTTTCGGTTTAAAAGGTCCATTACCTCAAAATTATGAATCGACTCATGTAGCCTCTGATTATGGTTGTGTGGCGGCTCAAATAGTGGAATATAATGCAGCTGAAGGACGATGCTTTTTTAAGGTGAAAAATCCATTTGAGGCGTCCGATTCTTTTGAGTTGTTAACACCTCAGGGCATCTTCCCATGCGGGGTCTCTCTCATACAAAATGCAGATGGAAATCTTACAGAAAGGTTACACCCTGGAACAAACGGTAGTGCGTTGATTTCAACAGAAGAAAAAGTCAATTCTAATCATTTTTCATATGCTTTTCTTATTAAAAACAAGACAATTATGTAAATCCTAAATAAATTTTAGGTATGGTTGATTTCGATGATAGAGAAATGGAAATTGATGAACAGGATTGTTGTTACGATCTGAAAGATCATGTGGTTCCTTTTTTTAAACGTCACATTGGAGAGCTTTATGATTTTATGGAAAAGAGAAGAGCTTCTTCTGCAGAACCCATAGAAACGATAGAGCTTTTAAAACTATTTATCCAGGACTGGAAGTTGCCTTTTGATATGCGGCGCTATATGAATGCCCAAAGCGATTTTATTCGTAAGAATATTAAAGAAGGGTGTCAGAATCGTCAAGAAATTGTAAGTCATTGGATTAAAATTTATGCAGAAAAACATCGCAGTAGGGCTATCTTGTTGCAGTGCTTATACTTAGATCGCGTTCGTCAAGAAATTATTCCTGCGATAGAAAAAATGCTCCAAGATTTTAAGGAACACAAGTAATTCTATACAAATTAACCTCTGATTTAGAGGTTTTTTTTTACCCTGTTTTTTATATCTCGTTGTCAAGACCTTAGCAAAAATTTTTATGTGAATAAGATGTTTAGATGTTTGTCACGTATAGAGGATGCTTCGTGTGCATTTTGATAATGAGGTGTCCTTAATCCACAAAAAAATAAGAAACGATGTTTTTTAGTTAAAAACGCCTTTTTTTTCAGAAATAAAAGAAAAAGAACTCTATTTCAAAATCGTTTTTTTACATTCCTTCCTATAGAACTTTTCTTTCTCGATAGTGTTGTTTTTAGGATTGGCAGTGGAAAATTTATTTTATTTAGTAGATCAGGTTAATGTTTGGCAAAACTTATTAGAAATTCTTGAAAAAGAATCTAATGGTACCATAGATATTTCCTTTTTAGATGCATTTCAGTTTGCAGGTATCGAGGGATCCTTTGTAAAATTAATCGCACCAGATAAGTTTAGACAGACTTGGATGGACTCTCATTATAAGACTTTAGTTGAAACCACTCTTCGTGATATTGATCCAACGTTAACAGGGTATCAAATTTGTATAGCAAATGAAAGCCAAAAGAAAGAAATACCCCAATTAAATTTACAACCAGTATCTCTCCCCAAAAAGCCAAAAGTATCTCATGCTAAAAAAGAACTCCCTTCACTTTATGGTCGTTATTCTTTTGATTCCTTTATTCAGGGTCATTGTAACGAAGTCGCCTTAAAAACAAGTATGGCTATTGTTCAAAATCCTGGGGAAAAGAGTATGAATCCTCTTTATCTTTATGGTTCCACTGGTTTAGGAAAAACTCATTTGATGCAATCTATGGCTCGTTATTTATTATTAAATCGAACCGCAGACCATATTGTTTATCGCACAGCAGAGCAATTCTTAAATGATGCTGTCGCACGCTATAAAGGTTCTTTTGCAGAAAAGAAGAAAGCGATTGCGTACTATACAGATACATATGAAAAAGCCGATATACTGCTTTTAGATGATGTTCAAATCTTAGAAAAGAAAGACCATACACAAGAATTGTTACTCCATTTATTAGATTCGTTTAGATTGCATAATAAACAAGTGGTTTTATGTAGTGATCGAAAACCAGTGGAACTAACGCAGTTCTCTGAAAAATTAATTTCTCGCTTTGAAGAGGGGTTAACGGTTTCCATTGATGCTCTTGATTTTACCTCTCGTCTAGAAATATTAAAGAATAAAACAGCAGACCTTTCTTTTCCAAGAGAAGAAGAAGATTCTATTCTTCGATATGTGGCAACGCTTCCAGTCTCTAACGTGCGTGAGTTAGAGGGCCTTGTTGCAAAAATGAAAGCCCATCAAGAGTTGATGAAAAAAACATTGACGTTTGATTATGTCCAATCTTTATTTAATGTGCAAGTGTATTCTGAAACATCTTTGACTCCTCAGCACATCATTGAAACAACGGCCTCTATTTTTGGAGTAGATCCTCTTTTGTTGTCTTCAAAAAAGCAAAATCAATCTCTTTCTTTGCCTCGTAAAATAGCGATGTATTTGTGTCGAGAATACACTTCTGAAACCCTTCAGAATATAGGCTCTCTGTTCAATCGCGATTATGCGACAGTGATTGCGAGTGTAAAATCCATCAAGAAAGAATTGGATAAGAAACCATCTCTAGCTGAAAAGCTAAATGAGATTAGAGCGGTTTTAAGGCTTTCGTAAATGTTAGTGTTAATTACTGGTGGCGCTGGTGTTGTTGGTCGTTCTCTTTGCGCGGAGTTTTTGTTGCAAGGTTATCAAGTGAGAGTGATTGTTTTAGCTAATGATCCAGGGGTTTCTGCGTTGCCTTCAAAAGTGTCTGTGTTTTATGGGGATGTTTCTCGTAAAGAAACTATAGAAGCGGCTTTTGAAAATGTGGATTTGGTCTGTCATTTGGCTGCCATTTTAATTTCTAAGAATCCAGAAGATTATCATCGAGTGAATTATCTTGGAACCACTCATGTAATTGAGCTATCACAAAAAGCGAAAGTTAAAAAGCTTGTTTTTATTTCGAGTATTTCTGTGACTTATCCTATTCGTACTCCTTATGCAGACAGCAAGTATAAGGCCGAAGAATGTGTGAAAAACTCTAATCTCCCTTATGTGATTTTAAGGCCCACATTGGTGGTGGAAGATCATGGGGGAGTGGAATACCAAATGTTTGTCCGTTATGTTCGTAAAATGCCGATTGTCTTTTTACCAGGGGGCGGGATGTGCTTAAAACGTCCTGTACGCACGTCTGACTTGGTAAAAGGCATTGTTTCTGCTTCTTTAAGTGATTCTGCCATAAATCATACTTATGCGTTAGGAGGGGCAGAAGTCCTTTCTCTTCGTCAAATGGCAGAAAACCTCCTTAAAATAAATGGAAAGAAAAAGCCTATTATTTCAATCCCTTGGTTTTTGTGTCGTTGGTTTTCGTTTTTGAAGTCCTTTTTTGGGGCTTCTGGTGTATCTCCCGAACAAGCTCTTGCTGGATTTCAATATGATGCCGCTCCTTCGATTGAAGAGGCAAAAATCGATTTTGGTTATAAACCAAGGCCAGTTTTTGATCTGAAAAAGTGAATTTTGCTCCAGTTCACAAAAAAGCAAGTTTTATGCATTTTTTTAGTGTTTTAGACTTCTTTTTTTTGTCTCTAATGCAGTTTTTTTTAAAATTCAACTATTTATAGTTTCTTTAATATTAGATTTATAATGATTCATTTGAGAGGTTTTTATGTTTAATAAAAAAATAATTTTTTTAGGATTGGTGTCATCTTTGTTTTTTCTTGGCTGTTCGGACTCAAAACCGACAGATCCTGATCGAGAAGATTTATCTTCTAGCTCTAATACAGGTTCCTCCTCCTCCGTTTCTTCTTCAAGTTCCATTGATAATGATATTCCTGAGGGCGCTAAAAGAGCCACATTAGACGATTTATCAAAAAATATGAACCTAGGAACTCTTTTAGGGGCCGATGCTTATTTGACGGTGGGTGAAAAAGGGTTATTCTCTTTATGGTTTTTTGTGAAAGGCGGAACGACTGAAGCTGAAGCTCATGGTTGGATTGTTGTTCAATCCGATTTCAAAGATGGTATTATTCAAATTAATAAAGACGCTGCGGTGCCTGCGTTTGATAGCTCTCCTGTAGGCGATGCCATTCAGGATATGGTGAAAAAATCGGCTTATATATCATTTATTGTGAAAAAAGATTCTACCATTCATTACTCTGTGAATGGCGGGGATTATGTCAAAGCCTCTGCAGTTCAATTGATTGCAACTCCAGGCTATGTCAGCAAAGCGAGTGTACTTGAAAATCAAGAAATCACGTGTGAGGAGGAAGACAATTCTTCTTTGAGTATTGAATTCTTCTCCGACGGCCGTTTTGTAAGAAAAAATACTGATGGTTCTGCTTCTACTTGGTCTGCAGGTCTCTATGATGTTCATCGAAGTGTTCTTTTCTTAGTGCCTACCTACTATTTTGGGGCCACGAATTCTCTGTATAAGTTTAAGGTGGAAAACTCTACACTCAATTTAGATTCTCTTTCTTGCTCCAAAAAATCAATTGAAACAACCATTTGGAACAAGAAAGATATTGCTAAAGCTTGGGTGGCTCTAGATTCTCTTAATTGGACTTTTATCTTAAATGAATCTGGTTCATTTAGCTTAAAAGCAGATCGTCAAACGGTGGCCAAAGAAGCTAAAACAGGTACATGGGATCAATTTGGAAGCTATTTGGCATTAACGGTCAATACTTGCCTAGATCCAAAAACTTGTTCTGCGGCAACGATAGGAAAAGTGGTTGATTTAGAAGAGATGAGTTTCTCTTTTGACCACTCAGATAAAACGAAACCTCTTATTCCTACCGATTGGGATGTGGCTGAATTAGACGAGTAATCTGTTTTTTCATTACGATTAATCTTAAATAACCATTGTTTACGGCAATGGTTTTTTCATTAAAACTCAATAATACTATTGTTGACGGAAATGGTTTTTTCATTACGATATGATTCTATATAACCATTATTGACGGAAATGGTTTTGCTTTCTCGCTCCGTTGACTTTATGTCGTTTTTTATGAATAACACCATTGTTGACGGAAAAGATATTGCTTTTTCACTAAGTTGATTTACAATCAAAATCGTTCTAAAGCAATACTCCTTTCCGTCTGCTATGCAACTATTATGATTTAATTGAAAAGTATTATTTTTTTATTCAAACCTTCGCTATTTGCTTTCCAAGCAAATGACGCTTGGTTCTTCATAATAAAACTCGGTTTGTTTAGATGAGCTTTTCTTTTTTCATGCAATTACATTTTAAGAGGAACTCGTCGGCAACAGCCATTTCCGTCTGCTATTTTAATAGCAGTTGTTAATTGAATAGTATTGTTTTTTTATTTAAGTCTTCGCTATTTGATTGATAATAACATGAACACTTAGGAGCTTTACGTGAGACTTAGCACTTTTAGTGCTTTAGTCGGAACCATGCAGAGCTCTCCTTATGTGAGAAACATGAACGCTTATGCTTCAGCATTTAGCGAGAATGATCCCCTTGCGGGAGTGATCCCTTTATGGGATCAAAAAACGCTTGGTTCTTCATGAAAAAAACTCAGTTAGGCTTAGATGAGAATCTTATTGTCTTTTCATAAAAAAACAGGGCTTGTTTAGATAATCATCCATTGTCTCGGCATGAAAATAGGATCCTTCAAATTTAGAGAAAGGTTTTATTAACGAATTGTTTCTGGCCAAGGGTGTTTGGGATAGCGGCCTCGGAGTTCTTTTCGTATTTCGGGGTATGTTTTTTCCCAGAATTGGGAAAGATCCCATGTCTTCTGAACGGTTCTGTAATTGGGCGCGAGAATGTCGTAGCGAACGGGGATTTTACCATCGCCAATAAAATGCTTTCCTTGCATTCCCATAAAATCACCAATTCGTGCCGATATTTCCACTAAATCATTCTGATAAATGTATTTGGCTCGCTTTCCATTTTCAAATACAAAATGGTCTGGAAGCGTTTTAGAAAGCCAAGGAATCATTTCATGGCCAAAATAGTCTTTTAATATTTTCAAATACTTTTCAGGGGTAATATCGCGTTCTAAAAATACACCTGAGACTAATTCTTCTTGGACTAAGAGAAAATCTTCTTCATTCCATAAGGGCAAAGAATATTCTGGAAAATATTCCGCGGCTAATTTCATTTTGCATAGCCAGGTCTTTGTCTCATCGTTTTCATAAAGGTGTTGTAGATTCTCTCTTTCTAGTTTTTCTAACCAGGTCTTAGTCACCTTTTCTTTTAATTCGTTTTGTACTTCAGCTGACGTTTCTTGAGGTAAAATTTCTTTTCTTGAAATTTCAATGGAATCTTTTTTTTGAATCTCTATACAAATAAAACGACTTTGTTTTGTTCGCCATAGCAATTCATATTCCACTTGATTTTGATTGGATTTTAATAAATCAGAAGCAATAGGGTAGTATAGTGCGGCACGGAGTTCTGATTTCTGTTTGTTCTCTGTTCTCCATAAAGCAAAGGGAATTAAGGCCCCTATGTTTTTTTGAATGGCCTCATTGATTTGGAGGAGACGTTCGTTTTGTGTTTTGTAGGCATTGCCACTTTGAATTGCCAGTTGTTCCTTAAAAAAATGGAATAGAAATAATGCTGTTTCTTCTTTTTTCGAAACAGAAGAGTATTTCTTTTCCTTTTGAGAATACTCTTTTAGTCGCTGGTAAGAGAATTGAACTTCTTTTGGCATCGAAGAATCTGTCGCGAGTTCTTCTAGATTGAAAGCCTTCTTTTGGCGTTGTAAAAATTCTGTAGAAGAGTCAATCCAAGCGATGACTCTAAGGGTAAAATCGGATAAAGTCTTAGCATTTAAAACGAATGCCGAAAGAGAAACCGATAATAACGGCACAGAAAGTGCTTTCTGCCCTAACTCCGTAATTTGAGCATCCTTAAAAAAGGAAAGCGATTCTAAAGTTTGCTTTGCTTGTTGATAAAGGGAGGTTTTAGGCGCGGATATCCAACCCATCTCCGTTGAGGAAAGCCCTAAACGATGTGCCAAAAAGGCTTGTTGTAATAAGATTTCGTGGAGTGCCATTTTTTGAACTTCAGGCACAATTTCAGGGGAAAAAGAGGACTCTTCTGTCGCTTGCCATAATCGGATACAAACGCCAGCTTGAGTTCTTCCAGCTCGTCCTGTACGTTGTAAAGCATTTTGAAGCGATATTCTAGAAAGGCGGAGTGTAGAGACCCCTTCACTTTCATCAAATTCTGAAAACCGTTCTAGGCCAGAATCAATGACGGCAGAGATATTAGGAATGGTAAGAGAAGTCTCTGCTACATTTGTCGAGAGAATAATTCGAGGGGAGTCACTGGGCGTAAAAAGTTGTTTAAGTTCTTCTTTATTTTGCCCGCTAAAGAGTTCTAAAATTTCAATCGATTGATATCCAAATGATTCTTCAATCGCTTGCCTTGCTTTTGCAATTTCATATTTTCCTGGTAAAAAGACAAGCGTAGTTTGCCACAGCTCATTTCTTTGAAGTGTTCTTAACGCTTGGACAATGTTTTCTTCAGAAGAAAGAGAATTTTTTTGATAGAGAATTTGAACAGGAAAAGAAGAGGTATGGAGCTCTAAACAAGAAGTATGAAGAATCGATTCTATTTCTGATACAGCGATTTTTGCAGAGAGGACAATTAATCGAGGCGCGTTTTCTTTTTTTAGTTCTTGAATTTTTCTAAAGAAAGCCATTAACAAATCCATCTCTGCACGCCGTTCATGAAATTCATCAAAAATGATGAAGTCAGCAAGAGGCTCTCCATGAAGGAGTTCTTGTAAAAAGCTACCATAGGTTTGAAATAGAATACGCGTTTTTGAAGACTTACAATTTTCTAAATGGAATTGATAACCTACTGTTTCACCGCATGGTTCTTTTAACAAAGAGGAAAGGTATTCTGCTAAGCTTTGCGCGGCTATTTTTCGAGGCTCTAGAACAACGACTCGACCTTTATACTTCTTAGACGCTAAATAAGGGATTAGAATAGATTTTCCGCTCCCTGTAGGGGATGTCAGAATTAGATTCTGATGTTCCTCAAATTTTGAAGAAATCAGATCTAGAGATTGGTATAACGGAAGATGCTGAAAAGCGACCATAAAAATTAATTTTTAGGGTACTTTAGCTTTTCTCCAGTGAGCGTGTCCGCATAAGGCCATTTACCATTTTTTCGACGATCATTCGTCAATAAATTTTCAATGCGACGTTTAATCCCTGCTTCTGTTTTACAGAAGAAATACACCACTTTATCGGTTTTGGGAATTAAAAACATAATCACTTTATACTTTTGACCGACAGCACGCTTAAACAAGGCCAAATCTTCTTTGTTAGGAACAACTAAAGAGCCTTGTACGGTGCAAATCATATCGGCATCAGCAAGTAGAGCCTCTGATTTAGCCTTTAGAACTTCATTATTGGGCTCAGAACTCTTTTTAATCGTTTCTAGGCGAAAAGCACCACCACCTTCGCGCATAAACTTTCTAACAGCCCGAATAATGGCAAGAATGACAACTACAATAAATATGGCTAGAATAACTGGCCAGGAATTAGATAAGAATTCAATCATAAAAACCTCAATGATACAAGGGCAACTCTAAAAATTGGTTTGCGATAGACAATTTAGAGGTGTCCACGGTACTAAAATAGTAAAAATATATATATTGCAGTTATGATTTGCCCTTATTGTAAGCACGATGAAGATAAAGTGGTTGATAGTCGCGTTAGTGGCTCTTCCATTCGACGCCGTCGAGAATGTTTGGCTTGTGCACGTCGTTTTACGACATACGAGTATATAGAGATTGTTCCTTTAACTGTTATCAAGCGTGATAACAGTAGAGAGCCTTTCCAACGAGAAAAGCTACTTGCTGGTATTACCATGGCTTGTAAAAAAAGACCAGTGAGTCGGCAGACCATCGAAGATATGGCGACAAGTGTAGAAAATACTCTGATTGCTTCGGATTCTCAAGAAGTGAGTTATGATCAAGTGGGCAATTTAGTCATGCAAGAACTACGCAAGGTGGACCCTGTCGCTTATGTTCGTTTTGCTTCTGTTTATAGGGAGTTCAAGGAAGTCGGTGAGTTTGTAGAACAAGTACTTTCTTTACAACCCAAAAAAGTTCTTTAATCCCTTTGATTTAAGGCTTTTATGAGTCGTTTTTTATCCCTTTTTAAAGCAGCAAAGACAAAAAGAGATTCTCTTCTCAAAAACACAAATGCATTACGTTTAGTCAACGGCATCGCCGATGATTTTCCTGGACTCACTCTAGATCAATTTGGTTCTCATTTTCAACTACAGTTTTTTACCGCAGAGCTTTTAGCTCATAAAGAGGAGTTGATCCGTTCGATAGTTGAAATATGGAACCCCTCTTATTTAGTTTCTAAATATCGTTTAGATCCTGATGGGAAAAAATTAGAAACTCCTTTAATTGTAACAGAAATAGGGGAGTCGTTGTCTTCTGCCACCGAAGTACAAGAGGGCAAAGCTCGTTTTGTTGTAGACTTAATGGATACTATTAATCCAGGGTTATTTCTTGATATGCGTGATATACGTATTGAAATTGGCTCTCGTAGCGCTTCTAAGACGCTTCTTAACCTTTTTAGCTACACTTGCAGCTTTGCTGTTCATGCCCGTCTTGGTGGGGCTATGAAGGTCGTTAATGTAGATATTAGTTCTAAGATTTTAGAGAAGGGTAGAGCGAATTATCAATTGAATGGCTTAACCTGTTTACCAGGTGAGTTTTTTAAAGGGAGTTCTTTTGAGTATTTGGAGTACGCCAATAAAAAAGGACTTCGTTTTGATGGCATTATTTTAGACCCACCTAGTTTTGCTCGTTATAAAAAAGATGTTTTTAATGTTCGAGATCATTTGCAAGAGTGTGTTTCTTTAGGGGCAAAATTATTAAATCCTAAAGGCTTCTTTATGGTGAGTTCCAACTACAGTGGTTTTACTCCAGAAACTTTAGCCGAAGCTTCTTTAGCGACGGTTCAAAGAGAAGCGGGTAACGCAAACCTCCTTTGGGCTCGTTCCCAAGGGCCTGATTTTCCAGGCCATGGTCTAATGAAAGAAAGCTGCCTATCGGCAGCTTTAATACAGTGTAAATAAAATTGGATATAAACCAGAAATCTTAAAAATGGATGAATGAGTCAGAACGTTTATGGTTCTTTGTCATTTAATTCAATTTTATGTTCTTTTAATTTTCGCCATAGCGTCGCTCGGCTAATCCCTAATTTTGTAGCGACATCTGTTTTATTCCCATTTAATAAATTGAGTGCCCGAATAATGTGTTGGCGTTCCATTTCATTTAATGGAATAATGGTATCATCGGAATAACTATTGGTAAGAGATTCTTCTGTGGTCTCTTTAGAACGCGGAAGAAACGTCTGAGGGCCCATACTAAAATGACGAACAGACTCAGGAAGATCTTCTAAACGAATTATTCCGTTTTCTGATAAAACAATGGCATGTTCTACAATGTTTTCTAATTCACGAATATTGCCTGGGTAGTTGTAAATGGATAAGGCCATTTGAGCTGCAGGGTCAATACTTTGAATCGATTTTCCATGCTCATCTTTATACTTTAATGAAAAATATTTGATGAGTCTAGGGATCACAATTTGCCTTTCACGAAGAGGAGGTAAATGGATGTGGAATGTATTCAATCGATAATAAAGATCTTCTCTAAACTCATTTTTTTCCATCGCTTTTTGAAGATCCTGATTTGTGGCCGCAATAATACGGACATCTAAATAGCGATTTTCAGTTTCGCCCACTCTTCGGATTTCATGATTTTGTAAAAAGCGGAGTAATTTCACTTGTGTCGCTGGAGATAATTCGCCGATTTCATCTAAAAAGAGAGTCCCACCAGCAGCCGTTTCAAAAAGGCCTTTTTTGTCTGCAATAGAACCTGTATAAGCTCCTTTTTTACTGCCGAATAATTCACTTTCTACAATATTTTCGGGGATGGCACCGCAGTTTACGGCTACAAAAGGATCATCTGCTCTTTTGCTAAGTCGGTGAATGATATTGGCTAAAAATTCTTTTCCAGACCCTGATTCGCCTGTAATAAGAACGGTACTCGTCGTTGGGGCGATTTTATAAAGCGTTTTTAGAATTTTACGCATTTCAGGGGTGTCACCGAGGAGGCTATCTAATACATGATCCTCCATCAACCGACTTGTTGATTTATGGCGCCATTGCGTTTGGAGTTTTCGTGCTGTTGTTTCTAAGACTTCGCGAGTGATAGGCTTTAGCAAGTAGCTATGAGCCCCTCTAGAAATAGCACTTTCGGCAGCGGGAACACTTTTGGAATCACATAATACAATAATGTCTATGCCAGGTTGCTTTTCTTTAAGAAAACTGACCATATCCATGTTGTTATGCAAAAGCAAATCAACACCAATAAAAGCAAAATTGATGGAATTGGATTCGATAATAGGAATCAAATCTTCTGCTTTAGAAACGGAAATGAGTTCAGCCTCTTGCAAAGACCAAGTATCCAGAATCTCCTGAACAAAAAGCTTGTCTAAATCGGCTAAGAGAATATTCATGTTGAAAAGTTAATTTTTTTCTGCAGTATTTATAATCTCGTGGACTTTTTCTAATAGTGCTTTTCGATCAATTGGTTTTGGAAACACGGCAGCAACATCAAAGTGTTGAGCTGTAGTTAAATAATCATTGGCGCTGGTTCGACCACCACCGCTAATAGCAATAATACGTTTGGAGAGGCCTAGACGACGAAGTTCCAAAATGACTTCAAAACCATCTTGTTCAGGCATAATGATATCTGTGATGATGACATCATAGTTTTTTGTTGCATATAATTTTTTGGCTTCGAGACCATTATTAGCTGTATCTACTTCAAACCCTCCTAGGGAAAGGGTCGTTTTTAACATGAGATTGATTGCTGCATCATCATCGATAATCAGAATTTTAGACATGGGCTCCTCTTTTTTATAAGATGTGGTATAAGGCCAATAAACGGTAAAGGTAGAACCTTTTCCAATAATTGTCTCTACAGTAATATAAGCATTTGCTTCTTTAAGTAGCAATAAAGTAGTTGATAAACCTAATCCTAAGCCTTCTTTTGGGGCTTTTGTAGTGAAAAAAGGATTAAAAATGCGTTGAAGAATGTTAGAAGGAATTCCTTCCCCAGTATCTTTGACTTTGATAGTTAGATAAGAACCAGCAGGAATTGGTGAGGTGTAGTTTAATGGAACTTCGTGTTCTAGTTCTACTTTTTTCATCTCTAATAGAAGCGTTCCACCTTTATTTTTCATTGCAGATATAGCGTTGGTTGTCAAATTAAATATAATTCGATGAAAAGCTTCTGCATACCCAACAATTTTTGCTCTATCATCTTCGATTTTCGTTTCTATTTCGATATTTGCTGGTAAAGAAACATTTAAGAGACGAGTGACTTCTTCAATAATTAAGCTTGCTATAAATTCAGTGGCTGGTTCTTGCTGTTTGGTATTGTCCAGAGTTCCTAGCAGTTTTTGAACCGTCTTTTTTCCTCTCATAGAGGCTTTTAACACTTCGTCAATATAAAGTCTTGCAGGCAAATCTTCAGGCATCGTTTCAAGAGCTAATTCACAAAAACCGATTTGAGCGCCGAGAATATTGTTAAAGTCATGAGCCACACCGCCAGCGAGATTACCTAAGTCTTCAATTTTACTTGATACAAATAGACGTTCTCTTAGTTGATCGCGTTCGAGTTGCAATTGCTTCTTTTCAGTAATATCTTCAGCAATTCCAATAATACCGTTTTGACCTTGGGAGCTAAATAAAGGGATAAACAAGTTATGGAAATAATGAACTACTCCTTTTTCATTCGTTTCAGAAGTTTCAAAATCAATCATTTCTCCATTTTCAGCCCGTATTTCTTCGGATGATTTTTGTTCAAAACTTTGTCCAATTTTATTGCCCGTATAGTCTACATCTATTTGGTTTTGAATAGTGTAAACACCAAGATTATTTTTGGACCATAAACGGAAGGGAAGATGGTTTATTAAGGTGCGAAGGTACGTTTCTTTCTCTTGAATAATCTTTTTAATATCATTTAGAATAAGCTGTTGTTCGAGCTTTTCTTCGTTAAATACCCGTTGTAAATCATCTAGTTGCTTTTTCTGTAGAGTTTGTTCTCTAGTATTTGTAAGAATGAGTAAGTAATCAAATTCATCTTCTGGAAAATCATTTTTTATAATGGATATTGTGAAAAACAAATTCTGTTTTTTATTCTCCACAAAAACGGGGTAATTATGGACTTCAGAAAAGGGGTCCACATTGGGGAGAACAGTTTGTATCGATTTAAAAATAAGTTGGTTTCTTGGGATATTTAAAATGTCATGAGCACTTTCATTTGCTAAAATGATTTTCCCTTTTTGATTAATAAAAATAATACCATCATTAAGGTTATAAATTAAATGATGAAAAACATATTTTAGATTTTTTGTCCAAAAGAAGAGAGCCTTAAAATTGAGTGAGAAGAGAATAATCAAAACGCCAATGAATATGGACGTGAAAGAAAGAAAGTTGGCCATTTTAATATCGTGAATGCTTGGAATTACGCAATCAAGTAAGAGGCCAAAGAAAAGAACACCAGAATAGGAAGATATAGTGCGATCAAAAAGGAGCTTGTTCGCTTGGTCATCATTTCGGCTGTTTTGAGTAATTAAAAAATAAAAGGTATGAATTGCTGGGATGACTAAAAATAAAAACAGAAGAATCTTTGAACTCGTCATGATGGGTGAAGGGCCCAAAAGAGAAAACATAAGCGATGGCTTATTGTAGTGGAGTAAAAAAGTGACGAGTAGTGTTAGAATACCAATGTTTTTCCAAATTTTCCAGAATCTAGTAGGCGCTTTTTTTGATAGGCTCGTTGCCACACGCATAACATAATAGCCTACTTGTATCCAAAAAAATGCTTGTAAATAAAAGAAGAATACTTGATTTGTAGGAGTAAAAAACAATTGACTCAGTAAAGAAGAGGCAACCCAGCCCACAGAGAGAATGGTTAAATGCTGAATTTCTGTAGAAGCATAGATTTGTTTCTTAGTAATGCGTAAGTGATAGAGCATAATTCCAAGAACTATGAGCTCTATTACATATGCATAGATAAGAAAAAGTTCTTTTCTAAATAACACTGCTTCCATACATGAGGAATGTATAAAAAAAGGAATGTATCGAGAGAACTAAATTTTCATTTTTATTACTTTTCTCTACGTATTCCAAAACGTAAAGTTTTATTGAACGAAGATTTACCTGAAAAACGAGTCTTTAGTTCTACTTCTTGGTTCGGATTTGGTATAAATCTTGTTTTTAAGTCTACTTTTGTAATATACGCGCCCGTGCCTACTGCTCGCCCATCTGCAGAAGCTAATCCATAATTGTTTCTAGGAGCCCATTCTACAAATAGAGAAATGGTGTTTGTGCTCGAAAGATAAATACTAGATGGAATAGAAAGCTTTTCATGGAAGCGTTGTACAAAATGTCCTAAATTAGAATAGATAGGAATATCATACTCAAGGCGAAGAGTATCCCATGCAGGAGCTTCGTTATAAGATGTTCCTCTAGGAACATCTAACTTGATATCCCATACCACTCCTTGTAAAGGCGAAATTGTGGTATCTATTGATTCGACGACAACGCCATTCTTAATGCAGTCGAGTTTTTGTGTCATTGGATTAAGAATGCAAATTTTTGAAGGAGAAGGGTCGCTAGAAGGAGTTACTTCTTTTTTAACGATAGAAATATTTTCTTTCAATTGAATATCGAATTTAATTTTAGGATTACCGTCACCCATCACAGGAACCCATGGATTATTTTGGGCAGGGAGGTTACCACTTTTATCAGAGAATAAACTCGTATTAAGAGGTGAAAAACGGATACGATCTCCTTCTTTTATTTGGACGTTTATATCACCGCTATAAACTAAGTTCAATAAAGAAGTGTTTTGTGATAAAGACCAAGAAGCGACTTCTTGTGGAATCAAACCTATTGGGCCTGAACGTTCTCGTTGTAATAATTCAAGAGAAGAATCTTTAACCATCAACGGTTCGCTTGAAATTACAGATAAATTATACAGTACGTTTTCTTTCACTGTAGCTGAACGGAATACAGGGCCAGCGAGGTCTTCTGCTAAAGTAGAATTGCTTTCATAGTTAGCCCCATTACCTTTATGTTGAATGACTTCTCCCGCTCCAATAAGAGTACGCCCTTGATTGGATCCATTATAAGTTCCATTGGTGTTCCCTAGAGCAAATGGTTGAGGCAGGTTTAGGGTTGCAATAGAATCAGAGATAAAGGTATAGCTACTGGTCCAAAGAGTTTCTGCTGGACTTGTTCCAAAAACAACAGAAATTTCGTCTGGTTGGTGCTTGGAATCTACACCTCGTTCAAAGACTACACGCACGTGTTCTGCAAGGCCATCTTGATCTGCATCAGAAATGGTTGCGTATGTTAATGGGACTGGAATGATCTTGAGCGTAATTGGAAGTTTTGGTTGAGCGCAAGAAGAAACACCGTTTCCTGCTTTATCTTCAATAGTGGCACTTGCAAGAAGTTGTCCTTGCATTCCTTCTTGCACAAGAGAAACACCATCCGAAGGAATGGCGATATCAAAAACCCAAATGTTTAGAGAATCATTATAAATTTTAGACGAGTTCACTTTTGGAACGCTCGTGAGTGCAGTGCCTGTAGAGGAGAATAATTGGATAGGCCAATCTGTTCCTGGAGCAGTAATTGGTTCACTGAATTGTAAGAATACTTGATCGCTAGTAGCTGTTGATAGCCTTTCTAAGACAGAAACGGATAGTAGGGTAGGGCTAATACCATCTGTATAAAAGTCCGAATGTTCTTTTATGGCAGCATCAATATTGCTAATCAATGTGAGAGCCCCGCTTGGGTTTGTTTTAATGGAACTATCCGTTTGTGGAATAGAAACGCGTAGTACTTTTCCATTGGCAGTAGCTGTAGTCGATTCTAAGGTATCTTTATTATATGTATAAATCAACTTATTGAAGGATTGACCAGGTTGATATTCATTGGATAATGTAATCTCAATGATATCTCCTTTATTATCACAATCAGAATCAATCATTTTAGCCACATCAATAATTGGCCAAGGAGGAAGATCTTCAATAATTAGAACCACTTCTCCAGGGACATACTTATATTGAACCGTAGATGTCATGGTACTTGGAGCCGTGACTCTAAGAATTGTATTAGTGGCTTCCTCTGCTCTTACATAGAAGGTAGCTACACCATTTTCTAATGGGATCGCATTTACTGGGATGGTTGCAGTAGGGTTCAAATAGAATAAGCCGACCCCATTATCTGTGCTAGGAGTTAAGGTCATATTTTCAGCAGTTAAAAGTGCTAGATTCTCGTCATAGAGCTGTACTTTCACTTCTACCATTTTCCCTGTATAAGCCGTAATGGTGTCTTTTGTAAATACTAGGTAGCGTTGTTCCACAGGAACAGTGATACTATCTACTTCTACATTGGAGCGAACAACGGCGCAGGCACAATCGTAGCTGCCCTTGCTATTTGCATTATGGTTATGCCAAGAAACCCATTCTATATAGTTATTGCCATAATTCAAGTTTCTTTTTTCAGCAAAAGTAATAGAATCATATCGGTCTGATGGATCGTATAGCCAGTTGGTGATTTCTTGATTATTGGCTTCAAAGTAATCAATGAAACCAGTAGGATTGACTGAACTTGTTCCTATAAATGTGGTCGTATCATTGATTGTTTCAAGAGAATATGCTGGAGATACAAATGGATTTGTAAAGTTCAATGAAACGGTTCGTTTTTGCTGTGGCCCTGCATCTGGAGTGTAATCTGGAGCATAACCATACAAATAGGTTCCGTGATAATGCAACGTAATGTACGGATTCTTGGTAAAGGCTACTTCTGTATTTCCATTAATGTCTTTTTCTAACCAAGCGGTTTCACTTCCAGTATAAATAGGTCCTTTCGTTAAATCAATTCCCTTAAAGTATTCAGGATCAGTATTTGCAGTATGAGGAATTAAAGACCAAGAGTTTGCTAAATCTTTGTAAGAAATGGTTTTATTCCAATTGTCATCTTTAAAGCTAAAATCAAAAATTACTTGTCCAGATACTTTTAATGGGCTTTTTATATACACAGGTAAATACCAACCATTTCCTGTTCCATCAAGAGTCGCTGTTCCAAAAGTGATGTTGCACCCTGGTTGCTCATTTGTTTTTGCATCCCAACAGTGCTTTTGGTTGCCCCCCTGAACGCTTAAATTAGGATTGCTAAAGTAAATTCGCATCTCTATGTCTTCATAGTCAATTGTATCATTATTTGTTATAGTAACAAAGAATTTGTAACAATCTTCCCAAGCAGAACAAGGCTCTTGGTTCGAAGTCGGTTTCATATAAACACTAAAATCGGCATAGGAGGCTTGTGCTTCTGTAGTAAAGGATTTTACTTCAGATACTGAGGTTCCAGAAGAAACCTTAAAGTAATAAGTTGTTCCTGCTGTTAGATTCGTTAATTCGGCTTCATGGAATAAAACAGCACCACTACTTCCATTATAAGTTTCTGTTAATGCTGTTTCAGAGGTGCCATATAAAACAGTGGAATTAGACCTATCGCTAGACCACCAATAAATTTTTGCACTACGATTATCTACTTGACAAATGGTAATATCACTAATGACCGTATTTGTGCTTGTCATAGTAAATGAATACCAACTACCATGATTGTCATCTTTTGAGATGTTTCGTTTGATATCCATGCCTTCTAAGTAGAAGTAATAAGTCGTTCCAATAGAAAGTCCATTAATAACAAGACTTCCTCCTTTTGAACCTTTATTTTGTTGCACACTTTTAACATTTGCTCCATCGTTACTCGTGCTATAAAATACAGTAACTAAGGCTACTTCATTTGCATCCCAGCTAATAATCGCGGACGTATCAGAAATGGGGGTTCCCATGATATTCTTAAATATAGGCCCTTCAGCATCGATAGGTAATGGTTCTGCAAGGCTTTGTGCAGGCATTAAAAGTTGCGAAGAAAAGTCAATACAGGTTTCTGTGGCGGTGTATTTTTCCCAATCATCTAATAGCGTTAAATGAGGGGCTCGTCCTCCCATCAAAGCACCCTTTGGACATCTATACTCATAAGGCATTCCTCCCGCATTATAACCATCGGGATTAGCCGTACGATTATGAGGGTGATTTAGATTTTTTTCGCCTGCCCCCATTAAGAAGGAAATGTCCCATGGGTTTGCGCCCATGCTATAGTAGATGTTATCTAAAGAAACATTGAGTAGGATTTTTTCCCCAGTGATTTCATAGAGCATAAAGAAGGCATTGGCAACACCTAAATTATAACGATTCACTCCCCAGTCAAAAGAAGTCCAAACAAGTCCGTATGGTTTTTCGGATGTGATTTGCCCGTATTTATTGGTTTGAACAACAGAATCCCCAGAGGTGGCATCGTCTAGCATTCTATAAAAGGTGTGTATGTTTCGCATGAGTAGATCATCTCGCTCTGCAGAGCTGATATTATACTCTTGTGCTTTTGCTGCTGTTGGAAGAATCAATTTGGATAAAAAGAATAATACGTGGGCATGGATATTCTGGTAATCCGTTGCCCAACCCCCTTGTGTAAAGAGTAGAGAGGCGTGGCTCGCCATAAATCCACCTTTAAATTGGTATAAATTATTGGCGTAATTAAATGTACCATCTCCATAGTCTTTGTTTTTATATAAGTCGTAGGCATAGGTGGTATCTTTAGTCGCATACCATAAAGAAAGAGCGGCGGCGGCAGCATCGTCATCAAGGCGGCCTTGCCCAGTGTAGTAATTGTTATAATAATTGTTGTTATCAGTAGTAAATCGCTGACTAACAAAAGCGGGTTTCATGACGTTTTGATAAATATCTTTGGCAGCGGCAATTAAAGAATCGGCATAATCCGCATCAAAAATCTGCCAAGCATAACCGACATTAGCAAGAGCAGCAGTAAACATTCCAGCTACATTGGCACCAATTTGTTTTGCTACAGGGCGATCAGGGCCTCCTTTAGAAAAATCTTGAGCGTCTTGTTTTTCTGGCACATCCCAATAGGCATGGTCTCCATCGGCGACTCCAACAGAGTGATACATGTCTGCTTGTGCTATGAGTCCATCTGCTTTTGAGGCTTTGTATAGCTTGAAGATATAATCAGCTCCAATTTTTGCTTCGTATAGCACATCAGGAATACCGTCTGTAAATACAGTATCATCATAAGAATTGCCGTATCGATCTTCTGCTTTATCTTCGTAGACAAGATAAGTGGTAGATAATACGTAAGTGGCATAGGCAACTGTTTCTGATACTTTAAAATGGTCTCCACAATCATGCCAACCACCAGTTAAATCATGCCCAACGGCTGAACCATCTTTCAAGTGGCATGGAGCGTGTAATTGAGATTTCGTATTACCGCAACGTTGAATTCCGAAAAATTTCAACCCCGTTTCAAAAATGGCATTATAAATGTTTGCATCGATTAGAAATGAAGCAGAAGTATCTGTTCCAATAACGACGAAGTATTTTCCAGGTGTAGTTAAACTTGAAAAGTCAGCTCGGTATAAAGCTTCAGTTGATGTAGCGACGGAGTCTGAATTGGAACCAAAGTGATACACCTGACTAATAGAGTTAAAGGCTCCATTCACATACATGCCAGGTTTAGGAGCATTGGGTGTTATTAATTCAAGAGATCCACTATAGGCTTCTGCACCAGTATTTGCATTAATTACTTTAAATTTAGTCCCCGCAGCATAATCAGCAGCAAACGCATGCTTATTATGAGTTGCATCTGCTTTATATCCAACTTGATTCACTCGAATAGGACGGCGATTATATACGTTCATGGAATCCAAATAGCGCCTGTCACAAGAGGTACATGTATTATCTATTGATGGAATCGCAAAAATGGATTCAGGTAATAAAAATAAGCAAATTAAAAGCAAAAATATTTTTTTCATTTTTTAATCACTTTAAGCGTTTAAATCCAAAGGTGGATGTTTTTTGCTCTTTGACTTTGAGCTTATCCCCTTTTTTATAAGTGTCTTCTTCACTTTCTGGATCAACCAAATAAGTTGCACTTGACTTTAAGTTGAACCGAGCAATATAAGGGCCTGTGCCAATTTTCTTGCCCGATTTTGAGACAGGAGCGATAGCGTCTTGAGAGAGCCATTCTAAACGCAAAGGAAGCACTCCATCAATAGAAACCTTATCATAACCGATATTAGACAATGTAAAGGAATAGCTTGCTGAATTAACGAATTGCCCTAAATTATCATAGAGGAATACTTCAAATTCAATTACAAAGTCCCAAGCTCTGTTTCCAGAAACCATTGTCAAAGCAGAAGGAATATTCGCTTCAATTTCAAACGTTGGACCTCCATGCTTATATGTTGCCGTATCGTATGGAGTTTCCCCAAAGGCAGATGTTAATTTGCCTTTTCCTTTAGCTAATGGGATTTCTTGATTTTGGCTAAGAACGGTCAATCTAAATTGTTCATTATCTGTTGGCATCACTCCGTTATAAGGAATTTCAGTAGCACTAGGCTGAGTGACATTCTTTTCTAAAGTCACTTTGAAATACGTCTTTTCAACAATGGATCCTTTTACTTGTACCCATGGATTTTCAGTACCAGGGAAGTTTCCAGCTACATCTTTATATTTAGAAATAGTACTAACTGGAATTAAACGAACGTAGTCGCCAATTCGAACGGCTCCTGGATCATCATCTTTATAAATGAAGTTATATCTCTTTTGAGTGTTGGTGTTACTCATTGGAGAGAAGTAGGTGGTTTCAGTGCCGCGCCTACGTTCGATATAATATTCCCCAGTTTCTTCTTCTTTCAAAATCTCAGACATTTCAATTTCTAAAACTTCTAATTCTGAAGACGTTGTTTTTCTAGCACTTACAATGATAGGGGGAACTTTATCTACTAGAGAGTAAGTCTTATCAAAGAATCCGCCCTCAGGCCCAAGCCGAGGCTTAATTTTTCCATATCCATTGTAGTTGCCAGAGGTTGTTCCTAGTTCATAGGCTTTGGTGCTAGGAATTGTAATCGTGATAATGGATAAAGTATCTTGCCTTAAGATAGAGTCAGTAATTACAGGGGTTATTGTACCATCAGTTAATGATGTATCCATACGGACCACATAAGAATAATATGGGTCTAGTACTTCTTGAGTGTGTACCCAAGAAGAGGGGAGGAAACTCTTGATTACAGAAGGGGAACCCCAGTCTACCACAAAGCTATCTAGCATATCTTTTTCACGAAGTTTTCTTTCAAAACGAAGGGAAATCTCATCAGGGTAACCATCCCCTGTAAAGTCTCTAATTTCAGCTAATTGTACAGGTACTGGTTTAGGTGTTTCTGCAATAGTTACAGGCTTTTGACAACTATTACCATCAAGACGATTTAATTTAGCATCTGACACACTGAAACTCGATGGAATAGAGGCAATAAATCCTGGCTTCATTAAATTGCCAGAGAAGTTTCCTGTCACTACATAGAGATAGCTCTTGCCATCATCTTCTGTGGTGGCTTTGCCAGAGACTGTGATTGCAGATTGATCTACTGGATTACCAGACCCATCTACAATAGATAATGGCCAAGCGGAAAGAGAGGCTAAAGTGACTTTCTCTGAGAAGGCTATTTTAATCGTATCTTCTGTACTTCTTGGCTCTGGATTTTCAAGAACGGTTACACTCACTAATACAGGAGCAATTCCATCAGTGATTTCAGCGCTTTCTTTTGAAACAACACCATTATACTGTAAGAAGGTAGAGATATAACCTTCTGGAGCAGGGGTTGCTGGAATGCTTGAACTACTTAAAGGAATATTAATGGTGTTTTTTCCAACCATATCTTCGGTTACAGGAACCATAAAGCTATCGCCAGTCGCTGTTTCTTTGTCTTTGATATGAATCCATAGGCTATCGAATGAAACAGAACCATCAAAGGCTGTACTGAAATTAATGCTGATATTGTCAGCAATTCCGTCACAATTTAAATCTTGGGCGAACACTTTTTGAGGTGTTGGGTAAGTGGCTTTGGCAAAGAATGTTTGTCTAGAAATATCTTCTTCATCTTCAGGGTCAATATAAATCACCTGAATGGTATCGCCACCAAAGAAGGATATTTCAGTATTCGCATTTCGTTCTGCTCTCGTTTTAGATACTGCAGAGATTAGTGAACCACTGCGGAATGATCCAGTACCTGCTGTTTCTGGATCTAGTTTCACGCGGAGTGTATCATTTTGCCTACCATTAATGACAAGAACATTCACTACACCAGTGTAATTCGCTTTATCTTTATCATTCACATAGATGTAAAAAGACGTGCTATTTGGCTCTGTTGGGCTTGAAATAGCGTTTCCTGCAGCGTCTGTAATGCGTAAATTACTGGCAGAAGCATTCCCTTTAGTAAACTGAACAAAGAAGTTTCTGTTTTCAAAATCACACCCGCCATTTTCTGTACAACTTTGGCAAGTAGGATCTGGGCCAGCAAATACAGTAACATCGACTTTATTAGAGCCAATCGTCATTTTTACAGGGATATTGAGATCATACATATCAGTAAGCACATTATATTTTGCAGCAGAGGCAAGGTCTTTGACTTCAGTTCCATTGGCCCAAATACGAGTAATAAAACCACCTTCCGTGACTTTTGCAGTACCCTTGAAATAAACAGTACTGCTATTTTGATCTAGTTCAACATGAGAACCGTTGGATACGTTAAATGGAGGTTCAAGGGTGAGACTGATTTCATAGTTAGCGCGTTTGGTTGTCATTTCTTGGTAAGAAGGACTATAACCCCAAATAAATTCATCTTTTCTGTAAACCACAATGTATGGGTTGACAGGAATATTGTCATCTATATCTCCATAGTCTTTGTCTTCAAATGGCATACCATCGTAAAAGGCACCATCCACTTCTTTAAGATGAGGGGACCATGACCAGTCTCCTGTGGCTTTTGTCATTCTCTTATTAGAAGGCTGACGTAGTGTTTCACATGTCAAGTAGCCATCATTAGAAAGGCCCTGAGAGAAGCCTAAATCCATACGAAGTCGAGAGGACGCTTTGATCGTTGTAGAACCTAATGGAACAGGGAAATACCATGAATAGGTTCCTGTGGCGGCATTATAAGTGTCTTCTAGTTTTACTGCTTTTGCATTTCGTAATAAATCTCTAATTTCTCTATCGGTTTCACATGGTTTATTAAATCCACCTTCATCATAGGCTTGGCATATATCTAGGTCGACAAGGAAAGCGCATTTTTCAATTTGTTCTGGTCTAGCGGTTACGTATAAACGTAAAGTTAAACTATCAAATGCATAGGATTCATTGTTGTATATATTCAAATCCAGAAAATCTAATCCACCAAATTCATATTGATAAGTTCTTACAGAAAAATCATACCAAGCTACAGGAGTCGTGAATTTGAGAAGATTACCTTTATCATCTACCGATTGGAACTCTCCATTACTTTCTACCATGTAATAATACGTGGTCTTTTCTTTTAGTCCGCCAATTTTTACATAATGGAATTTGGTGGGGATTCCAGAGATATCCGCATTTCTTGTTCCTGAATTCCAAGCAAATTCACTTGCTTCAGAGTGAGGAATGGTATCCCAATAGATTTTAGATTCATATTCTCCATTAGGAGTGTACCACATGATTTCGGCACTATCGGCACTCAAATTACATACAGTGACATTTTCAATTATGGCACTTTCTACAGTATTCAAAGTCGTAAAAGAAAATGGCGTTTGAGTACTATCCACTAAGTATTTTGCCGTCATATTATTTTCATTCAATGCGTTAAATGCACCTGCATAGAAGTAGTATGTCGTTCCATTTTTTAAGTCCCTTAAAACAATTTCGTGTTCGATAGCGGCTACATTGTTGTCTGGAGAAGCAGTTGTATTTAAATCATTTTCACTAGTGCCATAAAAAAGAGCCCCTGTGCTACGTACATCATACTTTAATTTGACAATGGCTGAATCCATACTCACGTGTAGAATTTCCACATTGATTTTTGGTGCTCTGCTATAGTCAATTTCTTGTGCGGCAAGCATACAAGAACTAATTAAGGTTGCTGTCGCATCAATACAGGTTTCAGAAAGATGGTAGTCTTCCCAGCTTTTGTTTGATGGAACCCAAGAGTTTGTTGCCCCTGGCTTTACTCCTCCAAATAAAGCTCCCGTAGGAGGGCGGTATTTGTATCCAGCTCCTGGAAAGTTTTTCCCTTCTGGGTTAGCGGCACGGTGATGCGGATGAGCATCATTTTTATCTCCAACACCTAAAATAAAAGAAACATCCCATGGGTTTACCCCAAGCATGTAGTTTAATTGACTAATTCCTAATTGGTACATTGCATCTGCTTTCCAATCAGGACTCCCCATTGTAGGCAAGCTCAGATTGGTTAGATCTTTGGCGACATCGGCATAAGCGAGGACTTCAAAAATATTACCTGCTTGATAACGATTATAAATCCAATCTTGATCTGTATTCATACTAAACCAAATGGGATCATAAGATACAGTAGTATTTTTCCAGCCAATAGAACCTGTTGGCAAA
>LIUM01000025.1 GCA_001462345.1 Fibrobacteria bacterium AD312 | reverse complement strand
ACAAATGACGCTTGGTTCTTCATAAAAAAAACTCGGTTTGTTTAGATGAGCTTTTCTTTTTTCATGCAATTACATTTTAAGAGGAACTCGTCGGCAACAGCCATTTTCGTCTGCTATTTTAATACTGTTATTTAATTAATTGGTGTTATTTTTTTATTTAAGTCTTCGCTATTTGATTGATAATAACACGAACACTTAGTAGTTTTACGTGAGACTTAGCACTTCTAGTGCTTTAGTCGGAACCATGCAGAGCTCTACTTACGTGAGAAACACGTACACTTGCGCTTCAGCGCTTAGTAAGAAACACGAACACTTATATGCTTTAGCATTTAGTGAGAGTGATACCCTTGTGGTAGTGATACCCTTTGGGTAATGATCCCTTTATGGGAAACATGAACACTTAGGAGCTTTACGTGAGACTTAGCACTTCTAGTGCTTTAGTCGGAACCATGCAGAGCTGTGAGAATGATCCCCTTGTGGTAAACATGAACGCTTAGTGCTTTTACGTGAAACTTAGCGGTTCACCGCTGTAGTTGAACCATGCAGAGCTAGCATTTAGCGAGAATGATACCTTTATGGTAAACATGAACACTTAAAAGTTTACTTTTTAGTGAGAATGATCCCCTTGCGGGACAAATTAACGCTCGACTTTTCATAAAAAAACGGGGCTTGGTTAGAGGGGCGTTTTATTGGTGTCACAGCAATTTTTTATTTGCCGATATTTTCAAAATTGGGGGTTAAAGGCTTGCAAGCTTCTGCGACTGTAATGTTTAAGCCCACGCTCCCCACATCAACAGCAGAAGTGGCTGCTGTAAAGGAAACAGTCCAGTTTGTACCTATGCCACATTCATTTAACTTAGCCTTGTTAGAAGCATTCCAAGCATTAGTAAGGCCAGCCGTAATAGCAACAGAAGACGATTCTGTGACCCCACTATAAGTAAAGTTAGAGGTGATGTTATTAACCCCTGGAGCCTTATAGCCCACGAGCGACCAGCCCCCTAATTGATTGTTTTCTAACATGTACGCTTGTTGCATTTTAATATACGTACCTGCAGCAGGGCCCACTTCTGAGGCCTTGGCCTTGGCAATCATCCCAAAGAGTTTAGGCACAGCCACAGCCGCTAAAATGCCGATAATCACCACGACCACCATTAACTCGATTAATGTAAAGCCTTTCTTGCTCATGGTAGACCCCCTTTTAAAGACGAGCCCCCTCTATTTAAAGCAAAAACAGCCCCCAGAGGGAGGCTGTTTAAGAATTTAAGAAATAAAATTATTTACCGATGGTAGTAAAGTTAGGTGTTAAATCAGCACATTTTGTATTTGATTTAAACTCAGCCTCACCTGCGGCAGAACCACTTGTACCAGCAGTAATGTCGATATCCCAGTTAGTACCTTTGTCACATTCATTTAGTTTTGTGTTATTTGCTGCTGTCCAAGCATCTGTTTGTCCTCCAGACAAAGCAACAGTGTTATCTGTTCCACCAGTCACAAAACCTGAATAGGTGAAATTAGTTGTTGCATTAGCTGTTCCTGGAGCTTTATAACCAATAATTGCCCAGTTACCAATAGCTACTGCTTCAGAAACGTAAGCTTGTTGCATCTTTACGTAAGTACCTGCAGCAGGGCCTACTTCAGAAGCTTTAGACTTAGCGATCATACCGAATAGCTTTGGCACTGCAACTGCAGCAAGGATACCGATAATGACAACAACGACCATCAATTCGATAAGTGTAAAACCTTTTTTATTCATCATGTTGTGTTCTCCTGTTATTTTGTGACACATTTGTTGAAGCGTCTCGCTTCTTATTAATAAAACTACACTTCTTTTTTACAAAAAGCAATAGTTTGTCATACTTTTGTCATTTTTTTGTCATGACTATCTGTAATGACCCAAAATTCCCTTTTTTGCAGTAAAAAAAGCAAGTTAATGCATAGATTATAAATAAAAATCACCCCTATAGTGTGCCTTTTTTTCACTTTTTTATATTCTAACTTGGAACACTTTGATATATTTACATTCACTTTATAGATTATAATATAAATAGAGGGTATTTTTTTGATCATGATAGTTACCTATCTAACCAAATACCCTAAGATAAAGTTCCGACGGAGGTCTGGATTATGAACGAAAAACTAGATAAAATCAAATCATTTTTCAATCAAATGACAGATGATGAAATTAATTTGTTCTTAAACAATTTGGAGCAACAGTGTGGCTCCGAAGGGATGTCCGTTGAAGCTTTTTTAAAAAGTGTTGAATCAAAAACAACTCTATCTGTTGATATTTGTGAGCCAATTGTCGAGCAGAAAACATTCTATTCAAACTCTAAATTCAATTTGGCGGCCTAATGCAACCAGCGGCTTTTTCGTTTTTAGGATATACAGTAGAACAAATTTTTTTAGACCAAAGCAAGTATCATCAATCTGAAGAAATCTCTGTGGATTTCTCTCCAGAATGCCATTTTAGTAAATCAAAAGCTTTTGCAAAAATTATTCTCGTTGTATCTATTCGAAATAAAAAATTTGAAGAAGCTTTTTGTTCTATTAGCATGATAGGTAATTTTCAATTTAATGAAGATATCACAAAAGAATCCATTCCTGATTATTTCTTTCAAAACAGTATTGCCATTTTATACCCCTATATTAGAGCCTTTATCAGCTTGTTAAGCACTCAATCTCAAAGTCAACATATACTGTTACCCACTTTTAATTTATCCAGCTTAGGAACCATTTTAAAAAACAAGTTATTTGAAGATGACTAAAATTTACCAAGCATCTTCATTACGTAAGTATAACACTAGCGTTCCTGTTTTTTGCTCAAACGCTAATAACTCTTGGCTTGGCAAAGGTTATTATTTTTGGGAAGCCTTTATAGAAGTAGCTCATTGGTGGGGAAAAACTCATTATTACGGTTCTTATTGTATCTATGAAGGGGATTTTAATTTAACTACTCCCAATGGTCTTGACTTATCTCGAGGAGAAGACATTCAATTACTTAGGGGTGTTGTAAATAATTTAAAAGAACGCCAAATAAAAAGAACTATTACAGTCGCTCAAGCGATTGCGGCATTAAATGTAATTTTTAATAACCAATTTACTTGGGTTAGAGCAGATACTACAGGTTGTTCAAATGAACTGACCAACTCCATTCCCTATGGGAATCACTCTATTAGTCTGTCTTTAACACCTCAAATTCAAATTTGCTTTTTAAATGAAAAAGACTTTAAGGATTTTTTTCGTTCACTAACTAAAGTGCATCCAATTCAAAGCTAAATACATTCATTTGATAAAAATTAACTCTTTTGCTTTTTATTTTTTGATATATTTATGGCCATGAAAGGTATTATTCTTGCCGGGGGCTCGGGAACGAGACTTTACCCCTTAACTAAAGTCACTAGTAAGCAGCTTTTGCCTGTTTACGACAAGCCAATGATCTACTACCCTCTTTCTACCCTAATGCTTGCAGGGATTAGAGACATTCTCATTATTTCTACCCCAGAAGATTTGCCTAATTTTGAACGCCTTTTAGGCGATGGCTCTTGTATGGGTGTTCGGCTTTCTTATCAGGTGCAACCTAGCCCAGACGGTTTAGCACAGGCCTTTATTCTAGGCGAATCGTTTATTGGAAACGATGCTTGTGCTATGGTGCTTGGAGACAACATCTTCTACGGCAACGGGCTTTCGCCTTTATTAAAAGACGCTGTTAAAAATGCAGAACAAAATAAAAGAGCTAGTATCTTTGGCTATTTTGTGGAAGACCCAGAACGCTTTGGCGTTGTCGACTTTAATGAAAAAGGACAAGTGATTTCTGTAGAAGAAAAGCCATCCCACCCTAAGAGTAATTATGCGGTCACAGGCCTTTATTTTTATGATAATCGCGTAGTCGAAGAAGCTAAGAAACAAAAGCCTTCTGCTAGAGGCGAACTCGAAATCACCGATTTAAATAGGGTCTTCTTAGAAAAAGGCGATCTCGATGTAAAACTTTTAGGCCGTGGCTTTGCTTGGCTAGATACAGGCACTATGGAAAGTTTACTCGATGCCGCGAACTTTGTGCAGATGATTGAAAAGCGTCAAGGCATTAAGATTGCAGCTGTTGAAGAGATTGCCTTTGTCAATGGGTGGATCTCTCGTGAAAAATTAATGGAGTCGGCACAAAGGTATGGTAAGTCTTCTTATGGGGCTCACCTTAAAAAAGTCGCTGAAGGCAAAATTCGTTATTAATAAGGGCTTCAAGGTTATTTATGTCTAAAAAAAATATCATCGTTACCGGAGGTGCAGGTTTTATTGGCGGAAACTTTGTCCACTACATGCTCGAAAAATATGCTGATTACCGTATTGTATGTGTGGATGCCCTAACCTACGCTGGCAACCTAGATACTCTTAGCTCTGTGATGAATAATCCTAACTTCCGTTTTGTAAAAATGGACATCACCGATCGCGACTCCATTTTCAAATTATTTCAAGAAGAACACCCTGATATTGTGGTGAACTTTGCCGCCGAAAGCCATGTGGACCGCTCTATTAAAGATCCTGGTGTCTTTTTAAGAACTAATATTATTGGCACTCAAGTGTTGATGGATGCTTGCCGTGAATTTGGTATTGAACGGTATCATCAAGTTTCTACAGATGAAGTCTATGGTGATTTGCCTTTAGATCGCCCAGACTTGTTCTTTACAGAATCGACTCCTATTCATACTTCTAGCCCTTATTCTGCAAGTAAAGCTTCTGCTGATTTGTTGGTGCTCGCGTACCACCGTACTTTTAAGCTCCCTATTACCATTAGCCGTTGCAGTAACAATTACGGGCCTTATCATTTCCCTGAAAAGTTGATTCCTTTGATGATTGCCAATGCTCTTGCAGATAAACCTCTCCCTGTTTATGGCGATGGCTTAAACGTGCGCGATTGGCTTTATGTTAAAGACCATTGCTTGGCTATTGATTTGATTATTCATCAAGGGCGCGTGGGCGAAGTTTACAATGTGGGCGGTCATAACGAAATGACAAACATTGATATTGTAAAGCTTATATTAAAGGCTCTCGACAAACCAGAATCTTTAATTACTTATGTGAAAGACCGCGCAGGCCACGATAGGCGTTATGCGATTGACCCAGCTAAGATTCACAAGGAACTTGGCTTTTTACCTACCACACGCTTTGCCGATGGCATTAAGATGACTATCCAGTGGTATTTAGAAAACAAAGGCTGGTGGGAAAAAATCTTGAGCGGCGAGTATCAAAATTATTACGAAAAAATGTATGGGGATTTATAATGAATAAATTCAAATTCATCTCTACTCCTATTGCAGACTTAACGATTGTGGAACCCACTGTGTTTGGGGATCATCGTGGCTACTTTATGGAGACATTTAGTGCTCGTGAATTTAAGGAAGCTGGGCTTCCGACTGTTTTTGTGCAAGACAACGAATCTCATTCTAAGCAGGGTGTTGTTCGTGGCCTTCATCTTCAAAAGAAAAATCCTCAAGGGAAACTCGTTCGCGTAATCGAAGGCGAAGTTTTTGATGTGGGTGTGGATTTAAGGCGTAATAGCCCTACTTTTGGAAAATGGTTTGGCGTTATTTTGAGTGCTGAAAACAAGAAGCAATTTTACGTGCCCGAAGGCTTTGCTCACGGGTATGCCGTTTTGAGCGAAAAGGCTACCTTTATATATAAGTGTACTCGTTTATACGACCCTACAGATGAACAAGGGCTTTTGTGGAACGACCCTGAGATTAGCATTGAATGGCCGCTTCCTAAAGGCGTCTCTCCGCTGTTGAGCGAAAAAGATCAAAATAACCCAACGCTTAAAAACTTGGATTTTGCATTTTAAGCTCCCGTTAAAATGCAAGCGTTTTTATCACAGTCATTTAACAAGTCAATGAAATCTTGGCTTTGATTTTGATTGTAAAATGCAAGCGTTTATACGACACTTTTTTTATACGTCAATGATTTCTCAACTTTTCAAACGATGGACTGCGAATTTTCGCAGTCTTTTTTTATGTACCATCTCAAAATTATGCCCATCTCGAAATTACGCCCATCTCGAAATTACGCCCATCTCGAAATTATGCCCATCTCAAAATTATGCCCATCTCGAAATTACGCCCATCTCGAAATTATGCCCATCTCGAAATTATGACCGTCTCGAAATTACGCCCATCTCAAACCCAATCCAGTTTTTTTAATGAAAAAACAAGCGTTAATTGAATTAGCCAATTCAATAGCGAAGATTTGAATAAAAAAAATAATACTTTTCAAATAGCAAATTCAATCAGCATAGCAGACGAAAATGGATTTTGCTTTAGAACGATTTTGTCCCACAAGGGGATCATTACCCAAAGGGTATCACTACCACAAGGGGATCACTCTTACTAAGCGCTGAAGCGCAAGTGTACGTGTTTCTCACATAAGGAGAGCTCTGCATGGTTCCGACTAAAGCACTAAAAGTGCTAAGTCTCACGTAAAACTACTAAGTGTTCGTGTTATTGTAAATCAACTAGCGTAGATTCAAATGAAAAAACAATAGTATTCAATTAACAAATACTATTAAAATAGCAGACGGAAATGGCTGTTATTGATGAGCTCTTCTGAAAAAAAGAAAAGCCCCTCTAAACAAACCGAGTTTTTTTTATGAAGAACCAAGCGTCATTTGTACCACAAGGGTAT
>LIUM01000024.1 GCA_001462345.1 Fibrobacteria bacterium AD312 | reverse complement strand
CATGGCCGATGGTGCCGATGTTGCAGTGCGGCTTGCTTCTATCAAACTTTTCTTTTGCCATTTTTTCCTCTTCTTCACCAGAAGGTTTATCGCTTCAGTACTTGTAAATCCTTATTTTTTAAGGATTTATTTACTTCGAGGCGCATAGGAAGCGATACTCCTCGAATTTGAGGCCTCAATTTTAGCAATTTTATAGAATTTTGCAAGCATTCTTTTATTTTTTACAAAAAAAATATTATAAACGGCTAAAATCACGCTTTTTTAGATACATTCTTGTGTTTTTTTTACAAAACGCTTCTTTTTATTGCTCAAAAAAGCAGTATCTTTTCCGCGCCAGTTTTATACTGAGTTACACCAGCCAATCTCAAACTAGTCTTTGACAAATGGGTCTATAGGAATGGCAATGAAATTGTCGGACAAATAATGCAATAATGCAAAAACCCCGCCCTTAATTGACGGGGTTTTATATTGTGTTTTCCGTAAATACTATTTCAGAGTCACTCGCTTCATCTTATTCATGCCATTAATATTTACACGTACGAGGTAGCTGCCGCTCGCTATTGATTGTAGATCAAAACGCTTAGTGCCTGCGGTGAGATTTCCGCTCACAAGTGTTACAATTTGGTGGCCTTGCATGTCGAACAAGGCGACAGAACCACGGCCAGATTGCGGCAAGTGCAAAGAGAGAGTCTTGTTGATTACGGCAATATCGAATGTATTTGTAATGCTAGTTCCGTTGGCAATCTTTCTTTTTGAAATTCCCGCTGTAAAATTATCCCAGCCTGGCATGTCGTCAAGAGCGATAATGCGTTCGTCGTCAAGGTTTCGCACCCACATGTCAGTAGGAGTCTTGTCGAGGAAGTTTCCGCTCCAGGTCTGGCTCCAAGTCATCCAGTAGCTCCAATAGGCCTTGTCTTCGGCAATGCTATCGATGTCAGGAATGGCACCGTTTTCGCTGAGAGCGATAATCTTATCAGTGCCCACGTCGCTCACAATCTTGTTGTAATAATTAACTGCAGAATTGTGGTTGAGGAGCTGGTCGTAAATGTCGACTGCTACGATATCGACGTATTCGTCACCAGGGTACCAGGCGGCATTGAGAGCCGAGTAGTCGTAACCGAATTTCGGGTCGGTATTGATGTTCCAGACCCAAAGCAGGTTGTTGAGCTTATTGACGTTCACCATGCGGTCAAATACGAGACGGTAGAGCTGCTTGTAGCAATCGCCACTGGCAACGCCCCACCAGAACCAACCGCCACTGGCTTCGTGAAGCGGGCGCCAGATGACAGCGACATCCTTTTCTTGCAGCTGCTTGAAGAGTGCCGAAACCTTGTCGATATCGTTTATTATATCCTGGTATTCCTGCGAGGCGGTGTTGATTTCCTTGCAGGAGGCATCCTTGAAGGCTTTGGTGTAGTTAAAGCAGGTGTTGTTGCCGCTTGTTCCCATGACGCCCTCATTGCAGCCAGAATTGTTGAAACCTGCTGGGCTCCCTTGCGTGTAGAATACGGTATCTTCGCCTACCTTCCAGTGCCAGGTGAACGTGGGAATGCCGCCCATGTTCCACAGGTTTTCGGCCATCAGCAAGTTGTTTTCAGAATACCCTTTGAACCAGCCGTCTTCGGAATGGCCGCCAGCGGCAAAGAGCATATCAAAGCCGCCAATGGCAGGATAGTGGCCGCTGCGCTTGTAAAATTCGGCAATGTCGGTTTGGCCCTTCCAGGTGACCTGATCATCGGTATATTTACAGGAGTCTTCAGGGGTACACCCACCAGGCGGAATGATTTTCATGTTGCCGTAATCGTAGTTAAAATTCTGGTCACTGATCATCATGCCGCTGATGGTCTTTTTGCCAAAGTTTTCGGTTAAATAAGCCTTTAGCTTATAAGCATTTTGGGAGGCGTTCGGCGTTACAGGCATGGCATTAAGATTAAATACAGGGTCGGGGTGTTTTTCGACTGAAATGTAGTCGACGCCGATAGCGCCATTGCCGACCGTGATCGTGTTTTCTCCAACGCGCATCTTTGCAGAGGCAGTTACCACGAAGCTAGAATCGCAATTGCGGGGCGTAGTCAGCATGGATCCTACATCGGTTCCGTTTACCTGGATTTTGGAAGTCGTCCAGTCGTACTGCTTGATGAGAACCCTCGTTGTAATGTCGTAGACCGCGGTTTCTTCGACCGTAACCTTGAAGTCCATGGCCATGGAAACGGAGACGTACTTGCCGCCCGAATATTCGGCGTCTTCTTTAACAGAAGCAGCATTAACACCTGCTTGTACCTCGGCTTCGTATACCGTCGGGGCAGCGGTGGCACTTGTTGCAGCGAGTGCCGCAAAGGCACCAGCAGTGAACATTTTTTTGAAATTCAATCCCATATACACTCCACATTTTTTTGCGCGACAATCCGCGCGTTTTTTAATTTACTTTTTTTATTTAACTTGGGGTAGAGTGTCTTATCCAACAGTAATTAAGTAAAACTTCACCATTTTTGATATCGAAACGAATCGTGTCATTTTTTTCAGAGTTCGTAAATAAAAATTCAACAAGTCCGCTTCTTAAATCCGACTAAATGCAGGTCATAAATAGCCGTTCCTTTTGAAATAGAACGAACCGCTGTGGAATAGCCAAAAATTTCTTTTAAGGGTACTTCGGCTTCTAATGAGTGCGTTTTACCATCACCCGCAATTTCTTTTATTTTTCCTTGTCTCGACTGAATATCATTCGTGACAACTCCTGCAAATTCTACTGGACACTCTAAATGCAAAGCCATATACGGCTCATAAAGTACAATACTCGCTTTTTTGAATAGCATTGAAACAGCGTCTGAACAAGCTTTTTTTATCATGGAAATATTGACATCTTGAGTGTATTCAAGAGAGTGTATTTCAAAAAGAACTCCCACTAAAGAACCTTTTCCTAAAAAACCTACTTCTGCCGTTTCTAATAATGCAGATCTTACTCCTGCCAAAATTTCTCTAGGCGCCTCTTCTAAAAAATCGGCTCGTAAACGTATATCAGATTCACTATCTAGTAATGGTTCTGCTGAAAGAGAAACGCTCACTTTATGTGGTCCCACTTGAAAAGAATTTTCTATTGGCCCCACTTTATGCATAAGACGTTCTTGCCATTGCACCTCTGGCTCCCCTGCTCGAACATCACAATGAAACTCTCGCTTTAATCGGGCTAATAAAACGTCTAATTGTACTTCTCCCACCGTGTGAAGAATCCAATAGCCCCCTTCATGATGGCGAGCTAACTTAAAAGAAGGATCCATTCTTGATAAGATTTGCAAGCTTTCTTCAATATGATTATAATCTTCTATTTTCAAACATTCTATCTGGGTTTGAAGCAAAGGCTGATATTTGTTTCTAATCGGTTCTTCAGTTTCTAAAGTAAAGGTCTTTCCATCCTTACCTAAATAATTTCCTAGCTCCATTTTTTCTTCACTTTTCATGGCGTATATATCGCCTTCACGAATAACCTCTTCTGGAACAAGCATATTTGCTTTCATTCGATAAAAAGAAAAACCAAGAGGCCATTTAGAACTTTGTAGATTACACATGCTTCTAAACAAAGAGATCTCGCCGTAGCCTCTAAAATACCGTAGACGAACCACTTGTCCTAAGGCCTTTTTATGAAAAGAAGGAGGAGATGGTAAAAAGAAAGAAAGTCCAGTCATTAAACTTCGGACGCCAAAATTTTCAAGCGCAGAACCAGCATAGCACAAAACATATTCGTCTGATTTTGCAAGGTTTTCTAAACCTCGAATCAAATCTTTTGGAGAAACATTTTCCCCTTTTAAGGCTTGTTCTAAAATAAGATCATCAAAAAGCGAAGCAAACTCCACCGCTTCCTTATAGTACTTGAGAGCTTCAGAAGACGCTTTTTTAGAATTCAAAGGAACGGCTTCTTCCCTACCGTCTTCATTATGTTTTAGTCGTGTTTGACTGATGACATCAACGACGGAGCTCATTTCGCCTTTTGTATATTCTGGAAGACTTAACAACAAAGGGCGCACACCCAAACGTTCTTCAACATCAAGCAAAACTTCGTCTAAAGAATAATCTTTATTATCTAGCTTATTAATAAATAATAGAGTCCGAACACCCGCTGCTCTTAATTTATTCCAGGCCGTCATGGTTTGAGTTTCAACACCATTTGCCGCAGAAACCACAAGTACAGCCCCTTCCACAGCCGACAAAGCCATATCTACTTCAGCACCAAAATCAATATGTCCAGGAGTATCAATGAAGTTAAACCAAATATTACGCCACTCAAAATGAGCAACACCAGCCTCTATCGTGATTCCACGAGCTTTTTCTTCGGGTAAATAATCCATTGTTGCAAGACCTTCTTCTACATTCCCTGGACGGCCTATTTCACCCGCAGTAAAAAGGATTCGCTCCGATAGCGTAGTTTTACCAGCATCTACATGAGCTAGAATAGCGATGTTGCGAATGGATTGCATTTGCTTAATTTAGAAAAGAATACCTTAATAAATTAATTATTCTCTTACAACAACCCTTTTCCACGTAAAACAAACTATTCAGCTAAAGATGAGCTTGTCATAAACTAGCCAAGGCGTGAAGGCTAAAGCCGTACAAACAGAACAACGAAGGCATGAATAACGACGGATGACGAAGTTTATTACCATAATTCGACTTGAAATAACATCATCAGGCAATTAAATCCCTGACAAGCCCAATTCAAGGGAACATGATTTTCGCGAGAATAAGCAAGCCGAGGCGTGAAGGCTGAAGCCGTACAAATAGTACGGCGAAGGCCTGAATAACGACGGATGACGAAGTTTATTAACGTAATTCGACTTGAAATAACATCATCAGGCAATTAAATCCCTGACAAGCCCAATTCAAGGGAACATGATTTTCGCGAGAATAAGCAAGCCGAGGCATGATGGCTGAAGCCGTACAAATAGTACGGCGAAGGCCTGAATAACGACGGATGACGAAGTTTATTAACGTAATTCGACTTGAAATAACATCATCAGGCAATTAAATCCCTGACAAGCCCAATTCAAGGGAACATGATTTTCGCGAGAATAAGCAAGCCGAGGCGTGAAAGCGGAAGCTGTACAGTGAGTACAGCGAGTGCTTGAACAACGAAGGATAATGATGATTAAACTAATACAATAAATTCGATTATAAACGAGCTAGACAAGGCGTGAAAGCGGAAGCTGTACAGTGAGTACAGCGAGTGCTTGAACAACGAAGGATAATGATGATTAAACTAATACAATAAATTCGACTAGAAACAAGCAAGCCGAGGCGTGAAAGCGGAAGCTCTACAGTGAGTACAGCGAGTGCTTGAACAACGAAGGATAATGATGATTAAACTAATACAATAAATTCGATTATAAACGAGCTAGACAAGGCGTGAAAGCGGAAGCTGTACAGTGAGTACAGCGAGTGCTTGAACAACGAAGGATAGCGACGTTTAGAATCGAATTTAGCTACCAGTCTTTTAAAGGACGGGCCTGCCCTCTAACCGGTTTCCAAGGTTTCTGCTCTCCATTTTGCTCATTAAAATCTTTGAGTAACTGAGATGCATCTTCTGGACTCATCTGACCCACAGGCATTTCTTGAGGAGCGTTTTGGTCTTGATTCTGATCCTGCTGATCTTTGTTTTGTTCCTGATCTTGATTATGATCCTGCTGGTCTTTGTTTTGTTCCTGATCTTGGTTCTGATCTTGCTGATCTTGGTTTTGTTCTTGATCTTGGTTCTGATCTTGCTGATCTTGGTTTTGTTCCTGATCTTGATTATGATCCTGCTGATCTTTGTTTTGTTCTTGATCTTGGTTCTGATCCTGCTGGTCTTTGTTCTGTTCCTGATCTTGATTCTGATCTTGCTGATCTTGGTTTTGTTCCTTGTTCTTATTCTTTTGCTCTTCTTTCGCTTCTTGAATACGATCTAAAAGCATTTGTAATTTCATGTCATTTGGATAATACGAAAGACCTTCTTTACAAGTAATTTCTGCTGTAGGGAGTCTATTTTCAATATATTGAAAGGCTGCATCACGATAATAACCACCTGCTGTTTTTTGAGCCGCAAAAGCCATAACAGAAACGAGTAAAAAACAAAGAAAAACTCTTTTAACTAAAGACCTCTTTTGCATTAGATAACCTCCAAATCATTGTCCACATTTTCGGTATCTATCTTTGCCTTGGGCTTTCGACCTGCTTTAATTTCAATGATATCGTCTATCCGTTGAATATAGGGAGCGAGTTGAGCCGCTGTCTCATCTTCAGCCAAAAGCTGCTCTAACATTGTTTTTGCCTGAGCATATTGTTCTTCTTTACTTAATTGTAGTGCCCGTGCTAATATCTCTTTTGCTCGCTCAGAAAGCTCTGGTTGCTTTTGATCCTGATTCTGGTCTTCTTTTTTTTGCTCTTTTTGTTTATCTAATTCTTCTTTTAATTTACGCTGCACTATCTCTACATTTCGTTTCGCTTTTTCAAAATCTGGATTCAAATCAATAGCCTTCTTTAAATAAGCAATTGATTCTCGCCAAGAAGCAATCCTTTCTGAAGGCTCACTTTGACTTTCTCCCTTTCTAAATAATGTATTTGCCAAGTTGTAAGCCGCCTTTGAAGCTAAAGAAGAATCGGGCATACGAAGAGCCGTTTCTAATTCAGCCTTGGCCTCGTCCCATTTTCCCATCTGATAATAACAAGTTCCGATATTATAAAAAAGCAATGGACTTGCAGGCTCTGATTCTCGAGCCTTTTGGTATTTTGCTAAAGCGCCTTCATAATCCCCTGCTGCGAATAACTTATTCCCGTCATTTATAGGGCGCGCTTCTACAATAGCCACTAAAAAAACCAATAAAAAAAGCAACCGATTCACAAGCAAAACTCCGTTTTTTCACCCAAGAGATTTTATCTGCTTGAAATATACAAAAAGTTAGAAAAATGAAAACAGCTTAAATAATCAAAAAAATGTCAATATTTCGCTAAAAAAGTGTCATTCAAACCATCTATTTTGATCTATTCTTAACCCAGCAAAAGCTTCTTTTGAGAAAGAAAACATGGGCGAAAACAAACGATTCAATAAAACGATTAACTGCCTACATTTATAAGCCTCATGATGCGCTTCGCCTGAAAGTTCAGATTGTTGCCAACTCTGAATATCAGAAATACGTAATTCTACAGGTAATGTATGCTGACGAGTGAAATAAAATTTTTCTCCATGAGATCCTATTCTTTTATAATCGGGAGAGCCTGGTATAATCACGCGATAGCTAGAAACATAATGTTGCACTGGAACTGAGTAATTGATTTTGCACTGAAATTTACGATGTAGGTGGGAGGAATGAGGGTTTTTAACTTCATTTACGCTTAGTGCTTCTAAAAAGGCTTTGGCTTGTACTTTTGTGTCTTCTTGATTTAAGAAAATCTCACAATTTCCCTCACGTTTTGCCAAACTACACATCAATGCAGCTACAGCACCATACATCTCTTCTGGAGTTTCATACAGTGTCTGAGTAATTGAGGTTGAAACCGTATTTTCTTGTAAGATGACCCCTTGTTTTTGTAAGGAATGGAATAATTTTAAGGAATCATCTTTATTTTTTATCAAAAAAGTAATGGCTAAAATATCTCGAATATTAAAAACTTCTCCTGAAACATCTTTGCCTAATTTGGCAAACATACTCTCTGGACTTTTTAATCTCGCCTTTATATCGATCAACTCTACTTCAACACCATCCCCACTGTTAAAGATCAACGATCCCTGTTCATTTGTAGTCACTGAATCATTTAATTTTTTGAAAAAAAAGGCCATTTTTACAAAAGCTCGACGAGCATTTTCCTCTTCTGGGATGATTAAAGGATTTTGCCAAGGATAATTGTACAAACCGCTCAAGGAGATTCCGTGAGATTCAAAAAATAACCCTAAACAGGCAAAATCATAAATATCCTGACTATCTTCTTCAATTGATTTAATCAAATGACACATTTTTAAGACAGCACAAGCAGCATAACTCCAACGATGCGGAATCACTTTGTGTTTTTTATAGCCATCAAATAAATTGGGATATTTATGTAATGAAACCAAAATAAATAAGTGTCTTGGATCCTCTTGAATACACTCGGTAAATGGCGTTTTGTTAAAAACTTGTTCAATAATATCTATTTCTTGATTAGCTTTTTGATAATTTTTTTGGCGTTCTATGGCTTCAATATCATTATAATCCATCGTCAATAGTGATTTTAGCTGATTCTTTACCATAGGAAAAAGCCAATCCGACATAAAATGGAGTGCCTGAGACACATATTGAGAGGCCCGTTCTATTTCTCCCACTCCAAGTTCACCCTTAATTAGAAAAAAGCCCCTATTTCCCATCATTAAAGAGGCCCTTGAAAGAGAATCAGCATATCCTTTACTATTTCGCATTAAATAGGGATTTAAATCTATTCGATCTAATACTGATCCAAATATTTCATGATATAATTCAAAAGAAGAATCAAGAAAAGACATAAAACGCCTGTTTTTTTTTGACGGCTCGAGCCGTCACTATTTTTCTTTGTTTTTCATAACATTTATACGAAAACATGAAAAAAGATACAAAAGATAAAAGCCTTCAGGCAAAGACTTTCCAAAATTTTTTACGTCTATTACGCCAAGAAAAAGGATTAACACAGGAAGCTCTGTCTATTTCTAGTGGAATATCTAGACAGCATATATCCGAGATAGAAGCTAAAGGCGTTGTTCCCACTATTCTGACTCAAGAAGCATTTGCGAAAGCATTCAAATTAAGTCTTTCGCAGTTTCTCTCTCTTTTTGCCGAAGAATATGAGAAACAAAAGTTATGTAGAAAAAAAGGTGTATCCAAAGACGAATACTTACAAGTCGCTGAACGTAGTAAAAAGAAACAATACCGCACAAATAAGGATGAAAATAGCATTAAATAGATTATTTTTTTCTCTTCATCAAAAAGAGGAAAAAACAACTGTTTTATTTAAAACTATTTAATCAAAACGTCCTTGAGTAAGTCGACGCTTACGCCCTCGTTCTGAAATCAAACACTCCACAAAGAAAAAGAACATCGCTAAGCCCAAGAATAATTGGTACCGATCTTGATATATTTCTAATGATTGGCTATCATGCTCTTTCTTTTCAAGCGTTGCTATTTCAGTTAAAACTTTTTGTAATTGAAACTCACTTGGATTCGCATAGAAATAGAGGCCGCCTGTTACATTTGCTACTTCTTGAAGAGTTTGTTCTTCTAAGCGAGTGGTCACAATATTTCCATGAGAATCTTTTTTATAAGAAACTTCTCCAGATTTTGTGGATAAAGGGATTGGCACTCCATCTCTAGAGCCAATTCCAATGGTATAAATACGAATACCAAGCTCAGCAGCCTCTTTTGCTGCTTTCACTGCCTCGTTTTGAAGTTCTTCACCATCACTCATTAGAATCATTACAGAATATTTTCCAGCGCCTCCAGAATTTTGAAACATCTGTATACCCTTACGGATAGCTTGTTCTAGATTCGTTCCAGGCATTAGCCAACCTGGATCCAAATCTCGAAGAATCATTTGAACAGAGCCATAATCTAATGTCAATGGAACCATTACTTTTGCTTCTCCAGAAAAAGCAACTAATCCAATTCGATCCCCTGTTAATGATTCTAAGAAAGCAGAAATTTCATGTTTTGACCGAGTCAAACGATTTGGCTTCACATCTTCTGCAAGCATCGACATAGAAATATCTTGTAAAAGAACTAAATCCAAGCCCCTACGCTCTACATGATCCAAAGAGCGTCCCCATTGAGGTCTTGATAAAGCTAGAAATAGAAATGCTATTGCAGTCAAAAGAAGAGTCACCTTCACTAAACGACGCCATGGAGATAAGGACGTTGATACCTTTGGTAACATCGAAAGAGAAACAAATCGAGCAGCAAGTTTTTTCCTTCTATGATAAGCATAAAAGAAAAGAAGGGCGAATAAAGGAAGTGAAAACAAAAGCCATAAAAAATGGGGTTCAGCAAATCTCATGGGATCCTCACAAATCGGGTATTAGCTAATAAAAGTTCTAATAGGATTAACAAAGCACCAGCCAAAAGCCATGGATAAAATTTTTCTGAATATCTTGAATAGGCCACCGTTTGAATTTCTGTTTTTTCTAACTGATCAATTTCATCATAAATATTTTTCAGTTCTTCTTTATTTTCTGCTCGATAGAAACGGCCTCCTGTCTTTGCTGCGACTTTTTTCAAGATGTCTTCATCAATTCCTTCTTCAGGTTGAATTTCTCTTTCTCCCCAAGAAATTTCTCCAGTCCATGGGTTTTGTTGGAAAGCTAAAACAGTCCCTTTTCTTTTTCCAACGCCCACTGTATAAACTTTTACACCCAAAGCTTTAGCGACTTCTGCCGCTTGTAAAGGAGGCACTAAACTCGCGTTATCACGGCCATCAGTTAAAAGAATAACTACTCTTGACTTTGCTTCCGATTTTTCAAGTCTAGCTAATGATGACATTAATCCATCTCCAATAGCCGTTCCGTTACCCGAAGCGGTCGAATCATTTACAACAGAAAGAATTTCTAATAGCGTCCCATAGTCAGAAGTCAAAGGGCATTGTGTAAAAGACTGCCCTGCGAAAACAGATAGGCCAATTCGGTCTGTTTTTCTTTTTTGAATAAAGTCTGCAATCACTGTTTTTGCATAACCTAAGCGACTATAATTCCAAAATTGACCCGTTTTTAAAATTCGTTCGGCATTCAAAACGCCTAATTTCATCCTTTCTGAATTTGTCAGCATATCAAGAATAGCCATAGAGCCAGAAACATCTAAGGTCAGCATGATATCCACGCCATCAGTTGATGTATACTCTACTTCTACCCCTTTTTGTGGCCTTGCAAGTGCTACAATAAAACATATTAACGCTAAAAAACGAAGTGCAGGAACAACATGTCTAAATTTTACTCGATAAGTAGAACTCGCTTTTTTGGCAATACCAAGAGCAGGAAACTTGATTGTGCTCTTACGTTTTTTTAGGTTATAGATATAATCAGCAATTAATACTGGAATTAAAAGCAATAAAACAAATGCTTCCGGATTCTGAATATGATATCCCAATAAATCCATTATTTTTTAGCCTCCACTCCACTTTTTTCTTCTTCTGGTTGAGGGCGAGTTTCTTCAAAAAGTCGATCAGCCCAATCATTCCAATAGGAACAACGTTCTTGATTCACTTTCATTTTGGCAAATTTTACAGGTTCTGTTTCTTCCGAAAAAAGAACCATTGATTCTTTATACGCTTGAGGTAAACCCTTAACATGAGCCATACGTCGACGAAGCTCTGTTAATGTTGCATCCAAAATATCTACTTCAAAACGTCTTTCAATATAGCGTCTAGTAATCCAACCTAAAGCAGTGAAAAATTCGGCTTGATCTTCTTGTTCTAACAAATGTCGTTCACGTAATTCCTTTAGCGCTAAAACAGCTTCTTCATAAGGAGGCAATTGTATTATCTTTTCTTTTTTACTCCATTTCTTATGTATAAACCAGCCTAAAACCACGAGCAGTAAAACGCCTACAACGGCCAAAAGAATCCACACCCAATTTGGCAAACGGGTATCGGCAATAGGCCCTTCTGCCTCAAGAATATCGGTTTCTTCTCCTGTAGTTCTATTCATCACTTTTATTGCCACAGGATCTGTTTTAGTAAGGACAGTATCTTTTCCAACAACCACCTCTACAGATTGAGGCGCGAGAAAAAAATCACCACTCACAAAAGTATTTAGTGTAGCCTCCCAAATAAATTTAGATAGCCCTTTTTGTTGACCTTGCCCCTCATCTCTATAGTTTTTCATTTCCTTCACTTCAAAGTGTTGAAGGTTTCCTATAAAACTAGGCAAATTGACTTTAGCCTCTTTTGGAGCCCAAATTTCTATTGAATAATCAAAAATATCACCTATAAAAACTTGAGAAGCACTAACAGAAGCTTTCACATTCACATCAAATGCAGCCGAAGCACAGACTGCACTCAAAATCAAAAATATGGAAGTACTTAAAAGCCATTTTTTTAAAAGCATATTTTGCTCCATTCTCATTAACGTTTTTTAGCTCGACGTCTAAAATGTTCTAACAAAGGGGCGGCTGTATTTTTAAACTCATCCTGAATTAAAATGCGAACAAAATCAACAGACATTCGATCAAACTTTGCCTTAATTTCTTTTGTTTGCTTTTTTGCTTCTTTCACAAAAGCCTCTCTAAAAAGAGGGTCTCCTGTATCAATTAAAAGCGTTTCCCCTGTTTCTGGGTCTTCTAATTCTACAAGCCCTACAGGAGGTAATTCCGTCTCGCGTGGATCCACCACAGAAACGGCAAGAACATCATGTCTCTTTCTTAGTACTTTAAAAGCACGATCATATCCAGAATCTAAAAAATCAGACATCACCACAACGACAGCACGCCGATTTAGAAGCTTTCCAGCGTATTCTAAGGCGTTTTGAATATTAGTGCCATGTTGCTTTGGTTTAAAGTACAGAATCTCTCGAATAAGCCTTAAAACGTGTTTACGGCCCTTCGCTGGAGAAATATAAAGTTCCACTTGATCGGTGAAAATTAAAAGCCCTACTTTATCATTATTTTTGATAGCAGCAAAAGCAAGAAGAGCCGTCAAAGTAGCCATGACTTCTCCTTTCATTTCTAAACCACTACCAAATTCTGAACTTGAACTTGCGTCTACCATCAACAACATGGTAAGCTCTCGTTCTTCCACAAATTTTTTTACATAGGGTGTTCCTGTTCTTGCCGTCACGTTCCAATCAATAGAACGTACATCATCACCAGGAACGTATTCACGCACCTCACTAAACTCCATACCATTGCCCTTAAACGAGCTATGATAAGCACCAGTCATCACTGCGTCTAAAGTTCCCCGAACAGATAATTCTATTCGGCTCACCGTTTTTAAAACTTCTTTAGAAAGCATAATCACCTACGGTTAACGATGAATTATTAAGGGACATCTACGGAATCTAAAATCTTTTGAACGATAGTTTCTGCCGATACTTCTTCCGCTTCCGCTTCATAACTTAAAATCAAACGATGCCTCATCACTTCCATAGCAACCGCTTTAACATCTTCAGGAGTGACATAAGCACGCCCTTGAATAAAAGCGTGAGCCTTTGATGCCTGAGCAAGACCAATGGAAGCACGTGGAGAAGCTCCGACTTCAATAAAGCTTACCAAATCATTTCTCTTAATACTTGCTGGGTCTCTTGTAGCAAGAACTAAATTCACAATATATTCGCGAATACGTTCATCCACATAAACGGATTTCACTAATTGTCGAGCCTTCAAAATATCTTCTTTGGTGGCTACCGCTTTTGGCTTCTTTAATCCCAAACCACTTACTGATTCAAGAATACGCATTTCATCCGTTTTTCCAGGATAATTCACTTTCACTTTTAATAAAAAACGATCCACTTGTGCTTCTGGAAGAGGATAAGTTCCTTCTTGCTCAATTGGGTTTTGTGTGGCAAGCACCAAAAATGGTTCTTCTAAATGGAATGTTTCATCACCAATGGTAATGGTTCTTTCCTGCATTGCTTCTAAAAGAGCACTTTGCACTTTTGAAGGAGCACGGTTAATTTCGTCTGCTAGTACCAAATTTGTAAATAGAGGCCCTTTACGGGTTTCAAAACAGGATTCTTTAGCGTTATAGATTGTAGTTCCTAGCAAGTCAGCAGGCAACAAATCTGGAGTAAACTGAATGCGCTTAAAATTCAAAGAAACAGCGTCGGCAAACGCTTTTACGGCTGTTGTTTTAGCTAGTCCAGGTAGACCTTCCAAGAGCACATGGCCATCCGCAAGAATGCCAATTAAAATGCTTTCCATCATTGCTTTTTGACCAATCACAGTGTCTTCGACTTCTCGAAGTAGACCAGTACAAAAAACGCTTTGTTGTTTCACTTTTTCTGAAAGTTCTTGAATATCTGTCATTGTATCCTCTTTTGTTAATCTTCTTCTTTAATACCCATGAGTTTAGCAGCTAATTTCCATGTTTCGAGATTCATAAAAGAATCTCTAGAACCGCCACCATAACGAGCATGAACAAATTCATCCATCAAAGGCTTCCATTCTGGATAGTCCCCTTTTTGAATTCGAGCCTCCAAAGACTCTTCTTCTAAATGAACCTTTGCCCAAGACAAACACACCTTTTCTAATGCTAAAAGCCACTCACGGCTATCTGCAGCATGAACTCTTTGTTTAAGTAATAGAAAAGCTTCTTTTTGTTCTTTTGTGACAGAAGACTCTTCTTCTTTTTTCCTTTGTGCTAATTGTCGACGACGATTTCTCCAGAATGCAGCCGCCATAAAAACACATAAGGCAACAAATGCTATTAATAGTGGAAAAAAATTATAGGGAGATTCCACTATAATTGGCGTCGGTTCCGTTTTAAATTCAAAAGAACGTTCTTGAGAAATTGGAGCTAGAATTTTCATCGCAGGAATCGTAAAATGCCCCGTATCTGTAGCTACAATACGATAAATAAAATGATTTTCTGATAATTCCTTCCCTGCTTTAATGGAACGTCCAGATTCTTGACGTACTGAAATCTGATCTAAGCCTTTTACATTTACAGAATTGCCAGGTAGTAATAATAAACTACCTCCTTGAGACTGCCAAGAAACCGCAATGACTAAATCAAAGGTATCTCCTACATTTACTTTTTCAGGTACCTTTATCAAAGCAACGTGAGCACCAATTTCATCTACAGAGATAAATGGAGATGATACTTCATTCGAATCCTCAGCTAACGTATCTAATATTAAAGAATCTTGTTTCATTTCGTTTTGAATATATAAAAAGCAAATTCGCAAAAAATCATAAAAAAATCAAAGAATTGTTAAAATCTTGTCAAAAGCAAGCATTTTTTGACCTAAATAGGAAATCATCACTTATTTGATAAGTAACTTGTGATTTAATATAGATAGCCTTTTTAGAATGACTTTTTATTTAGAAATAATACCGATAGTTTTGCATAAAAAAAGCCCCGAAAAAGGGGCTTTGGTCAAACGGAAAAAATCATTATTGAAGTAATTTTATTCGAATTGGGATTGTATAATTTTGTTTTTTCAATACAGCCATATAGAGGCCATTCGGCATACTCTTATCCAACAAAACAGTGGACAATCCTTTCACATTAATTTTCTTGACCACATTCCCCTTCATGGTATAAATGGCGAGTTCTTCAAATGATCCATTAGGAATATTAAACAAACGAGATCTCGAATCAAAACTAAACGACTTCAAAATATGACTTGGTAATTCAAGTGATTGGAATGGCTCATCTGTAATATTTAGATTAACACTATCTGCAGAATCCGCATAACCAATTATGAAATAGTCAAAATTAACATCCCCTTGCCAAGAGAACTTTAGATTATTTTCCCCTTGTTTAGGAAGATCAATACGACCTAAAAAGCCTGCAAACGTTGTAGAAGAGCCAGTACTTGTGTATTCTACAGAATTCTCTGTTTCCCCATTATTAACGGAATAAGTTAAAGTTCCATTACTATTTGCAGCTAATCTTGCATACATATAGTATGAACCCCTAGCAGGAACATCCCCTAAGGAAAAAGATAATGTGGACGTTGCCCCAGTGTTTTGAGGAGCCATATACATCCCGTTTTGAGCATTCTTATATTCCACTGTTTTCGCATTTACAGAGTCAAGGTAATTTTCCCCCTGAACAACAAATCCAAACAAACCTGCACCAGTGCGTACAAATTCATATTCAGTAGGGCCATCTAAAAGACTGCAACTGACGTTGGTTTGAGATAAACCTACAGAAGCTAAAGACCCACCCGAATTTAAGCCTTTAATCAAATTTCGGACATATTTACCTGAAGCCGAAATCTGTCCATCACTCCAGTTACCACCACTACCTGCTCCACCATTCAGAGCAGAAGAGGTTTCACCCTTATCGTTAATTGACCAATTGGCCCAGCTAACCCCAATAGACTCAATCCAATTCATCCAGGCTTGGTTCATATCTAAACTAAAATTACCATCACCGCTTGATTCAGATGTACCCCATTCCGAAATAAAAATGGGGAAATTATTGCACTTTGCACGGAGTAAATTAGTACGTAAAGAGGCATGACCACTTGTTGATGCATAATAATGTAAGGCATACATTATGTTTTTTCCATTAATAGGACTCTGACGAGCTGCCTCTGTCCCTTGAGAAAAATTAGGTGTTCCAACAATAATTATTCCATTAGGATCATTTGCCCTAATTGAAGAAATAACACCTTCGGCATAAGATTTAATGGAAGCCCAACTAGTTAAAGAGCCTCCAGATTGAGTATCTGTAGGACCACTACAATTTTCATATAAAGGCTCATTGTAAAGTTCATACAAAACGTGTTTATAGCCCTTTTGCTTTACATAACTAGAAATATTTCCAAAAAAAGTTTTTGCTCCAGAAGCATTCCTATGAGCACAATGAGAATGATAGTCTACAATAACATAAATACCAGCGTTATTTGCCGCATCAATCATTGATTTAGCTCTAGATTCATCTAAATTATGAATTGGCACACGCACTACATTGGATCCCCAACTACTGCTTGCTAGTGTATTAATCACATTTGTATTAAAAAAACTTTCAAATCCCCAATTATCCCAGAACAAACTCATTCCACGAAGAATAAAGGGATTTCCACTTTGGTTCACAATGTTAAAACCAGAAACGGATAATTGCCCGTTTACAGAAATTGGAGAAGCAAAAGCCCCCATCACAATCAGAGAAAGTCCTAGAAAAACATTTTTTATTTGCATATTAAACCTCACTAGAAATTAACCTTCTGAATAAAAAAGCCATTCAAGTAAATTGAGTAGAGTAACTGTAATGAGGGTTGAAAATATAATGCTGATGTAGGAAATTCTTTGGAAAGAACTACGCTATTACATGCATTTGTATTTGTAATATATTTTGCATCAGAACTAAATAGAGAGCAGAATGCAGCCTGATAGGCAATGCCTCCACCGCCCACACCTGTTGTTTCAACCGTTCCCTGATAAATATATCGATTCAATACTTTTGTGACATCCCCTTGAGTATATGTAAAAGCAAAATTAGATGCAATATCTAACATTGCTTTTGTACGAGAATCTCCAAACCAATGATAATCCCAAGCTAAACGAAGAGGGATGCGGACACCTTCAAGCCCAAAATAATTATTTAGTTTTCCTGTAGATGAGTTGTTTCCAGGATCCGTTGGAAGGCCACTGGCATCACTCCAATCAGGCCATAAACCATTCCCAGCCAGTTGGACTCTAGTCATATAATCTATAGTAGCATTCAATACTAGCTGCCAATTAGCACTTCGTGTAACATCGTATTGTGCTAATAAACGTAAAGCGACTAAAGAAAAATAGCTGATATTATAGACATTTCCATCATGTAATATACCACCTCCATCTGCAGGAACTAGTAAATTGGTGACAGGACTTACTTCATCTCTATAAATAGAACTAGCTACTTTTATAGCATAGTCTAGATATTCAGCATTTCCCCAGTCTCTATAGGCAAGTAATAAAGCTGTTAGGGCATCTAAATCAGCATCTGTTGCAGAGCCAACAGAAGATGCAGGTGCCTCAAATCCATTTTTGACTTGCCACTGCATAAAATAAGAACCACTCGCAGCACTTACAGAGTAGGCTGTATAAAATTTAAATAATCGATTAAATCGATCTTGATCTTGCATAAAATAGGTGATAAGCAATCCATACCCTATTCCTTCTGAAACAGTATGAGCAGGAGTATCCCATTTAATGCGAGCCGAACCCTGTACTTTTGTTAAAAAATCACCTAAATATGGATAATCCGCAGGAGCCACTTCTTCTTCAAAAGTGACATAGAATTTTTGAATCCAGTTATTGTACATCATTTGCACTTGAAGCACATTAGGGGTTGGTAATGAAGCATAATAAGATGTTACAGGCGGGTCCACTGGTGGATCTATTGGAGGTTCTACTGGAGAAGAAATAATTGGATCAATAGAGCTACTAGATAAGTTTACATCTTCTTGAGTAGGACTAGATGAATCACAAGCCCAAAAGAAAGCTAAAGTTAGAACTAGAAAAAACGATTTAAAAATCATAATGAAACCTCAAGAATTGTATGTCTTTACATATTAATTTAAGCTATAATAATAAAAAAAACTTCGATAAAAATCTTATAATGTATACAGTAGTCTACAAAAACATTATTCTGTGTTTTATAACACAAGCGAAGAAAACGATTTTTTTAATTGGTACAATTTGTAACGTTTTTTTCATGTGTTTTACAGCTATATCCAATGAAAAGTCACACTTTTTTCAAAAAAAAACATAAAATTATATGAACTAATTAAAAAAAAATACTTCGTAAAACGAAGTATTTTTTTTCATCCATAATAATTAAGATTATTTAAGAAGAATTTTTTGTGTGAGATTAGCTGATTTTCCAGCTACACGAACCATGTAAACACCAGCATCAAGATTAGTTAAATCCATAGATGCAGAAGTATTCATCATGTTCTTCAACACAACTTGACCTTGGAGATTGATTACTTCAACAGAAGCAGCACCTTTAACACCAGTTAAAGAGAGTTGACGACCAGCAACAAGAAGCTTTGCTGCAGAAGCCTTCACGACATCACCAATACCAACTCCATCAGCTGTACATCCATCACCACTGTAACCGAAATCATAAATGGTTAGAGTGCCTTTGATTTCTGCTGCAGCAGCGTTTTTCAAACGGATTTTAACAGAGACTGCTTCTTTTTGAGCTACAGTGATAGGTTGCTTTGCCTTATCCCAACCATCTTGTTTGAATTTAGACCAAGGAAGATCTAAAGCGGTAGGAGTTGTAGATGCTGGTAGAGCAGTATACCAAGTATCATAACCATAACCACCTTCCGTTACTATTTCTTTCCAACCAAGTTCCAATTGAAGGGCTGTAGAACCAGTCCAAGAATAAGCAATGCAATAACCAGCTTTATCACTGATATCAATAGGAGTTTCAGCTTTTGTCCAGTTAAAACCAATACCAGCGATAGCAGGAGTACTTGAAGCACCGCCAGCAGCAGACATAGTCACTCGTAAGCCAGCACCTTCGATGAGGTTACCACCTGGAATGATAGATCCATCCATGGGGTCAGTAGTGATTAATTTATAAGTGCCATCTGCGTTATTTTCGATTGGGCTAAAGCTCATGACTTGACCATCTTTTTCGTCACCGACATAAGCAAACCACCAACCACCTGTAGATTCATAACAAGCAGCACCATAGTCTTCACCTGTTTTATCACAGATTATAGTTTCTGGAACTTGAACTTGATAAGCATCAACAGTCATATTCCAAAGTGTGCCTGCAGCAAATGAACCAGATGCTGCAACTAGGCCGAACAATGCAATTTTATTCATATTTTTTCTCTCTTTTTTGTTAAAAATAACATGTGCATATAATATAAATTCAAAAGAAGCAAATAGCACGATAAAAATTTATTACAATTTTTTTATGCGTTTTATCACTTCTTTTTAGTGTTGTACTTTATTTCTGGACGTAAAACCTGCCCTATTGTCACTAATAAAGAAATGATAGGATGAGTATCATCACCAGAAATATCAAATACAGCTATTCCTCCTAATTTTTGGTCTTTAACAAAATTTGCCAAAGACTTCATTGACGGAATTCCATTAAACACAATAGCTTCTGTTGCGCTAACAGCAACTTCACTTTGCGTAGATTCATCAAAAGAGACCTTATAGTCTGGAGAATCAAATTTAGTCATTAATTCTTTATAAGTAATGATACCTTCATTACCACTTCCAATGCCCTGATGTGATGCACCTAATCCAGTCGCATTCAAAAAGCTTTTACCATACATTGGAACCACTGGAACTAGTTTTTTACCTTCTACTCCTGCGGTTGTGTAGGCATTTAATACGTCTTGTGCTAATTTGAAATTAGAATTAGGAATAAGGGCTGATTCTGATTCACTCATTTGATCAGTAAGCATCACATAAATAGCGCTAAGCTTATTCAATGTTTCAGCGGTATATAAAGCAGGAGCATCCACAGAACCAGTAACAGTTGCTGAGACACTAATTCCTACAGAATTCAAAGAAGTAATCAATGTATCAAATAAAAGAAAATCAGATTGTTCTGCTGGCAACCAATCAATTTCCACTTTTGAAATGCCGTTTTTATCAATAAATTCTTTTGCTGTATTTGCAAAAGCTCCACGAGCAGTTTCATTGGAAGCAACTGTTTTCATTAATTCTTCATTACCAGAGCCACCAATTATAACAGAAATCTGGACTTTATTTTCCTTTGATAGAGAAACAAGTTTTTCAAAATTTGGAATATCAGACTCATCAGCAAAAGCTAAAGAAGAACCATCTTCAGAAGGAATTAAATAGCCGTAATGAACATCCGTGATAAAATTAAAGCGGATGTTGTCTGGTGTAAATTGTGAATACTGTGCCCAATATGGGAAATAACCACCCACTTGAAAATCACTTGCAAAAAGCAGTGAAATAGAAAAAACTAAAAGGCAGATAAGCTTTTTAATCATAATTATCAACCACCTTACTTAATAGCAAAAATTGATGACGTTGTAGAATCAAAACAGAAAACATTTGCACTGTAATCCAAAATAAAAGGCCGCTTACCTAAAGTATCTGGAACAACCTGACTTTTTGGTAAAACAAGTTCACTGGCTGCATTACAATATCTATAAGGACGCCCATTTAATAAGCCAAACATGGTATAATGATTTTCAAGTAATTCATTTTCATACTTAAATGTTAAAATATAAGTTGAATCTTCTTGAAAAGAAGGAGCTCCATTTTGCTGCCTATTAAAACGAAGTATCATCTTCTTTTGTTCTGAATTCAATTGATCTACACCTAACCAAGTAGAATCGCTATATCCAGCCATTATAAAAATCTGCTTCGTAAATGATGGATCCGTATTCAGAAAAGCTAAATTATCCGCCTCAAAACTAGCCTTAGCAGCTGCCACCGTCGCGGCATCATTTTTTGTCGCTACCATGGAGTCGAGTCGCGCTGGATTATAAAAACTATTGTTTTTCAAATCCATAATAATTTGATTGTATTTGACGTCTGGATTCAGCTTCAAATACGTTTCTAAATCAAAATCGCTTGGTGCAGAGTAAACAGCTAAATCAATATTTGTGGTGGTAACCACAAAATCAGAAGAATTTGTAGGTATGTCTGAACAAGACATAAAAGCTAACGAAAAGAAAGCTAATAACAATTTCATTTTTTTATTCATACAAATATCTCCCTTAGAAATTAACCGTTACATCGGCCATTAAGATATTTTTATTTATTTCAAGTGTTTTAACGGCACCCGATAAAAGATCTAAATAATCCACAGCATTAATCATATAACCATACTGAAGTGTGGCATATGCACCAGCAGAAAACTTATAACGTACACCAGCCATCGCTAACTTTTCTGAAGTATTATTAATAACTCCAAAATAAGGCTTTTCAAAATCTCTATCAAACATCTGGAAACCAGTTAAAAGAGACCAATTCTTATAAGAAGCATCAAGACCAACCATCATACGAGAGACACTACGTTCCAAATAACCTTTTTCATTAGTCATTTCATAAGAACCACCTAATTGAAGGCCTAAGTCTTTAGGAAGATTAACTAGTCTTTCAAATTCAATCTTAAAACCACCACCGATTCGCAAATATTCAGAACCGCTGATAAATGAATTCTCTTCTGTATTAAGAATTTCATCAGCAAGATAATAACCAAATACAATCTTTGCACTAATCGCATCATTCCACTTTGCTGAGAGGTCCATATTACCACCTGTCCTATTTGGTGTAGCAAGGCCAAAAGGAAGAGCAATATCCGAAGTAGGGTCAAGAACATTAGAAGTAGACAATAATTCACTTCTTGTTAAAGCAAAATTATGGAATCCGTTGCGATAATATTGGGCATATTTAAAGTTGTTATACAACCGATAGAATTCAGATTCATATACGCTAGGGTCTTTGACTAGAATGTTTGAAGAGTTCATAGGAACTGATTCATACAAAGTGAAGTATAAGTTTTCAAGAGAACCTGAACGAATATTACTCATTAAAGGAGCCAAAGATGCATTATTAAACTCTACAGCGCTATTTAAGATAGGCATATTTGAAATAGCTGTTGGAGTCATAGCTAATTCAGCCTGAAATCCTTTATCAACCATCAAAACATTTGCATCTGCATTCATTTCCAAATTATTCATTTTTGCATCTGCCAGAAGATTGATATTCAAAGCACCTTTATTATCTAAGCTTGTTATTTTTTCCGTGGCAGGATTATTGATCGTTTTATTTCGATAAGCTAAATAACCTGCATCTAGCGTATTAATGACTCCATCAACGATAGTAGTATCATTTACAACTACAATTTCTTTTTCTACATGAGACTTAATGTAATCTCTATAATAACTCCAGTTGGAAAGAGCATACTCGGCCTTTACAGCAAAGTGAAATACATTTGAAATATTATTTTTAGAATCATAACCGAGTTCAACACTCAATACATTATTGTAATCGTAATAAAGAGTATCTGAAGCAATAATAGAAGCTGATCTAGAGGAACGAACTGGATTAAACGTATAAGCATCATTGATACCTAAAGTAAAACCTTTCCATTGCGCACCAATATTCCCTGCATATAGATATCGATCCGAACGGTCGAAATCAAAAAAGACCTGATCGCCCTTTTTCGCCATTGCTCTTAGACGAGCCATTGTACCGTGAGCAAAAATGTCATCAAACATCCCTACTTTACCAGAAGTAAAGGTAGCATTAATACCCTGCATCAATCTATTATTTGAACCATCTAAGTTTTTATCTTTCATCACATTTTCACGACGTTCTTGAAAAATAGATGGTTCATAAATAAAATCAGCTAAAGGCTGGTAAACAGTAAATGGGGTATAAGCAACACGCATATGCCCTAAATTAAAGGAAACGTGCTTTTGCATAATGTCACCATCATAACTCCACCACATGGTGATTGGTGAGTTATTACCTTCACGATGAGCATTTTGCCAATCTTTGTGAAAACGTAAGTCAAATTTGGCAACTGTTTCTGCACTTGGACGGACCGAAAAGGTTAGATTCATTTGAGTATAAGCCGAGGCCTCGCTCAATGTTGTCCCACTAACGGCTTCTTCTGCATCCACAGCGGAGTGTAAATAGCCTGCTTTAGCTGATCCGTTAATAGCAAAACCTAGTGAATTTGCTTCAAAGTCAGAAAGCTTTTCTAATAGGCTTTTTTGCCTTGACTCCACAGAAGTAGAATCAACGACAGTATCATTAGCAACAGCAGCTGCAGTTACAAATATTAAAGAAAAAAAGGCTACCTTGAAATTCATTTTTTTCAATTCCTTATTCATAAGTACTTTCTCCCTTAGAATTCCACGTTAATGGTAGCTTGAATAATGTCTCGAGTAAACTCATGTTTAATCGTTTGGGCATTTGCTTCAGCATTTATTCCAGAGACATAGTCAGGAAGATTCGTTTCTGAATTCACAACACCACTAGCATCCACAAGACCTACGGTATGATATTTATTAGAAACAATCGTTTGTCCATAGTTTATAGCAAGCCATGCATGTGGAGTAAGGGTATAGTCTAAACCCACCATCCATTGTGTTTGAGTTCCTTTAAGAATAGGAGCAATATCTACTTTTAAATTACTCATTTGTACTGATTGAACTAAAGCTGCTGTAGAACTTAATTCTGAATTAATCATTTGAAACCCAGCGGCAATACCCAATCGTTTCAAATAACGTACATAAAGACCTACGTTAATAAAATCAGAGGTAAATTCGGCATTTCCAATAGATCTTTCTGAGTGTTTATAACTACCACTTAATTCTAGAGGCAAATCTATGCCAATTAAAGCAAACACATCGATTTTTGCACCACCGCCATATTCTGTATATGAAATTTTACTACTACCAATTCCTTCGACTTGATCAAGTTTTGTAAAAAGTCCCTGTACTTCAATCATGTTGTCTTTGCCATATCCAGCTAATAGATTAGCACGAATACCTGTTCGGTTTGCCGTTGCTAAGCCATTGGGCAAAGCCATTTGAATACTCGCATCTGACAATTGATCAATAAGAGCCAATTCTTTTCTTGTATAGGCGTTAGATCCCCAAGAGGTCTTTGAATATGGAGCGATGTTGTAGCTCTCGGTTTGTCCATTTTCCATACCATAATCATCATTAGTTAAGTATGTGGAAGCAGGAGCATGCTTTGGAGTAAAGAAATATAACGCATCAAAAGAGGAATAAAGTGGAGCATAAACTCCGTATTTTGATAAATTTCCATCCTTATCTGAATTCATAATACGGTTCGCAATAAAGGATGGCGATTGAGCCAGTGAATTATACCAAGAAGAATCGTTGCGGATATAATCAGCAGAAGCTTTGACCATCCATGAATCCGTTTTATAACCGACATTTATGTTGGCATTGAGAGCTAAACCTTTATCATTTTCTTCTGTAGCTTTTATTGTAGCCCAAGAAGTATCATAAGGAACACCATTGATATCTTGAAGTAGAAGAACTCCCTCCACATAAACAGGCTCTGATGTAACAGGATCCAAAACAACATTTCCATCACCATCAATATGAGGAACAAGCCCTGTTTGAGGAATTGCAGACTCTTGATAGAGCTTATCTATTGAATAGGCGGCCTCAGCGGTTAAATCTAATATCATTTTTTTTGATTTCAAAATACCAGCAACATCACCACCTACTCGAGCAGAAATCACATGAGTGGACTGAGGTAAAGAATCTCTAAAATTGATAGGTTTTTTGATATAGTTGAACTCAGGCTGAGATCCTCTATTTGAAGCATATAAGTCATTTTTATAAAAAGTAGTGGCCTTTGATTTTTCATCATCAAAAACATATAAATATGTAGCTCCAACCATTAAATTACGATCGAACGGGAACCATTCCAAATTTGCCGCGGTAGCATATTTATCAAAAGTGCCTGTTTGTAAAGCACCATCAATGCCTTCACCTGGAAGTAAATTACCTTCAGCTCCAGTTGTATCTAACCGTTCTGCCCGACGTAAACGAGCAAAGAAAGCTTCAGCTCGAAATTCTCCTAAAACAGGATCTAAATTTTTACGGAATTGTAAATTTATTCCTTGCAAATTACGTTGATTACCATCAATTAAGGCTTCTTTTTGGGCCATTTCTCGATTTCGAGCAAAAATGGTAGGTTCGTACATAATGTCGACACCTGGTAAAAAGACTGTTAATGGAGAATAACTTTGACGAAAATCGCCCACTGTCCAATGAAATGATTTTCCAATTTCACCTTCTACGTTAATCCATTGCCCATTCACCATGGTTGCAGAATTTGCAAAATAATCTTGCATTCCAGCACCAAGTCTTAATAAGAGATTGGCACGAATGTTATCCCAAGGACGAAATTTCATATCCAGATCTAGTTGAACAAATTCATTCATTTCTCGATCTGGCATTTGATTAATTGCATTTACATCTTGATCAGATGAAACTGTTGATTTTACATAAACAGCACGAACAGTACCACCAATGTCTAATCCTCGACGTGATTCAATCGCTTCCACAGTAGAGTCAATTTTTGACTGCATTTCTACAGCAGCGGTCGCAGAAGCAAACGTAGAAACAGAAAGTAAACCAAATATTATTTTTTGAAACATAAATACCTCTGACTAGAACCACATCTTTGTTTCAGCTTGGAAGTAATGCCCCTTCCAATCATTGTCTGAAACGGTTTGATCTGTATTTGTCATCCACTTATATCGGAAATGTAAACCAGCGCGAGCTGTAAAATCCCAATCTAAACCGAAGCCAATCGCTGTTTGCACTATATTAATTGGAGCATGTTCATAGAAATAAGCCCCGTTTTTATATGCCGCCGTATAACTTGAACCCTGTGTTGGTAATCCAGAGGCTAAAGTACGCCTTACATAAGCTTGTTCTGCGCGGAAAGTTTCAAAGCCGAAAACCAAAACACCATGGAGGTTTGGAGTGATTGCCACTGCAGGTTCTGATTGAACATATAAACTCCACATCAACATGTCTTTTTGCGTTTCACTCAAAGCTAATGGAGCAAATGTGGTAGACACTCCTGATAATGCTGCATATACGGCCATCATGACATTACGATCTGTATGAAGCCAGTGACTTATATCATAACCCGCATCTATCACTAAAGTCGAATTCCACTTGACATGGCGAGGAATATTATTGGTGGCAGCACTCTCTGCATTTTCATAAGGAACAAAAGCGTCCCACAATTCCCATGTTCCACCACGAAGACCACCTGTTTGATTATTTAATTTTTCTGAAACAGTGCCTGCGACACGAGCTGTATAGCGAGCATCAGAACTACCATTACCCGAATCAGCATTGAACAGAGGCTTGTGTTTTGTCCAAGAATTTGAAGATTCCCACATAGCACGTCCATTCAAATTATACTTGAAGTTGATGACATCATCTCCTTCTTCAACCTGCTTATGAATACCATATTGAAGATCGAAATGACCTCTATTGAATTGAGGCTCAAACTTCAAGTTTGCACCTAACATATTAGGCCCATAACGGAAAGTACCTGCACCAACATAAAATTCGTCTTGTCTCCATGAACGAAAGCGAGATGGATCGGTCATTCCAAATGGAGAGAAAAAGTCCTTAGGTAAATAAACTGCTTCGACAGTAATTGGTTTCCAATGTTTACTTTGTGCTTTTACATATAAGCCAAAAGAAGGCGTAGAAGAAGTGGATCTAAAAAATCCTTTTTCATAATTTGAGGCGATTTCAGTAGATTCAATTCGATTAAACATGGTAGAATCATCCCAGCTCAAAGCCATATCAAGCATTAAGAATAATTTTTGAGTTAAATTACCCTTTACATCAATAGATGCAATATGATTATCTGTAATATAAGGATTTCCATTCACATCCTTGTAACTATATTCTGGTTCGTATATCACTGTTTTTTCAAAGTCGACGCCCAAATAGTTGACACCAAGAGTCATATCAGAGCCAGCGATTTTAATTTTTTCTTTAGCGACACGTCCATGATAAACCATACCTGCAAAATCGTATGTACCCACCATTTCTATTTCACCAGGCTGACCACCTAACATGCGTGTACCATCACGAGTTCCAATATCCATGTCCATTGGTTGAGAGAGCATAAATTGTGCGGTCATGTCCCAAGGAAGAGTATGAACATCTAAGAATAATCCACCAAAAGAACGATTAGTCCAAAACGCACGTCCACCTTCTTTTACTGGAGCAAAACTTTTTTCTTTATAGTATGTGCTCACCACTTTTTCATCTTCAAAAAGTTCATATTGAGATAAAAAGCGAGCCATTGTTTCTCGTTCCCACATGGTGAGAGGACTTGCATTTGCCCACATGACACCACCTGCTTTGAAAGTAGCACCAAATTGACCTGCACGTACATCCATACCAGTAAGCATGTTTTCATTAACAGCAACACCGTAATAATCAGTCCAATGAGCAAATGGCACTCGTTCTGGTGAATTAAAATCACCTGAATTAGGGTCATATGCATTTTCATTTTGGAAATAACCAGAAAAATCAAAAGGCAAATACAAATTTGAAAACACGCTTAAAAAAGAAGATGGGGAAACCACAATGCCAACATTTAAGGCTGATTCCACTTTTGTACGTACACGATCATCTTTTTGTAATTTTGATTCTTCATAATAATCAAAATGCTTAAATCGAACAGTCATGTCACCAGAAATAGCCACTGGAGCGTCATCTTTTCCAACGACAGTTGAAGAAGCATATTCACCCAAAGAATCTAAACGAGCATCTACACGGTCTAATTGTTCCTTTGACGATTCAGGAGCCGCCCATGCAACTGTAGACAAAAGAAATAGCGCTACATAAAATAATTGCTTATACATTAAAAACCTCATCAAAACTCGTTGCGGAAAGGATAACCACTTGGACCTTGATATTCTGGCCCAACTTTTTTGATCACAACATCATCAATCCAAACCTTAAATGCACTATTTTCACCAGCACGAACCTCTAAACGGAAGCCCTTAAAATTACTCCAAGCAAATGGAAGTATCACTTCACGTGCATTCTTACTGTCCCAATAAACGCCCGTTGTTCCAAAGGTTTTTAGAGGAATTGTGAATTTTTTCCATTCTTTAGTGATATCACCAAAACTTTTTGAACGCAATTTGACTTGCGTGGATTCACCGTTGCTCTTCACACCATCATCTACAAGAACAAATAAAGCGTTTTCGCCGCCTTCGTTACCTTTGATCCAAAATTCAAGAACACCTTCTTCATAGTACGGCGTTAAATCGACAGAACCAGCAATACAGATAGCGACACCAGAGTAATCGCTTGCAATTAGCTCGATTTGCATAGCTAAGTCGCCTTGCATCGCACCAGCGACATCAGTCATAATTGGTTCTGGATTTTCTCGAGGGTATTGATAAGTATATCCACCACCTCTAGGAATACCTTCTCGCATCACAATCGAAGCGACATCTCTATCCTGCCTAAATGGTTTTGGCTCTTTTGGGGTAAAACGTGTAGCATCACGATCTCGATAGTCATTAAAACTAGCAGAAACCAACGTCACCGATGCTAAAAAAAATGTTGTAATTACATAAGAAGGTAATCGCATAAAAAGATCTCCATTCATGCAGTAATTTAACCTCTTTTCTGTTAAAATCAAAGAATGAAATCAAACAAAAAAAAGACTGAAAAAACTACTGCTTCGAGTCAAAATATAGATTAATTTTGTTTTTTGCCTTTATTTTGCCTATAAGAACTGTGTACAAAAGTGTACTTTTCTTAATTGTTAAATAATTTTTTCTTTAATTAACTAATTTAGTTTATATCTATGACTAAAAAACACGCTAAAATACTCTTATTTATGTCCTTTACTGTTTTAATTGGTTGTTCTCAACCCGATGGTAAAGGCAATATTGTTGGCCCTATAACTACTAGTTCCTCTTCACAGGAACCCATTTCTTCTAGTTCGGCTATTGTCATAGATTATTCTCTCGGACAAGCAATGAACGCCAGAATAGGCAAAGGCATTAATATGGGTAATACCTTTGATGCTACTTGTGAATCTTGTTGGGGTGCTGGCCCAATAGAATTGTATCAAATAGAGGAAATCGCAAGTAAAGGCTTCAACTCTATTCGTTTGCCTGTTCGTTGGGATGGGGATGCTGAAAAAGCATCACCTTATACAATAGACCCTGTTTACTTAGCTAGAGTCAAGGAAGTGGTTGGCTGGATTAATGCAAATAATCTTGTGGCCATCATTAATATTCATCATCATGAATCTTTTAGAGGAGACACCCTTGCTGGTGGAGTTCCAAATCCAGCAAACGAAAACATGCATATAGAGCGTATTGTTGCGATTTGGCAGCAAATAGCGGCTTATTTTGCCGATGTAGACAATAATATGCTTGCTTTTGAAATTCTAAATGAACCTGTATATGGCATTTCTAGAGAAAGTCATAATAAAATCATTACCCAAACGCATCCTATTATTAGAGCCACCAATCCAGGACGTACTTTAATGTATGGTACATACCCATGGAATAGTTTTTCTGGTCTTGCCTATACACAATTACCTGCTGATGGGAACATCATTTTTACACCTCACTATTATCAACCAGCAACCTATGCTTTACAAGGTGAAAACTATCGATGTCCTGAAGATACTACTTTCTGGGAAGGCACCTCCGTCGAAAAGCAAAAAATGAAAGAGGACTTTGATAAAATAATCTCCTTAGCCAATCAACATTATCCTGGCGGTTTACCTATTAATATTGGTGAATTTGGAGCGACTGCATGCGGAGGTATTTCATCAAGAGTACGGTGGACAAAACATTTTGTTTCTCTTGCTGCCGAAAGAGGCTTTAGCTGGAACTATTGGGGTTTTGCAAACGTTGGAGGTTATGAGCTATTTGATAAAGATACAAAAGTTTGGGAAACTCAAACTCTGGACGCTTTGCTGAAATAAAAATCCTAATCTCATTAAATAAAAAGAGCTAGACCCTAATCGAGGTCTAGCTTTTTTTATAACTAACAAAAGCGTTCTATTAGTATGGTACCTTTGTATTCCAGGCAGGAATTAGATTCCATTCAATTAGAGGATCCTCGAAATAATTATTTAACATTTGTTTCTCAGAACATAAATAAAGAGTTGCATTAGCATTACTTTGAGACTCTCCTAAACAATAACCAAGTGGATTCCAAATAATCACTGATTCCCTAGTATTATTCGACTTAGGAATCCACTTTGAGGCATATTGTATTCCACCACCCACTACAGACAAACCAAACTGTTTATTTGAACTCTGATAAGATAAATATATACCACCATATTTTGTTGATTCTGTGGAGCGAATTGTTGTGGCAGTATTTTTGTCTAAGACGATTCCACTATACTGAGATGTTTGCTGTAAATTTAGAGCGCCCGTAGTAATATCCCAAATACAATGGTCTGTTATTCTTGTAGTTAATCTGAGAGAGGCATTCGCACCAGTTGTACTACGGCATAAATATTTTCCAGTACCATTTTTTATATAGTAATTGTTTTTAGTTGTTGTTTCAGAGCCAAATTTTCTTTTTAGAGCCGCTTTATCTTGACTACTTGGTAAAGGTAAAAATCCTAACCATTGGTAAGCCGCTACATTATTTTTTGGAGTAAGGCCACTATACAACATAATAGAAGCCATATCAAAATAAGTATTAAGGACATCGCCATACTCAGCACCATAGTTTGCATCATAAACGTCTTGAGTCATATCGTCACTTTTAGGAGGAAGAATCACATAATCCGTTGCATTCTCACGTTGATGTTCATGCACAAAGCCTAAAACATGCATCATTTCATGAAAGAATGTTCTATAATTAATACCTTTATTATTTATTGAGAAAGCAACCTCATTTTTATATCCAACTGCTTCACTTACTTTACCAACCATGCTACAGCCTTTACCATTCTCACATCCTTCGAAAAGAATATTCCCTTGAAAAGTATAGACATAAACAGTATGCTGACTCGGGGTTGTGACTTCCTTGAAATGTAAGGCAACCCCATTAGACATATCTTTTAAAGCACGAATAAACTCATTTTTACCATGTGTACTCATAGAAACATTGCCTTTAGATGCATTAGCAGGAACAAAATAGTACTCTATAGTCGGATTCGGTCCCCATTCATAATTATTCACTTTAAATAAGGCACTTTGAGAATTATCTTTTTTTAGGACATTAGAAGAAACAAGCTGTTCTGCAGTAAAAATCATATCCCCTTCTACTAGAAAATTTCCATCTTCTAATTGAATTACATCCGCTACAGCATCTGTTTGAGCATTTGTATCTGTGTTTGAATTTTCTGCTTGAACTGGAGTACTCTCCGATGAACAAGCCACAAATAAAGACAAAAACATAGCAAGAACTAGGCTCCGTTTAATAAACAATTGTTTCATTTATTTTTCTCCTGGTACGGGCAACATCGCCCAACATCAACAAATTTATAAAAAACCATAAAAGCAAAACGTTATTTTTTTTTACATGTATTCAAAACAAAATGAAAAGATGACTTGAGATGCCCCCAAGTGATGGACACTTGAAGTGATAGTTTCTGTTCATAATTTAGCTATAT
>LIUM01000023.1 GCA_001462345.1 Fibrobacteria bacterium AD312 | reverse complement strand
TATTGTTATTTAATTAACTGAGTTGTTTTTTGTCATTTGAGCCTGCGCTATTGAATTTACAATAACACGAACACTTATATGCTTTTACGTGAAACTTAGCACTTTTAGTGCTTTAGTCGGAACCATGCAGAGCTCTCCTTATGTGAGAAACACGAACACTTAGTAGTTTTACGTGAGACTTAGCACTTCTAGTGCTTTAGTCGGAACCATGCAGAGCTCTACTTACGTGAGAGTGATACCCCTGTGGTAAACACGTACACTTGCGCTTTTACGTGAAACTTAGCGGTTCACCGCTGTAGTTGAACCATGCATAGCTGCGCTTAGTAAGAAACACGAACACTTATATGCTTTAGCATTTAGTGAGAGTGATACCCTTTGGGTAATGATACCCTTGTGGTAGTGATCCCCTTGCGGGAATGATACCCCTGTGGAAGTGATACCCTTGCGGTAAACATGAACGCTTAGTACTTTTACGTGAAACTTAGCGGTTCACCGCTGTAGTTGAACCATGCATAGCTAGTACTTAGCGAGAATGATACCCTTGTGGTAAACACGAACACTTAGTAGTTTTACGTGAGACTTAGCACTTCTAGTGCTTTAGTCGGAACCATGCAGAGCTCTACTTACGTGAGAATGATACCCTTGCGGGACAAAATACGCTTGATTTGGCAAGAAAAAACACGTACGCTTAGACGCTTATTAAAAGAATATCTTAGAAATTTATCGGAATGGGTATTCTTTAAATTCTTTGATTTTTAATTCTTTTTTTAAATCATCCCAACGCATTAGTTGGTTTTTCCATAAGTACTTGCGATATAAGCGTCTTGCGACGCGGCTTGTGATTTCGTAAGGAATGGTATTGTGTTCTTCAGCGATCATTTCCATGGATATTTTGAAATTCACGTCTCCATTGATCACGTCTACTGTATCTCCAATTTGAAGATCAGGGACAGAAGAAACATCTACCATCGTGGCATCCATACATACTCTTCCAAGAATAGGACATTGATGGTTTTTAATATAGACACAACCAGAATTATATTCGCCTCTTAAATAGCCGTCTCCGTAGCCTATGGCTATAGTCGCTACTTTAATTGGTTTCTCTGCAACATAATATTGGCCATAAGAAACACCATCTCCTGCAGGGACCTCATGAATTGTTCTTACTGTCGCTTTGATGGACATGATTGGTTTAATAGGGCATGTTGGAGGAGTTGCACCCATAGGATTATAGCCATATAAGGCAAGACCAGGACGAACCATATCTAAATGACAAGAGGGATGTAATAAAACACCTGGTGAATTAGCGCAATGGCAAATCGCAGGCCGTTTATTTTTAGAATTTAAAAAATCAATGACAGAGAAAAAACGTGAAATTTGTTTTTCTGTATTAGAGTTCCCTGGCATATCGGCGGTGGCCAGGTGGGTAAACATTCCTTCTATTTGTAAATGTTTTAATTCCGTTATTTCTAAAATATCTTCTAGTTGATTTGCTTTGATTCCGTAGCGATTCATTCCAGAATCAATTTTTATGTGTGCTTTACACGAGCATCCTGTTTTTTCTAGATAACGATCAAATTTGATGGCCGTATCTTTATCAGAAATAGATGCTGTTAACTTAAATTCGGTTAAGTAGGGAAAATCTTCTTCAATACAAGCCCCTAGTACAAGAATATCTAAATCAATGCCATATTGTCTTAAAAGAATTCCTTCTGTGATATGAGCGACACCTAAAAAATCAACACCAAATGCTTTGGCTGCGTAAGAGCAGGCGAGAGAGCCATGGCCGTAAGAATCTGCTTTGACAGGCAAAAGAATTTTAGTGGGTTTTGGGATTAAACTTCTAATATAGCGAACATTATTTTGAAGTGCGTCTAAATTGATTTCGATCCAGTTAGGATGCGTAATATTCGAAAGGTCTGGGGGATTTTGAAGTAAAGACATGATTCTAAATATAAGTTATTCTTTTTTTGATTTTAAAAAATAAAAAAAGCTCTACCAGTTAATTGGCAGAGCTTTTTTTATTAGTATGCTTAAAGCATCTCAGCTATTTGAATAGCATTTAATGCAGCGCCTTTTCTGATTTGATCGCCTACAACCCAGATATCAAAGGTGTTTTCTTGAGACAAGTCTTGACGAATACGTCCAACGAAAACAGGGTCTTTGCCACTGACATCAACAGGCATTGGCCAATGATTGTTAGCAGGGTCTTCAAGAATCACAACTCCAGGAGCTTTTGCTAGTACAGCATAAATTTCTTCAACGGAGGTTTTCTTCTTGAATTGAATGTTAATCGCTTCAGAGTGGGCTCGTAATACTGGAACTCGAACACAAGTAGGAGCTACACGAATGCTTTCATCACCAAAAATCTTACGAGTTTCAGCGACCATTTTCCATTCTTCTTCACAATATCCCTTAGGGGCTTTTACTTTTGCTTTCGCTTCGCTGCCGTCATTATAAGGAGCATTGTGTGGAAATAAATTGTATGCGTATTGGAATGGAATCACTGTACGTTCAAAAGTTTGATTTTGTCCAAGTGCTACACATTCACTCTTAAGTTCATCCATTGCAAGTGCACCTGCTCCAGAAGCTGCTTGATAAGTACAAACACTGACGCGTTCTAATCCAAAAGCATTGTAAAGAGGGAATAGAGGAAGAGACATAATAATGGTTGTACAATTAGGATTCGCAATAATACCCTTATGTTTTTTAATGTCTAGAGGGTTTACTTCAGGAACAACTAAAGGCACATTTGGATCCATACGGAAATGACTAGTATTATCAACTACAACAGCTCCTGCCTTCACAGCGCTTGGAGCATAATCTCTAGAAATAGAGCCACCTGCAGAAGAAAGAACTAAATCTATACCTTTAAAGGAATCATGTGTCAATTCTTCCACAGTCAAATCTTTTCCTTTAAATTTTATTGTTTTACCTGCGCTACGTTTAGAAGCGAGGAGCTTTAGAGATTTAATAGGAAATTGGCGTTGTTCAAGAATAGAGAGAAGTTCTTGACCGACTGCGCCAGTGGCGCCGATGATGGCTATGTTTCGACTCATATCATTAACCTTTGATTTTTGAGTGTTACGGTTGATCCAGTTCTTTTAATTGAATTTGAAATAAATTCAATTTGTTTTTAGCCTGAGCAATTTGGTTGAGGTATTGCTCTTTTTGGACCTCTTTTAGTTCAGGGTCTTCAAGAGTAGACAAAGTATGAAGTGCATAACCTGCTAACCTTAAATTTTCAGTGGATTGCAATAAAACTCCATGCAATTCACTCACGCTTCTTGGGTGAAATAACCCGAGTGTGCGTTGATTAATTTTAGCAGCTTGTTGGCTTAAACTAAGTGCTTGACGTTCCCAGACTTCTCTTTCGGCTTCTGTACTTGGAACCTTATTCGCATCGAATTCTTCTAGCGAGCGAATGGCTTCTGATACTTCAGCAACGAGTTTCTTTGAAGAAGAAATATAGGTGTTTACTCGAACTTCATTTTGTTTAACACTAGCGGTACTTGCGTTGTTGGTAGAATCGCTTGCATTAGCAAATGAGGAACTTGATAACGGAATCGTTTCTTTATCACTGAATTGAATATAAGTCACTGCAACTGAAATTAAAACAATAATTACAGTAATTATCCATGTCAGAGAAATACGGATAGCTCCTCTCGCATTAAAAGCTTGGATTAAAGCAAGCAAGCTAATACACCAGAGGATCGCGATAGAAATGATTTCAGGACCGTTCATTTAAAACCTTCTAGAATGGTAAGTCGTCATCCATTTCGGATGAGTCACCAGCTGAAGGAGCATAGCCCATGTTATTGTCATAACTAGGGGTCGAAGCAGAACGATTAAAGTTTCCGCCTTGAGGAGCTCCATTGGAAGCACGAGGTGTTAACAATTGGAATGTTTCCATAGTAACATCTGTAGCATATTTTTTTTGCCCAGTGGCTTGATCATCCCAGCTACGATAAGTTAGAGTCCCTTCTACAAAAAGGCTCATTCCTTTACGGACACCTAAAGATTCAATAATGTCAGCAATTTTTCCCCAACCGACAATATTATGCCAGTCGGTGATTTCTTTTGTTTCACCATTGTTGTCGCGATAACGGCGAGAGGTGGCTAAAGAAAACGAAACTTTTTTACGACCAGTGGTCGTCATACGAATTTCAGGATCTTTACCAATATTTCCAATTAACATCACTTTATTTAAGTAAGCCATAATAATTTATGTCCTATATTATATTTATCACTTGACGAAAAAAGATAGAAAAAAATGACAGTAAAACTAGCTCATCATCGATTCTCAGAAGTCTTCCCGAAACCTCTCAGAGGAAAAAGGCTTGGCGCAGTTCTTCATCCTGCATCCGTGGATGCTTCTTTACACCATACTTTAGATTTATTAAGAGAATACAACGGTTCTCTGTTTAAGCTTTCGGCTCTTTTTGGTCCGCAACATGGAATTAAAGGGCACACTCAAGATAACATGATCGAGTGGGAAGGTTACATTGATCAAGAGTTCAATATTCCAGTGTATAGTTTGTATGGTACTCACAGAGAACCAACAGAAGAAATGCTCTCTCATGTAGATGTATTATTCTTGGATTTACAAGACGTTGGTGCTCGATACTATACGTTTATATGGACGCTATACCTTTGTATGAAGGCTTGCGAGTCTCGCTCTATTCCAGTCGTAGTTTTAGATCGCCCTAATCCTATTAAAACAGGCATTGTAGAAGGCCCTATTTTAGATTTAGAATACAAAAGTTTTGTAGGCTTGCATTCCATTCCTGTACGTCATGGAAAAACGATTGGACAACTGGCTCGCCAATTTCAAAGTGAATGTTTTCCCAAAACAGAATTATATGTTCTAGAAATGGAAGGCTATAAAGAGGATTTATGGTTTGATCAAACGGGCTTACCTTGGATTATACCTTCTCCTAATATGCCTACTTTAGATACCGCGATCGTTTATCCTGGGATGTGTCTTTTTGAAGCCACCAATGTGAGTGAAGGCAGAGGTACAACAAAACCTTTTGAATTTTTTGGGGCTCCTTTTATTGATGCAGAAGAACTTTGCCGTTACATGAATGGACTTCATTTACCTGGCGTTTATTTCAGAGAAAATTATTTCCAACCGACGTTTCATAAAGGGGCAAATCAAATTAATGGGGGAGCTCAAATTCATGTCTTAAATCGAGATGTATTTGATTCCTTTACTATGGCAATAGAAATATTAAAGTTTTTATTCCATCGTTATCCTAATGATTTTGCATGGAAACAGCCTCCTTATGAATACGAATACAAAAAGCTCCCTATTGATATTCTTTTAGGTAGCGGCACGTTTAGAAAAGAATTTATTGAAAAATAAAAGTTCTTTAAATAAAATAAGCCCCGAAAGAGAAATACCACTTTCGGGGTTTTTATGTAAAAAAAGAATAGATAAAATTCAAAAGTTCTATCAAAATAAAAACCCTTATAAATAAAGGCTTTTATTTTATGCTTGAATATTTTTAAAGGATTAAAGCTGATCTAAACGATCTACTTCTGCGGAGTAGTCTACGCCTTCGACGTCAAAGCCATGAATGATGTAAAAGTCATGTAGAAAGCCCTTGAAATCACTCATCTCGTTAAGATTTTCTTCGCTGATTTTTAGAATCGTTTCAGCGACTTCTTTTTGAACTTCTGGATCCATTTCAAACTCATCTAGACGGATCAATCCATTTTCATCTACAGGTACAGAGCCACCTGTATATAAACGATCAGAGAAAAGACGTTCACATTGTTCGATACACCCTTCATGAGATCCATTTCTTTTCATTACTTTGTATAGAATGGAAATATAAAAAGGCATGATTGGAATCACGGCACTAGAACGTGTCACAAGGCCTTTATTAATGGAAACATAAGCTTCGCCAGCCACATTTTCTTTCATAAATGAATTCAAATGTTTTGCTGTTTTTTCTAAATGTTTTTTGGCTTCTCCAATGGTACCATCTCGATAAATCGCATGAGATAAAGATGGCCCTATATAAGAGTATGCGACCGTTTTACAGCCAGAAGCTAAGACATTTGCCTTTTGCATTTGAGTTATCCATCGTTCCCAGTCTTCGCCACCCATGACTTTTACAGTGTTATCAATTTCTTCTTGGTTTGCTGGTTCTACATGAATCGCGCTGAATTTAGAAGAGATAATATCAATGGTGTTCCCAGAAAAATTTTCCCCAATAGGTTTTAATACAGAACGATAAAAAACACCAGTCTCTGGATCTGTGCGGACAGGACTAGCTAAACTGTAAATAATTAAATCTGCTTGAACTCCCATCTCTTGAAGCTGCTTGATCACTTGTACTCGAGCTTCATCAGAAAAAGCGTCCATATTAAAAGTAATACTCTTTAAGCCTTTTTCTTTTGCGGCCTTATCAAAAGCCATATTGTTGTACCAACCAGGGGTACCGCTTTTTGTTTCTGTTCCAGGACGTTCAAAAGAAACGCCAATAGTTGTTGCATCATATTCAAATGCAGCAGCAATGCGACTTGCTAAACCGTAACCAGTGGAGCAACCTAATACAACAACAATCTTTGGCTTTTGTTCAGATATTTTTTTTTGCTTCTTTTTAGAAAGGATATAATTGATCTGGCGTTCGACGTCTTTAGCACAACCAAAGGGATGCGCATTTAAACACATATTACTTCGAACTAATGGCTTAATAATCATTTAAAAATCCTTCTTACAATTTTGTTTGATGCAAAGTTAAGAAGAGTTTTATTTTTTATCAAATGCAAAAGGATAAAAAAAATCTGAAACACTATAATAAAAATGAATGTAAAATCAACAATCGTTTGTTTGCTTTTATTGATTTTTTAATCATTAGAATATGGCTTAAATTGATAAAAAAACGGATAAATAAGAATTATCAAATAAGAGGAATGTCGGATTGATTTGAAACCATAGTTGATGGCTTTTTAATGAGAAAGGCATATTAATAGGGTTTAGTTTTTTTATAAGTTTGAATTCATGATTAACGTATTAATTCTAGCTGCAGGTTTAGGAACAAGACTTCGCCCATTAACAACGGATCTCCCCAAACCATTAGTTCCCATTGTAGATCAGTCCATTTTGGCTCATCAATTGAGATTAGCGAAGTCGCTAGAGTCTATTTCTCTTCATATAAACGCCTTTTATCTTGCGGAAAAACTAAAAAAAGAGGCCAATGCTCTTGGATTTGAGCATGTTTGGGTTGAATCTCCTGAAATTTTAGGCACAGGAGGCCCTTTACGCCGACTTTATCAAGAAGGTGTAAGAGGAGATCTTTTAGTATTGAATGGGGATTGTTATACAGAAATCCATCTTGCTCAGTTTCTTTCCAATTCAGAAGCCTCAGGAGCATTCATTTCTTTACTCGGTATTGATGAACCGAAAGTGAATACCCTTAATATCGATTCAAATTCTTTTTTAAGTGGGGTAGCGAACTCTTTTGGAGATGATTCTGTTGAAAAAGCCACTTTTTCAGGTATTTCTTGGTATAAAGAGGATGCTTTAAAACAAATTTTAGATTCTGAACGTAATGTTGTTCATTTTTGGAAACGGATGAATCAATTAAAAAATAAGATATATGTTGATTTGTCTCAAAAAAAGGCTTTATGGATTGATATGGGAACTCCAGAAGGGCTTATGAAAGCGAATTTAGCACGCTTAAATGAATTAGGTATTGATTCTTGGGTAGATCCACTTCATCCATTAGCAAAGCAAAAAAATAACTTCCATCAAAGTGTAGTTCATAAGCATGCTAAAGTAGCTCTAGGAGCTGTCTTAAATCGAGTCATTTTATTCGATGGAGCTGAAGTTTTAGAAAACGAAGTCGTTTCTAATCAAATTCGTGGTGATGGCTTTCGCTGGAATTTATAATGCTAGAGTTTGTGATTGTTTTAGTAGAGCCAGAGCACCCTCATAATGTAGGCTTTGTCGCGAGAGCCATGTGTGCAAATGCTTTGACTGATCTTCGAATCGTTTATCAAAAGTATAACAGCGTATTAGCAGATTCTTATAGAACAGCACACGCTTCTAAATCTATTCTTGATCACGCTAAAATCAAGAAAAACTTGAAAGAAGCGATTCAAGATGTTCAATATACAATTGCTTTTAGTCGTCGCACCTTTGAAAGTGTCGTTCCTGTGATTTCATTACCTTCGATTCAAACCATTTTACCGAAAGAAGGCAAAGTGGCTTTAGTTTTTGGCCGAGAATCCATTGGCCTTTTATTAGAAGAAATTAATCAATGCGCTCAAATATGTGAAATCCCTGTTCCAGGGAATCACAGCTTAAATTTAGGGCAAGCGGTTTCCGTAGCTTTATATGAGCTTTTAAAAGAAAATAAATCTGGTTTATTAAATGATTATTCTTCTTCTTTTTCAAAGAAAAACAGCTTAGCCAATAAAGCACAAATAGAATCTTTCATTTCTTTTTTAGAAGAGAATTTAACAGAACGGTATAAAAAGCAGCATTGGTTTCAAGGAGGAATTCGTTTGCTTTTACAACGACTTCAACCTTCAGAAAATGAATTGGGTGGTTTATTTGGGGTAGCTCGTAGCTTAAGCAGGCGTCCAGCTCGAAAAGAATCGCATAAAAATAAACCCATTTAATACCGAAACGACAATGTTTGAGAAAAATCACATTATTTTTCACTGTTTAGTGAGCTTTTGTTCTCTTAAATCCTTTCAAATGGCTGTCTTATAGACTTGTTATAATTAATCCAAGACTATTTTTTTATGCCCTAAACTTTTCTTAATTTCTAAAAAGTATATTTGTAAACTATGTTAAGAACAACCAAAATTATTAGTCCTTTTATTAAAGATTTTCTTCTCTCTCGCGGCTATTCTGATGAGTCTTGTGTTGAACCTGCAGGTTCCGCTGGTTCAGGGCGTTTATACTATCGAATTAAAGAATATAAAAAATCGTCTATTCTTCAGGTGAATGCAATCGCTAATGAAGATTTTAAAAATTTTGTTTCTTTTGGAAAATATTTTCATAGCATCGATTTGCCTGTCCCAAGAATTTATGCCGTTGATGAACAAGCTGCACAGGTTTTAATGGAAGATTTAGGCAAGCGCTCTCTTTTTGATTACACATTGCCAGAAGAACCATTATCAGGCAATGTTCGTATTTTATATCAAGATGTCATTCAAGCCTTAATAAAGTTTCAAGAATCTTCCTCTTCTGTCTTTATGGCTCGTCCTGATTTAGGGGCTCGCAAATTTGATTATGCCTCTCTAAAATGGGAAACCGATTATTTCACAACGAATTACCTCAAGCGTATAGCAAATGTAGATGATATCCCTTCGTATGTTCAGGACTTTTTCTCCACATTAGCTTGTTCTGTAGATACCCATCAGAAGGTATTAATGCATAGAGATTTTCAATCTCAAAATATCATGATTCGTCCAAATTCAGAAATTGCTTTTGTGGATTTTCAAGGCGCTCGTCGTGGTTCCATGTATTATGATTTAGCTTCTTTACTTTTTGATCCATATACTTCTTTACCTCTTTTCTTAATCATTGACTTTTTTGAATTTTGGCGTACGCAATATCAAGAATGCAGTAACTTTTCTAAAGAAGAAAGTTGGGTTTCCTTTTTAGAGGCTGCTTTGCAACGCATTATGCAAGCACTTGGTGCTTATGGATTTTTATCAAAAGAAAAGGGTTTAACCTCTTTTGAAAAGTTCATTAATCCAGCTAAAGCACGTTTAATTGAAATACTAGATCTTTACCAAGATGTAGCTCCAGATATTCACCAACAAGCAAGACTTTTCTTAAAAGAAAAATTACGTCAATGATTCCTGAATCTTCTTTTTCCTTAAATTCTATCGCCTCTTTCTCAGAAGAACACGTTCATATCTGGAAAGAACCAATCAATCAGCAAATTGCACTTGGATTGTTATTTGATTTGTGGGCTTCATCCAATGAAAACTTAAATCCGGTGGACGTTTGGCAAAAGATAATCTCTAGAAATACAACGGAAGGATTTTATGTAGGCAGTGGGTTAGTGTTGCCTCATGCAAGGGTTCAAGGAATAGAAAAGTCATTTTTAGCATTTGGTGTTTGTCCTAAGGGTTTTGAAGGCGTTCAAAAGACAAAAGGAGAGCAGGCAACGATTATGTGCCTTTTATTATCTCCAGAAAAAGATCCTATGATTCACATGTATGTTATTAAGCATATCGCTCAAAAATTAATGGATGCACAATGGAAAAAACGCATCTTAAATTCATTAGATGCGTTTGAAGTCAAAGAGTTGTTAGTATAAAATTTTACGATTAAACGTGTTCTGTCCAGTATTGAATATGCTCGTCCATGAACGACCTATTATCAAATGAAAGATTAAAACATCTGGATATTTTTTCTACAGAATAAAGCATTGGTTTATCTGACCAACCAAGATCAGTTTCTACAATTTTTGATTTGGATTCAGGACGTAGAGCTAGCATTTTTTCTGCAATGGATTTCCAACTAATCCAAGTAGGACTTAACCCTAAAAAGACTTCTTCATTATAATCAGATTCTAAAAGTTTAAGATAGAGTTCTGCTTGTTGTGAGGCGTGGATAAATTGGGTTCCATCGTTTTTTACAATACGGATGTCTGTACCATTTTTAATGGCAAGTGCCATTTCTGCAAATCGGCGATCTGGTTGAGTACAGCCATCGTGGAAGGCTGGATTTCCAAAAGTATATCCAGGGCGAATAATATTGCGAGCCATTTCAACGGAAGGAAACTTGTTGCCATAACCTTGTCTAAACCCTAAAACATAGGCTTCACCAGCAGCTTTTGTGGCTCCATAAAGGTCTATAGGCAAGTTGGCGACTGTTTCGTTCATGACAGGTCTCATTTTGCCCATTGCAGCGGTACTTGATGTATAAATAAACTTTTTACACCCAGCCATGGCCGCTAGTTCAAGAATTTGCACTGTGGCACGAGTGTCATTTTCTAACATAGAGAAGGGTGTTTCACCCCAACCAAGAGCAATATGAATACAGGCATCGCAACCTTTTAAGCCTCTTTCTATGGAGGTTAAGTCGAGCAGCGCGGATTCCACCATCGTTACACCTGGTGCGGCTTTCAATGAAGGAATCTTATCTGGATGCCTTGTTGCAATAGAAATTTCATGACCTTGTTCTAAAAGTCTTTTGGCAACATAATGACCAATAAAGCCCGTGCCACCTGTTAAAAAAACACGCATAATCTACCATCCAGAAAAGAGAGAACTTGTATAACCTAGATAAATTTATTAAAAAAAGGTACAAAAAAATGAATGCTTTTTTATAAGCGTGATATTTATTGAGCAAAAGATATTTTTTAATTTTTTTTATCTTCCTTAAAGCGGTTAAAGCATGGCTTCTTAATTTGAATTATCTATGTAAAATCAAGGAGCCTAAAACCAAAGAAAAAGCTATTTTTCACTTATCGACTTTTTTATAGGTATTATTTATGTCTCGTTTGCGCGTTTTGGTTTTCATGGGTGGCTTTTCAACAGAACATGATGTTTCCGTTGTTAGTGGTACTGGCATTGTACGTGCTATGGATCCTCAAAAATACAATATCCATCCTGTTTTAATAGAAAAAAATGGCACTTGGATTTGGTCTTCAAGAGAACTAAGCCCATATCAAAAAGAAAATTTTTCATTAAATTATTTTCATTCATTAGACGGAAAATCCGCGTGCAAAAAAAGAGTGCCCGCATTATCGGAACTCCCTGATTGTGATCTTGTTTTTCTTGCTCTCCATGGTAAGTGGGGTGAAGATGGCCATGTTCAAGCTCTTTTAGAACACTGGGATATGCCTTACACTGGTTGTGGTGTTCTTGCCTCTGCTCTAGCGATGGATAAAATTAAAACTAAAGAAATTTATCAAATCAATGGTATTTCTACTCCAGATTATGAAGTTTTGCATAAAGACTCGTTTTCTGGCGATCAATTAGTATCTGTAGCAGATCGTTTAGGTTATCCCTTGGTTATCAAAGATCCTTTAGGAGGCTCAAGCCTTGGTATTGGAATCGCTGCTAATCTAGAAGAAGCGGGAACCATTTGTTCTTCTCTATTTAACAATACGAAAGTTCTTTTATGCGAAAAGTTTATTAAAGGTAGAGAGGCTAGTTGCGGTTACATTGAGGGCGAAAAGCCTGTGCCTCCGACAGAATTGCGTATGACGACTAGGGAATATTTTGATTTTGATGCCAAATACAATGGCGAATGTCGAGAAATAACACCTGCGGAATTCCCTGAACCATTAACTCGAGAAATTCAAGAACTTGTTAAAAAAGCTCATCTTGCTTTAGGCTGTGACGTTTATAGCCGTACAGATGTTTTAATTGATAAACAGTCAAAAATATGGGCCATCGAAACCAATACTCTTCCTGGTTTTACACCAACATCATTGCTCCCGCAGCAAGCCGCTTGTAATGGGATTTCTTATTCGCAATTGATTGATTTGATTATTGAGAAAAGTTTAAAGGTCAAACGCTAATGGCAAATGATTCTTTTGACCTAGTGGTGGATTCTTCTCGATATGGTATAGCCATGGGCCTTTATCAAAACAATCAGCGTTTTGAGTTTTTTGATAATAAAGCTAGGGGGGAATCTGCTGGTCATGTTTTAGATCAACTTCTTGAGCAAGCGAATACATCTTTAGATCATGTGAAACGCGTTCTCGTTACTTTAGGCCCAGGTTCTTTTACAGGGCTTCGTACAGGCATTGCCTTTTGTCAAGGGCTATGCTTCTCTGGTAAGCGAGAACTTTATGGGATTTCTACTCTTGAAGCTTTAACGTCATTATCCAACAATCCAAATAATGCCGTTATCATTAGAGCACGCCCTGGTTATTGGTATTTACGATATCAAAATAAAGAGATTTTTGATTCTACAGAAGAAGTCGTATCCTTATTAAATACAATGGTGAATGCGGATGTGATTCTCGATTCTTTTGCACTAGACGATGCTGAAATTAAAAGAGCTATAGAACAAAAAGAATTAAAGATGACGTTGATTACTGGAACAGAATTAGAATCATTTCTTGTCTTTTTAGATCAATTGAAACCATCCTTAATTCAAGAAGCAAATTATATTCAACCTTCCTACTTTGAAAAGAAGACTTGAAATGCATTGCCGAAAAATGAGCCCTTCGGATTTAGAATCCGTTTTAAGAATTCAAAATGAGCTCGCTTTTCAAAATTGGACTTTAAAGCAATTAGAATCAGAGTGTTCTTCTCCTTTATCTATATCACTTGTTTTGATCATCAATGAACAAGTCTTGGGTTATCTATTTATACAAGTGATTGGAGACGAAGCAGAACTTTTAAGTATTGCCATTAAATCGGATTATTCAAGAATAGGGGCTGGTTCTTTTTTATGGCGAGAAGGTGTTTCTTCTTTAAAAGAAAAAAATGTTCGATCCGTGTTTTTAGAAGTACGAGAAAACAATATAACAGCTCAGCAATTTTATAAAAAGCATGGCTTTATTTGTTGTGGTCTTAGAAAACACTACTATTCAGATGGAGAAAATGCACTTTTGTTTCGATTTGATTTTTAATTTTTGTTAGATTATAGTTGTTATTTAATGAAGGTGTGCTTTTGAGCCGTATATTTGCAAATCTCAATCAAATTCGTGATATTCAGCGTCGTCGTCGCTTCCATTTGGGTATTATCGGCGGCTCTCTATTCTTATTTCTCCTATTATTGATTTATTTATTAATAGGGCAAAGTGGCCGTTGGCTTGTAGAAGATGATTCCTTTGAACATGTTTCTTGGGTAGCGGTTTTAGATGGGCAAACTGCTGATATGGAACGCTCGGATTACGCTTTAAAATTATTGGAAGAACGTAAAGCGGATTCTGTATTACTTTTAGGGCGTCGAATTTTCCGAGATAAGAGTTTTGCTGATTATTATGCAGATGATTTTATGCGTTCTGGAAACGTAGATAGTGGGCGTGTTTTTCTTTTTCGACACAAAGATCCTTCCACTTTAGAAGAGGCTCTTTCTATTGTTCCATGGTTTAAGTCTAAAAATGTGGATACCGTTCTACTCATTACTTCTGCAGCGGCATCCAGTCGAGCAAAACAAATTTTCACTACGCTTGCTGGAGAGAAACCTGTTTTTATAACGGTAGATATTCAGCATTATCTTTACAATTCTAAGAATTGGTTTTTTGAAAGAGAATCAAGAAAAATATGGTTACGCGAATGGTTCGCTCTTTTTAATTCTTATTATGATTTGTGGAATGTGGATTCTTTAGTAATTGATTCGTTAAAAATACCAGATATAAAATCATTGAAAGAAGAAGGTCGTTCTGTTTCCAAAGTGAGTGATGTAAAATGGGTTTCTATTAAAGATACTTTCATGAAAAATCATGTTTCTGATTCGATTTTAAAAATAGATTCCGCTAAAATAGATTCCACAAAAACGAATTCCTCAAAAAAAGATTCTACATCACGTTAATGCTTGAATAACTCTTCTAGAGAGTTCAGATTAAACTTCTTTAAACGAATAAAAAAAGCTCCTCTATTTAGAGGAGCTTTTTAATAAGAGAATTTTTGATTAAACTAAAAGTTTAACAATCTTACAAAATAAGGCATCTGCTAATGCACTTGTTTCAAGACCTTCGAAAACACTGAATTGATTAAACACAATTTTACCTTTTCCAAAAGGCAACATCTGTAAATCAACACCTGTCTTGACTTCTCCCTTGATAATAGAGACTGAGCGTGCTAATACAGTTGAGCCTTCGAGTTCGTTTAAGGATACGCTAGGCATTACAGCAGAAGCATTGTGATCAAGAACAGCCTCTCCATTAAATATTGGAAGAAGAGGGGAGTCTTCCGTTAAATAATGCAAGCTAAGCTCGTTTGCGCCTGTAGAAAAATGAGATTCAATTGTAGAATCAAAATGATGACTGGAATTGAACATTTCAATATCTTCTTGAGTCATATCGGATAGCAAGAGGGTTTTACCACCATTTTTGGTAACATCTACAATCTTTGCTAAGATTTCATTATTCCAAGAGCTTAAATTAGCTGTAAAAATAACTTGTTCAGATCCTTTTAAGGAAGCAAGTGCATCACTAGTTTCTGTACTGTTATCTAAGAAACAGACTTGTTTCATTGCTGCTTTTACGTCTGCTTGTTCAATAACAATTAAGCTTTCTGAAGTTTGGTAAATCTCTTTACCTTTATAAATTAATTTAGCTTGAACAGTATAATTACCCGTTGATTTTGGTGCTTTAATGGTATAAATGCCAAGCGGAGTAAGGCTTGTCTGGCCTTTTTCGTTTTTCTTCTGAGAAGAAACGACTTGACCTGCTTTATCCACAATAACAATTTCAGTCTCAAAATCTTCTAAGCGATCATGATTTAGAAGAACCATTTGGAATGAAATTTCATTTTGTGGCACAACAACATGTTCAAAGCCAGAAATCAATAGCTTAGTAGGAGTGGTGATTTCTTTAGCAAAGGATTCTAAACCTTTAGATTTACGATTTTCATCGACCAATCCAGAAAAATCAGTTCCAATATCGGCCCATTGATCTAAGAAATAACCAGAAACTAAAGAATTACTTTGTATAGAAGTGAGTTGGTCTATTTTGCTTTTTAGTGCAATCCGTTGGGCGTCTTCATTAAATGCCTTAAAAGAAGGCCAGATAGAAATATTTTTATCTGCTATGAAAGCATTAATTTGCTTATAAAGACCTTTAATCGCTTTTGCATTTTTATTACTGCGAGGGCCAGTGAGAGCTGTTGGCTCTTTTGGTAATAAAGTATGGTTTTTTAAGGTGATTAAAATTTTACCATTGGTCTCTTTAACAAAGGTTTCATAATCATCTTGAAATAGACTATCACCAAGAGTCGTGTCTGGAATGGACACTTCAGTTTCATCTTTACTGCAATATAGAGATAAGAAATAACTGAGGTTGGCACTTGGATTCATACGTAAATGAAGGCGATGCGAGGCGTATAATAAAATACGATCGTTTGTCACGCCCATGAGTTTACCTGTATCTTTATGGAAAGATTCTTCGTTATCTAAATACACACAGTTGAGATTACTAATAACAGGTCTACTCATATCGAGCTGATCTACGTTTTTCAGTAATTTATTTCCATTTTCTAATACAAGGGTACCGTTTTCTGCACCAATAACCCAAGCCGCAATCGAAGGATGGTGTTTTTGTTCATTAACAATATCTTCAATTACAGTGCGCACTTCTTCTAAGCCTCGAGCAGAGGAGCGCATGGTATGAACTGGGAATTCTTGGAACACTAAGAGACCAAGTTCATCGCATAGGTCAAGTGCTTCATTTGAAAGAGGGGCTCCACCAGAACGAATCGTATTAAAACCAAGTTTCTTTAATGATTCTAAGTCTTTACGGAAATTAGGATTTTGAGAAGTCCATAATCCGCCTTGACTCCAGTGTTGGGAGTAATTTATGCCATGAAGTTTAATGATGGAATCATTTAAATAAAAATCGCCTTTGATACAATCGAATTTTCTAAATCCAAAAGTCTTCATGACAGAGAAAGAATACTCAGGAATGCCTTTTGTTTTTGTTGTTTTAGACTCTAATTGAACTTCGATAGCAAAAAGATTTGGCTTATCATGAGCCCAGCTATATTTATCCCTTTTCCAGTCTTTTATACCTAGAATAAAACGATGAGAAGCATTTTCTTTCTCGAGTTTTAAGTCTTTATAAATTTCAGAAACTTCACCTGCTGGATTTTTCATCAAAATACGAAGTTTAGTTTGAAATCCTCTAGGATTATTAAAAGAAACTTCTACTGCAACGCGTTCTTGATCTATATCAGGTTCTACTTGCATTCCTGAAATAAAGGCCGCATTACCAAGAATTAAAGAAACATTGCCATAAATACCAGCGAATGGATATTGCATCCAAGGTAAGCCGACGGGCATTTCTGTAGGATGAACGTAGCGGTCTTCAACCCCTTCTTTAGAATTGCGACCAAAGTCTATACGGCTGTTAGCAGCTCCCATATTCGCTACGCGGATACAAAGAATATTTTCTTCACCGAGTTTAATCGCTTTTGATGTTTCTACAATAAAAGAGGAATAGGCCCCAAAGTGTTCACCAATCAATTTTCCATTTAACCAAATAACAGCATGGGTGGCAATACGTTCAAAACAAAGAAAAATTCTTTTAGGAACTTGTTTTTCTTCAACAAAAAAGCGCTTGAAATAATAAGCGGTATCTTGAGTCAAAAACATTTTTTCAAAAGATTGTTCCCAAATATGAGGTACTTGTACTTTCTCGCATCCTTCCTGGGGGTTTGCGTACCAACGGTTAGTTATGCCTATATCTTCGGTATCCCAAAGGAGTTCCCATTCGCCATTGAGGTCTACGATTGTATTCATTCAAAATGTCCTTTTGTAATAGATGGCTAAAATTTAGTAAAAAATTAAAGTTTTTTATAAAATGAACATTTTATTTTAATGCAGAATTTGTCGTTCAGAATAAATTTTAGGCTTTCTTCTGAAGACGAACTTTGGTAAAATACACGATAGATTCGTTTTTTAAATTTAAAAAGCCACTATTTTTCAAAAAAGTGCACCTTTTTTTTGATCTTTTTGATTAAAACCTTTACTTTTTTCTTTTTTTTTGTTAATATTGCAGCTCCGATACAGCTAACTAATTAAAGGATATACAAAATGTATTCTATTGTTGAAACAGGTGGTTTCCAGTATAAAGTCGAGTTGGGCAAAGCCTATAAGGTTCCCAGCATCGCTGACGCTGCTGTCGGTTCTACACTGGAGCTAAAGTCCGTTCTTCTTTTCTCAAACGGAAAAGAAGTGCAAGTCGGCACCCCTGTCCTGAGTGACGCCACCGTGAAAGTAGAAGTGCTTTCTCACGGTAAAGGTGACACTGTGATCGTTTTCAAGAAAAAACGTCGTACTCGTTACGAACGTAGAAACGGTCATCGTCAGGGCTATACCGAAGTGCTTGTTACGGAAATTTGCTCTGGCAAGGAATCTGCAGCTGTTGAACCTCAAATCATTTCTCGTAATCGTGCTCGAATTGCGGCTCTTGCAAAGCAAAAGGCTCAAAATGTGCCTTTAACTCGCAAGGAAAAGATTGCCCAAGGCATTCCAAAGCCAGCGAAAATCAAGAAAAACTCGCTTCGTAAAGCGATGGAGGCTTAACCATGGCACATAAGAAAGGACAAGGATCCGTTCATAATGGTCGTGACTCTAACGCCAAATATCTTGGTGTCAAGAAATACGGCGATCAAGTAGTCAAAGCGGGCAATATTATTGTTCGTCAAAGAGGCTCTCACTTTCACAAAGGCAACAATGTGGGTATGGGTAGAGATTTTACTCTATTTGCTCTAATTGATGGCAAAGTGAAATTTGAACATCTTGACTCTAAGCGTCAAAAAGTTTCTGTTTATCCAGAATTTTAATTTCGATACTTTACAAAAAAAACCGGCTGTGTTCCAGTCGGTTTTTTTGTATTTTATACCATAATGACAAAGCGTATTTTTAAAGTTTTTACAATAATTGGCCTTTTTTTGCTTGCTTCTTGTGCTGACGATGATGAAGGTGTCGAGTATTTTTTTGATCGAGAAATTCTAGACATGTCCGTTCTTAGAGAATGTGCACCTGGAGTAGAAGATGGGTCTTATTGCTATCAATTACGTTTTCGCTATCCTATAGAAACCAAAGAACTAAAAGGCATTCATTTATGGCTTGATACTACAGTTATAGATGATACTTCAAAAGCAGTTTCGTCTGCGGCCTTAGAAAAATCAATTTTAATCGAATATAATGATAAAAAAGCGGATGACTTTGATACGATTGATTTAACCGCTCTACTCGCTGATTATTTAGATAGAGATAGTTTACAAGTCGCTCTTTGGCCTGAGTATACAGATAAAGATAAAGATGAAAAAAAAGGTTCTTTACAACGTCTACACATTCATTTCGGAGATGATTCACCACCATCTAGAGTCAATTTACAAGATTCCGTATGGTCTACAGGAGCTCTTTTTGATTGGGCTCGTCCAACAGACCAAATAGATTTTTATGATCCAAATAATATTTCTGGACCAATCGTTGGTTACAATATTGTCATTTACGCTGAAAATAAAGAAGAAGACTTACGTAATTTAAAAATCAAAGTGCTTCAAAACACAAAAGTCGATTCCATTGGTTCTTCTTTATACAATAAACATGCTCGAATTCGTGCCATCAAGGATTCTATTTGGGTAGATGAAACAAGTCAATCGGATAATGTTAAAAATTATATGAGGATTGCTGTTTTAGATGGTAAGGGATTTGACTTTGATCTTGTAGATGCTAATAGATTTCGCTTAATTATTGAGGGCTTGCAGCCAGAAAGCCGATACACCATAGGAATTACGGCATATGATTCTTCTGGAAATGATTCTGGAAATGATGGTTCAGAAACAGTTGAAAATAATCAGCTATTTATAACAACAGATAAAATTGCTCCCTTAATGCCAGAAATGATTTTCACTGTTCGAGACACCTTAAATTCAAGTTTTACAAGGTTAGATAGTAATAATCGAGTCCTTATTTATTGGAGCAATAGCGTTGATCCCGTAGAGGAAAGCCATAACATCTCAGTGGATTCCGTTTTAAAAATACCATCTTCTTGTTCAGAATATTTTTGCTATCGAGCGGTTTCAAAATATATTATTGAACGCTATAATGGTAATTCGTGGGATCTTTTAGCCTATGCTGGTGGCGAAGCCTCTACTCGTTATACAAAAAAATATGAATGGAAAGGGGATTCCATGGCTGTATCTGCTATTGGAAAATTTGTCTCGGATACGATTCGTTGGGTATTACCGATGGATACATTAATCTTAAGAATTCGGTCCGTAGATTCTTCTGGATATTATTCAAAAGCTTTAATTGATACATTATACATTGCACCACATCAGGTCGCTGATTTAGAATGCCCTCCAGGGTTTGTTGCCGTAGAATCATCGGATACAACTCGTTTTTGTATGGAATCTATAGAACATAGAGATGAAAATGGGGAGTTCTACAGTAATGTTTTACATTCTGAAGCAATGGAAATCTGTAATGCAATGTCACTCCCTGGATTTAATGTGTCTCTCTGTCACGAAAGTGATTGGCAAAAGGCCTGCCTCTCTGGTGGTTCCTCTACTTATGGTGTAATTGAAGATGGGGATGTTGCTTCATCTGAATATCTCTTTTCTTATTGTAATGTAGGTACAAACGATTCTTTATTTGCAAAATCATTTGTGAATCGTAATGCAAAATGCGCTAATCGTTTTGGAATACGCGATTTACCTGGTCAATATCAAGAATGGGTCTTAGGGCGTTCTTCTGATACTCTTCAGGTTTTAAAGGGTTCTAGTTTCCAACAATTTGAAGGTCTTGATCGCGAAACGGCAGCGATGTGTACGAATCGCTTTTTCCCTTATTATACTCGAATGGGTTATACCCAAGATACCATTTATTTGTATGTCAATGGTACTACTGTAGATACTACATTAACTGCCGATACTACGAAGACGTTGTATGCTATTTTAACTCAAAAAGATTTTAAGGATACTTTACAATTTTTTGATGTGAAGAATCCAGAAACGCTTGAAGTTATAGGCGAAGACTATGCATTGCTTTCCGAATACAAAAAAGGGGATTCTCTCTGGCTTGAAAATCTGGCCCAAGGCCTAATTTATGAGCCTTCAAGAAAAGAAGTCGTCTTCCTTTTAAAACCAACTTCGTATCGAGCAGCAGCAGCGTTCTATAAAGACAATTCGATTAGCTTTAGGTGCTGTGCGTATCCTGAGTAAGTTTTTACGATTGGATGGGACACTGATTATCTGAAGAATACATGGATTCTATTTCTTTACTATAAATAGATTCTGCTGCTTTTCTTCTTAGCTTTAGGGTAGGCGTTAAAAGACCAGATTCAATGCTTAATGGGTCTGCAATTAATGTCCATTTTTGAATTTGTTCCCAATGATTTAATTTCTTATTTACGTTTTGAATATGGCGAGCAATAGCTGTTTGAACTCTTTTTGACAAAATGGATTTATAAGGATCAAATTCTTCATGAGTTAATTTTAAGTGGCGTCTTGTGTTTTCAAAATTCATGAAAATCAAAGCTGAAACGTATTTTCTGTCATTGGCTATCACTAACGCCGATTCAATAAAAGGGTGCCTTGAAAGCTCTAATTCAATAGGTAAAGGGGAAACGTATTTGCCTGTACATGTTTTTAGCATTTCTTTAATGCGACCAATAATAAAGAGATAACCATCTTTATCTATATAGCCTTCATCCCCAGTTTTGAAAAAGCCATCTTCTGTAAATATGGTGCGATTGTATTCGTCTTGATGATGGTAGCCATCGAAAACGCTTTCTCCTTTGACTAAAATCTCATTTTGAGGACCAATTTTTACTTCTAAATGAGCCAGTTTTTGGCCAACAGAACCTAACCTTAAATGGTTTTTATAATTGACGCTGACTACAGGAGAACATTCTGTGAGGCCGTAGCCTTCATATACAGGAAGGCCAATGTTTAATAAAAAGCGATTAATACTTTTGTTTAGAGCGCTGCTCCCTGAAATGATATACTTAAAACGGTCTCCTACGGCAGCCCTCATTTTTTGATAGACTAGCTTTTCGTAGATTCTTTTCCAAATAGAGTTCTTTTCTGGATCTTTAATTTTAGCAAGACGTATTGCTTTTTTGATTAATAATTTATTAATCCCAGAACGGTTATCTGCAGCAGCAGTCATTTTTTCAAATAGACGCTCTAGAATTCTAGGCACTACAGTCATTACAGAAGGCTTTATCTCTTGAAGAATAGAGGCTGCATTTTTGGGATCATCTGCAAAATAAACTTTGAGACCAATCAAAGTATAATAGTAGATAGTCATCCTTTCAAAAACATGGGCAATGGGAAGTAAACTGAGTGCCGTGTCTTTTTGACGATCTAATTCATAAATGCTACGGAGAGAGTGTAATTGTGAAATCATATGGCGATGTGTTAAAGCAACGCCTTTGGGTCGCCCCGTAGAACCGCTAGTGTAAATGATGGAAAATACTTCATCTGGAGAAATACTTTTTAATTGCTCTCTAATCCAGTTACCCATATCTTTAGACTCAGCGAGAGCACGGCCTTCTGTAAGAAGATCATCCCAATAAATGCCATTAGGAGGTTTGGACTCTGAGGAATCTATACAAATAACGAGTTGGAAAGAAGAGAGAGATTCTTGTAGCGTTTTATCTAAACAGGAAATATTTTCAATAATTAAAAATTGAACGCTCGCGTCTTCACATTGAAATAGAAAGTTTTTTGAAGAAATGTTTGGAAATAAAGGGATCGTAATGCCGTGACACATTTGAGTTGCTAAATCGGCAAGAACCCAATTTGGAGATGTGGGCGCAATAATACCTACATTATGTTCTGAATCAATCCCTTTTTGGTGTAGAGCAAGAGATAAATAGAAGAGATTATTTTTAAGGGTCTTTCTTGAATAATGAATCCATTCACCGTCTTTCCGAAGATACCAACCAGGAAAATCTTCTCGTTTACAGTTTTCTACAAAAAGCGAACAAAGAGATGGGTAGAGTAAAGACAATGGAATCCTCAAAATAGAACAATCCTGTTTTCAATAAAATAATATCAACAGATCCAAAAAAACTACTTATATAAAATATAAACTAATTTCTTTTTGTTATATATTCATTATATGAAGAAAAGACTTTCTGCTTATTTGAAATTTTTAGAAGATGTTAAGACTTCTCCTGCTCTACTAGCCAGTTTTGATCCTAAAGAAATGGCTTTTCAAATCAAATTATTTCAACAAGAACGATTAATTCATCTAATTGTAACGCTATTTATTGCTCTACTTGCCTTTTTAAGCGTTATATACATCAGTGTAGTCACATCACTAGCGTTTTTGGCATTATGTCTTATTTTCTTTATTCTTCTCGTTTTCTATTTACGCCACTATTATTTTCTTGAAAATAAAGTACAAGAATTATATTCGTTTTACGATGAAATAAAAAAGCTAAAAAACGAAATGCACTACTAAAATTTCATTCTTTATCCTGGTGAATCTGTAACCGAGGGTGATGTAGGTGCTCATTTGAAGGATTGGAGTGCATTTGACAAGACTGTTTGCGGCATAGCCTTACTTGATGCCGAGAATAATGTAATTTATGGTAGCGTTCCTTCCATTGAACGTTGTAAGTCTTTCGATGAGCCGAGCCTTTTAGCTCCGCTTTATACATGGAATTATTAATATGAAAAATCTTTTTCGTTTAGTGATTGTTTCCCTTCTTTTTGCAGCTTGTGCAAAAGATCCTGGCGTAAACTCGGAACAGCCTGAATCATCGCAGGACGGTTGGGTGAGTGCTGGATTTATTCCAGACAAGGAATCTCTTAACACAAGAGGCAGTGGTTTTCAGAATATGCTGCATTCTGGTTCATGGATCATGCTAGAGGATGCCTGGAGCGTTCCTGCAGAAGGAAAGCCTGGCTATCTCGTGCATGCTCCGCGCCTTTTTGTGTCGTCATTAGATGGAAATCATTGGGATACTCTTTCTGTCCCGTCGAAAGGTTTCGTGAACACACTTTTTGCTGATTCAACAGCATTCTTTGTTGGAACAAGGAATGGCGATGTGCTAAAATATTATCCGGATAGCAAAGAATGGGAAAAGATAAAAGTTCTTGATTCCACAAACGGCATTGAATATGGTGTTTATGGAATAGGTAAGTTCGAAAACAACTTGATTGTTAGCTTGGCCGGGTTCAAGGATTCTGTTTCAAAAGAAGTGGTGTCTGTAATTAGATTGCAGAATGGCGACTCCTGGGTTGATTTAGAAACCCCGCCGATTCATTATGAAACCTATGGTGAGGGTACTGTTCCCCTGCAATTCCATAAAGGTGTCGAATGGAATGGCAAGTTCTACATTGCTACAATGGATGGCGTTTTTGAACTCACGTCAGGATCAAGGCAGTGGAAACAACTACCATTTCCTCCAAAGGTTGATTATACGAAGCAGTATATACCTCGTCCTGTTACTGATATTCTTGTCCATAAAAATAATTTGGTTATCGCCGAAACGTCGAGCATGTTGGTTTATGAATGGGATGCTGCAGGAGACGGTTGGATTGCAATAGACAGTCTTTTTTTGTCTGGCTATGATAAAGATACCTTGAATTATGTAATCAATATTAACTCAACGTATGGCATACAATCCCTTGTATCTGATGGGGAACATCTATTTGCATCTGGGGATAGATCTTATCCTAAGGTATACATGGGCGATTATGGCGACCCTTATGGTAATATTCCTAGGGGCTGGCGAAGGATTGCTGGTGAAGTCATCAATGGTAAGATAATGCCAACATCAAAGATATACAGCCTTGATGTAATTGATGGATTTCTTTATGCAGTCTCGTACGAAGGCTTGTTCAAAATTTCATTGAAGAATCTTGACAAGATAATTGCTAACGAAAAAGATTTTTTCTGATGATTAAAATAAGAAAAGGAATTATTGTAATGAAACATACTTTTATTAAAATGGTAATGATTGCGGTTGCTGTCGTTGCTTCTGCATTTGCTGATGAAACGTTTAATGGCGTTGGTGTTGCAATTACGCCTGCAGAAAAAGGTGCAGAGGTTGTGAGTGTTATTCCAGGTACTCCAGCTGCTGATTCAAAGTTGCAGAAAGGAGATGTGATCATCTCTGTGAATGGAAACAACACTTACTGCAAGAAAATGGAAGATGTCCAGACGATGCTTCGTGGCGAAAAAAATAAACCAGTAGAAATTGTTTTTATTAGCAATGGAGATACTCTCGGAACAACTATTCGCCGTACGGAATTGACTGTGAAGAATCTGGATGGCGAAGAAGTTGCATCTAGGCTCAATAAGAAAAAAATCCGTGGAGATGAGCTGGAATCCTATGCTGATAACATCTTGATCGACAAGAAACTTGTTGCTGTCGTGAAGCAAGGTGAAGTCATTGATGATAAAGCTAACGTTGAAACAAAAAATATTGATTGTATTTATGTAAATAAGGACGTTATTGATGCACCATCTCCGGTTACCCAGAAAAAGAATGGTGAAAAAATCAAAGTGAAAGGAGTGAATCGTAATTCCATTAGCTTTGAACTGCAATCTGCTGGCACAACTGTTGTTACTGTGACTAATTCCGGTGGCGTTGTTGTTTCAAGCGTTCTTGTTTCCCATGCAATGGTGGGTTACAATAGAGTTTCTTGGAATTCTAGTAATGTTCCCGATGGCCGCTACGTCATCAGTGTTGAACATAATGGATTCAAAAATGGAAAGAGCGTTTTTCTGAAGTAAAATTTAATTGCTTCCGAAGCAAACGTCAGAGGAATTTGTATAAGAAAGGCTCTGCTGGGTCAAGCTGTACAATTTGGGTCGGGTAGCAAGATTTATGGATAATCCCCAAAATTGGGTCAAAAAAGTGTATCTAGTCGATGGTGTACGCCTTTGTTTCTAATACAAAAGGCGGTAATTGCAAAAGCACCTGCGACGTTCATGCTCGCTTTACGCCCAATCATGGGTATAGTCACTTTGAGCGTTGCTTGTTCCATTAATTCAGGAGCAATTCCAAGCTCTTCATTTCCGACTAAAATTAGACCTTTTTCTGGCCAAGAAACATCGGCTATATTTTGAATATCATCGCCTGTTTCTAAAGCAATGATTTCATATTTTAAGGACTTGTAATGTTCTATACAGTCGATTGGAGATTCCCAACGTTCTGTAGAAATCCATCCTTCAGCACCTCTCGCCGCACTTTTTAAGGTCACATGATCAATTTCTGGAGAGTAACCGCTTAAATTCACTTTTTCAAGCCCAAAACAATCGACGGAACGTATAATAGACCCGACATTAAAAGCGCTTCTTAGATTATGTACTAAAACGGAATAGGGGAGTGGAGGATTTATTGCCGTTTCTCGATCACCAGGCTCTTGTTCTAAATATACGTCTCGTTCAAAACCTAAACCTGCTTCTGAACGAAAAGTCTTGTATAAATCAATTAATTGTGCTTGATTTTTACCAATAATCCTTTTCTCCATAGGAAGTTCTGCCCAATCAGCGTATAATTCGTATTCTTGCTTTGCTTTTTGAAAATCGTTGCCTAATTGAAGAATAATGACCCTTAAAATTTCTGAAAACCTTTTCGCTTTCGCTATTTCACTCATCGCTAAAAATTTGTGTTTGGGATACATAAAAATCCTAAAGAAAACGCTTTTTTAAAATGTACTTTTTTATCCATAAAATCGCTTTTTTTACTTGAAAAATACAACTAATTGAGTGGATAAATTCTATCTTTTAGGCTACAAATGCAAGAGAAGAATCGACCCCATATTTTAATAACAAATGACGATGGTATTACGAGTGAAAATTTGCTCGTATTGGTAAAAGCTCTTGCCCCTTTATGCCATGTTTTTGTGGTTGCTCCTGATTCAGAAAAAAGTGGTGTGAGTCATGCTTTTACTCATCGCGAAGGTTTATCTTGCAACCGAGTTTTTGATTATGGGTTTCCTGCTTATGCTATTTCAGGGACTCCAGCAGATTGTATTAAGTTTGCTGTTAGTGAACTATTCAAAGATCAACCGATTGATCTTGTCTTTTCTGGTATCAATGTAGGTGAAAATGCGGGTGTGTCTTCGATCTATTCAGGCACCGTTGCCGCTGCAAGAGAAGCCGCTCTTTGGAAAATACCTGCTGTAGCCCTTTCTCTTCAAGCACCAAATGAATTTATGCTCCAAGAAATCATTGCTTTTGCAAAAGCGGTAGTGGAAAATAAATGGTATTCTAAAATACCAGCTCAAACATTTTGGAATGTGAATTTCCCTGATGCTACTGTAGAAAAGTATCAAGGAATTCGAGCAACAACCATGGGGCTCGGTATGTTTACAGATTATTATGAATGTCGAGACGGGTTGTGGTATGTCGATGGGTGTAAAATTTGGGAGCATGCTTTACCAGGCTCTGATGACGAAGCCATCTCCTTGTCATTTGCTTCTCTTACGCCACTTTCTTTAAATCCAACGGATCATATAGAATTGAATCGAGTGCAGGCTTTATTTGCCTCTGTAGCTCAATAAAAAGGATAGATAAAAAATGTCAGATCAAAAATTAGTCCCAGGAACTCACGTTTATTCGTTGATAGAAAAAGATATGCAGGATTGTTATCTGCGCTATTCGATGAGCGTTATTGTGGCTCGAGCTTTGCCTGATGTCCGAGACGGCTTAAAGCCTGTGCATCGAAGGGTTCTTTTTGGAATGCATGATCTTGGTGTTTATCCAGGGAAACCGTATAAAAAGTCTGCTCGTATCGTGGGTGATGTTATTGGTAAGTACCATCCACATGGTGATTCTGCCGTCTATGAAACTCTTGTTCGTATGTCACAAGATTTCTCTTTACGCTATCCTCTAGTCGATGGTCAAGGAAACTTCGGTTCTATTGATGGTGACTCTGCTGCTGCGATGCGTTATACCGAAGCTCGTATGACTCGTTTTGGCGAAATGATGTTAGAAGATCTTGAAAAAGAGACAGTAAATTACGGACCAAACTACGATGATTCTTTAACTGAACCTCTTGTTGTTCCTTCTTCTTTCCCTAATCTTTTGGTGAACGGATCTACTGGTATTGCTGTTGGTATGGCAACCTCTATGGCTCCTCATAATTTAAGAGAAATTACCAATGCCATTCATGCGGTTGCTGAAAACCCAGACATTACTGGTGAAGAACTTTTGCAATACGTTTCAGGCCCAGATTTCCCTACAGGTGGCATTATCTGTGGCCGAAGTGGAATTCGTGAAGCCTATTTAACGGGTCGTGGAAAAGTTAGAGTTCGTGCTCGTGTCCATACAGAAGAAGATTCTAAAGGGCGTTCACGTATTATCATTACAGAAATTCCTTACATGGTCAATAAAGCCAATTTGGTGGAAAAGATTGCCGATTTAGTTCGTGATAAGCGTGTTGAAGGGATTAGTGATATTCGTGATGAATCCGATCGCTCGGGCATGCGCGTTGTCATTGAGTTGAAACGTGATGCTGTTTCTGAAGTGATTCTTAATAATTTATACAAGTATACACAACTTCAAGATACATTCAGTATTTACAACTTAGCTCTTGTTAATCGTACTCAGCCAAAGCTTTTAACACTAAAAGATTTAATCACGTCTTTCATTGAACATCGTGTGGAAGTGATTCGCAGACGTACTGAATTCGAATTAAAGAAAGCAAAAGCTCGTATGCATATTTTGGAAGGCTTTCGTATTGCTCAACAAAATATCGATGAAGTCGTTAAAATTATTAGAGCGTCTCAAGATACTGACGCAGCGAAAGCGGCTCTTATGGAACGCTTTGGTTTATCTGAGATTCAGTCTCAATCTATTGTGGATATGAGGCTCAAGCAATTAACGAACCTTGAAATTGATAAAATTGAAAAAGAATACGAAGAGTTACTTCTTACTATTGCTGATTTAGAAGATATTCTTGCAAAAAGAGAACGCCAAATTGAAATCATTCTAAATCGTTTAGATGAGATTAATGATAAGTTTGGTGATGAACGTCGTACTTCCATTGAAGATGCTGCCGAAGATTTCGACTATGAAGATTTAATCACCGAAGAAGAACAAGTGATTACTTTAAGCCGTGAAGGTTATATTCGCCGTCTTCCTATTGATACGTTTAAGGCTCAAAATAGAGGTGGAAAAGGTATTATTGGTGCAGGTCTTAAAGAAGAAGACTTTGTAGAGCAAATCTTTACTGCAAGTACCCATAGTTATTTGCTCATATTTACTAATAAAGGCCGAGTGCATTGGACAAAAGTCTACCGTTTGCCAGAAGGCTCCAGAAATGGTAAAGGTCGTCCAATCGTTAACTTTATTGAACTTAGCGAAGGCGAAAAAGTTTCGGCAATCGTACCTGTACGTAAGTTTGGCGGCTATTTCTGTCTTGTTTTTGCAACCAAAAAAGGTGTTGTAAATAAGATGGATTTAACTCTATTCTCTCGTCCTCGTAAAGCTGGTGTCAACGCCATTACTTTAGATGAAGGTGATGAACTTGTCAAAGTAAAATTAGTGGGCGTAGATCCTATTTCTTCGGAAGCTCTTCCAGAAACAGAAGGGGAGGAGCTTATTGAAGAAACTGAAGTTGTCGACTCTGAAGCTGAATTAGACGAAGGCGCTGAAGTCGAAGGCCGTCCTATTGCAAATGATCTGTTGATGATTGCAACAAAGTCTGGCCAAGCGATTACTTTCCCTATATCATGCTTACGTGCAATGGGTCGTGGCACTCATGGTGTTCGCGGTATTCATTTAGCCGAAGGGGATGAAGTGATTTCTCTTCTCTGGTTAAAGCCTGATAATAAGATTCTCACTATTTCAGAAAATGGCTATGGCAAACGTTCAGAACCTTCTTCTTATCGTATCACTCGTCGTGGCGGAAAAGGCGTTAAAAACTTAAACGTCACCGAAAAGACTGGAGAAGCTGTTTTTGTCGAGAGCGTTGCTGATGACTATGACTTAATTATCACCAGTCGCGATGGTCAAGTTATTCGTATTTCTGTAGATAGCATTCGTGTTACGGGTCGTGTATCTCAGGGAGTAAAAGCAATTTCACTTCGCGAAAATGACATGGTTCAAGATGCTACAGCACTTCCAAGCGTTGAAGATATTGAACAGGATTCTGCTGACGCCAAAGAAAAATTTGATCATATTCAAGGAGAAGCCGTGGAAGATGAAACAGAAGTAGAAGCTTCTGAAATGTCTACTGAATCCCCAGAATAGTAATTAAAAAAATAAATAAAAATAAGCCTTGGAAGATTCTTTCTTTCAGGGCTTTTTTTATTGAGTACAATTTTACGATTTTAATTTTAACCAGTCTAAATTTTTGAATGCTTCGTCTAAACTGTTTTTAACCAAATCATCTAATTTGATATGATCTAAATATTGGCTAATAAGATAATCTAACTTTCCCCACATAGGTAAAGTTTTACATTCTACAGCACGATCGCAAGTAGAGGCACCGCATTCAAGACAAGCCACTGGAGCGAGACTTCCTTCTGTCGAACGAAGAATTTCTCCAATGGAATACTCAGATGGTTTTCTGGTTAGGGAGTAGCCTCCTCCTTTTCCATGAATTCCTTGTACAAGCTCTTTTTTTGATAATACAGTCATAATGGATTCAAGGTATTTTTGAGAAATATCTTGCCTAATAGCAATATCCTTCAAGGGGATAGAACTATTTTCACCATGTTCTGCAATATCAATCATCACTCGTAAAGCATATCTGCCTCTAGTAGAAACCATCATATTTGATACTCTTTAAAAAGGGCTGTCGATAAATAACGTTCTCCAGTATCAGGGAATATAGCAACAATGTTTTTCCCTTTATTTTCGGGCCTTTTCGCCAGTTCTATAGCAGCAAAAAGAGCGGCTCCAGAAGATATTCCTACTAGAACACCTTCTTTTTTTGACACCAGTTTTGCAATATTTAAAGCCTGATCATTTGTGACGGTGATGATCTCATCATAAATTTTAGTATCTAAAATTTGAGGAATAAAACCAGCACCAATGCCCTGAATTTTATGAACGCCAGCTACTCCTGTAGATAAAACGGCTGATGCAGCTGGTTCTACGGCGACTATTTTTATTGAAGGTATTTTTTCTTTTAAAAAAGTTCCTGCTCCTGTAATTGTACCTCCTGTGCCTACTCCAGCAACAAAAATATCTACTTTACCATCAGTATCGTTTAGAATTTCAGGCCCTGTAGTTGTATAATGAACTTTTGGATTTTCAGGATTGTTAAATTGCCCAGGAATAAAACTATTCTCTATTTGTGAAGCAAGTTCATTTGCTTTGGCGATAGCTCCTTTCATTCCTAGACCACCATCTGTTAAAACAAGTTCTGCTCCATAAGCCTTCATTAATTGACGTCTCTCTACAGACATCGTTTCTGGCATTACAATAATAATGCGATAGCCTTTCATGGCGGCAATAGAAGCAAGAGCTATTCCCGTATTTCCAGAACTAGGTTCAATAATCACAGAACCAGGCCTTAGTTTATATTCCGCTTCAGCGGCCTCAATCATTGCTTTTGCGATACGGTCTTTCACAGAACCCGCAGGGTTAAAATATTCTAGCTTCGCTAAAATTTTTGCCTCTAAAGAGAATTCTTTCTGAATTTTAGATAATTCTAAAATAGGAGTACGACCTATAAGCTTATCTGCAGAAGAATAAATAGTAGACATGATAACTCCTTATTTTATAGCTTGAAACCCATGTTCTAAATCAGCAAGAATATCATCAATATGCTCTGTACCAATGGATAATCGAATGGTATTAGGAGTAATTCCTGTTGCAAGAAGTGCTTCAGTTGAAAGTTGTGAGTGTGTTGTAGAGGCTGGGTGAATCACTAAAGATTTTACATCTGCTACATTGGCAAGTAATGAAAACAATTCTAGACTTTCAGTAAATTTTTTGGCTCTTTCTCCATTTCCTTTAATTTCAAAAGAAAAAATGGAACCGCCCCCATTTGGAAAATACCGATTATATAGTTCTTTTTGTTTACCAGTTGATAGAGAAGGGTGGTTTACTTTAGTGACTTCTGGATGTTTACTTAAATACTCAACGACTTTTAACGCATTGCTTACATGACGTTCCACTCGTAATGAAAGCGTTTCTAGGCCTTGCAATAAGAGAAAGGAGTTAAAGGGAGAAATAGTAGCTCCTTGATCTCTCATTAAAGTAGTTCTTAATTTAATAATATATGCTAAAGAACCGCAAGCTTCTCCGAAAACTATCCCATGATAAGATGGATTCGGTTTTGATAATCCAGGGAATTTATCATTTTGAAGCCAGTTAAATTTACCAGAATCAATGATCACGCCGCCCATTACAGTACCATGCCCACCAATAAATTTTGTCGCAGAATGGACAACTATATCAGCACCATGTTCAATGGGACGTAGTAAAAATGGAGTCGCAAAAGTGCTATCGACAATTAAAGGAATCCCATGACGATGGGCTATTTCGGATAATGCATCCAGATCCACGAGATCAGAATTAGGATTACCCAAAGCCTCAGCGTAAATCAGCTTAGTATTTTTTTGAATCGCTTTTTCAAAATCATCCAGCTGAGAAGGATTCACAAAAGTGACCGATAAACCCTGTTCTTTAAGGGTGTTTTCAAAAAGATTATATGTACCGCCATATAAGTTAGAAGCAGAAACAAGATGGTCTCCTGCTTTAGCAATATTTTGGATGGCATAAGTAATGGAAGCTGAACCAGAAGCAGTAGCGAGAGCTCCAACACCACCTTCTAATACAGCCATTCGTTTTTCAAAAACATCAGATGTAGGATTCATCAAACGAGTATAGATGTTTCCACCTTCTGATAAACCAAAACGAGCTGCAGCTTGTTTTGAATCTTCAAAAACATAAGATGTAGTGGCATAAATAGGGACAGCACGAGCCCCTGTAGCAGAGTCAGGCGATTCTTGCCCAACATGGAGTTGAAGTGTTTCAAATTTGTATTTTTTATTACTCATTTTTTTATAACCGCTTTATTCAACCTACCAAATTAATAGGTAATGATGAAAATATAATTTCATTTACCCACTAAAACAATAGGTAAATAAAAAATAATTGATTTTTTTTGATTCCATTTTAATTGAAATAGCATTTTTAATTCTTATGCAAAGCGATTTGATTTAATAATGATGATGTAATCAAGGCGATTCTTAGCTATTTAAAAATTAAATACAATCGTTTTTTTAAAGATTATTGCTGCTTCACGAATCCAATTTGTTTAGCGTTTTATAATCAAGAAAACCATTTTGGAAACCAAATAGTTTTGAATACAAAAAAAGACTCTTGTACTTAAATACAAGAGTCTTTGAAAAAAAAAGATAAAAATTGATTAATCTTCAGAAACGTTGCAGTTTGCTTTCATTTCTTCAAGAGCTGCAGCTGGATCAATTTCAATGGCTTCATAGGCGTCGTCTACCATTTCTGCAAAGGTATTGTACCATTCTGCAAAAATTTCAACTTCCACATGATCTACACCTGGAATAGTAAGACGAACGCCACAGCTTTCACCAATGCGATCTTGATAATTTGCAATCTCAGGGCGTAATAGACTTAAATCTAAACCGTCCAAATCTTCAGGATCAATCCAAACGTTTTCATCACCTTCATCAGAATCTTCGCTTAAATCTTCTTTGCTGCATTCGCATTCGCAATCGGATTTTTCTAGATTTTCATCAGTGCATTCACTTTCGTCGCAATCGCAATCGCAATCGCAATCACAATCACAGTCGCAATCACAATCACAATCACAGTCACAGTCACAATCGCAGCAGCAATCGTCTTCTTCTTCTTCAATACCGCTATCGTAATAGAATTCGTCTTCATCGAGATAAAGCGTTTCAACAAAAATGCCTTTTGCATTTAACGCTTTTGCTGCTTCTAGAAATTCTGAAAAAGTTCCTGCAAAATAGCGTGAGGCTTCTGCTTCTTCATTTAAGGTTTGTACAGGAATTGGTAAAAAACCATGTTTCTGTATATTTTCACATATTTCATCGCTAATAGATTTTTTTAATTCTTCACTCATGGTTTATCTCCAGTGTTATTTATGATACTTTAATAAAGAAGGTGCTTTTTCGTGTATTAACTTCAAAATACGTGCTTCCGCTTCATCGCCTCTAGCTGTTTGCTTAACGCTAACAAGAGGGAGATATAGAGGGCTATTAAATAATGTCCCCAGAGGAATAGGGTTTTTACGACAGAAGGTGATTTCTACAAAATCACGAGCTGCATCTTGTAAATCATCTGATTTTTCAAATTGCCCTTCTAAAAAAGACTTGTACAATTGAACAAAAATAGATGCCGCTTCGGAAATATTAGCAGAAGCGCTAATTAAACCTTTACCACCCATTTCTAGAACATCAATAAAAGCTCCATCTTCGCCACTTAAAACAGCAAAATCATTATTTGCAGTTTCTTTAATGACGCGAAGGGTGTCTTCGTGAAATTTTTCGCCAATTCTAAATTCTACGGCTTGCTTTAATCCAATAATATTTTTGTCTTCAGATAACTTAATCAATGTATCTGGATGAATATAGCTGGAAGTTCTTCCAGGAACATTATAAACAATGATTTTGGCGCCAGTTTCAGAACTTAAAGTTTTAAAATGCTTTTCAATGCCTTCTTGGGAAGGGTTGTTATAATAACCTGTGACGCAAAGAACTGGAACTGGAGCTATCTTCATGATTTCTTGAATCATTTCTATAGATTCTCTAGTGCAGTTAGACCCTGCGCCTGCAATGACTGGAACACGTCCATGAACATAATCTAAAGTGAATTTGATAATATCTAAATGTTGTTTATGAGTAACGGTAGCACTTTGTCCAGTCGTTCCAACAGGAACAATACCGCTAACTCCAGCCTCAATTAAATCATCAATCATAAGAGCCATTTTCTTATAATCAATTGAATTATAAAGATTTTTAGGATCATCACTCATTAGTGGAGTGAACAAAGCAGGAAATACACCAGTCAATTGAGAAGATTTTGTTATTTGCATGGTGTAAAAATAGACATTTCTTAGTAACTTGCAAATACAAATTTCTAAATTACCATTTTAAACCACTCCCTTTTTAGAAAGGAATCCTTTATGGAAACGATAACTCAATTATGGAAAAAAATTCAATCTCCTGATTTCAACCCTTCTACGGATTATGCTCTTGTTGAAGAAATAAAAAAAGAAGCTCTCTCTTCTCAAAAGCCAACGAAAGTGACTTTTGGTACTTCAGGATGGCGTGGTGAAATAGGTTCAGAATTTACGATCCACAATTTACAAGTCGTTGGTGCTGCTATTGTTTCTTTGTATCGCGAAGCAACTCCTGAATTATTTAGCTCTTTAGGTGTAGCCAATTTTGAAGAACTTCAAAAACGCGGTCTTGTAATTGGACATGATAATCGCTTGCTTGGTAAAGAATTCTGTATGGCAGTGGCTTCACAATTTCAAAAAGCGGGAGTCAAAATTTATTATGGTGGAGAAATGGCCACTCCTGAGTTTTCAGCCGCTGTTGAACTTTTAGGTGCTGCTTGCTCTATTAATATGACTCCTAGTCATAACCCAAGCCATTACAATGGCATTAAGTTTAACCCTGCCGATGGTGGCCCTGCTGGTCCAGAAATTACAGATGTGATTACTGCTCTTTCCAATAAAATGATGAAAACGCATCAATTTGAACCAGTGGGGAAGGTTTCATTTGAAGCCATTGATCCTGTTAAGATTTACAAAGAATTTTTAATAAAACAAGAAACTATTAAGTTCGGACGAATTCAAAAATTAATTGATGAAGGTCGTTTAACTCTCGTTTGTGATCATGTTCATGGCTCTACCAGAGGTCGTCCAGCGGCGTTGCTTGGTAACCCAGAATGCTTGATCAGTCTTCGTACCGAAGATGATTCTCTCTTTGGTGGAGTAGCTCCAGAACCAAGCTCTAAGAATTTGGAATTTGTTCGTCAGGCTTTAGATGCAAGTAAAAACTGGTTCCGTTTAGGCGCTATTTTCGATCCAGATGGCGATCGAATTCGCTTTTATGATGGAACTCGTGAAATTGATATGAATAGTTTTGGTGCCATTGCTTTCCATTATATGGTCACTTGGCGTAAGGAACAAGGGGTTGTTGCCAAGTCTGTTGCAACGTCAAATTTTGTCAATATTATTGCAGAAAAACTCGGTGTTCCAGTGATGGAAACGCCTGTTGGCTTTAAGAATTTCAGGCCTTGGTTAGCTCGAAATGCGCGCCCTAAGGCATTGATTGCTTTCGAAGAATCCGACGGTATTTCTGGTTTAAATAACACTCTTGAAAAAGATGCTCAATTTGGTCTTCTTCTTGCATTAGAAATCATGGCCGTTACTGGTAAAAATTTAGGCGAATATTTAGACGCTCTTTATGCAGAATATGGCCGTTTTTACCCCACACGCTCTGGCTTTGAAGTCGATAAATCTTTAGTAGGGGATCCTTTAATAGCTAAGGTAAATGCCGTTGCTGAACGAGCTCAACCAAAAATGAAAGTTTTAGTGGGCACCAAAGAAAAAGAAGTAAAACAATTGCTTACTTTAGACGGTGTAAAGATTATCTTCACAGATGATTCATGGATGTTGATTCGTCCATCTGGAACAGAGCCTAAGGTTAGAATTTATACAGAATGTCGTGACTTAGAAGAAAAAGAAGCTCTTTTTGATGCCGCAAAATCATTATTTTTTAAGGAGTAAAAAGGATTAAATATGAAAAAATTGGTTGTCCTGGTGTTTTGTTTAATTAGTTCTCTTTTTGCCCAGGTAGAGCCTGAATTTCAAGGTTTTGCTGGTAATTTATTGAGACTAAAAAAAGCAGAGAAAGGCTATCATAGCTTTTCAATGGAATTGAATGTTCCTCCTTGGGCTTTTTCTGTTGAAGGAGAAGTCAAATCACCTGGTGGTGATCCAGATGTTCTATTCAATGGCATTTTTGATGAAGAATTAATTGTTGTAATGGCCTATATTCCTTACCCAACTCAAGGAAAAGATGGTAATGAATATCAAACAGGAATGTTTGATCTCATGATTTATTTACAAGATGAAAAAACACACATCAGAAATTTGTCTTTTAATCTTCTTCCTCCAGCAAATGATAGTTGGGCAAAAGAATCCTTTGAAATGGCAAAAAGTTCTGCTCAGATGCTTGGGCCCATTTGGAATGGTAAGTTCGAGAAAAAGATCATTGTAGCTAGTGCTACGCCATTAACAAAGAAAAAAATTAAAGCTCTACAAAAGAAAATGAATAAGAAATAATCGTATTTTTTTTCTTTTGATTTTTAAAGTATTATTATTAAAAAAAGAAACCCACTAAATTGATAGTGGGTTCTTTTTATTTCTTCAAAACCAAAAGTTAATCTCGCTGCTAAAAATTAAACCTTCTGGCGAAAATGAAAAACCACCAGCTTGGGGCCAGTGGTTATCTTTTTTTTATGGAATATAATAATTATTCTTCTATATCTTCTTCATCAATTTCAGCGTTATGATAAACATCTTGAACGTCATCATTATCTTCAAATTTTTCAATGAGTCTAAGAAGTTTTTGAGCATCAGAACGTTCTAATTTGGTTGTATCATTAGGAACATAAGCTAATTCAGCACTCATCATTTCAATTTGTGCTGCTTCTAATGCTTTTGTTACGGCTTCAAAAATTTCAGGAGTGGTAGTCACTTCATGAACACTTTCTTCTGTACTCATATCGCTAGCACCAGCTTCGAGAGCAATATCCATGATTTTGTCTTCTGTATATTTCTCTGCATCAATTAAAATCACGCCCTTGTATGTGAAAGCCCAGGCCACGGAACCAGATTCGCCCATGCTGCCGCCATTTTTATTAAAAATGTTGCGAATTTCTGCAACGGTACGAACCTTGTTATCGGTCATACAATTGACCAAAATAGCGATACCACCAGGACCACGACCTTCGTACATTGGTTCTGACATATCTGTGCCAGAATTGCCTCCAACAGCTTTCTGAATAGCACTTTCAATGTTTTTAGCTGGAAGACTTTGCCCTTTAGCTTTAAGAACAGCAGCTCTCAATCGAGGATTAGCGTCCATATTATCGCCACCTAATTTGGCGGCAATAGAAATTTCTTTAATAAGCTTATTCCAAGCCTTGGCACGGCCAACATCTGTTTTGGCTTTTTTACGTTTGATGGTTGCCCATTTGGAATGACCTGACATATAATACCTCAAGAAGCTAAAGTTCAATAATTGTTGTTAAAAATAAAATTTTATCGCTAATGTTGTAAAGTTTTTCTGTAATCATTTACAGCTTTTTTATATTCTATGACCGAATTGGTGATTCTAGAAGCTAAATCTTCTTGCCCTTTTGCAGAATTCATATAAGCTTCATCTTTTGGATGGGTGATAAAGCCTAATTCTACAAGAACAGCAGGCATCAAAGCACCAACTAAAACCATAAATCCAGCACCACCAACGCCTGTACCAAGTTGTTTGATTTTGCCATTATTATTAAAACTGTTTAATAATTCCTCAGTGTACATGTAGCTATTTTGCTTGTATTTCTCTAAACGAGCTTCTAACTTAAACCACTCCAGAGGGGATAACTCCTCTTTTGCCCCTTTATCTCCATAAAGAGAGGCCACCTTGTTTTCTCGGCGAGCAATGGCTTTATCTTCTTCACTCTCTGGAGCTCTAAGTACATAAAAATGGTAGCCTTCTGTACGCTTTTGCCTTTCAATACCATCAACGGCATTACAATGAAGGCTGATAAATAAATCGCCGTCCCATTTATTTGCCAAATTGGCTCTTTCTGAAAGTTCAATAAAAACGTCTTTTTCTCGAGTCAGCTTAACGTTAAAACCTTCTTTAGTAAGTTTCTTTTTTAGCAATTTAGCCACAGATAAAACAATATCTTTCTCTTGACTTTTTTTACCTAAGGCTCCAGGGTCTTTACCACCATGACCAGGATCAATCACAATGGTATGCACCTCACGAGTTCCAGCCGTTTCTTTTTTATTAAATTGAATCGATGGAATTGTAGTCGGTTTTTGATTCGGTAAGTCAGAAAAAGCAATCGTGTTATTAGTAGTGTCTAAGGTAAGTTTTTTTTGGAATTCTCGCCCAAACGATTCTATTGTTTCTTTTGCAGGAACATAGACTTTTCCATTTTCTAAATGTATTGGAGTCGACAAAGATTCCGCTTTTCCATTAAACAGATAATAAGAAAATCCAACGACAAAGATCCATTCAGAAGAGTTGCGTTTTAGGGAGATTCTTTTTTCAACAGGATGAAAATCAACAGTATATTTTTCATGATTGCCGATGGCTTCAATATCGATCATCCAAACAGAATTATGCTTTATAAGCATAGAATTAGCGCTAGCAGAGCAAACAAGACCTGCTAATAAAAAAAACAGAATATTTATTAGCGATGCATTTTGATTATTCGAGCCATTTCTAGCTTCGTATCTCGCGTCATAATATCTTGTCTTTTGTCTTGTTGATCCTTGCCTCGACATATACCTATTTCAAGTTTTGCATAACGATTTTTAAAATACAATTTCAGAGGAACGATTGTTTTCCCTTTGGTCTCAACCGCTTTTTTCATTTTTACAATTTCATGGAGGTGGGCGAGTAGCTTACGACGACGAGCAGGAATGTGATTAAATCGATTGGCAAATAAATACTCGTCGATATGAGCTCCCACTAGCCAAATTTCATCTTTATCTGAAGAGACGTCTACCCAAGCATCACCAAGATTACATTTCCCATCTCGAATAGATTTGATCTCAGAGCCTATTAGCATAATTCCAACTTCAAAACGTTCTTCAACAAAATAAAGATGGTTTGCTTTACGATTAACTATAGTTGGTGTTTTAAGTTCTCTAGGCTTGTTCATTTTTTGATTCTATAGATTCAGAAAATATTTCTTCTATTGAGGATTCATTTAAGAATTTTTTTAATTCTCGGCTGGCTTCAAAAACAGGTTTAATGCCTGCTTTAACAATCACATCCTCTCCTGTTTTTGGATTTCTTGCTTTTCGTGCTTTTCTTTCTTTTATTTTGAATCGTCCAAATCCACGAATTTCAATATTGTTCCCTTCACTCATGGCTTTAACAACAGAAGACAAAAAAGATTCAATAATCACTTTGGTGTCTACTTGAGTAAGTCCAGTTCGTAAAGCGATATCTTCTACAATATCTTTTTTGGTAACGTTACTGTTATTTATCGCCATTTTTATGTAACTCCAAAAAAATCAATCACTTATAAATATAAGTTATATTTTTTTTAAAAGTTAGTCAATGAGAATATTACCAACCTTTCGATCGTTTTTGCTTATTTGGAACCATTTGATCTAAGGCTATTTTTAATTCTTTGCAACCTTCTCCATTCATTGCTGAAGTAAGAATTACTTTTTCTTTCTTCTTTAAAAATTGTTTTTGAGCTTTTTCGATTCCTAAATCCGATTTATTTAAGGCGATTAAATAAGGCTTTTCTGCTAATTTTGGGTGAAAATCAGCCAATTCTTGTTTTAATACCTTGAATTTTTCATACGCATCTTCTTCAAAACCGTCAATAACAAATAATAAAGTATGTGTTCTTTCGATATGTTTTAAGAATTGGTGACCAAGGCCTTTACCTTCGCTAGCACCCTCAATTAATCCAGGAATATCGGCCACAACGAAACTATGGGAGCCCATTTGAACAATTCCTAAAACGGGTTCGAGAGTTGTAAACGGATAGTCTCCAACTTTTGGACGAGCGCTTGAAATTTTATTGACTAAAGAAGATTTTCCTGCATTTGGAAATCCAACAAGTCCAACATCAGCCATTAATTTCAATTCAAGATGTAAAATGCGTTTTTCTCCAGGCTTCCCTGGAATCGTTTTTTGAGGAGCTTGGTTACTTGGAGTTGCAAAATGTTGGTTTCCAAGCCCACCTCTACCACCTTTTGCAGCGACCCAAGTTTGACCAATTTCTGTTAAATCAGCAAGAATTCGACCATCTTCGTCTGTAACTAGAGTTCCTCTTGGTACATGGACGATCAAATCATCTGCACTCGCACCAGTACAACGAGAAGCACCACCAGCAACACCATTTTCGGCTTTATAGAGACGAATGTTACCCATATCGAGGAGGGTAGAGTATTGTTCATTCACAGCAAGTATGACGCTTCCGCCACGCCCGCCATCGCCACCATCAGGACCACCTAAAGGAGCAAACATCTCTCGACGAAAGCTACATAAGCCATCTCCGCCTTTGCCAGAACGAACTTCTATTATTTTTTCATCTAAGAACATTAGAGACTGATTCCTTCATCAAGACCAAGAGCTATATTCATGTTTTGCACTGCGGCACCACTAGCTCCTTTGCCTAAATTATCAATGATTGTGGTGACTTGCATCAGATTTTCATTGCCAAAAATTTGAATCCGTGCTTTATTGGTATCGTTACATACAGTACAATCTAAACGTCCGTTGTGAAGTTCAGGAACATTTTCGTAAGGCATGATTTCAATAAAAGAACACCCTTCATAATGTGATTTAAACACTTCTGTAAGGCCTTCAGGCGTCATTTTATGAGTGAATTGTGATGCAAAAAGATTAATGGAAACAGCCATTCCTTTATAGAAAGGCCCTAAAATAGGACTAAATAAAGGTGGATTTTTTAATTCCGTATATTGTTGCATTTCTGGCAAATGCTTGTGAGTAAGAGCAAGTGCATAAGGGCTTGGGGCAAAAATGAAAGATTCTTTGCCAGCGGCTTTTGCGTTATTAATCTCTGTTTCATATTCTGAAATGAGTTTTTTTCCGCCACCAGAATACCCTGTAATTCCATAAGCAGACACTTGAGTGTCTCTAGGTAAAAGTTTTTTAGATGTTAAAGGAAAAAGCCCGAGATTAAAAGCCGTTGCATGGCAACCTGGATTTGCGATTCTGTGACTTTCACGTATTTTTTCACGATATTCTATAGAAAGTTCAGGAAGCCCATAAGCCCAAAGAGGATTAGTGCGATGGGCTGTGGATGCATCAATAATTTTAGTCTTTGGATTAGTACAGAGAAGAGCACTTTCTTTAGCGGCTACATCAGGCAAGCATAAAAAAGTAATATCAGAAGCGTTAATGAGCTTGGCTCTTGCTTCTGGATCTTTTCGAAGCAGAGAATCAATTTCTAAAAGTTCAATATCATCACGCTTATTTAGCCTTTCATGAATTTGTAGACCAGTTGTGCCTTCTTGACCATCAACAAAAACTTTAATTTTCATCTCTTATCCTAAACCTTATTGTCCGCAACACTTTTTATATTTTTTACCCGAACCACAAGGGCATGGGTCATTACGTCCTACATCAGGACCATCTTTTTTTACCGTTTCAGGCTTTACAGCGCGGCCATCATAAAAGAACCATTCATTATTCACTTTATGGAATTCACCAAGTTCATGATGATTGCGAGTAATATTACCTTGCTTAAAGCGAGCGATAAACTCAACCCAACCGATATTCTTTTCTTCTTCTGTTTTTGTGTTTTTAATTTCGATTCCAACCCATTCGGATTCACGACTCCAAGCATCGACGCTTTTTTCATCGAATTCTTCTCTTTGTGTTGCATCTAAAGATTGCTTTAACCATGAAATTTCATGCTTTGCGTAAGCTGTATAACGAGAACGCATGAGAACTTCTGGTGAAGAAGCCTTCACTACTTGCTTAATAATAGGTTCACAACAATCACTGTATTTTTGTAGAGACCCACAAGGGCATAAATCTTGAGACATATATTATCCTATAATTAAATGATTTTTTTTAGAATCCAAAATTCTTCTTTGCCTACTCGATCAGGTAAACTATTTTGAGCAGGGATTTTTTCGATCACATCAAAAATACCACCAAGACGAGCCATTAGTTCCCCTTCAGAAGTACAGTGAGGAGGGCCTTGAAAGGTATTCCCATTGACTATTGGGTAAAATAAAGAAATAATAATACCATCGTCTTTGAGCATTTTGTACCAGACTTCAAAATATTCATCTCGACGCCCTGGATGAATTGCAGAAAAGGTGCCGTATTCGTAAATAATATCAAATAACTGGCCGCCCTTTTTAGGGTCCTTTGGGGATAAATCAAAAAGATCTAAATCAAGAGATTTAAGATTTTTGTATTTACGACTCAAACGATCTAGTTCATCCACAGCTGTAGGGCTAAAATCGACTGCAAGTACATCGTGCCCTTTAATAGCCCATTGCTCAGCATCATAGCCAAAAGCCGCCCCAGGAACTAGAACACTTCCAGTTTTAGGACATGAAGGATGCTCAAAAAACTTCAAAAGAGCTGGAGTAGCCTTTTTAAAATTCCAATAATCTTTATTCTCTGAATAGAGAGAATCCCAAAAATCAGGTAGATTTTGTGTTAACATGATTCTGCCGTCCCTTGTTTATATGCGAGTTGTCCACAGGCTGCCAAAATATCTCTTCCACGCGGATTACGCATGGTGATTTGAACATTAGCAGCGCGAACTATTTCTAAAAATTGATCCACTTCTTCTGTACTAGGGGCCTCTAAATGAGGGTCATCACCATCATTTAATGCAATTGCATTGACTTTACAACGACGAGGAGCGCAAATACGAATTAATTCTTTTGCAGTCTCTTTGGTGCATGTAGTCCCTTTAATAAGAACAAATTCAAAAGTAACGTAGTTATCTGTACGTTTTGTGTATTCATCGGTAGCTTCTAAAAGCTTTTCTATAGGCCATGTCTTATTGACGGGCATTACAGCAGAACGCTGTTCATTATTGGTACTATTTAAGCTAACTGCAAGACAACAAGGAGTATTGCGGTCGACTAGTTCCTTTATTTTGGGAACAACACCAGAAGTGCTAATGGTCATACGCTTACGGCCCATATTAAATAATTTTTGATTGTGCAAAGTACAACAAGTACGATGTACATTTTCAAGATTATTCAATGGTTCGCCCATTCCCATGAAAATGATATTGGTGACTTCCGCTTGATTGTTTTCAACATTTAAAATCCCAGCTTTTTTTAAATGCCAGTTCACTCGAATGATTTCTTCTAAAATTTCCCCAGCTTCAAGATTTCTAATAAAGCCCATTTTAGCTGTTCTGCAAAAAGAACAGTTCATTGCACAGCCGATTTGAGTGGAAACACATACTGAAAAACGACCATTGGTTGGAATCATCACTGTTTCGATATAGTGATTATCATAAGTCTTAAACAACCATTTAATGGTACCATCCACGGATTCTTTTTTTAATTCTTCAGTTAAGGAATGAATATAAAACGCCTCTTTCATTTTGGATTGGAGAGAGGGGGAGATATTGACCATTTCTTCGACATTTTCTACTTGATTACGAAACAACCAATTTTGAATTTGTTCCGCCCTAAAAGGTTTTTCTCCTACACTTTTTAACCAAGTTTTTAATTCGTCTAGAGTCAATGATTTTATATTATGCAAGCCGTTCACTAAACGGTAAAGATAGTAAAATATACGTATTTTGTATAGATTTGAGAAAAATGAAAACAGCCGTGAAGAGGCGTTTTTCGGTATAAATTGGTTTTACAATGCACCAGTTCGATATTATTCCTTCTTGAGCTAATGATTTTGCTAAGGTAGGCATTACACCCTAGAGAAATGGAATTAAAGGCAACAAACGAGTATTATAATCAAAAAACTCCCTCTTGAACAAAAGGGAGTTTCAATATGTTTAAGAAATCAGTGCTTTTATAAAAAATATAAAACAAATATTAAAACATTTTACGTGTACGATTTGGTTTTACAGGCTGATCTTTGCTTTTTGGGGTGGAAGGAGGAGCTATGTCTGAACCCTTACTACTAAAGAGAGTGGCATTATCTGCCGATTTTACTTTTAGATCATAATGATTCCCATCGCAAACCTCTTCTGGAACAAAGCTAGAAGAGTATAAGCAGTAGGTTTTAGAACTGCAAAATTCTCCAGCGATTTTTCCTGTAAAATTACAAACGCTTTTACTTGTGACTCCAGAGGGAACAGGGAATGATAATTTAGGCAAATCTTTATGTAATTCCTTCATTACTTCAATCCAGATAGGTAGTGCATCTTCAGTACCTGTATGACCTGCACCCATCGTACCTGGCGCATCAGGACCAATCCAAACACCCATCGTATACTGTTTAGTAAATCCAATATACCAAGCATCTGTATAATCATTTGTGGTTCCTGTTTTTCCACCACTTGGGTGATAAAATCCATTTGACCAAACTCGAGCAGCTGTACCTCGAACATTCACATCTTTAAGCATATCCACCATAATGTAAGCCGATGGAGCTCTTAAAACTTCATGTTCTACTTTAAAATGTTTTTCAATCACTTCGCCACTTCGATCGACAATGTTCTCGATCATGTAAGGCTCAATTCGATTTCCTCCATTTGGAAATACGGTATAAGCGGATGTCATTTCCATGAGTGTGGCACCTACAGAACCTAAAGCAAGGCTAGGAACAGGTAATAAAGGAGCTTTTTGAATTCCAAATTTTCGAGAATAATTTACCACGTTATTCAAACCGTATTTCATGCCAGTTAAAATAGCAGGAAGATTCTTAGATAAGTAGAGAGCTCTTCTTAAAGTCATCATTCCTTCAAAATCATGCCCAAAATTGGCAGGACGCCATGTTTTAGTAGGATCTTCTGGGTCAGGAATTGTCACTGGCTGATCGTTTACAGAATCACAAGGACTTGCTCCATTATCCATCGCCGTTGCATAAACAAAGGGCTTAAAAGAGGATCCTGGTTGACGTAAAGATTGAACCGTTCTATTCCATTTAGATTCATTGAAATTACTGCCACCAACCATCGCACGTATGGCTCCAGTTTCGTTTTCAATGAGTATGGCAGCGACTTCAGCGTGGTGATATAAAAGACTATCTGGGAATCGTCTTTTGGTAAGATCACTTACGGTGTCTTTGGATAAATAATCTTTCTTAAACAAAGTATAGACGCTATCAAAATGAACTAATATGCTATCTTCTTTCATTTCATATTTCTGAGCTAACCCAAGACGTCTAATGCTGCGTCTTTTAATTCGCTTGCGTACACTTTCAATTTGTTTAACAGCGGCCTGTTCTGCAAATGCTTGAATTTCTGGGTCTATTGTACTATATACTGAGATACCATCTGCATAAAGAGAATTTTCACCGTACTTCTTTTCCATATACTTTCGTATTTCTTCATAAAAATAAAGCCCTGCTTTCATCTCTTCTTTTTTTTCAACGGTTTCAAGAGGTTCTTGAACATAGGACTTGTATTCACTTTTTGAAATATAACCAGCATCCATCAGCGCATATAAAACTGTATTTCTTCTTTCGAGAGAAAGCTTCGGGTGCTTGTCTGGTCTATAAGCTTCTGGCCTTTGAAGCATACCAGCAAGAACGGCATATTGAGGAATGGATAAACTATCAAGAGGTTTACCAAAATAAAATTTAGCGGCAGCCTGAAAACCATAGTTTCCGCCCCCTAAATATACTTCATTCATGTAAAATTCTAAGACTTCTTCTTTTGTGTAAGTTTCTTCAATTCGAATGGCGGTCATTAATTCTTTGATTTTTCTAGAAATTTTACGTTCAGGAGTTAAGAATAGAAGCTTGGCCAATTGTTGGCTTAAAGTAGAAGCACCTCTTAATTTTGATCCACTCAAAACACTTTCAGTAATGGCACTTGGAATAGCCCAAATATTCATGCCCCAATGAGAGTAAAATTTACGGTCTTCCGTTGCCATAACCGCGTTCATCGCCATAACTGGAATCGAATCAAACGGAGTCCATTCTCTTCTTTCTACATAATATTCGTGAGAAATATTTCCATTTTTGTCATAAATATTGGTGACTAGTTTAGGGGCGATTTTTTCTAACTGAGATACGGAAGGGAGTTCAGAGGAATAGTAATTCCAAACAGCAAAAATAAAAATGGTCGTTAAAAGAACTGGACACATTAAAATGATAAACCAAAGACGGACCTTTCGATCATTTAAAAAATGTTGAGTTAAGGCGAGTGTTTTATCTTTTGTGTATTTTGCTAAACGAATCATGCTAGTATAAACCTAAAATATTAAAGTCCCCTAAATTTAGCTTTTATTTTTTAAAGGATTTTTCTTTTTCTATTTGTTTTTCAAAAAAAAATTAAAAATCCCTTGACAAAAGCACACCCAAATCTATATTTGGCGCTACCACATGCAGATGTGGCCAAACTGGATAAGGCATCTGGCTACGAACCAGAAGATTCCAGGTTCGAGTCCTGGCATCTGCACTAAGAGGCTTAATTAATTAAGCCTCTTTTTTTGTTTTAAAACGGAAAGTTTGTAGTATTTGAAGTCTCTCAATAATCATTCATCATCCAATTTGGCGGATATTATCATTGTTATTTGAATAAATTCAATTGTTTTTTAAAACAAGCATACCTCAAAACTTTATGTTGTAATCTTTTTTTTAGAACCGAGTTCAAAAAAATATTTCATTATTCCAAGATTCTCTTTTCTACAAACTCCTATCTTTGACTTCGCTATAACTTTACCATCTTCATTTATCATAAAGACGGCATTCATTAGATTTAAAGCTGTAGGCGCAAGAAGAACCGAGTCAATTCCCTTTTTAAACCAATCTGGAGAGGAATCATAATTTGGAGCAATTTTTGAGATTGGCTTCATAGGATGACTTACTCCTTGATTTTCTCCATATCCAAGAGAAATTAACATCACTAATGTTTCATTAGAATTGATGATTATTTCTTTTGTTTTTTTATAGGTTTTTCCCACAATACAAGTATTCAAACCTAGAGTTTGAGAATATAGAACTAGTTCTGCGACTGCTCGTCCAGAGCGTTCTTCCATGTTTTTTTCTTTTTTAGCAACAATAGCAATGTAATTTTTAACCCCATGGAATTTACCATAGCTAGCCATAAAACAATTAAATGCTTCTTCTTCATTTATGATAAGCTGTATGTGTAAATGGTGTTGTTGATTCAAATCATTTATTTTTTTTTGCAATGCTTTTTCTTGATCAGTTGTGAGTGGCTTTGGTAAATATCGACGAACAGAATGACGTAACTTAATTGCTTCTTCAATAGTCATAAATCCTCCTTTCTTAAACTTAAATATTTATGCATTCATATCTAATATATATATGATGAGTATTCTATGATTTCTTTAATATTGTTTTATCAGGTGTTATACTTTTTTTATCATAACCCATTCTGCTAAAATCGTTTGTTTGGCCTTTGCAAGCAATGACCTCGTGGCTTTTGTGTCCAATAGCAAGGATTAATCACCATCGTAGTATCATCTATAGAGTTAGTTTTCTGTTGTTTTTTTTCGAATTTACAGCGTAAAATTTTATATACAAAAACGGCACGGAAACGTTATTTTTTACAACATTTAACAACAAAGATGACTTGTTCAGCCTGATTTTGGCACTAGCAAATCGTGAATTTATGCTTGCAAAAACGTATGGACATTTTGTCCACAGTATACGAGTTTTCTTGCGAAATAAGTAGCTCGTTTGGATATAAATATCCGAATTGAGGGTAACTTAAAAAAAGGAAAAGAACATGAAAAAAATGGGTGTGTTGAAGCTGGGTCTAGCGGTAGCATTATCCGCTGTGGTTTCTAATGCCTTTCTTCTCACGGGAACAGTCTCGAACGAAAATGGAGAAAAAATCAAGGGTGCCGATGTAACCCTTATAGGCAACAATCTTTCTACAAAAACAAACGATGCGGGCTCTTTCACGCTGGAGTACGATCCAATATCCATCCAGGCAGCATCCAACCCTGGATTCGTAGGGGTAAACAACGGGGTGCTTTCCTACGCACAGTCTTCTTCTGGACCAGTGCAGGTGCAGATTTTTGATGCGCTCGGCTTTCGCGTGATGGACAAGAACCTTTACGGTTCAGGGTCCGTAGACCTTCGTGGATTTGTCAAAAGCGAAGGAACCTACTTTGCTCGTATCCATATGGGTTCTGCACAACAAAACCTGAAGTTTACAGCAAAAGGCTCTTACGAGGCTTCTTTGAACAATCGAGCTTCCGTTCTTAAGAAAGATGGTGCTGGCGATGACTTACGTGTAATTGCGGATGGTTACGACACCTTAATAGTGCCACTCACCAACTTGGATACCAATTTGACTCTAACCATGAAGAAAGCCGAAGAGGTCTATTCATTCGGTTACGCTTTGCAGAACGCTCCTACTCCAAGTTTGGGCTGTGGAAAGAACTCCACCTTGCAAGCCACCAAAAGTGTTGAAAACGGTCAACGTTTTGAAATGAAAGTCAACGGTGAAACACGTGAATTCTTCATCACTCTGCCTAAAAACTACAATAACACAAAACCATACAAGATTCTCTTTGCTCACCACTGCATGGGCAGTAACGCCGAAGATTTCGTCCATCATTCTCCAGACTATGATCATCCATCTCCATACTATGGCCAGCAGGTTTTGGATACAGAAGGGAACTACATCTTTGTTTCACCTCGTGGCGATACCGATGGCATGCCTTGGAGTATGAAGAGTTCCAAGGACCATGTGTTCTTTGGCCAGTTGTTGACTCTTCTCGAAAATAATTACTGTATCGATACGAGCCGTGTGTTTGCTACAGGATTTAGCTTCGGTGCCATGTTCACCAACTCTCTCGCACAGGATTTCCAAGATCGTATTCGTGCCGTGGCTGTCTATGCAGTTGCCGATTACAATATTTGGTTACCTCAAGATGAACATTTAGAGAAAAAGTTACCGATTGCTTGGATGGCTGTCCACGGAAAGAACGATGGCAGATGCAATTACGATCGTGCTAAGACTAGTGCTCTTGTTCGAATTCTCAAGAACAATGGTAAGCCAGATGCCAATGGTAACTTCACTGACGCCAGTGCTGAAAAGCCTGAAGAAGTTCAAGGTAATACTGGACATGTTTGCTACGATTTCAAGACCGTGGATCCTCGCTTCCCTGTGAAGTTCTGCAGCTGGCCTGGTGATCACCAGTGGACCGCTCACGATAACGGCAGTATGGCTGTAGGTGCTGGCTGGGAACAAACCTGGGTTCCGCAAGAAGTACACAAATTCTTCGAACAGTTCTAATTGAAGACTGTTCAAGCAAGCTATTAAATTCTTAAGTAAATAGTCCCGTGATTCATTTCGCGGGATTTTTTTATACAGATATTTCTGTAATAACGCCTATCTTACCCAAAAAAAATAGTTTGATCAGCAGGCTCTCGGCAACGATAGCGGAAAACGGACAGAAATCAAGGTAAGGATCAAGACTTTGGATTTTTTCGCGGAATAGCCGCACGTCTGTAGTCTAAGGACAACTCCTTTTTTCGTAAAACATTCCATATCCCTTTTCTGCAATTAAATTATATGCAGGTCAATAGGTGACCTGAAAAATGGAGTGTATATGGTTTTTAACTTCAATCATACTGCAGTTCTCTTTGCGGTGGGACTGTTCTTTTCGACAGGTGTCTTTGCTGCAGTGGATTATCCCAAGCAGGAATTTCGTTTTGGTATAGCCGATACCGATCGAAATATCACGATTTTAAAGGCCGAAGAAGGCTCAACCCTTACAAGTTCGAAGATTCAGGGCACTCTAGACGAAAAGTGGACCCTCAATTACATTAGCGCAGGCGTTTATGAGATAGTCAATAGTAAAACGGGACTTCTCGTTACTAGCGAAAATGGGGTAGCCAAGCTCTTGAAAGATACCGATGCTGCAAACCAGCGCTGGAAAATCGAGTCGGTACAGAAAGATTTTGACGGTTACTCCCTTTATTATAAGGTGGTGAGCAATGCCGATTCTAAAGTGGGCCTCACTTTTGACGTGAACAGTAATTCGTTAAAAGTGGCAACTTATTCAGGAGATAATTACCAGAAATTCAAGCTGAACCTAGATGGCCTTGAAGGCTATGCCGCTAACGCGAATACACCTAATGGCGAAAAGGCAGGAACCATTGGCGGGTTGCTTGGCGATGTGGTGGTTGTGACGACAGATACCGATCTTGTGGAAGAACTGAAGAAAACGGAGCCCAAGACGGTCGTGGTCTGCGCCGATATCGACATGCAGAAACATTCCCATACTCGCTTACGGGATAACAAGACTTTGGTGGGCTGCTATGGTAGCCATACGCTGTACGATCCTTTTTTCCGAACCAATAATGAATACGGTACTGAGGGCGATGAACCTTCGGATAATATCATTTTCCGCAATCTGAAAATGGTGGCCAAGAATCAGCCAAATCGTATCTTGATTAACGTGTGGTCTTCTCGCCAGATCTGGATTGACCATATCTATTTTGAATCTCAGCTGACATATGACCGCAAGGGTAACGGTCAAGATGAAGTGGGCAAGTTCATTTGGATCAATACACCCTACATGACTTACATGGACAAGAAAGATAATGGCCGCAGCCCTGACTACGTGACTATTTCCTATAGCCGCTTTAAAAATCGCTATTGGACTGTAGCGTATGGCACGCAAAATACGGAATTAACACGAGACCGCACCACACTACTTTACAATTGGTGGGACAAAAACGTACGTCGTTGTCCACAGCTCGGGAACGGTTCCGCCCATATTTACAACAATTATTTTTCAGCCTATGGCAAGAGCGATAACGGCGGCGCTACCACAGGCATTATCGGCGGCGAAGGCTCTGACATGGTTTCAATAGCAAACCGTTTTAACGGTTACACCAAGGGCCAAGCGCTTACTATGGGCGGTGGCGTCGAACCTGCTCGCGATGAATATTCGTACTTGTCAGAAGCTCTAGATGCTACACCTGCACGCATCAGTTTTACTCCCAAAACAACTTCCAGCTGGAAACCAGAACAGACCAATTATGGTTACTCGCTGATGGATGCTTACAACACCAAAGGTAGCGACGTGAAAAATTTCTGCACCAAGTACGCAGGCGACCAAACAAATGCCACAGGCATGAAATACATTACCGATAGCGATTTAAAAAACTGGGTTACCGTGGTTCATCCAGCGCCGTTCCTCAAGAGTATTCAGGTGGGGAGTGAACCTGTGGAAGAAATCAAGCCCAAGGTAGCTACCGTCATAGATACTTCAAAATTCTTTTCACTCAAGAACATGAATAGCGGATTTTTCCTTGCAACGGCCGCTACCGCTGAACTCAAGAGCGGCACAGACGTTGTTCAATCCGAAAATGAAATGGGCTGGAAATGGAACGCTGAAAAGGACGGTTACTACACACTTTCCCTAGTTGATGAATATGGGGATGCCACGGGCTTAGCCTTGGATTTGGAAGGTGGATCTCCAGGAAACGGAACAAATGTCGCTGTAAAGGAACTCGCCAAGGATAGTGCTGCAAAAACCGCTCAGCTCTTCAAATTCGTTAAAAATCAGGATGATTCCTACACTATGGTAATGCAAGTTTCCGTGGACCAGAGTTGCGTGGGCATTGGCACTGCATCTAAGGAATCGGGAGCCTCGTCTATTGAATGGGCGTGCGACGGCACTAGCAACCAGAACTGGGCTTTGCTGGAATGGACTCCCAAGGAAAAACCAGAGGATTCGATCACGGCAATCGCGCGGCATCATCTCGAATTTTCTGCAACAAGTTTTATGAGCGTCACGGTATTTGACCTGAACGGAAACCGTTTGGCCCATTTCAATAATTTGAAAACCTTTGAAAACATTCAGGACCGCGTTAGGAATTTGCTACCGCAAGGAGCGTACATCTTAAGAATCCAGAACGAAACGTTCAATAAGACGCAGTTCTTAAAAATTCGATAAAAACAATAATTTATTAGAAATATAACATTTGTTCGTAAAAAAGGCTTGTATGGATGACTACGTCTACGGCTCGCTATGACGAAGAAAATTAATTCTTGACCATGAAGGTGCGGTCTTTGCCTTTTAGCACATAGACGCCCTTGCGCAGGCTTATGCCCTTTTGCGAATCAAGCTTCGGAGAATCGCTTACGCCTAAGAAATTACCGTTGAGGTCAAAGATTTTGTAGGTCTCTTGCTGAGCTGATCCAAGATGCAAATGATTGCGAATGGCAGTATTATCATCACAGCTACTGCCGCAAGCTACAAAGTCCAGCCAGTCAATGTTCACATAGGAGCCATCGATGACAAGCTTTAGCACATGTTCGCCTGCATTCATTATCTCAGTATTAAACTTGATTTCCTTATAATCGCCCCAATCTCCAATGCTGTCTACCACAACGGTATCCGAAACCATATTATCGTCAAGTTCCAAGTGGAAGGAACTTCCCTTTGCAGCACTTGCCACACGAGCAGTCACATTATAATTAGAGGATTCATTCACCTTCACTGTATACTTCAACCATTCCCCCTTTTCAGTGTAGCCAATCACATAGGAACCAGGCTCATCTTTCAATTCCTCAATGTCCACGCCATCTTGGCGATAGGCGAGGGACTTGTTTTCGGAATCGTTATCCATGTAAGATTTTCCGATGGAGCCAACACCAGGCTCATCGTAATTTTCAGCTTCGAGCTTACCTGGAATTTCTGCCACAACGTTCTTATACGCCGTGTGTGGAGAAGGAGGCTGAGAAACGCGGTTCATGTGCTCGAGCATCACCTTTGCATAGCGTTTGCCGAATTCAATGTAGCCGTCGCGATTGAAGTGGTAATTGTCGTTAGCGCTGCCAAGACCTGTAGAAGAAACGGGCCAAGCATTTTCCATTACTTTTGTAATGCGCTGCACCTGATTTGTGCTAAAGCTCTTGCAGCAGCCATCTTCGCGCATTTCGCCTGCAAGGAGCGGCACGGTATCGGCGTTCAAGCCAAGGTCTGCAAACATGTCGTCGCGAATCTTTTTCAAATCTTCGGCCCACTTGTTGTTGTTCCAGTCCGATTCGCCCTGATGTACAATGACACCCTTAATCACGCCATCCTGCTGGGCGATCTTTGCAAGGTCGATGATTCGTTTGTACACATTGCTGTCGTAGGCCTTAGCCCAGTTGATAATCCAGTTTTCTTTTTCACGCGCAGGGTCTTCCAAATAGGCTTGCCAATTGTCCTTGTCGAAAAGCTTAAGGGCAGTACCGCCTACGGCAACAGAAATAATGCCCACAGTCACATCGGGTAGGGAATCCACCAGAGTACGGCCAAAGTAATCGGCTACAGAAATGCTTGGCGGATTGTCGCAGTTTGCAAGCTGGGATGTGGCATCGGTCCACACGCCCAAAGTTCGTCCCTTTGCAGGGCAATTCATAGAAGGGAGCAACTTGAATCGCGAATATGGCTTAGTTTCTGGCTCTGCGGCAGGTGATGCGCCCGCCATATTGGATTGTCCAAAAGCGATGTAGATGTGAAAATTTGGATCGGGAGCAGCGCCCACCAAACTATAGAAAGTAAAAACTCCTACACACAAACCCTTTGTCAGAGCCCAAAAACATTTTCCCATATATACTCCTAAAAGAATTTAGAGTAACCTAAGAGTAATCTATCCCTTTTCTGCATTTTAATGCGATATTTTCCAAACATCCTATGGATTAATTATCCATAAATAGGTGCCTATGCAAAAATTACTCCCACATAAGAGTGGTCATGTTTTGTTTTATTGCTAACTGGTGGATTTAGTACAGCTTCCCTTAATACAGTCCGATTTTTGACTTTGTTGAACTAAAGTGATTCTGGAAAAATTGACGGAATTATGCGAATAACGCCGATTCAATGACATACAAATAAATTTTGGTGTTTTAATTAAACAGAGCATTAGATAACTGCATAAAACACTCTTAAATACGGGAAAAATAACACTTGCTTTTCTGTGCACTAGTGAATATATTTATACTGCACAAAAGGGTATGTATGTTAGAATCCACCTTAAAAAAGATCTCTATTCTCTCTGCAGCTGCAAAATACGATGTTTCGTGTTCTTCCAGTGGCTCTAAAAGAAGTACTCCTTCTTCAGGGGTTGGCAATGGCGCTCTTTCTGGTATTTGCCATTCTTTTACTGAAGATGGCCGCTGCATTTCTTTATTAAAAATCCTCTTTTCAAATGCGTGCAAGTACGATTGTGCCTATTGTATTAATCGCAAAAGTAACGATATCGAACGTGCTACTTTTAATATTCAAGAATTAACCGATTTGGTCATGGGGCTCTATAAAAGAAACTATATAGAAGGTCTTTTTTTAAGTTCTGCCGTATTTAATAACCCTGATTATACCATGGAATACTTGGTTAGGGTAGCTAAAGACCTTCGTGAAAAATATCGATTTGGTGGTTATATTCACTTAAAAGCAATCCCTGGTGCAAGTGCTCTTTTAATTCACCAAGCAGGCCTTTATGCCGATCGCTGTAGTGTAAATATCGAGGTCCCTTCTTCAAAATCGCTTGCCTATTTGGCTCCAGATAAGAACTTCAAAGCCATTTTTCAACCCATGAACTACCTTGCCGAAAGGAAATTGGAGTACTCCGCAGGTAAGCCTTCCAAATACACGCCTCATTTTTTACCCGCAGGCCAAACGACTCAAATGATTATCGGAGCGAGTGGGGAGTCCGATTTAGATATCTTAAAACTCTCCTCTAGTTTATATCAAAAACAAAAATTAAAGCGTGTCTATTTTTCAGGTTATATCCCATTAAACAATGATAAACGCCTTCCAGCGATTACTGTGGCTCCGCCATTAGTCAGAGAAAATCGTCTTTATCAGGCCGATTGGCTTATGCGTTTTTATCAGTTTAGTTATGATGAGATTTTAGATGATTCAAACCCTCATTTAGACTTGCAAATTGACCCTAAAATGGGCTGGGCTTTACGCCATCCTGAAGTTTTCCCGTTAGATATCAATACCGCCGACTATGAAATGATTCTTCGAATTCCTGGTATTGGCGTCAGGTCTGCAAAATTGATTGTCTCTGGTAGACGCCATTCGCGAATCACCTTAGCTCACCTTAGAAAACTTGGGGTCGCCTTAAATCGAGCCAAATACTTTATTTATGATCCAGATCTTCCTCGTTCTTTGCAATTGGTTTATCCAGAGCAAATCAAAATGAATTTAATTGCAGCACCGAAAAAAAATCAAAATCAAATATCTTTTTTACCCTCTTTAGTCTCATGAAGTACACCATCATTTACGACAACACTTTTGCTGGCTTTTTAAGTGCCATTTTTGAAATATACCGTCTTCATCTGCCAGTAGCGGGCATTTTATCAAAAAATGAAACTCCGTTAGATCTATTTTCAGAGCTTTATTCTGTAGAAACTAGAGAGGAGTGGGCGAGGCGTGTAGAACGAGCGATAGTCAACCAGGCGGGTGAAAACATTCTGGATTTATTGTACTGCGCTTTTCTTTCAGAAGAACAAGGAGTAGAAAATAAACTCTTTACGTATATTCAAATGTTATTTTCAAACGAAAACGCTCATTTTGCGAAAAATCCAGCTTCTTTAGAGATGTTACCTCTTTTAAAACTCGCTCAATCCGTTCAAAGAGAAAAACATCTTTTTTATGGCATTCTTCGATTTCAAGAGGTCGGTGAAAATTTCTTTTTCGCAGAAATTGAACCAAAATACGATATTTTGCAACTGCTAGCCAATCATTTTCAAAGGCGTTTTAAAAAACAACAGTGGGTTATTTTTGATTCGTCAAGGCAATATGGGCTTTATTATAATCTAGAAGCTGTTGACGTTATTTTCATAGAGAATTTTACGCCTCCAGAAAAGCAAGATCAATTCACTAGTTTTTGGCAAACCTATTATAAATCGGCGATAATAGAAGAACGTCTCAATAAACGTCAATTTCGTCGAATGTTACCAGAACGCTACTGGAAACATCTTCCAGAAAGGCAAAAAGCATATTCGTTATAAAAGGGTGTTGTTTTGAAAATACAATTGATTGAGTTTTTCAAAAAAAAATGGAGGTTTTCCGATTATAAATTGCAGACTTTTCCGATTATAAAATTGAGTATGCTTATTCTATTATTTTAATGCGCTATAGTCCAAAAAAAATCAAATTCCACCATCTAAAAAAAGTAAACGCATTTGTTGAAGTATTGCTTCTGTGTTGTTGATAAGTGCCAACAAAGTACTTAGCCACGCACCCTTTTTCACAGCCTATTTTGGCATAATTTTCGCAGCCTTTAATAAGCATATTTTATAACCATGTTTTGGCCTGGTTTTCGCAACATTTAATAAGCAGTTGTTTCGCCGCTTTAATAAGCATATTTTATAACCATGTTTTGGCATGATTTTCGCAACATTTAATAAGCAGTTGTTTCGCCGCTTATTTTGGCATAATTTTCGCACCCTTTATTAAGTTAAGTAGTTATTTCACAGCCTGTTTTGACCTGATTTTAGTAACCTTTATTGGGTAATTATTTCGCAACCTTTATTGGTCTTAGTTTTCAAATAAGAATTATTGAAAATAATCCGCATTTTACCTATTTCATGTCGTTTTTACCATAAAACACTTTACTTCTGAATTTCGGTGCAAAAACTATATGATATTTTCGGGTTCCATGTTGTGTGTGCTAAAGTTTGAATATTTTCCATATAAAGTCCTTTGATTTTATTGGGATGCAGTTACCAGACCGCATTTCCATTAATCATAAGGCGAATGCTGCAGTCGTTGCACGAATATTGCTGAGCCGCGAATTAATGTTTACGAAGTAAAAAATATAATCAAAGGATTTTATATTCATTTCATCATCCCCAGAAGGCTTATTTTGGACCAAGAGCCTAGCTCTCGATTTTGAAGAAATAAAAAAAGACGCCAGAAGTAAACCGACGTCTTATTTAATATTAAGAGAACTTTTTAGAACATGGAAAACACTTAGCGAATAGCAACGCGAGTGGTCTTCATTTCATGACCGCTTTGTACGCGCACAACATAGTTTCCGCGAGAGAGTTTTTCGAGGGATACTTGATGAGTACCAGCAGTCATGTTGTCGCTCATATTAGAAACAACGTTACCTACCATGTCAAAGACTTGTACGCGTGTAAAGCCAGCTTTGGCAAGAGTGACATTCAAGGAGAGGCCATCTGCAAAGAGTTTGATACCCGTTGCATTAACTTTGGCCAATCGAATACCTTGAGTATATTCGACGCAGGTCACATCATCCACGAAGAGGTAGTTTAGTGTTGGCTGAATATCAAAGCCCTTGTAACCGATTACTTCCCAAGCCATTTTCTTGATAGCTTGTTTGTTCAATTCTTTAGGGTCACTCGTCCAGAATGGTTGTTCAAGGCTTGCCCATGGCACCATTACAGTCGTCCATTCAGCGGCATCCAAAAAATCCTTACTATGATAAGCATAGTCTGTGACAGAACCGTCTTGCACCTTAATCGTATGGGCACTGCCTTTATAGCGATAAGTGATGGCACCACAGGCACTCATATCGAGACCCGTAGACGTATCTGCCATTGTGTTGAGGCCAAGAGCCACAAATGGAGCTTCGGCATAGGTTCCTTGATTCCACACAATTCCGTTAAGGCCAACAAATCCTAAGGTTCCGTTACTTGGATCAGTCGTACCCGTTAATGATACAACATAGCCTGGAAGTGTAGCGTCAAAGGTGTTTGTAATTGTGGAGAGACCACCTACTTCGCTTTCGGTATATGCATACCATGTACCTTCGGTCTTTAATATTTCATCTGCGTCTTCGACATCATCAAGCACTAGGATAACTTTACTTGGTTCAATGACTTGAGAGGATGAAGATGGAGGAATTATGCTGCTACTAGAAAGAATAGCCGAAGAACTACTACTATTATTTGTGGAGCTAGAAGATTTTGGAGCCGTAGTGATCGCAGTAATTTGTAAACCGTCACAACTTAGATCATCCACATAAAGGTAATTGTACTTTGGCTGATTCATGTTATCTGGAACCTTTTCCAAACCTTTGATCTCCCAAGCCAAGCGTTGAGCATGAGCGAGATTGATTGGTTTCTGCGGAGCTGCATCATTTCCCCAAGTTTCTTGCTTGAGCATGTCGATTGTAATTTCGACTTCTTTCCAACCTTCAGAAGCGTCTTTATTTACGCGATGGTAGTTGTAGTCCGTAACATCAGAGGTTTCGATACGGAAGTTGTGGCTCGCGCCCTTGAACTTATAACGTATCGTAGTGCACTTAGCAAAGTCAGCATATACGGTTGTATCCTTTTTAAGATTCAAACCAAGAGCCGCATATGGACCATAAGAAAGGCTTCCAACACCAAGCTTCACGTCTTTAAGACCAACCATGTTCTTAGAAGTATTTGTGCCATCACCAGCCTTGAGTACGACATCGTAAGTTTGCTTACCAAAATCGTCTGTAATTTTGGAGTTAGAAATAGAGCTTGCGCCACCGTCGGCATTATCTTCGAAGGCATTCCACCAGCCCCCAATGTAGCTGTAACGATCGCCATCTTCAACATCATCAATCATACTGGTTTGAGTACCAGGAGTAACACCTGTTGAGAATCCAGTATCATCATCATCACCAGATCCGTTTTGGAGCCCACAATCCCTGTAAGCTGGAGCAGAACCAATATAGCCCTTGACCGCAGAACCAGATGCTGTATAAGTAAAGCCATTATCAAAGAGAGCATTTGAAAAGGCGGCAGACGTTTCGCTCATAGCAGAAGCGTTCCAGTTTGTCCAAGAAATCTTTTTCTGAGACATCCAATTTACCCAAGACTGAGAAGAGTTTAGGTCAGGACCGCCATCACCATTAGCATTTACGGTACCCCATTCGGTAGCAAATACAGGAATGCCTTTACTCATCGCTGATTCGGCAGCCTTGTCGTAACCACCCATCTTATGCGAGGCGGCATAAAAGTGAAGCGTACAACCGTAATTGTTGTCGCTAATGCCTGCATTGGCACAAGCATCTGGCTGGCTAGACCAACCTGGGCTACCAACTAGAATTAAATTATCGGAATACTTACGAATGGCAGGAATTACTTGGTCGGCATGATTTTTTACTGTGCCCATATCGCCTGTGGGTTCGTTCCAAATTTCAAAAATCACGTTGTTGTACGCACCGTATTCTTGAGCTGCATATTCGAAGAACTTGACAGCATCGCTCGTATAGCCACTTGAACTTTCGATATGCCAGTCGATAATCACATAAATATCCTTATCGATAGCGGCATTCACCACGGCTTTAAGCATCGCTTTCTGGAAGGCTTCGCCGCCAGTTGTATAAGAACGACCCGAGCTGTTAAATTTTTCATCAGCAGCACCGAGAGCAAAGCGTACGACTTCGACGCCCATATCATCTACCATGCGGTTAATGCCTTTTTCGGTATAAAAATCAGTAGAGTAGGTGTTTCCAGAGCTCCAGAAAAGGCTCATCCCTTTGACTTGCACGGCAGTGCTTGCATATTGTGGGCAGCTACCAACGAGCTGGCCATTTTTGGCCTTAAGCTCACCATACGTGCTGACTGGACCGATTCTGGTTGCTGAAACTGCGAATACAGAAGTGGCAGCAATAGCCAAACATAAAAGAACTTTTTTCATTCTTAATCCCTTACCTTTGAAGTTTTTACAAACCCAAAATCACATCCCGACGAACAAAATAGATTCCTAAAAAAGCATTAAGTGTAATGATTTTTTTATACGTCTCTTTTTTGCAAAAAAAGCAATGATGATAAAACATTTTTACAAAAAAAGGAAATCACTATTGCATAGTAATTGTATGCTAATAATACTTGTCGTAAGCCTCAATCTGATAACCATGAAAACACTCTTTTAAAGGTGACCTTGAGTTGAAAGAGTAAAAAAGACGTAAAATATACGTTTCTATGTTTATTTTTTCGTACCTTATAATGCAGGGATTATTTATCTTTCAAGAGTAACTATTGGATAGATTCATTATTATAAAGAGATTCATAAAATGCATAATCAAATGAAACCAGGCTTTTTTGTACAAGATCGCTTTCTTTTTTCAAAAGACAATGAAAAAGTCATTCTCCGTGGCATTAACCATATGTTTATATGGACCGATCGAGAAGGGAAAACAATCCCTGAAATCGCAAAAACAGGTGCCAATGTTGTTCGAATTGTGTGGAATATGCGTGGTCGAGTGAGTGATTTAGACAATATTATTCAAGAATGTATCGCCAATAACATGATTCCTATGCCAGAATTACATGATGGAACTGGAGCATGGGATAAATTAACTCAAATTCTCGATTTTTGGTTACGAGATGAAGTATTGCAGATGATTTCTAATCATCAAGAATACCTTTTGCTTAATTTTGGAAATGAAATTGGCGACGGTGAAATTGATACGGAAGAATTTTTTAATGCTTATAATACTGTAGTTACAAAAATGAGGGCTGCAAGGATTCGAGTTCCAATCATTATAGATGCCGATGAATGGGGACAATCTACAAATAATATTATGAAGCAGGGACGTCGTTTATTACAGTCTGATCCAGAACATAATTTAATGTTTTCTGTACATATGTGGTGGCCTTCAGAAAAACATGACCCTATAAAAACAGGGTATCCAACGGTAGAAGCTCGAATCACTGGGGAATTAGAAAAGTCCGTCGCACTTGGAATCCCACTGATTATAGGTGAATTTGCACCAGTCGCAGTGAAAGGTGTTCGAGAAATCCCTTATAAGCATATTATGGCCGAAGCAGAACGCTTAGAAATAGGTTGGCTTGCTTGGAGTTGGGGGCCAGGAAATTATGATAGCCCAGAAATGGACATGACTACTCATAGCTCTTTCAATACGTTAGTTGGATGGGGTAAAGTGGTTTGTACCGATAGTTCTTTAAGTATTCAACATACAAGCGTGATTCCCTCTTTTATTTTAAATAATCATTTCTGCACAGGGACTTCTGGAAAAGGCAATAATCTTATTCTAAATGGTTCATTTCAAGAAAAGAACCCCTTAGATCACTGGACTGCCGATTTTTGGGGTGGTAAAGTCACTATGGAATTTGAGGATAAGCAGGTTTATTTTAAGATTGAAGAAAGTGGAACAGATAGTTGGAGTCTTCAGCTGAAACAAACTTTAGCTTTACGTTACGGAATCACCTACATATTTAGCATGAAAGCCAAAGCAGATAAGCCTAGAACATTAAATGTGGACATAAAAAAAGACTCTGAAAGCTACATTCCCTATGCTAATGGGCGTATTTTGGATTTAAGCACAAGTTGGCAGGATTTTAGCTGGAAATTTACCATGAAAGAGCCTACTGACGAACAAGCCGTACTTATTTTTGATATGGGAGGGTCTCCGATTAACTGGACTCTTGCCGAAGTCAGTTTAATTCAAGCAAAAAGTGTGACTCAGCGCCTCAATTGTAGTTTTATGCGCAATGTGCAAAAAAACTCTGGCTATTTTAATGCTCCAAATACGCCATGGGAGCTCCATCTTTATTCTTCTTCTGGGGAATTATTAGAGGTTCTCGAGAAAGGCAATGGGGGAGAAGGCATGAGGCCTTACCCAAAAATCGAACAAAGTGGCATCTTGGTTATTAAAGAAAAAACAGCCTAACTTATTTTCATTCCTTATAATCAAAACATATTCCACAATGGAATATGTTTACTTACTCGATTTTCCTTAAACAGACTAGATTAAATAGAATATGAACAACCAACGTTTAAAAATTTTAGTGGTCGACGACACTAAAAGTAACATCGAAGTTTTAGAAGGCATTTTGTCTGCTGAATACGATGTTTATGTTGCTTTAAACGGAGAAAAAGCTGTAGAATTAACTCCTAAAATAAACCCTGATATCATATTATTAGATATCATGATGCCTGTAATGGATGGCTATCAAACTTTAACTAAACTAAAAGAACTTCATTTGGTCGACTCCATTCCCGTTATTTTTCTAACGGCAAAAATGGATCCCAAAAGTGAAGAAACTGGCTTAAATTTGGGTGCTGTAGATTATATCACAAAACCATTTTCGCCTTCATTAGTTCGATTACGTATCAAAAATCAATTAGAATTTAAGAAACATCGTGATAAATTAAGTGAACTAGTAGAAGAACGAACCGACTCCTTAAAGAAGACTTTAAAAGTAATGCTGATGAGTCTTGGTTCTTTAGCTGAATATAGAGATAACGAAACGGGGGGACATATTCGACGAACTCAATTTTTGGTGCGTCGATTAGCTGAAGTTTTGCGTCATAATCCAAAATATCAAAAAGATTTACCTAACCAAGAAGTTATTGAACATTATGCGACCGCAGCTCCACTACATGATATTGGAAAGGTAGGAATCCAAGATAACATTTTACGAAAACCAAGTAAGTTGACCGATGATGAAATGGAGCAAATGAAATCTCATACGACTCTTGGTTATGAAGTGCTTTTGTCTGCAACAAAAGAATTAAAAAATGATCCCATGGTTGTTGTCGCTGCAAATATTGCTAAAGCTCATCATGAAAAATGGGATGGTACTGGTTATCCTGAAGGTTTAAAAGGAGAGGAAATTCCTCTTGGAGCAAGACTTATGGCTGTTGCCGATGTTTATGATGCTCTCGTTTCTAAAAGAGTTTATAAATCTGCATTTCCTCATAATACGGCTGTTGCTATAATTATTGAAGGAAGAGGAAAGCATTTCGATCCAGATGTTGTTGATGCTTTTTTAACCTTCGCTCACGATCTTCCTGCGTTTTATGAGGAACATAAAGATTGAGCCATACGACAGAAAATAGACGTTCCTTAAGTTGGAGAATTTTTTTAGTTTACGCCATACCCATGTGTGGCGTAGCTGTTTTATTGATACTTCTATTTTCTTTATATATCCGTTCTATTCTAATTAATGCTGCTCATACTGAATCTGAATTAGTATTAAAACAAGTTTCATCTCAATTAGAAAATCGTTTTTTAAACTACGAAAAGCCTTTTTTCAATTTAGCGAAAAGTATTCAACAAAGGCAATTAAAAGGCTATCCTTTAAAAAAGCAATTATTTGCTTACTTAAAAGACAAAAAAAGTGTAGTTGACGCTTATTATGGGAGTGCAGAAGGGCAATATATTAATTCTCGTGGAGGGGATCTAGATAAAAAGAGAAAAGAAGTTCGTACTAAAGATTGGTATTTAGAAGCGAATAGAAATAAAGGAATGGCTTATTCTGGGCCGTCTATTCATGAAAAAAGTAAAAAACAAGTTCTGACGTTATCTTTTCCGATTTGGGCAAAAAATCAAAAAGTGAGTGGCGTTGTAGCTCAAGATATTAATGTGGATGCTATTCGAGAATTTTTAAAACCCCTTTCCAAAGATGGAGGGATTACCCTTTTAATTGGAAATAATTATGATAGTTTGTTAACTCACTTTCCATATGAAACTAATCTTGGTGTAATTACTAGAGATAGCGCTTATTCTTTATATGAACTAATTCGTCAGGAATATCGTGTCGATTCACTAGGAATGGGAATGGTTCGTAGCTTCAATGTTTCTATTGAAGATAAGAAAAATACGTTTATTGTAATGTCTTTACAAAAGTACCCTTTCCATTTAGTTCATATCTTACCCGAAAATAAAATTCTAGCTAGTTTAAAAGAGCAGCTTTTTGATTTAATGCTTCTTACCGCATTTTCGATAGTTGGTATTTTAGGTCTTGCTTTGCTTATAAGTCAATTATTTTTCCGAATCAAAATTGCTAAGGATCTAGATGAAAGTGTTACATCGAGTGTTTTATTTGACACATTATTAGGTACACGTTTTTTCTCTTTAATTCTTACAGATTCAGAATACAATATTTTACATGCTAGTGCTAACATTGCTGAATTCTCTGGAGATTCCGATTTATTTTCTGTACGTAAAAAGAGTCTTTGGGATATAATTAAAAATGATGAATTTAAAGATTTTGTACAGTATGTACTTAAAAATGCAGATTCTATTGAAGAAAATGATGCCAAAATTCAATTGCCTGTTAAAAATAATTATGGCCAAATTCAATGGTGGCACATCTCATTTAAAATTTTAGTAGAAGAAGATGGGGCCTTACGCTTTTTATTCTTAATTTCTGATAATACAAGTCTTGTTCAGAAAGACTCCATTTTAGATACGATGATGTCTTCTTCCTATTCTATCATGATTATTTTTGATAAAGACAACAAGATTAATTATGTGTCTAAAAAAATAGGCGATTATCTCTCCATTGAATGGACCGAATTATTAGGAAAAGATGTTTCAGAACTAACCCAATATGGCTTTCCAGAATTAATACTAAATAACGCTAGAAAAACAGTAATACAAGAACATTCTTTCTGGAGAGAAATCTTTTTACTGGAAAATAAAAAAGTGAATCAATTATGGTGTCGTGCTGAAGGAGTTCCTCTCTTAGCTCAAGATGCTATTGTCGGATTCATGTTCTCTTTAACAGACATTACAGAAGTTGTTCAAGCAAGAGAAGAAGCAGAAAAAGCAACAAAAGCGAAGAGTGAATTTTTAGCTAATATGAGTCATGAAATTAGAACTCCTATGAATGCCATTATCGGCATGTCTCATTTAATTTCGGAAACCGAATTAAATGAAAGGCAGCTTGGATTTGTCAATCGAATTAGTCGAGCCGCAAAAGCTTTATTAGGAATCATTAATGATATTTTAGACTTTTCAAAAATTGAAGCTAAAAAACAAGAACTAGAAAATATCCCGCTCTCGTTAAGTGAAATGATGGACGAAGTATCCGCTTTAGTTCAAGTTCGTATTGCGGGAAAGCCTATAGAACTTATTTTAGATATAGATCCATCGATTCCCGATGCGCTTATAGGAGACCCTTTACGTCTTTCTCAAATTTTAATTAACCTCGTCAATAATGCCTCCAAGTTCACAGAAAAAGGGGAGATTATTGTTCAAATAGAAAAAAAAGAAGAAACAGAATCAGATGTTTCTTTAATGTTTAGTGTATCAGATACAGGTATTGGCATGACTGAAGAGCAGTTAGGCCGTTTATTCCAGGCATTTACTCAAGCAGATGGGTCAACTACACGAAAATATGGAGGAACAGGATTAGGTCTAGCTATTTCTAAATCACTTGTGGAACTCATGAATGGAGATTTAAAGGCGAAGAGTGTTAGTGGGGAAGGAAGTTGCTTCTACTTTACTATAAAAATTCCAATTGATCGAGAACATATTCAGCCTCTTCCATGGGAAGAAAAAACAACTCATCAACTAGGTTCCGTTCTAATTCTAGAAAAAAATATTTCAACTCAGAAAACGATTTCTAAATATCTTAAAGCTTTACATTATACACCAGAGATTGCAAAAAATCCAGATGAAGCCATCGCTTTGATAGAAAATAATACCTTTCAATTTCTAATTGTGAATTATGATTTAGGAGAAATGAATGCGATTCACTTCTTAAATCGATTACCTTCCTCTGCAGAAAAAATATATAAGCTCATGTTGCATACCATACAGTTAGAAGAAAAAATTCAAAAAGAAGCTCTCAGTACAGGATTCCATGAATGCTTAAATAAACCGATTCAAATTAATTCTCTTTATAAAACACTAGAAAGTATTGTTGGAAATTCTGGAACAGTAAGGAAAAAGAGTTCTTCAAATAAAAAGATTATTTTTGAAGAATCTTCTATTCTTTTAGTAGAAGATGATTTAACCAATCAAGAATTAGCTACTGCGCTTTTAAACAGTGTAGGATTACTTGTAGTTGTTGCTGATAATGGCGCAAAGGCCATTGAAATGGTGAAAAAAAATCATTTTGATTTGATTTTAATGGATATTCAAATGCCTATAATGGATGGCTTAACAGCTACAAAAGAAATTCGAGAACTTGGAGGCTATTGGACTCAAGTTCCAATTTTAGCGATGAGTGCACATGCTTTACGAGGTGATACAGAACGTTTTGTTAATCAAGGGATGAATGCTCATATAACAAAGCCTATCGACCCTTATTTACTCTATGAGGAACTTGCAAAATGGCTTCCTGTAGCCGATGGGAGTAAAACTGAAAAGAACATAGAACAACCAGAACAGCAATCATTATCGGATGAACTTTCTGAAAAAGAAACCTCTTTCTTAGATTATTTTAAGCATATCAAATACTTTGATGCCTCCATGGGATTATATCGCTCAATGGGGAATATTAACATCTATCAAAAGGTATTAAAGCGTTTTATTCTTGATTTTAGTTCTGGTAGTTCTAAACTTCGAAACTATTATAATGCCAATGATATAGAATCAGCAAAGAGAGTAGCCCATACAATAAAGGGTATTGGAGGCACTATAGGCTCTGAATCTCTTCAAAATACAGCTGCAATAATCGAACAACGAGTCGATCAGAGAGAAGAAGATATTACTGATTATCTAAATGAACTAGAATCTTTACTAATCTATCTAGTAAGCCAAATTAATGACGCTTTAATTAGGTTGTCAAGCGTCACTCCAGTAAAAAAAGAAACGAAAATAGAAGATCCAGAATCCCAAATAAAATTAAAAAACATGCTAGATGAATTAGAAAAATCAGTGGATCTTTGTTCTCCAGGCAAATGCCGTGAAGCTCTTCAAAAAGTTTCAGAAATTCAATATAATGAAGAACAAACCATGTTATTGGAAAAAATTTCTGATTCCCTAAATGATTTTGATTTTACCGAAGCTGGAAAGAAAATCAAAGAAATACGAAAAACTCTTAAAATATCTATTTAAGGGTATTTGAAAAAGAAAATTAAAATAGAGATATCACTAAAGCAAGAATTAATGCCAGTAATAAAGCAATAGAAATGATAATAATCATTAGATTATTTTTTTTGGGAGCTCCAAATTCATTTTGAATAATTTCTTCATAATCTGGTAAAAGCCAATCTGCAGACGCTTGATCAGACCACCCTGTATTAATATCAGAACCACATTCAGGGCATGAAATGGCATTTTCTTTTAGACGAAAGCCACAATGAGGGCAAATATTATCGGTCATGATTCCACCGACTAGTATTCTTAAAATTAAAGAAAGCACTAATTTCAACTAATAGAATTCCTAGTAGACCAGTGAAGTAATGGACTCCCGTAATATTAAATAAATGAAAATCAAAAAAACGATGCACAAAGGCATCAGTAATTCCTAAAAGCATAAGAATTACACCCAATACTCGAATACAATAGAACATATTATGAAGATACTTTTTTTCATCTTAAAAAAGCAAGAAGAAATCTTGTTTTTATTAAACGCTATTTCAAAGACTAAGAAAAGAATATCTACATGAGTCTAATCGACTATTATACCTTCTAATGAATAGAGATTTACTGTTTTAACCCTTATTCTTCTGAATCGTTTTAAAATAAAAAAGCCCTATTATAAAAATAACAGGAGCTTTTTCATAAGTTTAGACTTATTAAACGCGGTTAGCAGAACCTAATACGTTAATATTTTTGGCCTTGTAAAGCTCTTTAAGAGATTCACGAGCTGGGCCTAAATACTTACGTGGGTCAAATTCAGCAGGTTGTTTTGCAAAAACTTCACGAATAGCAGCAGTCATAGCTAAGCGACCATCGGAGTCGATATTGATTTTGCAAACAGCAGAAGCAGCAGCCTTACGGAGTTGTTCTTCAGGAATACCAACAGCATCCTTAAGTGCGCCACCGTATTGGTTGATGATTTTAACTTTGTCTTGAGGAACAGAAGAAGAACCGTGCAATACGATTGGGAAGCCTGGTAATTTTTCTTCAATTTGAGCTAAAATATCAAAAGCAAGTGGAGGAGGAACTAAAACACCATCTGCATTACGTGTGCATTGAGCTGGAGTAAACTTGTTAGCACCATGGCTTGTACCAATAGAGATAGCTAAAGAGTCACAACCAGTGCGACTTACAAATTCAATCACTTCTTCTGGTTTAGTGTAGTGAGAAACAGCTGAAGAAACTTCATCTTCAACACCAGCAAGAACACCAAGTTCAGCTTCAACAGTAACATCAAATTGATGAGCGTATTCTACAACTTTCTTAGTTAATGCGATGTTTTCTTCGAAAGAATGATGAGAACCATCGATCATGACAGAAGAGAATCCCATATCGATACAAGACTTACAAAGTTCGAATGTATCACCATGATCTAAGTGAAGAGCAATAGGAATATTTAAGCCTAATTCTTTTGCAAATTCCACAGCACCTTGTGCCATGTAGCGTAATAAAGTTTGGTTAGCATACTTACGTGCACCGCCAGAAACTTGAAGAATCACAGGAGATCTAGTTTCGACACAAGCTTGAATGATAGCTTGCATTTGTTCCATGTTATTGAAATTATAAGCTGGAACAGCATATTTGTTTTTAATTGCATCAGCAAACATTGCTTTTGTATTGACAAGACCTAGATCTTTATAAGAAACAGCCATTGATATACCTCTTAAGAAGTGGGTGAAAAATTCCATGAAGAATTTAGAAAAGTTCTATGGATTTAGGGCAATTTATCTAACTTTTTTAGTGCTATTCAGCCTAGAAATGGCTTCTAATAATTCGGATCTAAGATTTTTTAACACTTCTTGATTAGGTTTTCGCTCTTCAATGACTGGTTTTTGGGGTACTATTTCTTCTAAAACAGGCTTTTCCCTAGTTTTAGAAACGACTTTTTCCCCAACAGAAGAGATGGTTTCTTTTCCATCTAGGAGTTCCAGTTCCGCTTTTAAAGCCAAAATAAAATCAATATCTTGTTGTCGATACATCTTCTTCTTAGCTCTATTTTTTGGAACTTGAAGATAAGGAACCACTTCTTCCCAATAACGAAGAGTATGAGAGGGCACTCCCGTCAGTTCGACGACTTCAGCAGAAGACCAGTAGATTTTTTTAGGTGAATAATTGCCGTAGTTCATATTAGCTAATTAACGTAAGTTGTTGAATAATATAAAGATACATAAATTTATAGAGAATAGCAAAATAAAGATCATCTCTAAAAATACTTTACAAAAAACACAATAATATAGACCATTGAAAGGCTTCATCAACATTGCAAATCATTTTAGAAAAGACCTAAAGATTTTTTCTTAATTGATAAAAACATTTAATGTATTTTAATAAGATGAATACAAAAAGAATCTTTATTATTCTTTTATCCTTTGCATTTAGCTTTATTTATGCAGAAGGGAATGTCTCATATACTCTTCATAAAGCATCGAACCCCACAGAAGATCAATTAGATGCTTATGCTCGAATAGAAGCTGCAATGGATTCTGCCGTATTTATGTACAATAAATACACCTCGTTATCAAAGAAAATCAATGTCTATTATGATACAGGAGTGCCAACAGCACAAGCCAATTTTGATGGCGTCATCAGTTTTGGATCTAGCCGTTCTTATATGGTAGTCATTACCGCCATGCACGAAATGGGCCACGTTTTTGGCGTTGGAACCACCTCAGAGTACAAAAATTTAATCGTGGGTGGTGTATTTCAAGGCCCTCAAACCACCGCTAAAATTAAAGAAATTGAAAGTGATCCGAATGCAGTCATCAAAGGCGATGGAACTCATTTTTGGCCTTATGGCTTAAATTACACAAGTGAAGTCAAATCAGAAGAAGATTTAATTCGCCATTGCCTAATTATGGATGCTATTTATAAAGACCTATTCAAAGAAGAATTATACTTTACGGGCAAAATCAAATCTAGTAATGGCCAATGTATGGTAAAAATCGAGAATTCGCTTCGTTTAGGCGATTGTGATGATTCAGGGGCTATTGTGAAGATTATTCAATTAGGAGATGCCGCTCCATACACTTATCGATTAGAATTTGGAAACCTCGTTATAGATATCCCTAATGAAACCACAGCTCCAAATACAGAAGTTGGTTTATACCAATGGAATGGCAAAAATCACCAAAGAGTCGTTTTCGATTCCACTTCTGATGGAACAGTGACCATAAAAATGAATCATGCTGACTTATATCTAGAAGCACAAAATGATCGTATTTTCCAAGTCGTAAAAAGTAGTAGCGAAAACCAAAAATGGACTTTAATGCCATTGGGTGAAGAACCTCCTATCTCTATTCTTAATAACAAACTCGTTAATACCAATCAAAACACGAAGCCTTATTATGTGGATTTGAAGGGTAGGGTAGTCCCTAGCCAAAAGAAAATAAAGTATCAAAAACTAATCGACATTTATTCTCATTAAAAAGCTATAAGTTGTTGAAAATAAAGAAGATATATTAATTAGTAGAGAAGGATAATGTATCCCTATTATGTATAAATCCTATCCAAATGTGTATGGGTTTAGAAATACCGACGCGATTCCGTTTGCAATTTCCGCGGTATTTACCCGAAAAAGTTTACATTGGTATCTAAACATCATAGGTATACAATGTCCTATATTTATTATCTAAAATGTGATAAGGATATGGAATGACAAAATTCTTTAGCAAATATTTGGGTAAAATCGTTTTGATGGTAGCTGCCGTTCTGTGGGTGGGGTGCAATGACAAGGAAGAGTCTGCGGAACAGCAAAAACCTGTTTTGTCTAGTTCAGCGACTGCAAAATTTGACAGTATAGTTCGGGCAAAAGAATCCTATGAAGGAATGTCTGGCCTTGCGGGTTATCTTTATGGCTCCACAATGGTTAATGATTCTACTAGAAAAAAGCCTAAAGGATTTGCGCAAACTCCTCAGAAATCAGACATTGAAATCGTTTCTGGAGGAAATCTCGCAGTCGACTCAATCATGAAGACTCTCAAACAGCGCAATCCAGGCCTTCGTCATATATACAATAAGTACCTGAGAAAGAAACCTGGCTTTGCTGGCAATCTCTTTCTTACTCTTACCATAACCGATGATGGTTCTGTTGCCAAAACTACGATAAAATCCTCAACGACAGAATTTAAGGAATTTGATGAAAAAATTGCTTTAGCCGTGAATCGCTGGGAATTTGACAAGTCAAATGGCAAAACTACCTTAACGATTCCCTTTGTTTTCATGGAAATCGAAAAGGATCCCTAACATTTTGAGCGATCACGAAATTTACGATTGGCGTACAAGAGAATCCTGGAATCTTGAACGATAAAACGACGTTTTTTGATGTTTATGAAATAACATCAAATTATCTAAAGTATTTTCTTATAATTTCGATTTTGTACTTTTCATTAAGCCTTTTTATTATGGTGTCTTAAAGCTTTTTTCTCTGTTTAATCTTATTTTAATAAAATGAAGTTTTTAACAACAATCGTTTTTATTTTTGCGTTTATCGCCAATGCAGAACCTGCTAAATTAATGGGTTATTACCCTGATTGGGGCAAGTGGATGACCCCAAAATATACAGTCGATAAAATTCCGTACGAAAAGCTGACTCATATTTTATGGTCGTTCGTCTCTCCGAACGCAGATGGTTCTTTACGCGGTGATGCGGTTGATTCTCCGACCGATTTAGATTCGATGGTTTCTTTAGCACACAAAGCAAATACAAAGGTGATTCTTTCATTAGGGGGCGCAGGATTATGTGAAAATTTCGCTGCAGTTTCTGCAAGCGAATCATTAAGGGCTATTTTTATTAACAACTTAATTTCGTTTGTAAACGCTCATCATTTAGACGGATTAGATTTAGATTGGGAATATTCTTCGGTTCCAGTTCCTGCTGCAGATACTTCCGCTTATACAAAATTAGTTCACGATTTAAGAGCTGCTTTACCTAAAGACAAATCGCTCTCAGCTGCTGTTCCTTGCTCACCGTATTACGGAAAGTATTTCTCGGTAGAAGGTTTTATTGACGATTTAGATTGGATTGGTTTTATGACTTACGATATTACTGGTTCTTGGGACGACCTTGCTAGATTTAATTCGCCTTTGTATCCAAATCCACCGAATACGACTTGGTCTTGGGAAGAAACGGCAACCTATTGGAGTGGCCGAAATATAGATGCGTCGAAAATGGTCTTTGGTTTTGCCTCTTTTGGCTTTGATTTTGGAGCTGCAACAGGCCCAGCATCTAGTTTTAATTCAAACGATGTGACGTACACTAGTTTTGCCGAGGTTTCAAAGAATCCATCGTGGATTATCTATTTCGATAGTATAGCGAAAGTTCCTTATGGAATATCTGAAAATCGCTTTGTAACGTTCGATAATCCAGAATCTGCAGCTGCTAAAGCGGAATTTGTAAAGGAGAACCATTACGCTGGCATTATGATTTGGGAAATATCTCTCGATTACATAGAAAACGAACCGCAGAAAAACATCGAGGCTTTAGCGTCGTCTTTGTTTGGTACTTCAAACGCCATGATAATGCAACCTATAGAAAAGACGCCTTGGCTTAGTTATAAGAATGGGCTTTTTATGACCAATTCTAATAAGCATGATTTTGAAGTTCAAATAAAAACAGTTAACGGAAAGACTATCGAAAGCTTCACACTAAAAACAGGCAAAAGTGTTTCGCTCAAAAAAATACCTGCTGGAAACTATATCGCCGTTTCAAAATACGGACGCCTGAATTTGAGTATCGGCACTCAAAATTTTTGAGTAAGATCTTAATAAAATGATAAATAGTAACCATATAATCTTAAACTTATTTCGTGTATAGAAAACCTAATAAGGAGAATATTCAATATGTCTTTTGACAAAATCATGATTTTTATTCTTGCTGTATTCAGCTGGAGTGGTGCAGCAACTTCAACAAAATGTGATGATGATGAAGATTGTGATGTTGTTATGACTGAATCATTTAAAGTTGGAAATAGCACCATTTGCCTTAAAGGAAAAGCCACTTATAATGGTTATTGTAAAATTCCTTTTATAAATGGAAAACGCGAAGGCTGAAAAAAAGGATATTGTAAGAATGGCATAAAAGCATCTACTGCAAAATACACAAAAGGTATTTGCAAGGATATGTTGAATGTGCAGACGGAACGAAGGGCGATGAACAGATACAATGCAAATGTAATGATTAGAAGTAGATGTTTTTGAGCGTTTTTAATGAATTAGAAACAATTGAATGGGAATAGGGTAGGGCAAATTTTGACGTTTTGCCCATTTTTCAAAGATCAAACCGTCTTTAAAACAAAAAAAGACTCGAAAAGAGTCTTTTTTTAATTTCTTTAAGAATAAAGATTATTCACCAAAAGCAGCGTCTGCGGCTTCGTCTACTTTTTCAGAAGAGAGATCAATATCAGAAGTGGCTGGAGCTAAAGAATCGGCTTCGAGAGTTACTTCTGGTTCGTCGACTTTTTCCTTAATGCTCAATTTGTCTTCTTTGAACTTGTACATGGCAATCGTAGTTGGCTTCTTGGTCAACTGAAGATAACCTAGACGAGCTTGTTCGTTGATGAAACGAGCTTCATGCGCCATCATGACAACAGCTCTGAATACAGAACCGCCACATTTCTCGCTAGCATAAATATCATCTAGAAAGACTCTTTGATCGGACATATGATTACCTCTAGAGAAAAGTTTTAGAAGAGGGAGAGGGATTCGAACCCTCGTTACAATTAAGTAAACACGCTTTCCAAGCGTGCGCCTTCAACCACTCGGCCATCCCTCCATAGGATGTGGCCCAATTATAGTAAAAAAACGTAATTAGAGCAAGGGATGATGATTGTTTTATTATAAATTTTCAAGCACATTTTCAATTAATGGTTCAATGGTGCTTGGGGAGAAGTCAAAACGAATACCAGCTTGCTTGAATAATTCAGGTAAAGACACGCTATTTCCTAGTGACTCAGCCTTAAATAATTGATCTAAAGCTTTTTCTGGGTCTTTTTTGAAATTTGCCCAAACTTGAAGCGCACCTAATTGAGCAATACCATATTCAATATAGTAGAAGGGAACTTCAAAAAGATGAAGTTGTTTTTGCCACAAATAAGCCTTTACATCATCGTAGCCAGAATAATCAACGCCTGAATCAAAGCGATCCATGATTGAAAGCCAGATGTTTTTACGGTCTTCTGCAGTATGATTTGGTCTTGAATACAGCTCATGTTGGAAGCTGTCGATACTCGCGACCCAAGGAAACAGCCAAATAACGTCTTCTAATTGCCCAAAAACGCTTCTTTTGGCATCTTCTTTTGAATAGAAAGCACTTAAATCAGAAGTGGCGATTAACTCCATACTCATGCTCGCGACTTCTGCAAATTCAGAGGGGATATCTCGGTAGGCGATAATGGGTTGGTCTGCCATTGCAAATTGATGGAAAGAGTGCCCGCCTTCATGGAATAAGGTGTACATGTCTCTATCTGTACCAGCCGCATTCATAAAGATAAATGGAAGACGGCTTTCATCAAATCCGATTTGGTAGCCTCCAGGAGCTTTTCCTAAACGACTATCAGGATCAATTAAGTTTTGATCGACCATAATCTGAAACCATTCTGCTGTTTTAGGGTGTAGTTTCTTAAAAAACAAATTACACTTTTGAATTAAATCTTTGCCATTTTCGAATGGTTTTAGGGGTTTTAGAGATTTTGGATCACATTGGAGATCCCAAGGACGAAGAGTACTTACTCCCAAATCTTCTTTGCGCTTTTTATAGATTTCACGTAAAGCAGGGAGAATAATTTTTTCAATACTGGAGTGAAAATCTCTGCAATCTTTTGGTGTATAATCAAAACGTCCTTTCGTTTTAAAAATATAATCCAAGTAATCTGAAGAGCCTGTGTTTTTCGAAATCTGCATTCGAAGTTTGAAAAGTTTATCAAAAGAAAGGTCTAAACTTTCTTTATCTAACAAACGCCTTTCTGAAGTTAATTCCCATGTTTTTTGGCGAAGATTTCGATCTGGAGATTGTAAAAATGGAGCCATTTGAGGCAATGTGTATGTTTTGCCCTCATAATCCACACTCATGGCCCCTGTGATTTTTTGATAGGCCTGCACTTCTTGATGAACGGCAGTTTCAAGAGGAATATTTTCTGTTTTAAATAGATCTAAGGCAATTCGAACCGATTTAAACCAAATTCCAAATTCAGATTCCAAGTCAGAAACAGATGAGTGAGCCATCATTTTTTTTCTTAAAATGTCACTGCACTCATTCATAATAGGATCGATATTTTCAATAAAAGAGGCGTAATCGCTTGCCGCTTTTTCATCTTTCGTATTCATCGTCATAGCGACGTAACGCCTAGAAGAAACCTCAGCAAGAACGGATTCAAGCTCACTCCATTTTATAATCCATTCTCTTAGAGCTTCTTTATTTTCTTTAATTTGAGCACTTTCAAGGCTTTTGTATAAATCACTGACTTCAGTGGCATTATCTGAATTAAAATTTTCAGGGACAAAAATACGCTTTTTCATCATAAATATCCTTTAGAGAATGGCTTTTACCCAATCTCCTACAATATGATTCATAATAGTTTCACGTGCTTTACGTTGTAATAAATCGACTTCTTCAGGAGAAATATCTCTAGAGTAGTCAAAATCAAGAGGCAAAGGGGGAGCGCTCTCTTTTAAAGACACATTCATTTCCCCAATAATACGTGCTTTTTTTATCTGGATTAATTTTAATAGGTTCTGATCTAGTTTAACATTTGTTTTTACAGAAATCAATTGAGAACCAGGCGTTAAAACAGTTTTTGCTGGCAGACTAAGGGGGAGTTTCACCGAGGAATCAAGCTCAAGAACTGCATTTAAGCTGTGCAACCACAGAGAATCTGTGCTTTTATTGTCTATTTGAAGCTCTATATCTAAAAATATAGTGCCTAGTTCTGAATCAATAATTCCATTGGCTAGCTTTTGAATTAAGGCGAGAACTTGAGGATTCGGGAAAAAAGTAGTCTTTAAGGAATTAATCTTTTCAAATAAATCTGGATCTAAAACAATGGAATCCAGTTGAACGGCTTGAAAAGACATACTCGTTTGAGAAAGAATTTTACCCGCTTGAATTTTTTTTGAGGCCGCACAGCCAGAGAGAGAAACAAGAATGAAAAGTAAAAGACTAAGTGAAAGTAGTTTTTGACGATATTGAACCATGGTGATAATATAGGAAAGATTCTAATCACAGATGCAAGAAATCAGCAAACAAAAAGGGTATCATCGATTACAATGATACTCTTTTAATGAATTTTCAAAAGGAATGCTTGTTTTACTTTTTCGAAGAGGGTCTTATATGCCTATGGTATTCCTGTAAACTACAGACTTCAAAGCGACCGTAATCGTACTTGTCCATAAGGCCTTCCACGGTGGAAGTGAGGGCGGCGAGAGTCGTTGTAATGGGAACGCCCGAGATGACGGCCTTCGAACGCATCTGGATTTCATCGACCATGGCTTCCGCGCTGGGTTCGGTTGTGTTCACAATCCACTGGACTTCCTTATCACGTATAAGATCCAAGAGGTTTGGACGACCACGGGAAATGCGGAACACCGCGCGAGTCTTAATGCCCTCATTGTAGAGCACGGTAGAAGTGCCTCGTGTAGCACAAATGTTGTAACCTAGCCCTACAAGCTGTTTGATTAGTGGTACTGCTTTCTGTTTGTCTTCGTCTTTGAGGGATACAAAGATAGAGCCTTGGGCTGGAACCTTGTTTCCTGCAGCAAGTTGACTTTTGAGATAGGCGAGACCTCGATCGCGATCAAGGCTCATGACTTCGCCAGTGGATTTCATTTCAGGAGAAAGTGTAATGTCAACCCCTGGAAATTTGACGAATGGGAACACGGCTTCCTTAACACTCACGTAAGGTACATGAACTTCTTCTGTAAAACCAATCTGTTCGAGGGTTTCTCCCATCATGCAACGGCTCGCATAGTTTGGTAGAGGAATTCCGATAGTCTTGGAAACAAAAGGAACGGTACGACTTGCACGTGGATTCACTTCAATCATGTAAATTTCGCCATCTTTTACAGCAAGTTGCATGTTCATAAGACCAACCACGTGAAGCTCTCTTGCAAATTCCTTCGCGTAGTAGCGAACTTTATCCTGGATTTCCTTGCTCAAAGTCATTGGTGGAATGATGCTTGCAGAGTCTCCAGAATGGATGCCTGCTGGTTCAACGTGTTCCATGATGGCTCCGACCACGGTACGCTTACCATCGCAGATGCAGTCCACGTCTAGTTCAGTCGCATTTTCAAGGAAACGATCAATGAGAATCGGCTTGCCTTCACCAATAGAATCGGCTTCTTCAACAAACTGGCGAAGGTACTTTTCCTTGTAGACAATCACCATACCACGCCCTCCAAGAACAAAGCTCGGGCGGACAAGAACGGGGTAGCCAATTTTTTCGACAATGGCAAGAGCTTCCTCTACGCTGTGCGCAATACCACTTTCGGCTTGCTTGATGCCCACTTTATCCACTAGTTGCTTAAAAAAGTCTCGGTCTTCAGCAAGATCAATATCTTCGGGGCTTGTTCCCAAAACATGAGCCCCTGCTTTTTTGAGGCGCATGGCTAAGTTAAGCGGAGTCTGCCCCCCAAATTGAACTATTACACCAGCACACTGTTCTCTTTCGTAAATGCCCATCACATCTTCAAGTGTGAGTGGCTCAAAATAGAGTTTATCCGAAGTATCATAATCGGTGGAAACCGTTTCTGGGTTCGAGTTCACCATAATAACTTCATAACCCTCTCGACTTAGCGTAAATGCGGCATGACAGCAGCAGTAGTCAAATTCGATTCCTTGGCCAATGCGGTTTGGGCCACCCCCTAATACCATGATCCTTTTTTTACCCTTGTTCTTTTCGATTTGTCGAACAGGCTCCGAATGCTCAGCATAGCAGCTGTAGTAATATGGTGTTATAGCTTCGAATTCACCAGCGCAAGTGTCCACGGAGTAGTAGCTCGGTTTTAGAGAAATCGCATTACGGGCTTTCATGACTTCTTCTGGAGTCTTATGAAATAGGTAGCTAATTTGGATGTCGCTGAATCCGAATTCCTTGGCTTGTCGGAACAAAAGCTTATCTTTGCAGAGATTTTCTAGCGAGCCTACAGCACGAATTTCATCTTCAAAACAGGCGATTTCTTCGAGATGACGCAAGAAATAACGGTCTATTTTTGTAAGAGAATAAAGTTTTTCGATGTCCCATCCTCGACGAAATGCTGCATAGAGTACAAAAACACGTTCCGCACTCGGGGATGCCACTTCCTTTGCAAGTTTTTCATCGTTGTAGGCGAGGAACTGTTCACACTTGGCGCAAGCACCAAAACCACCAAATCCTGTTTCGAGCGAACGTAGGGCTTTTTGAATGGATTGTTTGAAATTGGAACCAATCGCCATGGCTTCACCAACAGACTTCATCTGTGTTCCAAGTGTAGAATCGGCTTTCGGAAATTTCTCGAACGTAAATCGAGGTACTTTGGTAACAACGTAATCTAGTGCTGGTTCAAAGCAACTTGGCGTTGTCTGGGTAATGTCATTTCTAAGTTCATCCAGCGTGTAGCCCACTGCTAGGAGGGCTGCAATTTTAGCGATGGGGAAGCCCGTAGCCTTTGAGGCAAGCGCTGAAGAGCGAGATACACGCGGGTTCATTTCGATAATGATGCGACGGCCTGTATTTGGTTCAATAGCCCATTGTACGTTAGATCCACCCGTTTCAACACCAATCGCTTCCATAACTTTTAGGGAGTCATCACGCATGGCTTGGTAGGCACGATCATCAAGACTTTGGATAGGAGCCACTGTAATAGAGTCACCCGTATGCACACCCATCGGGTCAAAGTTTTCAATGGAGCAAACGATTACAGCATTGCCTTTGCAATCGCGCATCACTTCCATCTCAAATTCTTTCCAACCAATGAGGGATTCTTCAATAAGCACTTCGCTATTCAGCGAGGCCTCAAGACCACGCGTCACGATAGTCTCAAATTCTTCAGAGTTGTATGCAATTCCGCCTCCAGTACCACCAAGCGTAAAACCTGGACGGATGATGAGAGGCCAACTTCCAATCGTGTTTGCAATGGCAATCGCTTCGTTCATCGAGTGCGCGGAACCAGAACAAGGTAGATCGAGACCTATTTTAAGCATCGCTTCTTTGAATAAATGGCGGTCTTCAGCTCGTTTAATAGATTCCGCTTTTGCACCAATAAGTTCCACATTATAGCGATTGAGAATTTCCTTTTCTTCAAGTTCCATCGCGAGGTTAAGAGCAGTCTGTCCGCCAAGAGTCGGGAGTAATGCATCTGGCCGTTCACGACGGATAATTTCATGCAAAATATCAACGCTCAGTGGCTCAATATAGGTGCGGTCTGCCATTTCTGGGTCTGTCATAATGGTCGCTGGATTTGAATTCACAAGAACCACTTCGAATCCTTCGTGACGAAGAACCTTGCAAGCCTGTACACCAGAGTAATCGAATTCACAGCCCTGACCAATTACAATTGGACCTGAACCGATCAACATAATCTTCTTAATATCTGTACGCTTAGGCATGGTGAGCCTCCTCAATCATTTTCTTGAATTCTTCAAACAAGTAGTATGAATCGTTTGGCCCTGGAGCCGATTCGGGATGGTACTGCACACTAAATGCAGAGAGTTTTTTGTGGCGAATGCCTTCGACGGTGTTATCATTTAAATTAATGTGTGTTACTTCGACATCAGGTGGGAGCGAGTCTGCTTCAATCGCATAATTGTGATTCTGGCTCGTGATTTCTATAGTGTCTTTTTTTAGATTCTTTACTGGATGATTGCAACCGTGGTGGCCAAATTTGAGTTTAGTTACTTTTGCACCGAGAGCAAGTCCGAGGAGCTGGTTACCTAGACAAATGCCCATCAACGGAACCTTACCGAGTAGCTGTTTAACAACGGCGACCACTTGGAGGAGGCTATTTGGATCAGCTGGACCATTGGAGAGAAATACTCCATCTGGCTTTTTTGACATAATCTGTTCGAATGTCGCAGAGATTGGCATTACGGTTACTTTCAAGTCTTGGCTTTGGAGGTCACGAAGTATATTCGTCTTTATACCAAAATCAAGGGCAATCACTTTGTACTTTCCTTCGGTCGAAAATTCATAACCATTAGGGTCGCTTACCATGGTGGCGTAATCTTGACCATCAAGGCCAATCCATTCCTTCGCCTTTTTGATTCCCTCTTCTTCGCTCATTTCCGATTCTTCAACATGCAGGTACGCTTTTTGTGCGCCGTGTTCACGTAGGTGTAGTGTGAGAGCACGTGTGTCAACGCCAGCGATACCTGGCTTATCTTGTGTTAACATAAAGTGATGAAGAGATTCTTCGTTCAATTCTTTGGAAACCCAATCAAGTGAATTTACGACAATGCCATTTAAAAACACTTGGCGTGATTCGGACTTTTCAAAATGGGTAGCATACGCACCGACTTCCGCCGTGGTGAACACCACAAATTGCCCTGCGTAAGATGGATCCGTAATAATCTGCTTGTAACCAGCCATACCTGTATTAAAAACCACCTCACCTTCGGTATCCTTTAATTTACCAAAAGCATATCCATGGAATACAGTTCCATCGGCGAGTGCGATAAAAGCATTTCTTTCACGCTTTGCTCTCCAGTTGAATTTTTCGTTCATATATTTCCTTTAATTAAATAGAAGAATAAATCTTTTTGAATCCCTTTTGCCAAATGAAAGCGGCTGATGGAATAAGGGTAAAAAAAAAGGCAAAAGCACGAAGCTTTTGCCATAAAATTTGAAATATGAAAATGGGGAACAGTATTTGATGCGATTCCCTGATTCCTCAAGGAAATCGCTTCAACGGCATCTGTCCTATGCGCTTCAATTGAACGAGCAATTTTTGCCTTGAGTGTTCTGAAATTCAATTTCATAGGCACAATTATAGTATAAAAAGGACTTTGTGATAATGCTTTTTTTTCATTTTTTTTTAAGCACCTTAAACCTATTTCTTTTCATCGGCGGCTTTCAATAATCCAAAAAATAATGGAGCAGGGTGAATTAACGAAGACTTTAATTCAGGATGGAATTGACATGCCATAAAGTATGGGTGTTCCGAAAGTTCCATAATTTGCATAATTTCTTCGTTTGCCGCTTTTCCAGAAAAAAAGAGCTTTTGTGATTTGGCTCCACTTATATCGCCTTTTTCAATCTGGAGAACATATTTAGGATTCACCTCGTAACGGTGTCGGAATCGTTCACGGATAGCAAGAGATCCATAAATTTCTGCAGCACGACTCGAATCCTTAATAATTACGTCATGGCCACCCAAACGCATGGTGGCACCCATTTCTTGAATATTTTTTTGACTCGGCAATAAATCAATCACTGGAAATTCAACATGGTTGTTCTCGCTTTCCATTTCAATAGTTCCCGCTCCCTTCATACCACACACATTTCGAGCAAATTCCACGACCGAAAGCTGCATACCGTAACAGATGCCTAAAAATGGAATTTTATTTTCGCGAACGTAGCGAATAATCTCTATTTTCCCTTCAATCCCTCGACTCCCAAATCCGCCAGGAACAATCACAGCGGAGACACCCTTGAGGGCTGTTTCAGCAGAAATAGCTCCTGATTCTATTTTTTCTGTATCAACCCAGTGTATTTTTGTACAAAGATCAAGGTGTGCCGATGCATGGCTAATCGCCTCAATTACCGACGCATAAGAATCTTCAAGTGCAAGGTACTTACCACAAATGGCTACTGTCAAAGTCTTACGAGGGTTTACCTGATTTCTTTTGAGTGCTTCTACGAGTTTACTCCATTGTTCAAGTTTTGGAGGAGCATAAATACTTAGAGTTTTTGAAAGAATTTCTGAAATACCTTCAGCATCAAACACTAGGGGGCATTCGTAAACGTGTTGCACGTCTACACCTGAGATTACATGATCGGCAGGCAAATTACAGAAAAGACCAATTTTTTCCTTAAGATGGGACTTAATATATTCTTCGCAACGACAGATAACTATTTCTGGATAGATACCAAGTCTATTCAAGTCACGTACAGACATCTGCGTAGGTTTGGACTTTTGTTCGTTTACGCCAGATGGAATTGGTACGTAGGTGAGGTGTACAAATACGGAGTTATGATTACCGACTTCGTGACTCAATTGACGAGTGGCCTCTATGTAGAATTGATTTTCTAAGTCACCAATGGTACCGCCAATTTCAATTAGAACTACGTCTGCCTTTTCTTGGTCTGCGATGCGGTAGAACTGTTCTTTGATTAAGTCCGTCACATGAGGAATGAACTGCACTGTGTGTCCGAGGTAGTCGCCACGGCGTTCCTTCTCCAAAATCATTTTGAAAATGCGCCCCATGGTGAGGCTCCAATCTTTCTTTGCAGTCACATTTAAAAATCGTTCGTAGTGTCCAAAATCCATGTCACATTCACCGCCATCGTCAAGTACGAACACTTCACCGTGTTCTGTGGGGTTCATGGTGCCTGGATCTGTATTTAAATAACCATCGCACTTGATTGGCACAACCTTCATTTTAGAAGAAAGCAGCGCCCCAATGGACGCTGCCGCTACTCCCTTCCCAAGTCCAGAAATAACGCCCCCAGTGACAATAATGAACTTTGTTTTACCGTTATACTTGTACTTTAGAGCCATAATTCTACCTTGTTTTACAAATTCTGTATTTTATCAAAGAGTATTTGCAACAACTGTGCCAAACAAAAACAATGTGATTTTCAAGATTTTTTATCATTAGGATAAGAATTTGCTTTACAGAAAGTGTAAAAAACGCCTTTTGTTTTACAAAAAATGTAAAGAAAAGACAATAATTAGAGTTTTTATCATTTTATTTCAAAAAAGAATCTTAACCCTTTCGGATTAAGATTCTTTTTTTTATGAGGTTATTCTAAAGAAGCTTTTAGTATACAAATAACATTTCACGGTATTTTGGAAGAGGCCACTCTCCGTCTGGAACGATTTGCTCTAACGAATCAACGATTACGCGCATATCGTCCATCGCCCTAATAATCTCTTCATGCTTACTGAGAAGAGCTTTTTCCATGATTTCGATGGATCCTAGTAATTTTTTTATCCCTTCACCAAGTGTTTTCGCGTAAGAATCAACCCCAGGAAGTCCTTGGTTAAGAGCCATTTCGTTTACCTTGAGAGCTTTGGAATATGCCCCTACAGCTTCTGGAAGTATGATGTTCTTCGCCATGTCACGGGCAATTTCACCTTCAATATGGATACGTTTGTGATATTCCTCCATATTCACTTCGTAACGAGATGTTAGTTCTCTATGATTCAACACACCATATTTTTCAAAAAGCATTACATTTTCTTTTTTCACAAGAGCCTGGAGAGCTTCCATAGTGGTGTGGATGTTTGGAAGGCCACGCTTTTTTGCTTCAAGAACCCATTCTTCAGTGTAACCATTTCCATTGAAAATAACCTTTTTATGTTCCTTCACAATATTTTGTAGAAGCTTTTGTAATCCATCATGAAATTTGTCGTACGGAATCTTTTCTAGTTCATCTGAAATTTTATCGAATGCTTCAGCGACAATCGTGTTAAGGATAACATTTGGCTCAGAGCAGCTTTGACTCGAACCAGGTGCACGAAATTCGAACTTATTTCCTGTAAAAGCAAATGGCGACGTGCGATTTCTATCAGTGGCATCACGAGGAAGGGATGGCAATAAATCAACTCCGATCCGCATCGTTCCTGCCTGTTTGCTTGATTTAGGAACTCCATTTTCAAGCTGTTCGATAACGTCAGTAAGCTGATCACCTAAATACATAGAAATAATCGCTGGAGGCGCTTCATTGGCACCGAGACGATGGTCGTTACCAGCTCCAGAAACAGCCATACGAAGAAGGTCTGGATGTGAATCCACGGCAAAAATCAAAGCACAGAGAGTTGTGAGGAAGATAGCATTCTCGTGTGGATCCTTTCCTGGATTGAGAAGGTTTGTTTTACCGTAGGAAAGGCTCCAGTTGTTGTGTTTGCCCGATCCGTTAATTCCTGCAAAAGGCTTTTCATGCAATAGACAAACAAGCCCATGACGGTCGGCCACTTGGCGTAAAATTTCCATGATTTGCATATTATGATCGCAAGCAAGGTTTACATTTTCAAACATTGGTGCAAGTTCAAATTGAGCTGGAGCTACCTCATTATGGCGCGTTTTTGCAGGAATTCCTAATCTCCAAAGTTCCTTTTCCACGTCATTCATAAAATTCAGTATCCGTGTGGGAATGCTTCCGAAGTAATGGTCTTCCATTTGTTGGTGCTTTGCAGGAGGTGCGCCAAAGAGTGTTCTACCAGCTTGGTATAAATCTGGACGCTGCAAATAAAAGTGCTTATCAATGAGAAAGTATTCTTGTTCGGCACCAAGGGTAACAGTAAGCTTTTCTTCTGGAATTTCAAATATATTCATCAAGCGTCGAGTTGATTTTTGCAGGGCCTGTAAACTGCGTAAAAGCGGAGTCTTCATATCAAGTGCTTCGCTAGTATAGCTGCAAAAAGCTGTTGGAATGCAAAGAGTTGCTCCGTTTCCATGACGTTTGATAAAAGCAGGGGAAGTTGGGTCCCATGCTGTGTAACCGCGAGCCTCAAATGTGGACCTGAGTCCACCCGAAGGGAAACTAGAGGCGTCTGGTTCGCCCATAATTAGGTTTTTATCGCTAAATGCCATAATGGCTTTGTCGCCATCGGGTTCTAGAAAACTATCATGTTTTTCAGCGGTAGAACCAGTTAGTGGTTGAAACCAGTGTGTATAATGAGTGGCTCCACGATCCATGGCCCACTTTTTCATGGCATGAGCAACATCTTTTGCGATATCTGGGTCTAGTGTCGCGCCATTCTCAATGGTGGCGAATAGTTTTTTGGAAACATCCTTCGGAAGGTAGGCTTTCATCGTTTCTGTATTGAAAGAATCTTCACCGTAAAAGCCAATATAGGCGGTTGCTGCTGGCATAAAACTGCTAACAGGTTCCTCAGTGATTCTCTTAATCGCATTCATTCTGTATTCGTTGCTCATGGATAACTCCTATTGTGAATTTAACATGAGCTTTTGCAATAATCGTGCCAATGCTATCATTGTCATTTTCCCCTTAAATCATAGTCGATCATTTATTTTTAAAATATTGTTTTTCAAAAAATGTAAAAGAAATATATTGTTTTACAAAAAAATGAAAAGCTTATTGATTTGATTTTTAAAAAATTAAACTTTCAAAAACAAATACGTATAATTCATTCAAATTATGCCGAAAATGAAAAGTATTTCACAACTTGTAATATTTACTGTACAATTTTTCATTTTTTGGCATACTTTTTGCAATCTATTTCATGAATTAAAAAAGGAAATAGAATGCAAGCAAAAGCTCTTTATAATCCAGCCAACGAACATGATGCCTGTGGTGTCGGCTTAATCGCTAATATTAATAATGTGGCATCGCATGAAATCGTCGTCCAAGGAATAAATGTTTTAAAACGTCTCATTCATCGTGGAGCCGTCGGAGGGGACCCTGAAACTGGTGACGGCGCGGGTCTATTATTCTCGATGCCAGATAAGTTCTTCCGTAAAATTAATGAGAACCTTCCAAAATGCTATGGCGTGGCGATGATCTTTGTTGAAAATACAGTTGCGGAAGATTTTGCCGATAAAGAAATTGAAAAGATTGCCGCTGCAGAAGGTGCTCCAATTCTAAACATTCGTAAGGTTCCTATTGATCCGTCTGGAATTGGGAACACGGCTCGTGAGACTCTTCCGTATATTCGACAATTTTTCTTTGACGGTTCTGCTTTGAAAAGTCAAGAAGACTTTGAAATTAAGCTGTTTGTGATTCGTCGAGAAATTGAAAAATCGATCGAGAATCTTTACGTTTGTTCTTGTAGTTCGAAGTCTATAGTTTATAAGGGGTTACTCCTCGCCACTCAAATTGAACCGTTTTACAAGGACTTACAAGACAAAGATTTTGAAAGTCCCATAGCTCTTGTTCATCAGCGCTATTCCACAAACACTTTTCCTACTTGGCCATTGGCGCATCCGTTTCGATTTTTAGCGCACAATGGTGAAATCAACACCCTTCGTGGAAATTTGAATAGCCTAAAGGCTCGTGAACCATACCTGAAAAGCGATCGCATTGGTGACGATTTGAAGAAGTGTTTGCCTCTTATTTCTGCAGGTCAAAGTGATTCCGCCTGCCTAGATAACATGTTTGAACTTTTGGTTACTGCTGGACGCACGCTTCCGCACGCAATGCTGATGATGATGCCACAAGCCTGGGGAGAAAAGCATTACTTGGGCCGTGATGTACGTGGTTTTTTTGAATATGAATCTATGCTCATGGAACCGTGGGATGGCCCTGCCGCTGTCGCGTTTAGTGATGGAGTGAATGCAGGTGCGATTCTTGACCGTAATGGGCTACGACCAGCTCGATATACTCTCTGTAAAAACGGATTGTTCGTGATGGCGTCTGAGACAGGCGTTTTGGATATTGACGATGACCAAGTCGAAGAAAAAGGCCGTTTAAAGCCTGGCGAAATCATCTACCTAGATATTGAAAATCATCGCATCTTAAAAAATGCTGAGATGAAGGCACTTGTTGCACGTAGCAAACCTTATCGCCGCTGGATTTCTGAAAATAAGTTAAGTGTACGTGGACTTTTTAGCGAAATAAATCCAGCCGATGTTCCACCCGATTTGCTCATCCAACAAAAGCGTTTTGGATATTCTGCAGAAGACTTGAATGTCATTCTTATGCCAATGGCTAAGACGGGTGCAGAACCGATTGGTTCTATGGGGAATGACGCGGCTCTTGCTGTGCTTTCGGATAAGCCTCAGCCACTTTTTAATTATTTCAAACAGCTTTTTGCACAAGTAACGAACCCACCTATTGACCCAATTCGAGAAGAACTCGTGATGAGCTTAACGACCTACATCGGTAATCACGGGAATATTCTGGAAGAAACTCCAGAACAGGCTCACTTAATTAAGATTCCGCGTCCAGTTGTGACTGAAGATGAAATTCGTCGATTTGAAAATATTGGTGACAAAAGCTTCAAGGCCAAAGTTTTGAAAATGCTGTTTCCTATTGGTGGTAATGGCTCTGTGCTTGAAGAATCACTTCAAAAGCTTGCAAACGATGCAGTTCGTGCCGTACAAGATGGTTTCAACATTATCGTACTTTCGGATAAGAATGTCGACTGGGGTTATGTACCAATGCCTTCACTTCTCGCGACGGCTTGCGTGAATCGTACGCTTGTCGAAGCAGGATTACGTCCAGAAATTGGACTCATTGTGCAATCAGGTGAAGTTCGAGAAGTGATGCACTTTGCACTTTTGCTTGGGTATGGGGCGACAGTCATCAATCCTTACCTTGCTCTAGAAAGTATCTCAAACATGTGTCATAAGGGCGAACTTGATGTGGATAGTGTTACGGCGGCAGCAAATTATATCAAGGCTGTAGACAAGGGATTATTGAAAATCATGTCAAAAATGGGTATTTCGACGCTTCGAAGTTACCGCAGCGCCCAAATTTTCGAGGCCGTCGGACTAAATCATGTGATTGTAGAGAAATACTTTTCTGGGACAGCAAGTCGCATTGAGGGTATTGGTCTCAATGAAATGGCGACAGAGGTAGATGCTCGGAATCAAATAGCGTTTGCAGACGCAAGCCTCGAACTCAAAGAAGGAGGTCAGTATCGCTATCGTAAGGAAGGGGAGAATCACCTGTGGACTCCGCAATCTCTCGCAGCCTTCCGTCAGGCAGTACAGCTTTCTGATTATGAAAAGTTCAAAACGTATTCCAAGTTAATTGATGACCAGTCCGAACATTTGGCAACGCTTCGTGGCCTCTTCAAGTTCAAGGAAACAAAGCCAATTGACATTTCTGAAGTCGAATCTCGAGAAGAAATTGTAAAGCGTTTTGTTTCTGGTGCTATGAGTCTAGGTTCTTTAAGCCCTGAAGCACATGAGTGCATTGCGATAGCAATGAATAGCATTGGTGCTATGAGTAACTGTGGTGAAGGTGGTGAAGATCCAGACCGTAATATTCCTGGACCAAATGGAGAAAATCGCAGCAGTGCGATTCGTCAAATTGCTTCTGGTCGTTTTGGCGTGACTATTGATTATTTACGCAAAGCAAAGGACTTGCAAATAAAGATGGCGCAAGGTGCAAAGCCTGGTGAAGGAGGGCAATTACCAGCCCATAAAGTAAACGAATTTGTTGCTAGAGTTCGTCATTCCACTCCGAATGTATCTCTTATTTCGCCGCCACCTCACCATGATATTTATTCCATCGAAGATTTAGCACAACTCATTTTCGATTTACATAACGCAAATCCAAAGGCTCGCGTCTCCGTAAAACTCGTGTCCGAAGTGGGTGTTGGAACCATTGCAGCAGGTGTTGCCAAGGCACATGCCGAATCTATTCTTATTTCTGGTCATGATGGTGGTACAGGAGCATCTCCGCTTACCTCGATCAAACATGCGGGCCTTCCTTGGGAACTTGGCATTGCTGAAGCAGAACAAACACTTGTTCTCAACAATCTTCGTAATCGTGTAAAACTCCAAGTCGATGGCCAACTTAAGACTGGTCGTGATGTCGTGATAGCGGCCCTTCTTGGTGCTGATGAGTTTGGTTTTGCAACAAACTTACTAGTGGCTCTTGGTTGCATCATGGATAGGCGTTGTCATACAAACCAGTGCCCCATGGGCCTTGCCACACAAGACGAAAAACTTCGTAAGCATTTCAAAGGAAAGCCAGAATATATAAAGAATTTTCTCTTCTTCATTGCAGATGAAGTTCGAGAAATTCTTGCAAGCCTTGGACTTAAAAGTCTTCACGAAGCATGTGGTCGTAGCGATTTACTTGATGTAAACCGAGCCATCGATTTTTACAAAGCGAAGAATCTTGACTTCAGTAAAATCTTTCAGGTGGTTGAGGGTTCCAAGTCTTTTGATGAAAATTTTGTATCTGAAGAGCTTGTCAACTTTGATCGTCGTGAAATTCTTCCTTTTGTTCAGGATACACTCAAGACTGGAAAACCGATAGAGATTTCCGCCATGATTCACAATATCGACCGCACGGTTGGTACAGAAACTTCTGGTTACGTGAATGACTTTTATGGGGCAAAGGGACTTCCTGAAGACACCATTAAAATCCACTTGCAAGGCGTCGCAGGGCAAAGTTTTGGGGCATTCTTAGCGCCAGGCATTACGCTTGACTTAGAAGGCGAAGCAAATGATTTTTTGGCGAAAGGATTGAGTGGTGGAAAAATCATAGTCCATCCATCTCACAATGCCACATTTAAGGCTGAAGATAACGTTATTGCTGGTAACGTCATTGGTTATGGTGGTACGAGTGGTAAGGTGTTCATCAACGGTCTTGCTGGAGAACGATTTGGCATTCGTAATTCTGGAATGCTCCTTGTTTCGGAAGGCGTCGGTGATCATGGTTGCGAATACATGACTGGGGGACGCGTTGTTGTCCTAGGTCGTGTGGGCGTCAACTTTGCTGCTGGTATGACGGGTGGTTTCGCCTACGTTTATGACGAAACGGGTCACTTTGACTTGAGCTGCAATGTGGATTCTGTGGATCTTGAAAGTGTACTTCCAGAATCGGATAGTGAGCACGAACTGCTTGACATCATTTATCAGCATATTGAAGCTACGGATTCAGCAAAGGCTAAAAACATTATTGCGAACTGGAACGATGCCCGCCCCAAATTCGTGAAGGTCTTTCCAGTCGATTATCGCAACGCCTTGGCAATGGGAACACAGAAGTAAAAATGGAGAAACGTTTTATGGAAATAGAACAAAGAATTCAAAATGTTTACCGTCCTGTCGAAGAACGTGTGAAAGATGAGAATGAAGTAGAACGCCGTTTAAGTGATATCGAAATTTTCGCGCAAGCGAAACGCTGTTCTAATTGTGGCATTCCTTTTTGCCATGGTGCAGGGTGTCCGCTTTTCAATCTTATTCCCGAATTTAACGCAGCTGTTGCCGCTCACGACGTATTCAGAGCATACGATATTCTTTCAAAGACCTCTTTTTTTCCCGAATTTACGGGACGTGTATGCCCCGCACTTTGCGAATCCTCATGCACAAGAAACCTCAATGATGAAGCGGTGATGGTGCGACAAACGGAAAAATTCATTATTGAAACCGCATTTGAAGAAGGCTGGGTTGAGCAACCAAAAGCGGCTGAATCAAATGGAAAAACGGTAGCTGTTATTGGCTCTGGTCCATCTGGACTTTATGCGGCTGAATCTTTACGTCGTAAAGGCTATATTGTGACTGTTTTTGAAAAGAACCCAAAAGTGGGCGGGCTTCTACGCTATGGCATCCCAAACTGGAAACTCGAAAAGAACGTTATCGACCGTCGCATTGCATTGCTTGAAAAAGCTGGAATCAAGTTTATTTGTAATACGGAAATTGGAAAGGATATTTCTGCTGAATACATTCATCGTAATTTTGACTTCGTATTTCTTGCGATCGGAACCACGAAAGCACGCGACTTAAATATTCCTGGTCGAGAAGCGGAAGGCATATACCTTGCTCTTGACTTTCTTCATGGTTCTAGTATGGAAGGGGAAAATAATCCTAAACGCTTTAACGCTAAAGATAAACGTGTACTCATTATTGGCGGAGGCGATACGGGTAACGACTGCGTTGGAAAATCTATTCGTGAAGGATGCAAAAGTGTTTTACAAGTGGAATTTTTGCCAAAACCACCTGAAACACGATCCCCTTCAACACCATGGCCAGATTGGGCGTATCAACAGCGTTCAAGTTACGCTCATCATGAAGGGGGAGAGTTTCTTTGGAACATTTCATCAAAACGGTTTATCGTCAAAAATGGTCATGTTGCTGGAGTTGAGGTGATACACGTCGAGTGGGAAATGTCCCCAACAGGAAAGCCACTCAAACCAGTGGAAGTACCGAATTCTACAGAAATCCTTGAGGCTGATCTCGTTGTACTGGCGATGGGTTTTACTGGAGTTCCTGCCGAAGGAATTGTGAACGACCTTAAATTACAATTAACGCCAAGGACAACTATTGTATCTGATCCTTCCCGTAATATTTATGCCGTGGGGGATTGTTCGAACGGCCCGTCTCTTGTTGTTCGAGCCATGGCCAGTGCAAAACAAGTTGTATCGGTATTCTAGGTTCAAAAAAGGAATTTTTTTATGTCATTTAATTTTTCAAAATGGACTGGACTTGGAAATGATTTTGTACTTATAGAACCTGGCGAATTTTTCGATTTAACTTCTGGAGAGGCTCTAGAAAATAAAGTTATTGAAATCTGTGATAGACGATTTGGAATCGGGGCAGATGGTGTTGTAATTGTAACTCCCTTACCACAAAGAAACGGAACTGGCAATAATATTGATTTCGAAATGCGAATTTTCAACGCAGACGGTTCTGAAGCGGCCATGTGCGGGAATGCTACTCGATGCGTGGCAAAGTTTATTCAAAGTCGAGGCCTTAGTCAAGAGAATACCTTTTTTTTACATACTAAAAGCGGCTTAGTAAAGCCAACCATTTTATCAGATGGTAACGTTTGCGTTAATATGGGGCTCCCTCGTTCTTTCCTTGGAACAATAAAACTTACGGCAGATACCTTTGATTTTACTGGCGAAACAGTTTCGATGGGAAATCCACATACAGTGATTTTTGTTGACGATATAAAAAAAATTGAACTCGAAAAATGGGGGGCTATTCTTGAAGTAAATCGTATTTTTCCAGACCGAAGTAACATTGAATTTGCACAGGTAATAAATCGAAACACGATTTGCATGAGGGTTTGGGAACGAGGTTGTGGTGTTACAATGGCATGTGGAACAGGAAGCTGTGCTACTCTTGTGGCGGCACAACGTACAGGTCGCGTAGGTGTTGAAGCAGACATTATTCTCGATGGAGGAACACTTCATATTAAGCACGAGGAGGGAGGTTCCATCTTTATGACAGGCCCTGCAAAAGAATGTTTTAAAGGAACTTATGAATGAAATGTAAACTCAAAATGAAATCATTTATCTCTTCTTATTTATTCACTAATCACCAACCACATCCATTATGAATAATACTATTATAAATTCCTACTACGATCGTTTACCTGGCAGTTATCTATTTTCAACAATTGCAAAAAAAATCAAAGAATACCAGATACATAACGAAAAAGCTGATATTATTCGGCTAGGTATTGGCGACGTTTCATCTCCCTTAATTCCTGCCGTCATTGAAGCAATGCATAAAGCTGTTAATGAAATGAGTGTCAAGGAGACGTTCCATGGTTACGGTCCAGAACAAGGCTACCGTTTTCTTCGCGAAGCTATTATACGTGGGGAATATACTCCGCGCGGAATCAGTATGGATCCAGACGAAGTTTTTGTTAGCGATGGTTCTAAATGCGATGTGGCAAACATTCAAGATCTTTTTTCGACACACATTAAAATTGCGATTCCAGATCCCGTTTATCCTGTATATTTAGATAGTAATGTCATGGCTGGACGCACAGGAATAATACAGTCCGACGGGCGTTTTTCCAAAGTAACCTATCTTGCTTCAAATGCCGAAAATCAATTTCAGCCCGCTTTGCCTAAAAGTCCTGTAGAATTAATATACCTTTGCAGCCCAAACAATCCGACGGGAACAGTTCTATCTCGCGATACTTTACAAAAATTTGTGGATTATGCAAATGAAAAAGGAGCAATCATCCTCTTTGATGGTGCCTACAACTGCTACATCCGTGACGAAAGTTTACCTCATTCTATTTATGAAATTCCAGGTGCTCGCACTTGTGCAATTGAATTTCGAAGTTTTAGCAAAACGGCTGGATTTACTGGTATTCGATGTGCCTACACAATTGTTCCATTAGAACTTTCAAAACTCCATTCTATGTGGTTAAGGCACCAGACGACTAAATTCAATGGAGTAAATTACATTACGCAACGCGCTGCCGAAGTGATTTACTCCAAAGAAGGATGGAAACAGACAAAGGCTATCATTAATGATTATATGGAAACCGCTTCGATGATTCGCAATGAGCTTATTTCTTGCGGTTACACAGTCTTTGGTGGTGAACATGCCCCTTATATTTGGTGGAAAATACCAAAAGGTCAAAAATCTTTCGATTTCTTTGATCATCTTCTTTCAACATGCGAGGTGGTTGGAACACCAGGGAGTGGTTTTGGTCCGTGTGGGGAGGGGTATTTCCGTTTGACCTCCTTTGGTGATCGAGAGCAAACTAAAATTGCTCTGAAAAGAATTCGTGAAATGCTTTAACTATTGACTTATATTACATTTTATGTAGAACGTTTAAAAAAGATATTATCCTATGAAACAACCAATTGGTCCAGATATTTCAGTTCTTCAAAAGATAAGTGCCGCTATTATCCATGAGCGAAACGTTGATAATCTTCTTGAAAACGTTTTAACCATTCTGGATACAGAGATGGGTTTACTGCACGGGACTTTTACCTTGTTATTTGGCAATATTTTAAAAATCGAAGCCTCTCATGGCCTTGATGAAAAGAAAAAGCAACTAGGTCATTATAAAATGGGAGAAGGTATTACAGGCCATGTTGCAGAAACTGGTCGAAGCCATGTCATTCCCGACTTGCGTAAAGATTCAAGATTTCTCAATCGCACAGGAACACGCAATTACGATACTCAAGTAGCATTTATCTGTGTTCCTCTCATTCACGACCAAAAGGTGATTGGTACACTTTCTGTCGATCGTCCCGTTGATGTTGCAACAGATTTAGATCGAGATATAGCTCTTCTTGAAATCATTGCAAGTATTATAGGGGATGCTGCTAGTGAATGTCAAAAAATGCATATAGAGCATCAGTCTCTCCTCGACGAAAACCAGAAACTACGCGACATACTCACCAAAAGACCAGGTGATCTTGTAGGAAACTGCCGTGAAATGCAAATGGTCTATGAACAAATTCGACAAGTGGCACCCTCTAACGCCACAGTTCTTATCCGTGGTGGAAGTGGAACTGGTAAAGAAATATTGGCTCGTGCCATTGTGGAATTATCGAACCGAAAAGACAAGCCTTTTGTCACACTAAACTGCGCCGCACTCCCAGAGAATCTTGTAGAAAGTGAACTTTTTGGTCACGAGAAAGGAGCTTTTACAGGAGCCATCACCATGCGCAAGGGGCGCGCCGAAATTGCCGACGGTGGAACGTTATTTTTAGATGAAATAGGCGATCTCACAATGCAAACGCAAGTCAAGTTGTTACGTTTTTTACAGGAACGTACTTTTAGCCGCGTGGGCAGTAATGAGGAGCTTCATTCAGATGTACGATTCTTGGCCGCTACAAGCCGAAATCTAGAAGAACTAATGGAAAAGAAATTATTTCGCGAAGACTTATTCTACCGTTTGAATATTTTTCCAATTTCTATGCCAGATCTTGCCAAACGCCAGAGCGATATTATTTTACTTGCTGAACATTTTATTGAAAAAATGAATCTCAAGTACAATAAAAAAATCGTTCGTCTTTCAACGACTGCAATCAATTTATTGATGATTTATCATTGGCCAGGAAATGTACGCGAACTGGAAAACTGCATCGAACGTGCTGTTCTCACGGCATCGGATAATTGCATCCATAGTTATAATTTGCCTCCGTCATTACAAACGAGCCTAAGTACTGGTGCAGAGAAGATTGTTGTTGATCACGCTCCATTAGAGGCGATGATGTGCAATTATGAAAAGGAACTCATTACAGAAGCGATTAAGCGTAACGATGGAAACATTTCTGCAGCGGGTCGTGAACTCGGAATATCTCCCCGAATGATGAATTATCGAATGAACAAACTTGGAATTAATAGTAAATAAGATTTCATTATAACAAAAAAAACATCGGTCACGAGCCGATGTTTTTTTTTCATTGATAATAGTGAATTAGGTGTTGTTGAAAATTTGGAATCCTCCATAAGATTCTTGACCATGTTCTCCCAAATCAAGTCCACGAAGTTCCTCTCTTTCACTTACACGAAGACCTATCGTCTTCTTAATAAAAAGGAATATTGCACTTGCCGCAAGGAAACATGGAACTGCATAGACAAGAATACCGATTGCTTGGGTAAGTATTCCAAAGCGTCCTGTATAATCGAAAATACCAACAGCTAAAGTTCCCCAAACTCCATTGACAAGGTGAACGGATAGAGCACCAACAGGATCATCTAAATGAAGCTTATCAAACATAAACACCGAAAGAACAACAAGAATACCAGCAATAGCACCGATAATCCATGAACTCATAGGGGATACAGTATCCGCTCCAGCAGTGATGGCTACAAGACCCGCAAGACAGCCATTTAATGCCATGGTTGCATCTGGCTTTTTTGATATAATCCAAGAGGTAGCAGTGGAAGTAATAATACCAGCAACTGCAGCAAGATTGGTGGTCACTAGAATATAAGAGGTATCAAATGGATTTCCAGACAAAGCGGAACCGCCATTGAAACCCCACCAACCAAACCATAAGATAAATACACCAATTGTGGCGAGCGGAACATTGTGAGCAGGAATAGCATAAGTCCTCCCGTTCTTATACTTGCCAATACGAGGCCCTAAAATCATGACTCCCGCAAGAGCGGCCCATCCACCAACAGAGTGTACAAGTGAAGAACCAGCCAAATCATGAAACACATGACCGAAGTTAACACTTAACCAGCCTTCCGTTGACGCCAAAAATCCACCGCCCCAAGTCCATGACCCAACAATGGGGTAAACGAAAGCGATATAAATCAAGGTGAACAGAAGAAAGGCATTAAGCTTGATACGTTCCGCAACAGCCCCTGAAACGATAGTCGCTGCAGTCGCAGCAAACATCGCTTGAAAAAGCCAATCTGAAAACAATGTGAAGTGGCCATTATAAGAAGAGGTAAAGTTCTGAGCATTTAACCAATCACCAATGCCAAAACCACGGAATCCAAGTACGCTATTGAAAGTTCCTGGGTACATGAGACCAAAGCCAATGAATGCATAAACCGTGATGCCAATTGCAGGAACAGCAATGTTCTTAAAGCAGATATTTGAAGCACTTTTTGCGCGACATAAACCTGATTCAACACAGGCGAAACCTAGACTCATGATAAAAACTAGCATGGCGCTAATCATTATCCATATGTTCTCTGTCATAAAAATAGAATCGGCAACAGAGGGACCTTGAGTAATCAAAGAAAGTGTATCCATTATTTTTTTTCTCCTTTATCCAATCGCATCAGGGCCAGTTTCGCCAGTACGGATACGAATACATTGTTCAAGATTTGTCACAAAGATCTTTCCATCACCAATTTTGCCCGTTCGAGCGCCCAAGATGATGGCATCAATGCATGGCTGTACGAAGTTATCGTTCACAGCAATACGAATGCAGATTTTTTTGAGTAAATTCACTTCGGTTTCGACACCTCTATAAACCTCTGTAAATCCTTTTTGTTGCCCGCAACCAAGAACATTAGTAATGGACATTTTAAAGATTTTCTTCTCGTACAGCGACTGCTTGACGCTGGTGAGCGTTTCGGGTTGTATATAGGCTGTTATTAGCTTCATGTTGACATCCTTTTTTAAGGTTCTTTACCGCTTTACATGGGGCATATCATGTCCTTGTAATCGCACTTCACATTTTGCAAAATGCATGCCAATAATTTTTTATGATCTTCGGAAATGGATTAAATCCTTTATTAGAGAACAATTAAAAAGAAAAGGATTTTCAAAAAATTAGTAGTGAATTATCGCATGAATACACTTAAAAACATCATATCTATTTGGTATTTGGTCTTTTTAAGAGACTGGAAATAGCCATGTTATAAAATGTTTTTTATAAAAAAATGTTTAGGATGTATTAATGGAGAATGGTCGTCATAAAAAAATCCTGTAGATATTTCAGGATACGTTTTACAAAATGACGCACAAAAAATGTAATTGTATACAAGTAGAACCTAAATCCTAGAAAAAAATATTTATAAATGGTTCCATGGCCGTATAGGGGAACGAAATGATTTTCTTAAGATGATTAAATGGAAGTTTGGAAACGAAATGTCTTTCTAGAAATGAGAAAAAATCATCACGTATTGTATAATCCTAGAAGACGATATTCATTTTGCTATAAAAGAAAATCTATATAAAGCCATAAAAGCACCTATATTAAGGTGTAATTCAAGTCCACTATTTATTTCCGATAATCAACATTATGTAAACTAGATAATTGAAAATATAATTATTAACTTACTTTTTTTTATAAATCTTTGTATTTTTGCGGGCATGAATAAAAAAAATAAAACTGGGGATACCCTTACGGCAAATGTTAAGGAAGTAAATCCTTTAACAATAGAAATGGCTAATGCTATAACTCATGGATTTGGTGTTTTAATTGGAATCGCAAGCCTTCCTGTGGTAACAGCGATTTCTACTAAAGTGGATAAACCTTCAGCGATTGTAGCTGCAGCGATTTATGCCTTTTCATTTATTATGCTCTTTGTATTTAGTACTCTTTATCATGCGACCACACATCCAGAAGCAAAAAGAGTTTTAAAAGTATTAGATCATATTTCTATTTATTTCTTAATCGCAGGGACATATACCCCATTTCTATTAATTTATATGTTGAATGGATTTGGAATTACCCTGCTTTCTATTTTATGGGGCTTATCTTTTATTGGAATTTTTTTCAAAATATTCTTTGCAGGGCGTTTTAAATTCTTAAGCACGATGATTTATATCGCCATGGGATGGATGCTTCTTGTTGGTGGTAAGACTTTCTTTTTGACTCTTCCAACTTCTGTTATTGTCATGCTTCTTGTTGGCGGCGGTATATATACTCTTGGAACAATATTTTACTTGAATAAAAAATGGGTATGGCATCATGTGATCTGGCATTTATTTGTTCTTGCTGCAGCCGTTTGTCATTATGTGTCTGTTTTACTCGCTGTTCTTCACAGTAGAACGCCCCTTATGTAATTTTTTTTCATAAACAACAATTATTTGTATTTATGCCGTTATTTCATTTTATGTTATAGCGGCTTTTTCTTTTTAAAAATAAAACTGATTGCATTTGATATTAAGGACTAAACATATGTTTTTTAAAGCCTAAAATGAAATTAAAATCAACAATAGTTGCTTTTATTTTTTTTCTTTCACTTCTCTACACATGAAAAAAATAATCGTAAATATAATACTGTCTTTTCTAGTTTATTTTAAGGTTATTTGAGCCAAAAAATGCTTTTTTTCATAAATTATAAGAATATGGAAACGATTAGTCTTAAATCCAATCAAGAACATATAATCGAAGTTCTTATTAGAAAGAATCCCGAATTGGATGAGACTCTTCTTAGAACCGCTGTTACCTTTATTGCTGAGGCACATAAAGGGCAATATCGAAAAAGCGGAATGCCCTATACAGAACATCCCTATGAAGTAGCTAAAATTTTAGCTGATTTACGTCTCGATATTTCTTCGGTTTTAGCTGGCCTTCTTCATGATGTTGTTGAAGATACACCTCATACCCTTGAGGAAATCTCTACTAAGTTTGGCACTGAAACCGCCTTTATGGTAGATGCCGTTACTAAAATATCGGCTGTACAAAAAAATTCTAAATCCGAACAAAAAGCAGAAACTTATAGAAAGTTAATTGCAGCGATGGCTAAAGACCCTCGGGTCATTATGATTAAAATCGCTGACCGACTTCATAACATGCGTACTTTACGCTATATGAAGCCTGAGAAGCGTAAAATCATCGCTCAAGAAACGCTTGATATTTATGTACCTCTCACCCACCGTTTTGGTTTATATCGTTTTAAATCAGAGCTTGAAGATTTATCCTTTCAGTATATCAATCCAGATGAATATAAGAAAATTGTCGATAGCTTACTTTTAAGTAAAGAAGATCGTGAAAATTATATCAAGTCGGTGATTGGGCCTCTTCAAATTAAATTAGCTCTAGAAGATTTTGACTGTATCATCCAAGGCCGCACAAAAAATATTTATAGCATCTATAATAAAATGGTCAACCGCAGCTGTCAGATTGACGATATTTTTGACATTTTTGCAATTCGTATTATTGTAGAATCTATTCCTGAATGCTACTTAGCATTGGGTTATGTTCATAATTTATGGACCCCGCTTCAAAGTCGTTTTAAAGATTACATCGCTACACCTAAGCCAAACTTGTACCAAAGTATACATACAACAGTCATTGGTCCTGAAAATAAAATGGTGGAAGTGCAGATTCGTACAAAAGATATGGATTTAACGGCTGAAAAAGGTTTTGCTGCTCATTGGGCTTATAAGCTAGAGACTCAACGAAGTGGTGAAGAACTTGGTTGGCTTGAACGGATGGCTAAGTTACAATCTGAAATTTCCGACTCTGTTGAATTTCTAGAATTTTTACATATCGACTTAAAACCTGAAGGGATAACCGTTTTTACCCCTAAAGGAGATTCCATTGAACTTCCAGAAGGGGCTTCTGTTTTAGACTTTGCTTTTGCTATTCATACAGAACTTGGTTTACATTGTATTGGTGCCAAAATTAATGAGAAAGTCGTTGGCGTAGATAAGATAATACAGAATGGAGAAACGGTTCATATTCTTAAAAGCCCGAAACAAGAACCTAGTCCAGAATGGCTTGAACTTGTAAAAACAATCAAAGCAAAACAAGAGCTCCGCCGCTGGATGAGAACAAGTATCATTCAACAAGCAAAATTATTAGGTAAAGAAATTTGGGAACGTGAGCTTCGATTATTTAAAATACAGGCTCAAGAAATCCCATCAAATGAAGACATTTGCCGCTATTTTGGGGCTTCTTCAATGGATGATTTCTTTAGTCGTTTGGGTCAAGGAGAAATGCCTCTTTCAGATCTAGAACGATTTATTGAAACCAAGACATCTGCTACTCGTAGTAAAAATCCATATTCTTTAAAGCTCTTCTTATTTCCTAAAGACAAAAAAGACGATAAAGACCAAATGCCTATTCTCATTGGGCATGGTTCTAATTTATTAATTCACTTTGCCTCATGCTGCTCTCCTATTCCAGGTGAACCTATTGTTGGAGTTCTTGTTCCTAAAAGAGGAATTGATGTTCACAATACAAATTGTAAAACTCTTGAAGGTTTTTCATCTAAACAATTTTTAGCTGTGGAATGGAATGCAGAACTTTCGGATTCTTTTAAAACAAATTTGTTAATTAATACAGAAAATCGTCAAGGAATCACCATAGATGTATTAACCGTACTTACTAAATCCAATATATTCTTAGAAAAAATGACTGTTTCTTCTTTAAAATATTCTGGGCGAATTCGCGTTGTTTTTAAGGCGTTTAGAAAAGAGCAAGTAGATACTATTATGAAAAACATTGAAAAAATACCTGGTGTTAAAGAGGTTATTAAATCATGAGCATAATACAACACAAATCGGATTATACCACTCGCAATAGGGCCTTTAATTGCCGAATGCGAAATCGATATTACGAAGAAGTTTATTATGCGTTTAGAGCTCTTGAGCCCATTCTATCTGAACTTGCGACAACAGATCAAAAAGAAATATGGCATTCACAAATGTCATTACAGATTCAAAAATATGAGACCATTTTAGTAACCTGTTTAGAATATGCTCAAGCTTCTATTTTCTATGGAAAAACAGAAAAAATGAGTTCTTTTTCTACCGATAAACGTTGGGGCATTTTACAAGAAGAAATATTTATCGTTTATTTCTTACAAGAGCTTTTATCTACAATTCGATATATTGGAACTAGGCTTGATACAGACCATGTCCTTCAAGAACTTGATATCTCCATGCAACTCAAAGTGATTCATCCTCAGATTACAGGCTTTATTAGTAATCTGCAGAAAAACTTAGATGCATTAAATAAAGCAACGGTTAAAGAATTTTTAGACTTAACTAGTCACTTGAGAGAACGTTTTCAAATTGGAAACGCCGTCTTTGGGACTTTACAAGAGTTACAACATTTTTATTGAGGCTTTTCATGGAATTTTCAGAATATTTTGTGTTAGGATTCTTTTTGTTTTTAGGCGCCTTTATTGCCGCAGCCGCTATTATTATAGGCAAGCTACTAGGGTTTGCTTCTAAAGACTCTAAAAACAAATTTGCTCCCTATGAATGCGGTATGGAAACCTATGGTAATGCTCGCATTCAATTTAAAGTGGGTTATTACTTATTTGCTCTTCTCTTTTTAATCTTTGATATTGAGGCTTTATTTTTATTTCCAATCCTCACTCAATTTAAAACTATTATGGCAGGGGAAACGCCTTTAGTGCCTTTCATCGTTTTTATTGATATTGTCATTTTTGTTGCAATTTTAACATTCGGCTTAGCTTATGCTTGGAAAAAAGGAATCTTAAAATGGGAATAATGAATGTAGTTCCAGGAATATTAGATCCTATTCCTGGCGGCAAGCAAATTGTAAATATGCTTGATTATGTGACTAATTGGGCAAGAGCAAATTCTTTATGGCCTTTAACATACGGAACAAGTTGTTGTGCCATTGAAATGATGTCAAGTTCTATGGCCAGGTATGATATTGCTCGCTTTGGTTCTGAAGTTTTTAGAGCCTCCCCTCGTCAAGCTGATCTTTTCATTATTGCTGGTACCATTACCGCCAAAATGGCTCCTGCTCTACAAATGCTCTGGGATCAAATTCCTGGGCCAAAATACGCGATCGCTATGGGTGCTTGCACTATTTCTGGCGGCCCTTTTATGTATGATAATTATTCTGTAGTACGTGGGGCTAATACTTTAATTCCAGTAGATGTTTTTATTCCTGGTTGCCCCCCTCGCCCAGAAGCTTTATTCCATGGTCTTTTAACATTACGTGATAAAATTCTAAGAGAATCTTTTAGAACTCCTTGGAAAGAAGGCGAAGCGATTGATCAGCCTTATGCTGATCGTTGGACAGAAGCATGCAAAGCTTGGGCTGAATTAGAAAGAATTAAAGATGAAGAACAAGCCGAAGCGCGTCGTCAATTTAAGGAAAATAATCCAGATTACAAATCCTCTTACAAAGCGGTTCGTGTAAAAAAAGACGCTTTTCCAGAAGTTCCGCGTCCAGTAGCCCCTGTAATTGGGTTATCAGCGTCAGAGCTTTTTTCTATTGCTTTAGAACACGATCCTTCGATTACTCTTTATAACTCGGATTCTAAAGAGATTTCTCCAGATAGACCAAACGATATGCCGCTCGATATCATTGTTTCAAAAGAAAAATATGTCGATTTGATTTCTTTTCTTAAAAATGATGAAAGAACGAATCTGAATTATTATATAGATGTTACCGCTGTCGATTGGGAGTCTCATTTTGATGTCATCACACAATTAATGAGTATTGAAAAAGGGCATAAATTTTTTGTTCGTGTTTCTTTACCTAAAGACGATTCCATAGAAGAAGAAAAACGGGCGACAAGTATTTTAGCCGAAATTCCTTCTATTTGCCATCTCTACCCTGCTGCTGAATGGAAAGAACGAGAAGTTTTTGATATGTTCGGCATTCATTTTGAAAATCATCCTGATGAACGTCGTCTTTTTGTAGATCATGACTTTAAGGGCTACCCTTTAAGAAAAGATTTTACTCATCCACATATTATGAAGAGGCCTGTATGAGTTTAAGAAGATTGCCTCCTGGATTTCGTGAAGAAATTATCGATTTAGATACAGAAGAATTTTTTGTGAATATGGGGCCACAGCACCCAAGTACGCATGGTGCTTTAAGGCTTGCTCTTCGCTTAGATGGTGAAACCATTATTGAAGTCGTTCCTCATTTTGGGTATATTCACCGTGGTATAGAAAAGCAAGCGGAGTCCATGAGCTATTTGCAATATATCGCACTCTCGGACAGACAAGATTATTTAACAGCCATTCAAAATAACTGGGGTGTATGCCTTGCCTTTGAAAAAGGTCTTGGAATCGGAGTTCCTGAAAGGGGCGAATACATTCGAGTGATGCTTGCTGAACTTGGCCGCATTGCTTCTCATCTTGTTTTTTATGCTTGCTTTGGTGGTGATCTTGGTGGTCAAACCGCTCTATTGTTTGGGTTTAAGGAACGTGAAATGATTCATGATATTTTAGATGAAGTCACTGGTTCACGGTTAACGACCAATTTCTTTAGGCCTGGTGGTTCTGTTCACGACGTTCCAGAAACTTTTATTCCTAGAGTGACTTCCTTTCTAAAACACCTTGAAAAAACGATGGTGGATTACGAACGATTCTTATCTAAAAACATCATTGTTTTGGAAAGAACAAAAGGAATCGGCATCCTTTCAAAAGAAGATGCCATTGCGTATGGCTGTTCTGGCCCAGTCTTAAGAGCTTCGGGTGTTTCTTATGACGTGAGAAAAAATGACCCATATGGTATTTATTCTCAACTAGATTTTAATGTTCCTGTGACTTATAATGGGGATACTTACGATCGCTATGTGGTTCGTATTGCAGAAATTCACGAATCCATAAAAATCCTTAGACAATGCATAAAGCAATTCCCTGAAGGGCCTTATAGAGGCCAAGAAAAAGCATCCATTCGATTAAAACCAGGCTCTTATTATAGTGCCACAGAAACAGCAAAAGGACTTTATGCTACTTATGTTGTCGCCGTTTCTGGAGACAAGCCTTACCGTATTCATACGAGAGGCCCAAGCTTTGCAAACTTAGCTGCCTTAAATACAATGGTGCAAGGGCATAAAATATCGGATCTGGTTTCTATTTTAGCAACGTTAGATCCTGTGATTCCGGAGATTGACAGATGATGAATCCAGTAATTTCGCACCCTTTGGGAAATTTTATTCGTGAAGTGATTCCTTTTCCAGAGGTTTCCTTTTTAATCAATAGCATAATTTCAATTATCGCTATTTGTGCGGTGGCTATAGGTACTGCTCCAATTTTGATTTATATGGAACGTAAGATTTGCGCCCACATCCAATGTCGCTTAGGGCCAATGCGTCTAGGCTTTCATGGGACATTACAAACAATAGCCGATGTGATGAAGTTACTTTTCAAAGAAGTCTATGCTCCTAAAGGCGCTGATAAATTTCTTTTCTATCTCGCTCCAATGATCTCTTTGACTGCCCCATTTCTTGCATTAACGATGATTCCTTTTGATCATAATCTACAAGTGGCTAACTTATCCGTTGGAATTCCCTTTATTATTGCTGTCAATGGCTTTGGTATATTAGGCATTCTCATTGGAGGCTGGGCATCCAATAACAAATATTCATTACTTGGATCCCTTCGAAGCGGGGCACAAATGATTAGTTATGAAATTTCATTTGCACTCGTTTTATTATTTGTAGTGATGGTTTCTGGATCTGCTAATCTAATGGAAATCACTCAAAGCCAATCTGGAACGATTCTCGATTGGTGGATTATTAAGATTCCAGTACTTGGTTTTATCGCTTTTATCATGTTCTTTATTTCATCTACAGCAGAACTCAATCGTGCTCCCTTTGATATTGCAGAAGCAGAACAAGAATTAACTGGTGGTTACCATACAGAATACAATGGAACTGCTTTTGCCATGTTTTATCTTGCCGAATATATCAATTTAGTGACTACATCTTCTTTAGCAACCACTTGCTTTTTAGGTGGTTTCTTACCTCCGCTCATTGGTATTGAAAGTGTCGATTTGTTAATGATGAAAGTGCCTGGTTTTATTTGGTTCGCAGCCAAAGTCGTTTTCATGATTTCTGCTTATATGGTTGTTCGTTGGACATTTGTTCGTCCTCGAGTAGACCAATTAATGGATTTTGAATGGAAGTTTTTATTACCTGCTAATTTACTTCTACTCGCTTTAGGAGCAACATATATTGCTGTATTAGGTTAATTATGAAACAAAAAGAAACTCCTATTTCTGCTTTTAATTATATCAAACGCTATCTGAAACGTTGTATCACTGGCCCCATTAGCCTTTTAATGGGATTATCTGTAACCATTCGTTATTTCTTTAGTCCTCATAAAATTGTTACAGAGCAATATCCAGAAAATAAAAAAACCTTAAAAATGCACCCCCGTTATCGAGGTCGATTGGAATTAATCGAAGATGAAAATGGAGAAAATTTGTGTACTGCCTGTGGCATATGTGAAAAAGCTTGTCCAAATGCCTCCATTAACATATTATGTACTAAAAACATGGCGGGTAAAAAAATACTTGGGAGATATCTATATCATTTAGGTTCTTGTACTCAATGCGGGCTTTGTGTAGAAGCATGTCCTTTTGGTGCAATCCGTATGAATCAAGAATTCGAATTATCTAGCGAATCGGTTGATTCTTTTGAACTCATCTTAAATAAAAAGGAGGGACGAAGCTAATGTTTCCTATCGAGATAACAGATATCTTTTTTTATATCGTTTCTGCTTTAATTATCATTACAGCTATTTTTACAGTCACTGCAAAAAATGTTCTTCAAAGTGCAATCTTTCTAATATTCTCTTTTATTGGAACAGCTGTTTTTTATTTAATGCTTCACGCTGAATTTATTGCAATTTCTCAAGTGATGGTTTATGCTGGTGGCGTCGTAATTTTTGTCATATTTACCATTTTGCTGACGAGTCGTTTAGGGGAAACGAATCTTTCAATTAAAATCCCAAGAACATTTATTTCAGCTATTATATCATTAAGCTTAGTCTTTATCATGCTGCGTTTTTTACTACAGGATTCTTCTTTAATCACTTCAGTTCCAGAGGCGCAAAACAATTATGCTTCTCTAGAATCCATGGCATTGCGTCTTTTAAGTGTTCAATCTGACGGTTTTGTGATTGCTTTTGAATTGATTAGCCTACTCTTATTAGTAACACTTATTTGCTCTATTACGATTGCTCGTAAATCAAAGGATAACAAATGACTTTACTGAATTGCCTATTACTGTCTTTTATTCTTTTTGGAATTGGTATTTTTGGTTTACTTCGACGTCGTCATTTGGTGGCGATGTTAATCTCGATTGAAATCATGTTAAATGCAGCCAACATGAATTTCATCACATTTGCCTATTTTTCTGCAGAAGACTCTTCTGCTGGAGCTGTTTTCAACCTTTTTGTAATTGCAGTGACCGCTTGTGAAATGGCTATTGCTCTTGCCATTGTGGTTTCTATGTATCGTAGGCGCCATAGTCTTGATGTAAATGAATTGAGGAGTTTACATGAATAAGTTAACCACTCTCAGTTATTTTATCTTTTTACTTCCATTCCTAGGCTTTATAATCAATGGCTTATTTCTAAAACAATCCCATAAAAAGCTCGCTGGTTTCTTATCCGTAGCTCTGAATGGGGCTGCTGCTCTCATTGCAATATACCTTGCTTTCAATTATTTCCAAAGCGGTGTAGCACCAGGCCGAATGATTTTATGGCAAAAAGACTTCTTATCATTTGCCCCGTCTTTAATCGCCAGCGTCGGTCTTCTTCTAGATCCTCTTTCTGCAATGATGCTTGTTGTCATTACCTTTATTTCATTTGCTGTTCATATTTATAGTATCGGTTATATGAAAGAAGACCGTTCCACTACACGCTTCTTTTCATTCTTATCGTTATTTACTTTTTCCATGCTTAGCCTAGTTGTTGCGCCCAATTTATTTCAAACTTTTTTCTTTTGGGAGTTAGTTGGTATTTCGAGTTACCTTTTAATTGGTTTTTGGTATGAAAAACCTGCGGCAGTATCCGCTTCAAAGCAAGCCTTTATTTTAACTCGCTTTGCTGATAGCTTCTTTTTGCTTGGCATTATTCTAGTTAGTTTTATTATTGGCTCTTTTGATTTTTATGATTTGAACACCTTATCACTCAGTTCTTTTCTTGGAGAAATCAATTTAGGGATTATCACCATTACAAAAGCGAAGGCTTTATTTGTCGCCTCTATTTTGGTTTTTATTGGTGGTTGGGGTAAAAGCGCCATGTTTCCAATGCATATTTGGCTTCCCAATGCAATGGAAGGTCCAACGCCAGTTTCTTCTATTATTCATAGTGCGACCATGGTGGTTGCTGGTGTCTATTTAGTAGCCCGCTTGTTTCCTTTCTTCTCCTTATTCTCTGATACACTCCACTTAATCATGGTTGTTGGAATTTTCACGGCTGTTTTTGCTGCTGTCATTGCATGTACCCAAAAAGACATTAAACGTATCTTAGCTTATTCTACATTAAGTCAGCTTGGCTATATGATGTTTGCTTTAGGTTCCACGAGTGTCATTATTGAAGGGCAAGCTGCTATTAATACTCTAGGGTATAGTGCTTCTGTATTTCATATTTTCACTCATGCCTTCTTCAAATGCATGTTGTTTTTAATAGCTGGTTCTTTAATCCACGCGGTACACAGTAATGATCTTGATCAAATGGGTGGATTAGGAAGAAAAATGCCTTGGACATATGCAGCCACATTAATTGGTTGCCTTGCTATTTCTGGAATCCCACCATTTTCGGGCTTTTTCTCAAAGGATGAAATTCTGATTGCAACATTAGAAGGCAAACATTTTATTGTTTTTGGGCTTGCTTTATTTACTAGTGGTTTAACCGCTTTTTATATGTTCCGACTCTTCTTCCTTGCTTTTCACGGGAATATGCGCTCTCCTCACGCAAGCCATATCAAAGAAAGTTTCTCCATGACATTCCCTATTGTGATGTTAGCCATTCCATCTTTTTTAGGCGGCTATTTATTTAAGAAAGTCTTTTTGAAATTCTATTTACCAGGCTATTTACCTGCATCAGACATCTTCTCATCCTCTATTTCAGTGCATTGGGTTCCTTTTGCCGCCTCCTTAGTCGCCCTCATTGGAATTGTGTTCGCCTGGGTTTCTTATGGAAGACCATACGCCAATGTTAAGAAAGCTTTAGATGAAACGAATCGAAATCAATTCTACAAATGGATTTATCATAAGTTTTATTTTGATGAAATCTATTACGCTTTTGTTAGACAGTTTATTTTTAGGGGCTTTTCTGCCTTCGTTCGCTTTTTTGAAGACTACGTTATTGGTGGGGCTGTAAAAGGTTCTGTCTTTATTATTAAAAAAGCTGGCGAATTAGTAAGAGAATCTCAATCAGGCTTTACTCCCTTCTACTTAGGTACATTAGTGGTAGGTCTTTTATTATGGCGCTTTTTAGGAAATCTTCCTGTATAGGGTTAAAAATATGATAGATACATTACTATTTAATTTTATTTGGATTCTTCCTTTATTAACAACGGCAATATGTATTCCAATAGGCGTACGTCATAGTGAAGCGATTAAACGCATTCATTTAGGTTCAGCTGTTATTGTTCTTGGGATTGCTCTTTATCTTACGATTAAAACATTTTTTCAAGGTGCTTTACCTTCTGGCAACTCCTTTTCATTAAGCTTTATAACTCAGTTTTCATGGTGGAACGCCATTGGTGCTGAATATTTCATGGGTGCCGATGCTTTAAGTCTTTTAATGATTCTTTTGACAGCGATTATTGTATTCACAGGAATGCTTGTCAGTTGGTCTATTGCAGGAAACACCAAAATATTTTTCGCTTTAATACAAATTTTAGGGACAAGTATTTATGGCGTGTTTATGAGTTTTGATTTGTTTCTGTTTTTCATTTTTTATGAAATGGAAGCCTTATGCATGTACTTAATGATTGGTGGATTTGGTTCTGGTAACAAAGATTACGGTGGAAAAAAATTAACACTGACCTTAGCTCTCGGTTCCTCAATGGTCTTAGCAGCCTTGCTTGGAATCTATGTGGAGTCAGGAATTCATAGTTGGAATTTGCTAAAACTCGGCGAAGTCGTACTCCCCATGTCTCTTCAAATGTGGGCATTCCCTCTTCTATTTATGGGTTTTGCAGTTTCTGGATCCCTTTTCCCTTTCCATTTTTGGTCTCCAGATGGCCACTCGGCAGCCCCCACCGCCGTTTCCATGCTTGCTGCTGGTGTCATGATGAAAATGGGGCCTTATGCTTGCCTTCGAGTAGCCCTCTATTTAATGCCTGAAGCCGCTCGTATATACCTCCCCTATATAGTTTACTTACTTATTTTCAATGTCGTTTTCTCTGGATTTATTGCCATTCGCCATAAAGACCTCAAATATATAACCGCTTATAGCTCTATCTCTCACTTAGGCTTAATCTTTTTAGGTATGGCTGCGATGACTCCTCTTGCATTAAGAGGAGCAGTTCTACAAATGTTAAGTCATGGTTTTTTAACAGGTCTTTTCTTTGCCACCATAGGAATGATTTACTCAAGGACTCATACTAGAGACATCACTCAAATGGGTGGCTTAATGAGAAAGATTCCATTTATTGGTGTCGGTTTTGTAATCGCTGGATTTGCTTGCCTAGGCTTGCCTGGTTTTTCTGGCTTTATTGCCGAAGCAACAATATTCATTGGTAGCTTTCAAAATGATTCCTCTTTGATGAGAGTCGTCACCATTTTAGCCATCTTATCCATTACAGTGACTGCCATTTATGTATTACAAACGGCAAATAGAATGCTTCATGGACAAATAACACAACCTGCATTTGAATCGCTCCAAGATGCGAATGTTAAAGAGAAAATCACCATTATCATTTTGGTTCTTTCTTTATTGAGCATCGGTCTGTTCCCTAATGGTTTTTCTGAATGGATTGATTCAAGTATTTCCCCTATTTACACTCATTTAATGAGGTAATCATTATGATCCATTTTCTACTCCCTGATATTTTACTTTTATTTCTCCCCTTCTTGATTGTCACCATACGTCTTTTTTCTCCAAAACGCTCTCTTTTGCCTTGGTACATAGCTGTTTTTGGATTGTCCATTATTTTTATTCTTTTGAATTGCATTTCTGTTGGTGAAACTCATTTATTTTTATCCAACTGGAAAGTCGATCGTTTTGGCATTTTAATGCGAGAATTTCTTGTGCTTGCCGCATTAATGGGCATTTCTTTTTCAAAAGAATATTTCAATTATAGCTCTGATTTCACGCCAAGAATGCACCAGCTTTCAGAATTTATGGCAACGGTTATTATGGCGACTTTTGGAGGCATTGTCGTTCTCTCTGCTTCTGATTTGTTAACCTTCTTTTTAGGTTTAGAACTCGCCACAATTCCTATGTATGCCTTAACCGCTTGGAACAAAAAAGACTCCATTGGTTCAGAAGCGGCCACTAAATATATTTTGATGGGATCTGTTGCCACGGCTTTTGAACTTTTTGGATTCAGTTATCTTTATGGTTTTTCTGGTTCCATGCTTTTTTCAGAAATTGCAGCCAAAGTAGTATTAAACCCATCGTCTCCTTTACTTTGGATTTCCGTACTATTCTTACTTTCGGGTATTGGGTTTAAACTCACCCTTTTCCCATTTCATACTTGGGCCCCAGATGTCTATGAAGGGGCCCCTACCCCTGTAACCGCCATTCTTTCCGTTACATCTAAAGCAGTTGCTATTTCTTTTGTTTCCATTTTAGTTTTTGGCCCTCTTTATGGGATTAAAGAGCAAATGGCTCCATTTCTCTCTTTATTAGCTGGCATTACCCTATTCGTTGGAAACTTAGGTGCATTAAAACAATACAAGTTAAGACGATTCATGGCTTATAGTTCTATTTCTCAAGCAGGTTATTTATTAATCGCAGTCCTTGGTCCTTTTGAACTCGCCCTCTCTTCGATTGTTTATTATTTATTTATTTACGCATTCTCAAACTTTCTGGCGTTCTTTATCTTTGGAGTCATTGAACGTAACCGCCCAGAAACCTTTGATTCCCTAAGAGGCTTATCTAAAGAGAGTCCATTCCTTGCAGTGGCTTTGGCTATCGCCTTGTTTAGCTTAGCAGGTATACCACCTCTAGCTGGCTTCTTAGGAAAGTTCCAACTATTTTATAGTGCAGCACAAAGTCATCATTATATTTTGATCACTTTTGCCATATTAAATAACGTATTAGCACTCTATTATTATATACAGATTCTAAAAAGTGCTTGGGTTGACCCTCCAGATTCATCATTATTCCATTTAATTGTCAATTTAAGGCAAAAAATATGGATTTTTTTACTTTCTATAGCAATTCTTTTTGGTGCCATGTTACCATTTTTAAATGACAATATTTTTAGAATCATGAATTATTAAAATATCAATGAAAAAAAGCCTATTTTCAGCCCTGTCTTTGATTCTAAGTCCAATCTTTGGACTTAGTCTTTTATATATTTTTTGCATCATATCTTAAAGGAAACTTATGAAATCTCTTTCTTTACTCGCCTCTGCGGCTCTTATTTTTTCACTTTCGGCCTGTTCATCAGCAGCTCAAAGTGGTTCCACTAAAAAACTCAGTAATCAAGTAGATAGTCTATCTAAAGAATTAGCAACACTCAAAGCTGATTTTGATGTTTTAAAATATGGTTTAGAAAAAAGAGGAATTTCAATTGATGAGATTCGCATTGAAATGGAACAAGCAAATAAAATTTGGGATATTCCAGATGCCGAGAGCCCTGTATTTGGAAATACAAAGAATCCAAAACTCACTATTGTTGAATTCACTGAGTTTCAATGCCCTTATTGCAGCAATGTAGCTCCTGTGATTGAAGGTTTAATGAAAAAATATCCTAACGACATTAAATTCGTATACAAACACTTTCCTCTAAGCTTCCATGCGAATGCCCCTGCTGCTGCTGCTGCAAGTATAGCTGCTCAAAATCAAGGCAAGTTCTGGGAATTCCGCTATGCTTTAGCTCCTCATTTTAGAGATCTCACCCAAGAAACATTTGAAAAAGTTGCCAAAGAAGTTGGTTTAGATATGGAAAAATTCAAAAAAGACATGGTTCTTGACTCCGCTAAGCAAAAAAGAATTAATGAAGAATTTCAATTGGGTGTTAAAGTAGGCGTTCAAGGAACTCCAAACTTCTATATCAATGGAAAACGTCAAGATCGTTTCAGTGTAGAATTAGTAGAAAAGATGTTACAAGAAAAGAAATAATACGAAAAAAAGCATTTTTAATACGTTTTTTTTCATGAAAACAGATTAAATGCTTTTTTGTATACAAAACTTTTATTCAAATGTTTTAAAAAAAGGTCTTAATTATTATTTTGACTTTTAAGTGTTCAACTCAACAAACCTAACAAGGAAGCGCTGCATGATAAAGCAAATGTTCAAAGTAGCCTCAATCGTTCTTCTCGGAATGGCTGTGACTACAACAATGGCTCAGCCAAGACCGCCGCGTCTCGTAGTTTATAAATTCTTTGACGAGCAATATCGTCAAGGTGGTTATGATTACGCATACGGTGGAAAAAGTAAAGGTGTCACAATTACAAAAGAAGGTGGTTATAAATCAAAAGCTGCCGTTCAAATTAATCTTGATCCAAAAGATTATTCTGGTGCCTCTCTTTGCTTATATAACGAATCTTTCGATTTATCTAAATATATGTTAGATTCAAAACTTGAATTCTACATCAAGGGTAAAAACGGTGGCGAACAACTTCTCATTGGTCTTCTAGATGAAGAAGTTTCCGATGGAAAAAAGACTCAAGTCAAAATGTCATTGAATAAATATGTTCAAATCACAAAAGATTGGCAAAAAGTTTCTATTCCTTTAATCGATTTCCCAGATCGTGGTCTCTATTGGGATCAAACGAAAAAGACAGAACTTCCTGCTCGTATTGATTGGAATAAAATTGCTGAAATTCGCTTCTCCATTGATAAGGGAACTAACCCATCTTTTGACATTTTCGTAGATAATATTGAAATCGTCAAGGGAAATCAAAAAGCAAAACCAAAGCCAAAAGTCGTTTATTGGGATGAAAATAACGAAGTGGTTAATGGCCCTAAAAATCCAGAAAAATTGGATGGAAAGGCAAAACCTATTGCAACCTTCTATGACAATGGCATGAAAGGATTCAGCTATGTTTATGGTGGTTTAACTGCTCAAAAAGAAATTGACTCCAAAACAGCTGGCAATTCAAATGTACTTGCCATGTATATTGATAACAATGACTGGTCTGGTGTTACTTACTCATTAGGTGAAGGTAAATTCATTGACCTTTCTAAAGTACGTAATGACGGTGGCTTGTATTTCTGGATTAAGGGCAAAAATGGTGGCGAAAAACTTTATATCGGTATCATGGATAACCAAGGTAACGATGTGAAGAGCCAAACCAAGCTTGCTTTAAATGACTGGATCAAAGTCAGCAAAGATTGGCAGCTCGTAAAAATTCCATTAAAGAAATTTATGGATAAAGGTAAAGCTTGGGATGCTAATAAGCAAGCTGAAGTAGCTAAAGACGTTAAATGGAATAAAATTCAAGAAATTCGTTTCTCTGTAGGTAAAGGTGAAAATGCAGGCGAACCTGGTAAACCAGCTCCTGTAAGTGTTTATGTTGACCAAATTACATTTACCTCCAATATTGATTGGGTTGACCCAGATAAGAAATGGGATTCCTTCAAATCCAACGCTCCTGACTTAGTTATTTCTGACTTTGAAGGGAAATTTGCTACTGAATTATGGGAACCTTCTACTGGTCCTAAGTCTCAATTAAAGCATTCCATTGGCAAAGGTAATCTTGATGGAAACAGCTTGAACGTTGAACATTATCTTCTCGCTGACTGGGTTGACGTTGTTCTTGATATGAAAAAACGCAACCGTGAAGCAAAATTCCGTGATTGGACCAAGCACTGGGGCATCATGTTTGATGTCTATTCAGATAAGGCATGGCAATCTATCACTGTTCAAATCAGTGATGACGGAAATGAAATATTTGTATCTAATACAGGTGTTCCTAAGGGCAGAACTACCGTTCTTGTTCCATTCCGTTCCTTCTCTAAGTTCCCTTACTATCAACCACCCGATGCAAAAGAAAATGGTTTATTTGATCTTAAAAGTGTAATTAGCCTTGACTTTAAACCAAGTGGTGAAGGTACTAGTGGTAACTTCCAAGTAGATAACATTCGCTTAACAAACAAACGCGAATTACCTAAAGTGGAACGTCCTGCTGTAGTAAAAGGAACCATTAAGGGTAACTTTAATGAAGTGGTTAACCCAGAAATTGCAGGTGGTATCTTTGGTATCAATGCTGCTCTATGGGATGGCGATTTATTAGAAGCTCGTGGTGCAAAAACACAAACCGCAGAATATGTAAAACGTGTTAACCATGGTATTATTCGTTATCCTGGTGGTTTACGTGCAGACGATGACCATTGGAAAGAAATTCTCGATAATAAAGACTGGATGGTCGACACAGATGAATTCCTTGAATGGTTAAAGAAAACAGGTGCTAACGCCATGTTTACAGTTAACTTTGGTAGCGGTACTGCAGAAGAAGCTGCTGCTTGGGTTAAACATACCAACGTGACCAAGAAAGCCAATATTAAGTATTGGGAAATTGGAAACGAAGTCTACGGAAACTGGCATCCTTACTATGAAAAATATGGTAAAGATGGTGGTGACATCTACGGTAAACGCGCTCGCGAATTCATTCTTGCAATGAAAAAAGTAGATCCAACCATTAAAGTTGCTGTTCTTGGTGTTCTTGAAGGTGAATGGAATGAAAAAGTATTAAAGCACACGGCTGACGTGGCTGATGGTATTATTGTTCACCATTACCCACAACATTTTGGTGAAGAAAATGACTTTGCTCTATTATCTTCTCCTCAAACCTTAGATAAAATCTATGAACGCTTGCATAATGTTGTTAAAAAACACAGCAAGAATAAAGATAAGCAATTAGAAATCTGGTTGACCGAATGGAACTCTGTGGATTTCAATCCTGGCGTACAAACTCTTTCTATTGTGAACGGCCTTTTTGTGGCTGATTATCTCGGTATGTTAGCTCAAGTAGGTGCAGATAACGCACAATATTGGGATATTCATAACGATTTAACACCAGAAGGCGGTGACTATGGTTATTTAACTCGTTCTTATGAAGAAGGCTGCGGCAACTGTCCTCGTCCAAGTTACTGGGCATTTAAGATGGCTTCCGATGCTCTTCGTGGTAAGCTTGTAAAGACCACAGTAGAAGGCGATAAAGAAGCTATGATTACCACTTATTTGACTCAAAAAGGGAATAAGAAATCCCTATTAGTTGTCAATAAGAGCCCTTATAGTGATTATGACTTTAAGTTAGATATTCCTGAATTTTCTGGAAAAGCCAAAATGCAAGTTCTTGATGCTTCTACTGAAAAGTTGAAACCAGGCTTTGAGAATGATCCTGAAAAGAAAGCTAAGGCGATTGATGTGTCTAAGGGAGTTAAAGTTCCTAAGCGTTCACTCGTTCTTATCACTGTAGAATAATTAATTCTAACGTATGAAAAGAGAGCTCGCCTAATCAGCGAGCTCTCTTTTTATTTCCCTTTGCTGTCGAATATCGTAACACCAGCGGAAATGCTTGTAATTATGGAATTAGAATCATAAAAAATAATCTATACTTCCCATTATGAATTTCTTTTGGGGTTTTCTTCTCGTTTTGTTGCTTTTTAATGAGCCTTCGATGGCGCAAGATGCTGTAGTAGAGGGTTCTGTTGCACAAGATTCTCTTGTTCTTGATAATGCGGTGACGGATTCGTCTGTTTTAGATCGTCCGAAATTTCCACTCCTTGTACCGTATGGTATTGAAATAGGTGAAGGAACTTCGTTTGTGCTGGGCCTTGAATGGTGGTCGCTTCATTTCAGTCCCGCCATCTACATGAAGCACAAGCCAGATGATAAGGAAGGAATGTGGCCTCCCATTTACGCTTTGGTATGGTCCATTCGCACACAATATGTCTATGATTATACAGATCACGAAAGCGGGTTTCTTTTGTATCCCAATATTCAGTATCTGAAATTTTTTTTGGGTGTTGCAGTGGGACCCAAGGTGGGTTGGTTTAGTTCCAGTGGCTTTGATTACGGTGCTTCCTTTCGTCTTGACATATTTATGTTTTTTGATATTGAGGTGGGTTATCTCGTCAATAAGGAAAATATGTTTGTAACGTTCACATTTGACTTATCCCTTCCAAGATATAGCTTATTCGATCCCTAGCACAACGACAAAACTAAACTCCCTTGTATAACTTTAATCAATAAATTTAATGATCTAGCAAATCACCCCTATTCTATGATAAATAGCGATTTATTCTCTAAAAAAGTAAGTTTTCCTGTCGGTTCTTTTTTACTCGTGAGTTCAATAGATCACCTGAAATCGATTTCTTTAATCAATGAAAATGATAATAGAGAGGTTTTTCGTACTTGCCCTCTTTTAGAAAAAGCCGAAGAACAATTGCATGAGTATTTCTCAAGACAAAGGCAAAACTTTACCCTTCCTATAGAATTTCATGGATCTGAGTTTCAAGAAAAGGTGTGGAAAGCGGTTCAAGAAATCCCCTATGGCCATACAAAAACATATCAAGAAATAGCTCAAATCATAGGTAACGAAAAAGCGTCTCGCGCAGTTGGTTTAGCCTTAAATAAAAATCCTCTCCCTTTTATTATCCCATGCCATCGAGTCATTTTAAAGAGCGGAATCAGTGGTGGTTATGCTTTTGGAAACAGACTCAAGCAGTTATTATTAGAACAAGAATCATTGTAATTATAACGCCATAACTCATATATTTTTGAATAACTTACCATTTTGTGGTGACAATAAATTTATCAGGAATAAAAAACGCTTCAGGTAAAATATCCTGATTATTTGGAAATAAACTTCGTTATAAAATGGACTTTAAAAACGTACCATAAGCTAATTGGAACTAGCCCAAAAAACGTATGCGCAATAATAAAAATTAAGTTAATGACGTTTTACTAAAGGTCAAAGTCTCGTAATTTTTGGTTGCTAAATTCAATCGATATTCATTTGGGAATAAGCAGACTAAACGATTGTCTTTATCAAACATACAGTCCATAGCATATTCATTTACAAAGGATTGAACAGCTGTTTCTGGGCCCATTACCCATCGAATGCCATAAGCAGGAATTCGGTCTAATTGGACTTCAGCTCCGTATTCTGAAGACAAGCGGAACTGCATCACATCAAACTGAAGCTCGCCCACAACCCCAATGATAGGTACTGGAGATTTTAAAGGTTGGTATAATTGAGTAGCCCCTTCTTCTGAAAGTTGCTCTAAACCCTTATTCATTTGCTTTGATTTTAATGGATTTAATAAAGTTACGCGAGCAAAATATTCTGGAGCAAAGTCTGGAATGCCTGTGAAATTTATTTTTTCACCATCGGTCAATGTATCTCCGATATGAAATAAACCAGGGTCGTTGATGCCTACAATATCTCCAGCCCATGCATTATCAATAACTTCTTTATCTTTTGCAAGAAACGCAGTTGGAGCCGCTAAACGGATTTCTCGGCCAGATCGACAGTGATAAACCTTTTCGCCTCGTGTAAAACTTCCAGAACAAATACGTAAAAAAGCAGTTCTATCACGATGTTTTGGGTCCATATTGGCTTGAATCTTAAACACAAAAGCACTAAAATTAGGCTCATCTGGATGAACGGAGCGAACATCTGTTTCACGAACCATTGGAGGAGGGGCTAATTTTGCAAAAGCATTTAATAGCTGGCGAACCCCAAAATTATTAACAGCACTACCAAAAAAGACAGGGCACATCTCCCCTTTAAGGAAACGATCTCGATCAAAAGGATCCATGGCACCAGTCACCATTTCATATTGCTCTTTAAACTCATTATACCAGTTTTCACCACTGATTTCCAATAATTTAGGGTCATCTACCCCACTCATTTGGATAATTTCTTGTTTACCTTCTTCTTTATTGAAAGTATGAAAGGTATTATCATGAATATCGTAGACACCCTTAAATAACTTACCCACTCCTATAGGAAGGGTAAAAGGCACTACTTTTATTTGAAGAATATTTTCAATTTCATCGAGAAGCTCTAAAACATTACGGCCATCTAAATCCATTTTATTGATAAACGTAATGATCGGCGTATGCCTCATTCGACATACTTCCATGAGCTTAATCGTTTGGCGTTCTACACCATTTACGCTATCAATTAAGACAAGAGCAGCATCTACTGCTGTTAAAGCTCGATAAGTGTCTTCACAAAAGTCCTGATGCCCCGGGGTGTCGACTAGATTAAACTGGCAGCCTTCAAAGGGAAAGTTTAGCACTGAACTAGAAACAGAAATACCACGCTGTTGTTCAATTTTCATCCAGTCACTGACAGTGTAACTACGATTAGACTTAGCGCGCACATGGCCAGCTTCTCGAATCACATTACCATACCACAAAAACTTTTCTGTAATCGTTGTTTTTCCAGCATCAGGATGGCTGACAATAGCAAATGTTCTTCTTTTTTCAATTTCTGGATTCATAAAAAAGGGCCTCGTATTAACGAGGCCAAAGATAGGAAATTATTTTAAATAATACGAGTTAAACACCATGACGTTCTATGTCTAAAAGCAATTCTTGGAGAGAATCCTCTACGGTATCCTTAAACTGCCCTACTCCTAGACTGCAGCTAGCAACGGGAGTAACACGATCTTCTCCCCTAAATAGTCGAATAATTGGATATCCTCCCTCTTCTGAAAAAGATATGGCTAAGCCTAACTGTAATGCTTTTTCGATAAGATCACGCATATTTTATACTCCTAAATGAGAATACAATCTTAATTTTCTAAAAAAGCTCTAAATAAAGCCTTTTTAGAAAATTCATTTAAAACAATATTAGCTTAAAGTACACTTTTTCCATAAAAAAAGAACTCTAAAAAAAAGATTCTAGTTATTTTATACAAATGTTAAGAGATGCACATGTCCATATGACTAGACTTCCTAGTTTTATTGAAACGGTTTCCATATTAAAATCGAAAAAAGTTGCTGCCGTTTCTAGTGCCTGTGCTCCTTGGGAATGGCCTATTCTTGAAAAATTAAGCCGTTCTTTTGAAAATATTGAAGCCGCTTATGGATTACACCCCTACGAAATTGGCTCAAATTACCAAAAAGATTTAGAAAAATGCTTGGATTACCTAAAACAAAATCCTGATTCAAAAGTAGGAGAAACAGGAATAGATAGACGTTTTCCAGGGTATGCACCTAAAGAAGAACAAGAGTCGGTCTTTATATTTCAAGCAAAAGTAGCCTTGGAATTCAAACGCCCTTTAATCATCCATTGCGTTGGTGATTATTTACGATTATTTCAAATATTATCTTCACTTGGTTATCCAAGTAGCGACTCCCCTATACATTTACATCGATTTGCACCCAAAAAGCACCTTTTAGAACCTGTACTCTCGCTCCAATGCCACATTTCTTTGCACCAAGATAGTTTTAAAGGAAACGACTTAGCCCTCTTTTTGAAAAACATCCCTGAAGAACGTTTTGAATTTGAAACAGATGCAGATGAAACCTTTGCCCCAAAAGAAACCCCTCCAGAAGAAACAGCCAACCGATTGATAAAGAGATTGGAGCAAAATTTCAATCATTTTCGGGAGTTGCTCGATTCAAATAATTAAATGTTTTTTGAGGATTACTGTTTCCAAAAATAGCCTATATTAATATTATAATTGCAATATAAGAGTAAAACGGGGTGATAGGCCACAACAATCAGGAGCAAGCCATGCAAAATAAAATAAGTAGTTCAAAAAAAGTGCTATTTGGAATTCTATTAATATTTTCTATTTCATCATATACACACTCAAATGAATGTTCATTTTCATTATCTCCATGGATAGCCGTATCAATAGATGTTACCACATGTGAAGCAGACACATTAGGAGAATCGTATATTTTCGAATTTGATCTGGATACAATACAAGGAAATATTGTATATGGCGTAATAGGTTGTCTAGCAGATCCTGGCGCCACTTGTATTAAAGGTATTATTAGCAAAGACACGCTTTATAGTCTTATTAATTTGGAAAAAATAAAAGCCAATGATTCCATTGATTTTAATGATACCAACCAAGTAGAGATATTCTCTGACTCAGATGACTTTATTCCATTGTTTACTCCATTTGCATACAAAAAAGGCGATACGTTAGCCGTTTGTTGGGTTACTAATTATGATCCACCAAAATATAATGTTGGAATTATTCATTGCATCTCTCGTACAGACAATATTTCAAAGATAGATTACAGTAGCATTAATCCAGGTATTCCACTTTCAATACATAAAGAGAAGAAAAGAATAAAACTTAAAAATACTGATTATAAATGGTATGATTTATTAGGGCGTTCCGCTAAAAATCCATTGAGAATGTAAGGCTGATACAGTCGTCTCGTAGATCGTTCGCTCCAGTCGGCAATTCATTAATGGATTATTTTTCCTTTCCTATAATGCGAGCGGCTCTATTGGACTTGAATTTCCCATTATAATAATCTTTTCAAAGAATCTTGTGAGTAAATTTTGATTTTATATAAATGTTTTTAACTATTCTTGAATGATTTTCTGCTTTTATAGCGTATATTATAGTTGCAATTTAAGAGTAAAATGGGGTGATGGGTTGCCCCTTCGGGCAAAGGAGAAAATATGGAAGCTCAATACACATTCATTGATCTTATTAATGATGTTTTTAATTCAACTAAAACACCAATGACTCCAGAAGAAATTTGGGAAAAAGCAGCAGAATTGTCTTTGGATAAAAAACTCGGTTCAACAGGGAAAACTCCGTGGGCAACAATTGGTGCACGGCTATATACAAATATAAAAGAGCAGCATGATTCTAGTGAGTATATTCAAGTATCAAAAAGACCTTCCAAGTTTATTCTTCGTAGTCAGTACACTAATCCTATTCAAACACAGCAAATAATTGAACAACAGATTAAGAAGAAAGATGAAGCAATCGAAAAAAGCAAATTTAATGAAAGAGAATTACATCCATTACTAGTAAAATATGTTTTTTCTGATCCGCATTTTAGTTGTTATGCAAAGACAATTTTCCATGAGAATTCTAATAAAAAAACAAAAGGTGCTAATGAATGGCTACATCCAGATTTGGTTGGTGTATATTTCCCTTTTAATGATTACTCAATCGAAACAAGAGAATTGCAATCGCATTTAAATGTTAATTCAATAAACCTATTTGCATTCGAAATGAAAATTGCACTTAGTTTTTCAAACCTAAGACAATCATTCTTTCAAGCAGTATCCAATGCAAGCTGGGCGAATGAAGGTTATTTAGTGTGTATGAAAATGGATGAAGATCCTGATTTTAAAAACGAACTTCAAAGACTTTCAAATGCATTTGGTATTGGTGTTATTCGACTAAATACACTTTCAATAAATGAGTCCGAAGTAATATTTCCTGCAGAATATAAGAAGGCCATTGATTGGGATACTGTTAATCGGTTATCAGAAGAATCTCCTGATTTTAGAAAGTTTATTTCTGATTTAACAGAAGATATTAAGCTATCAAAAATAAAAAGTAATTATGATGAAGTTTTGAGTGATGATAAAATGGATGCTTATATTCAAGCAAAAAAAATAATATAACAACTGCTTCAACCTTACTAGGCTATGTCACACAGGTTAAGCAAATGTTAGGCCTACAAATTGTGATCTCATTGTTTCTCGGAGAAAATTATGGGACGACGTAGTGGATTTACAGGAATTGTTATTGCTGCCGCTCGTGCAAGTGCAAGAGCAGCACGACAGGCTGAAGCGAATCAACGAAGAATGGAAGCAGCTCGAATTCGATCCATAAAAGCCGATATTAGAGATAATGCTCGAATGGAGAAAGAAGCTATAAAACAAGCCAAAATTGATTATCTTCAATCTCAGCAGGAAAAAGTTGGAGCTTTAACATACGAATCAAAGGGTATAAATATGTAAAGGCAAAGAATGAGATAGTTGAGAAACTGCGAAAGCCAAAGGAAATACAAACTGCATATAGTAGATTAATTTGTTCCTTAGCGCTAAGAACTATACATGAATTGGTCGAATCAGATCAAGCAGATGCTATATCGATTATAGATTTTAATGGATATGTCAACTCAATTGACGAAAAAACTGGGAAAAACGTATCTCCAGTATTACTAAGTATTTCTGTAAGTAAAGATTTCTTCAATGAACTTGTTCTTGATAAAATAGACCCCATTAAAGCAGTTAAGAATATATCTTCGTCATTTTCTCCATCCCCATCAGAATTATTACCAGTTAAACCAATTCGCGAATTTTCAATGGTTGATAAGCGCTATGTTCCAGAACAAGATGTCGCTTCTTCAATGGATTCAAGACCAAATTTGATGGAATTGAATCCATTTGAATTTGAAAATTTGGTTAGCAATTTATTCTCAAAAATGGGGTTAGAAACAAAACAGACAAGATCATCAAAGGATGGCGGAGTTGACGCAATAGCCTTCGATCTTAGGCCAATACTTGGTGGAAAAGTTGTTATCCAAGCTAAACGATATAAGAATACCGTTGGTGTTTCAGCAGTTCGAGACTTGTATGGTACAATGATAAATGAAGGGGCCGCAAAAGGAATTTTGGTCGCTACAAGTGGATATGGGCCTGATGCATATGAATTTTCAAATTCAAAACCAATTGAACTAATAGACGGAAATGGATTGCTCTATTTATTGGATCAAGTCGGTATAAAAGCAAAGATAATAATACCAGATGAGGCCTAACAATCGGTGAAAATCCGAAATCGGGAGATGCCAGAATCCCGATTACCTAAGATCCAATGCACTTGGGTGACCGAGTTTTTTCATGCAGAGACAATAAAAAGCTCATCTAACCCAACCCAGTTTTTTCATGAAGAATCAAGCGTTTAATTTGTCCCATAAAGGGATCATTCTCGCTAAGTACTAGCTATGCATGGTTCAACTACAGCGGTGAACCGCTAAGTTTCACGTAAAAGCGCAAGTGTACGTGTTTACCACAAGGGTATCATTCCCGCAAGGGGATCACTACCACAAGGGTATCACTCTCACGTAAGTAGTAAACTACTAAGTGTTCGTGTTTCTTACTAAGCGCAGCTATGCATGGTTCAACTACAGCGGTGAACCGCTAAGTTTCACGTAAAAGCGCAAGTGTACGTGTTTCTCACGTAAGTAGTAAACTACTAAGTGTTCGTGTTATTGTAAATTCAATAGCGCAGGCTCAAATGACAAAAAACAATTCAGTTAATTAAATAACAATAGTTGCATAGCCGACGGAAATGGCTGTTATAGATGAGCTCTTCTGAAAAAAAGAAAAGCTCATCTAAACAAACCGAGTTTTTTTTATGAAGAA
>LIUM01000022.1 GCA_001462345.1 Fibrobacteria bacterium AD312 | reverse complement strand
TATTGTTATTTAATTAACTGAGTTGTTTTTTGTCATTTGAGCCTGCGCTATTGAATTTACAACAACACGAACACTTAGTAGTTTACTACTTACGTGAGAGTGATACCCCTGTGGTAAACACGTACACTTGCGCTTTTACGTGAAACTTAGTGGTTCACCGCTGTAGTTGAACCATGCATAGCTGCGCTTAGTAAGAAACATGAACACTTAGGAGCTTTACGTGAGACTTAGCACTTCTAGTGCTTTAGTCGGAACCATGCAGAGCTCTCCTTATGTGAGAATGATACCCTTGTGGTAGTGATACCCTTTGGGTAATGATACCCTTGTGGTAGTGATCCCCTTGCGGGAATGATACCCTTGCGGTAAACACGCACACTTAGAAGTTTACTTCTTTACGTGAAACTTAGCGGTTTACCACTGTAGTTGAACCATGCATAGCTGTGAAAGTGATCCCCTTGCGGGACAAACGAGCTCATCAATAACAGCCATTCCCGTCTGCTATTTTAATTGTAGTTGTTAATTTAACGGAGTTGTTTTTTCATTTGAATCTACGCTATTTGCTTTCCAAGCAAATAACGCTTGATTCTTCATGAAAAAACAATTCAAAACAAGCAACCAAAGCTACAACTAAAAAATGAGTTTCTGTTATTTACGATAAGTATATAATGAAGACTACGGTGTTATACGTTTTCAAGGTATAAATCAAATAGGGAACTGATTAGATGCTCGGCTTCTATTTCCCAATTATTTTTCCATTTTCTTCATAAGACTTTTTATTTCAGTTTTTGGGAAATACCCAACGGACTTATACAAAAGGACTCCACTGGAGTCTAGAATAAAATAGGATGGAATGGCGGAGGGGGTGTTAAAGTGCTTGAGTATATCCTCATTTTGTAAAAGCATGAGGTATGAGGGCGAAAATCTTTTTTCAAATTTTCCCATGCCTTCAATAGATTTTTCTATAGCGATGTAAATCACTTTAAAATCTTTGTTAGAATACTTTTGATAAATAGATTCAACCTCATTCATGCTACTCACGCAAACACTGCACCAAGACGCGCCAAAGACCACTAAATTCAATTTGCCCTTAATATCATGAAACCAGTGTTCATTGCCATGGACATCGATTCCGCTGAAGTAATCCATTTTTTGATTCAGGGGGATAAATTCTTCTTCTTTAGGGAATAAACGGGGATAAACAGCGATAAGAATAAATAAGAAAATCAGACCGATGGTTAATAGAGAGTTTGGAAACGAAACAGAACCACGGCGTTTAGAGGGGCTAAAACTTGTTTTTTTAGGCGAAAAGGGCATCATTTTCAAACAAATATAAGTTATATTCAGACTATGGCATATAATATTCAAGATCTTCTTTCTGAAATGGTTAAGCGTGGTGCTTCTGATTTACATATCACTGCAGGAACAGCTCCTCTAGTTCGTGTTTCGGGTAGATTAACTCCCATTGGAACGGAACGCTTAAAACCAGATGAGACTATGAGAATGTCTTATAGTCTTATGAATGAAATTCAAAAGAAAACTTTTGAACAGAATAAAGAATGCGACTTTTCTTTTGGTATATCTAATCTTGCTCGTTTTCGTGCCAATTGTTATTTACAACGTGGTTGTGTGGCTTTAGCTTTGCGTATAATTCCTTTAGAAATTAAAACGTTTAAGGAACTTGGGCTTCCTCAAATTATGGGTGAATTCACGACTCGCCCTTCAGGTCTTGTTTTAGTGACGGGAGCGACTGGTTCTGGTAAATCGACAACGCTTGCGGCTATGATTGATAAAATCAATAAAGAACGCCATGATCATATCTTAACAATCGAAGATCCGATAGAATTTTTGCACAAGCACCAAGGCTGTATGATTAATCAGCGTGAGGTGGGTAGTGATACCGATAGCTTTTCACAAGCCTTAAAAATGGCTTTGCGTCAAGATCCCGATGTCGTTTTAATTGGCGAAATGCGTGACCTTGAAACGATTCGCGCTGCGATTACGATTGCAGAAACGGGCCATTTAACTTTTGCAACTCTTCATACGAACTCTGCTGTACAAACAATTAATCGTATTGTGGATGTGTTCCCTAAAGGAGAACAGCAAACGATTAGAACACAGCTTTCTTTTGTTCTTCAAGGGGTTATATGCCAGACGCTTTTACCTAAAGTAGGTGGTGGGCGAGTGATGTGTTATGAAGTGATGAACATGACTCCTGGTATTCGTGCATTAATTCGAGATGATAAAGTGCATCAAATTGAATCCATGATAGAAATTGGGCAAAAGTTTGGTATGAATACAATGAATATGAGGCTTTGTGAATTAATAGCAGAGCGTAAGGTAGATCGTTTTGATGCTTTAGCGAAATCACCAAGCCCAGATTCACTTGAAAAACTCTTGATGGAGAAGGGGCTTTAGCGCATGGCAATATTTCTTTATAAAGCACAAAATGCTCAAGGAAATGTTTTTGAAGGCCAAATTGAGGCTCAAAACAAAGAAGAAGCAGAATCATTATTACGTCGTAAACGTCTTGTTATTCAGAGTGTAAAAAAGAAACCTACTGAAATCAATTTAACGATTGGAACAGGCATCAAATCTGCAGATATCTCTCGTTTCACTCGAATGTTTTCTTCAATGTGTTCAGCTGGTTTACCAATGCTTCAATGCTTAACTATTCTTGAAGAACAAATGGAAAATCCGGCCTTAAGAGACGTGATCCATAAATTATCCATGTCAATTAATGGTGGTTCTTCTTTAGCTGAAGCTTTATCCTTACATCCAAAAGTTTTTGATAAATTGTATTGTAACATGGTGGCAGCTGGTGAAGCAGGTGGTATCTTAGAAGGCATTTTACTTCGCCTAGCCGATTATCAAGAATCCAATGAACGCACCAAACGAAAGGTGAAAAAGGCGATGATGTACCCGATGATTGTTCTTTTTGTGGCTGTCGGTGCTGTGGTTGCACTTTTGACATTTGTGGTGCCTACGTTTGCAAATATGTTTGTGGAAATGGGTGCAGAACTTCCTGGGCCAACTCAGATTGTGATGGATGCTTCTAATTTAATTCAAGATTATGCTCTTTTATGGGTAGTTTTAATCGTCGCTGCAATTGTTGCAATGAGAACTGTTTTAAAAGTGCCTCATTTACGTTTAAAGTTTGATACCCTGCTCTTAAAAGCCCCTAAAATAGGGGATTTGTTAACTAAGACAGCTGTAGCTCGTTTTGGTCGTACACTAGGTACCTTGTTAAATGCAGGTGTTTCCATTATTGATGCACTTCAGGTGACTGCAAAAACGGCTGGAAACCTCGCTGTCGAAAAAGCGATTTTAAGAATATCTCAGTCTATTGCTGGTGGTAAGCCTATTGTGGAACCAATGAAAGAGTGTGGAATATTCCCTCCGATGGTGGTTCAGATGACAGGCGTTGGTGAAAAAACAGGTAACTTGGGTGGCATGCTTTTAAAAGTAGCGGACTTCTATGATGAAGAAGTGGATGCCGCAGTGGATTCTGTGACTAGTATGCTAGAACCTATCATTATCGTGTTTATGGGTGGCGCCGTTGGTTTTATCATGGTCGCCATGTATATGCCTATGTTTAGTATGGGTGATCTGGTCTAATTCTTTATCATTACTCACATGAGAGTCTTTTTATCTGTTTTGTTATTTGTATCTGTATCTCTTCTTTTTGCAGAGAACAAACAAGGTGATCTTCTCTCTTGTAAGCAAGAATTGGACTTAAGAGACAGTATAATCGTTTCTAATGATAGTGTTTTTCGCTTAAAAGAATCCTTTTATAAAAATGAACTTCAATTAGAAATAGAAAAGAAAGCGAATTACGAGTCAAGCTATAATCTCATGAAAAAGGAATATAGCGATTGTTCATTTTCTTTATTAAAAGCACAAGAAAAAGCAGAAATCGATAATTCGACAAAAGCAGAACCAGATTCTTCTACAATAGAGAATCAAGAGTCTTCAGTGAAAAGAAAAATTGCTTTTGGGGCTACTTTTTTGAGTGGCATGGCGATAGGGGCTTTTTTATTTAGTTTATTCTTCTGAGGCAAAAATGTTAAAAAAAATAGGACTCTTATTGTTCTTGGGGATAGGGTTTCTTTTCGCTCAAGCGAAAATATTTCAACTTGGAAATACAATCCAATTTGTATCTCGTATTTCAAATATTGAAGATGCTGAAATCACCGCATATATGCCTTTATACCATAAATTATTTGCCGTCGGTGGCAACTCCTCTATTACCGTGATAGATCTTATGGTTGTAGAAAAACCAAGGATAATTGAGAAGAGAAAGCTCTCTGGAAAAGCTTCTAGTGTGACCGTTTTTGATGATTTAGTCGCAGTTTCATTAATCAGTGAACCACACACTCAAAATGGGCAGGTGAATTTATATCGTTATAATGATTCTTTGATTTTGCTAAAAAGTTATTCGGTATGCCCTGAGCCCGATATGCTTACTTTTACTCCTAATGGAGCGGCTCTTTTAGTGGCATGTGAAGGATCTCCCTCAGATGATGGAAAAATCGATCCTGAAGGTGCGGTGGCCTTAATCGAAATTTCAGAAGAGGAAAAACCGGTTTCGATATTGAAGTTTGACCATCTGGATAGTATTGCTCTCATCAAAAATGGCGTTCGAAAAACAGGTCCTAGTTCTTTTTTTCAGAATCTAGAACCTGAATATATTACGGTAGATCCTTCGAGTAAAATCGCTTGGGTATGCCTTCAAGAGAATAATGCGATTGGGGTTATTGACCTTAAGCTGAAAAAAATTACTAACGTCTTTGGGCTTGGTGCACTAGATCATTCTATTCTAGGGCAAGGGCTTGATTTTAAAAAAGACCAACAGATAATGATTGAAAATGCACCCATTTTAGGTTTACGCCAACCCGATGGGATTGCTGTTTTTTCAGAGAATGGAAAGCATTATATATTAACCGCTAATGAGGGAGCTTCTAGAGATTATTCGTATTATTCTGATGAAACAGATATTTTATCCCTTTTCCAAAAAGGCTTATTGAACCCAGATATATTTAACTCTTCTTGGCTTACCGCACTGCAAAAGCATACGTTTTCAGTCATGGAACCTTGTTCAAATGGCCCCTGCAATCACGTCTACGCTTTTGGATCTCGATCTATGAGTGTTTTTGATGGAAAAACAGGACATCTTTTGTTTGATTCAGGAGACCAAATTGAAAAAGCAGTCGTTCAAGTGGCTCCTTCTTTTTTCAATTGGAATTCAAAAAAGGAGAAAAATAAAATAGATGCTCGAAGCGAGGATAAAGGACCTCAACCAGAAACCGTGACCATTGGAGAATTTAATGGGCGAAAACTCGCTTTTTTGGGACTTGAACGTATGACGGGGATCATAGTCTGGGATCTAAAAAATCCAGAAAAACCAGCTATTATTGACTATTATTTAGACCCAAAAGACCGAGGTCCAGAAGGAATATTGTTTATTTCTGCTCAAAAAAGCCCTTTTTCGAGAGTTCCCCTACTTATTGTGGGGTATGAATACAGCCAATCCATTGTTATATATTCCATTCAATAATTACATTTCTTCGGTTTACTTTTTGGAATGTTTTTACTAAACTTACCCGACCGTGTCTTTTTTTAAAACGACTATACATTTACAGGGTTCTTCTAAATCCCTGTCATTGAAACTTCCAGATTGGATGTTCCGTGTTTTTTTTGCCGTTCGAAAAGTGATTATCGTTGGATTGCTTTTATTATTTATTCAAGCTGGTCTTCTTTATACATATCAACACTTTTTAGGTAAAGCGATTCAGCAGAGAGCCTCATTAGATAGTGAGCTTCAAAGCCTTCAAACACATTTATCCTCTTTAGATCAAAATATCGATTCTCTTTTTGAAGAAGAGGATTTGGTTTATGCCAAATTTGGGTTAACTGTTGCTGATCGTAATTCAAGAGAGTTAGGGACAGGTGGTATTATAGATCCTGCCTTACAATTAGTGCGGTCTACTTCTCCTACGCTTGAACTCGCAGATGCAATTCAAGAAAGATCAAATCAGTTAGCCAATAAAATTTTAATGAATCAAGGCTCTTTTGCCTCAGTGAATAATTATATCCAAAAACAACACTCCAATTGGCAATCCATACCTTCTATTGCTCCTACAAGAGGTCGTTATGTCTCTCCGTTTGGTTCTCGTCAACATCCTATAACAGGTGTTGTTCGTATGCATAAGGGTATAGATGTCGCTAATGATCGTTGGACTCCTATTTTTGCTTCTGCAGATGGAGTGGTTCAAAGGGCTCAGTTTAGTTCTTCTCTGGGTAATTTTGTGGCTATTGATCATGGTAATGGTTATGAAACTAAATATGGTCATATGCAAGCTTATATGGTTAAACCAGGCCAATTTGTGAAGAGATATCAAATCATTGGTTATATGGGAAACACAGGTCTTTCTGCTGGTCCTCATCTTCATTATGAAGTATGGATGAACGGGAATGCTGTAAATCCAGTTCAATATATTCTCCCTAACGATCATGCGATCGAATAAGTGGGTGGTCTAAGGCTTTATTAATGCTTCTTAGCCCTCATTTGAGGCTTCAATAAAAAATGTTTTTTTCCCTTTCGTGCGGTTTCGCATTGCTAGGGTGTCCTTTATTTACTGAGATTTTACCTGATCCTCAGGATACGGTAGATGCTTATGGTGAATTTGTAGAAATCCGATTAGGGTCTAATTTCTCAATTAACGACACTCTTTTTGTTCAATTTGAAAACAAAAATGAATATCCCTTTACTGGAATAAAGGCTTCTAGGCTTCTTTTACACCGAGATACATCTACATGTAAATCCAGTGAGTTTTTAGATTGTAGACTTCTCCCTTTTTCGGCGTTACCTAATTCCAGAAACTCTTTTTGGAGTATGAGGTCCTTAAATTGCGTCGATTCTGCTGCTCTTCCTATGCCACAAAATGGAAAATCATTTCAACGGTATAGTTCTGAAAAGGATTCTTGGGTTTATGCTTTACCAACCCCAGGTGAAGCCAATAGTCAATATGAATCGGATATTAAAGATTGTGCCGTTCGAGTAAAACAAGCAAGATACACCGAAAAAAAGTGGCATATACAACTACAACTTTCAAAGTGCGATTCTTCTTCTGTTGAGTGGAAAATTTTGCCCTTGATGTATCAAAATTTAGAAGACACAAAAACGGCCTCAATCACCGATACTTTGTGGGTCTCATCTCGCTATGAGGGCTCTTCTATTTTATTTCAAGTGGAATTGCCTGTAGATGAGAATAATCAAAACAATCGAATCGATACCTTGCTTTTTTTAAGTGAATCGTCACCTCTTTATATTACAGAAGTTCATCATTGTCCAGAAGAACCGATTCCAGAGTGGATTGAAATATATAATCAAACAAATCGAGCTATTCCCTTAATTCATTTTGGTTTTAGGTCGCGAGCCTTGATATCTATTTCTTCTAGTGATTCTATTTTCTCTCATCAATCATTGATCTTAACCAAAGATACACTCAATTTCAATCAATCAATAGGATTTGCTGACCTTTCTGTGAAACAAGTCTCTTTGGGTTACTTAAAAAATTCAAGTGACACCTTAATATTGACTTATAAAAACACAGTTCTAGATTCCATCTTTTGGAATAAAGAAACAAAAATTCAATGTCCTAATGGTTTTAATCCAAGAACAAGAAGAGCAGAAAATACGCCTGGTTTTCAAGGGAGAAATATAAAAAATCAAGTGGAAACGGCTCCTTTTTCATTTCAAATCAACACTAGAATCATTTCAAAATCAAGTGAAGAAAATTCATTGCAACTGCTCATTGAAAGTGAGCAAAATGTGCGCATTGAATTGCTTTCAGGAAAAGGAAATCTTCTTTGGCAATTAGAAAATAAAGCACTTAATCATAATTGGATCTCTATCCCGATTAAACAAAAAGGGTTATTAGGCCCAAATTTTATTCGCATTTCTGTGGGGCATTATGAAAAAATGGTGGGTGTTGTTCTTCGTCCTTAGTTTTTCTTCAGCAAATGCGGAAAATCCTTCTTTTCCTGGTTCCATGTATCCTGGATTTTGGGGCTTTATGGGGAGTACTTTAGAAAAGGGATCCCCAAGTGAAGAAAGCTCTCCAGCAAGGCGTACCGACTCTCTGTGGTTGAGTGTTTTTTGGAATAAGATGAATGCTATTGATGATTACAACCAATATGGCTTGAGTTCTGAATGGGGCTCGTCAAATTATAGGAGTGCCTTTCTATTGTCTTTGTTGAATATGGATTCAATATATAAAGCAGTGAGTCTAAGCGGAGAATTAGCTTTTCAGAGAGGGCTTTTTAACATTGGGATTGGTCATTTATGGCGAACTGCTTGGGTACCTGGAATAGATTCTTGGTCTACTCATTTAACAAAAATAGGGATTCATCTAAAGCTCTTGGGAGGCTTTTCATTAGGAGGTCTTTATCTTATCAATTTTGAAGAAACGAATCAGTGGTGGTGTGGTTTGCATTGGATTTCAGATTCGGGGACACTTTTCTTTTTTGAATTGGGGCAAGGTGTTTTTAATATAGGGCATTCGATTGATTTTGGAATGTTTCATATACAAAGTGCATTTTCTTATCCTGGGCCACAGATTTCTGTCGGGCTGGTTTTGTTCATCCAGAAAATTCTCTTTGGGATAGGTTTTTATAGAAATTCAAATCAATTTAGTTCCGAATCTCTTCATTTAAATTGGAATCTCAAGCGTAAGTAATGTAGATCACATAAAAATAACGTTTTTTTTCTAAAAAGAATAATTACTACAAAGAATTATTCTTAACTTTTGTTTTATGGTAAAAAGTTTATTAAATAATAATAAGTGTTTATGTGTCTAGATCATCTCGTTAGGAGAAATGTATGAATGATATGTTTGTTCTAGTTTCAATTATAGTGGTCTTGGCTATACTGTGTATATTTTTCTCTTATAATTTACTTGCATTAAGAAAGTATCTAAGCAAAAAAAAATTGATAGAAGTTTTCTCTCAAGAATTCGTGGCTTCTCTTTCAGAAGATTTTAGATTCTTATATGTCTCTTCATCCTCTGTGAATACTATTGAAATGTCTCCATCATTACTTCAGGGGCGTTACTTAAAAGAGTTTGTTCATCCTGATGATTTAGATCTTTTAGTCCGTTCATTGGAGGCTCCGATGAGTGATGATCGTTTAAAAACCGTGGTTTTTAGGTGTCGTCATGGATCAGAAGGCTGGTGTTGGGTAGAAATGTATGGAAAAAAAATTCGCTGGGAATCAAAGAGAAAAGTTTTAGTCTGCTATTTTAAGAACGTGGATTCAATCATTAAATTGCGTTCAGATTATAATAGTATTGAAAAACGATTACAAATATTCTTAAAACTTTCGACAGATATCGTTTGGGAATTTGATGTTGAAAAACGAGAGTTAAATATTTTAACTCCAATTGTTTATGAGCGTCATCGAATTCCTTCAAGAACACCTTGTCGTATTTCTTTAGATGAAATGATGCCTGCAGAAGATCTTCGATTGATTGAAAATGTGATTAATGCTCGTGTTCAACATTTTTCTGAGTATGGTCGAGATGTTCCTATTCCAGAAGAAATTTATGTTCGCATGTTTGGAATAGATGAGTCTCGAGTATGGTATTCTGTTCGAGGCCTTCTTGATAAAAATTTAGATGGAAGGCTCATGTTCTTTGGCTCTGGTCACATGGTGGATCATACTCTTGTCAATAAGACTTCACCAGATATTAAATCCTATTTGTTTGATTCGATCATGTCTTTGCCTTATTTGCGTGTGTTCTGGGTTGATCAAGAGCAAATATTCTTAGGATGTAATCAGACGTTTGCTAGTGATCTAGGGCAATATAATGCTTCAAAAGTGATAGGTGAAAGCATGCATTCCTTCTCTATGAATGTCACCTTAGGAACCATTTTAAAAGAAAATACATTGAGAAGCATCAAAACAAAGCAGACTTGTTCTGGTAAAGCAGAAATTTTTATCGGTCCAAATTCAGTGCGTCACATTTTATTTTATAGTTTCACGCCATTGGAAGATGAGACGAAATCGGTTTCAGCTGTTTTGGGCATTTACTTGATTACCAATTTGGAAAAACTTTTTCCGTTAAATTAAATAGATAGTAGAGGAACATATGAAAGAGAACGTTATTACTTTATTACTTGGAGTTTTGATCACTTTTGGTTGTAGTGATTCGTCTGCTGAAATAGAGGTCAAGAACAAATCTATCTCTCAAAAAAAGGAAATGGCACAGGCTATTTCGTATAAGACGATTGAGTGGAATGAGGCAATACAATTAAATCAGAAAGAAGGTGCTCTCTTTTTGGATGTCCGTACTCCAGCTGAAGTGGCTGAAGGCGCTGTCTCTGGAGCTTTAGCAATTCCTCTTCAAGAATTAGATCGACGTTTTTCTGAAATACCAAAAGATAAAAAGCTGTTAGTTTATTGTCGTTCAGGTCGTCGTAGTGAGGCGGCCTCTTCTATGCTGATACAAGCGGGTTTTTCAGAGATTTATAATATCCGTGGAGGCTTTTCGGAAGCACCTGCGGGATTGTAATTTTTTAATGTCAATAGAATCAAAATATATGAGCCTTGCTCTTCAGCAGGCATACTTTGCTATAGGAGTAAGTCGTCCAAACCCTCCTGTTGGAGCTGTTGTTGTTTCTAAGGGTATTGTTGTAGGAAGGGGTTTCACTCAGGCACCTGGACTCGCTCATGCAGAGGTGATGGCTATTAAAGATGCTGGTTCAAAAGCTTATGATGCTGATTTATGGGTGACTCTAGAACCTTGTTGTCATTACGGTAGAACGCCTCCATGTACACAAGCCATTTGTGAGGCTGGTATTCGTCGTGTTTTTTATAGCCATCCTGATCCAAATCCAGCCGTACGCTCCAAGAGTAAAGAAATATTAGAGGCTGCTGGTATAGAAGTTTTTGATGGCATATTAAGTGAAGAAACAAATCGTTTTTATGAAGCTTATGATTATTTTGTACGTAACCAACGCCCTTTTGTAGAAGTGAAAGTGGCTCAAACACAAGATGGTTTTATTGCAGGTAAGAATAGAGAGCGCTTAATAATCACAGGAGAAGAAGCGAATCTTTGGACAAATCGTTTACGTTCTATTTCAGATGCTATTTTAATTGGAGGTGGAACATTAGAAGCAGATGATCCTCTTCTCAGTTTAAGAGGGTTAGAAGGAAATTCACCTGAGCGCATTGTTCTTGTAGGAAAACGCCCTCTTTTTTCTCATTACAGAATTTTTCATGAAGGCAAAAAGCCCATCATCTATTCTGAGGTTCCTCAAGAGGAAATTGAAAAAATGGCAGAAGTACATTTACTGAAAGGCAGTGGCTTTTTGAACCATTGGACACAGATTTTAAATGATTTATCTCGTAAAGGGATGCACCGATTATTGGTAGAAGCTGGTTCTCAGTTATCAAAGCTGATTATAGATGCTCAAGTGTATAATCGATTTCATGTTTGGATTTCTCCTAAAAGAATAGGCGAAGGACTTCCATGGGCTTTAAAGATAGAGATGGATCCGTCAGAAAAAGATCAACATATTTCTTTTATTAATCAAAAATTAAATAGAAAATAAAAAAGCACCATTTACTGGTGCTTTTTTTTATCGAGACTGGGGAGTCCAATGTTTCTTAAATCGAGGTTCGTCTAAAATTTTTGACCATATAACCCCTTTTTCTGCTTCTTCTTTACTGAACACAAACTTACGTTTGTGACGTCCCTTAAAAGAAACGGGGTTTTGGTGAAGATTTAAATCATAAGCTCGTTTTAATACGTTTTTTAGTTCGGTCTCATTTTCAATGAGAACAGAGCGATCTGTTTCTCCCATGTTTTTTCCACAAATACCCAAGTATTCCATTTTTTGAATTAAGCTCGCTGCCATTGTTCTTCCGAGTTGGAGCTCTTCCATAAGAAGCTTTTCAGAGATAAAATTCTGAGTAATAGCGAAATAGGCGGCTTTTTCAATAATAGATTTTTCTTCAGGTTTAGCAGAAGAAGATTTCTCAGAGGGCTCTTTATGATTTGAAGAAATGGTGGAAAAAGACGGCTTATTTTGAGGAGAAGCCTCTGAATAGGATTCATTCAAAACAAACTTTCGTTGATGAGTTTCTTTCGGTAGAACCTCAGAAGCCACAGGTTTTACTGCAGGTTCTTCTGGAATGACCTCTTCATCAAAATCATCATCAATCTCTTCTTCTAGTTCTTCATGCTCATAAGAATCCTCGTCAGCATTTTGAGAATGTTTTTTTTGGGCTTCTTCAAATTTGCGTAGTAATTCTTGCAGCGGATCCAAAGGGATAGGAGCGAGCGGATCAGACGAGGATTCTTTTCCTCGCTTTTCCGCTTCATACTTCTTCTTTTGTTTTTGCCAAGCACTAAAAATGTTGACAACCGCAAAAATGACTAGAATGAGTATTCCTTCCATATTATTTTTCGGAGGAGTTGGATTCCTGTGTTCCGCCTAATTCACGACGCATTTGAGTGTCTGCTTCAATGTTTTTTAGATTGTAATAATCCATAACACCGAGTTTTCCGTCACGTAGAGCAGAAGCCATGGCCATTGGAATTTGAGCTTCTGCTTCGACAAACTTTGCTCTCATTTCCATCACTTTTGCCTTCATTTCTTGTTCAGCTGCAAAAGCCATTGCACGACGTTCTTCTGCTTTAGCTTGAGCAATTTTCTTGTCTGCTTCGGCGCGGTCCGTTTCAAGAATAGCACCAATGTTTTGCCCAACATCGACGTCTGCAATATCAATCGATAAAATTTCGAAAGCAGTTCCAGCATCTAAACCAGAGGCAAGTACTTTTTTAGAAATCATATTAGGATTTTCCAAAACTTCTTTATGGCTTTGAGCACTACCAATAGAGGAAACGATACCTTCACCAACACGAGCAAGAACAGTTTCTTCTCCAGCACCGCCCACTAATTTCTGAATGCTTGCGCGTACAGTAATTCTAGTGACTGCATGAAGCTGAATACCATCAAGAGCAACGGCACTGACTTTTGGTGTTTGAATCACTTTAGGATTCACGGACATTTGCACGGCTTCTAAAACATTTCGACCAGCAAGATCAATGGCTGTGGCATCTTTAAAGTTTAATTGGATATTGGCTTTGTTTGCAGCAATCAAAGCTTGGACAACACGAAGCACTTGACCACCAGACATATAATGGGCTTCTAAAAGATTGGTGTCTACAGGGATACCTGCTTTACAACTTAAGATACGAGCTTCTACAATTGTCTGTGGTGGCACTTTACGTAAACGCATACCAATCAATTGGAAAATGCTGACCCCTGCTTTTGAGAATAAAGCTTGTAGCCAGAGACTAAAAAATTTAGCGATAAATGCAAGCAGCACAAGTGCAAGGATGGCTGCAATAATTATTCCTATAATGAGAATGGGATTCATTGTTTCTCCTGTAGATGTTATGAATTTTTAGTGTGTTTTTGGACCCAGAGACGACTATCTTGAACAAGGGTGACTTCGATTTGTTCTCCAGGTTCAATAATTTCTCCTCGAGTTTGCACGTCGAGTAATTGACCATCAAAATCAGCATGTCCAACGGGTCTTAAAAAAGTTTTAGCGATGCCTATGGATCCGATGTGAATGTTTTCAATGGATTCGGTAGGGGAAAGAGCTTCTGCAAGGTCTGCTTTTAACATAGGGGTATAGCCCTCTGGAAGTAGAGGGACAATGTATTTAGAAACTACTATGGGGAATATTAAAGCAATGACAGCACAAGTAAAGATAAAGAAGAGTCCATAAAGCCAAGGGGAGGCGTCAAAAGAAGAACCAGATGACAAGAAACTAGGCAATTGAGAAATATCAAAAGTCATTACGAGGGCAATCATCATGGCTGCAATACCAGCAACACCAAATAAGAACGTTCCTGGCATAATTAATATTTCAACAACAAATAAAAGGATTCCTATTACGAGTAAAATTAAAGGTAAGTAACTTCCAATATGGCTTGCGTATTGGCCTAAGAAGACAATGGCTATGGCGATAATACCGATGATTCCAAAAAGGCCAAACCCAGGAGTTTTAAATTCTAAGTATAAAGCTCCAAAGCCAATAATCAAAAGAAGTCCAGAAATGGCGGCTATAAAACGTGAGATTTTTTCGCTTGTAGTGCTTTCAATGACTTCTGACGAAGTTATTTCTAATAGACCTTCAAGTTGAGATTTGCTTTGTACAGTCGCTTTAGAAAAGCCGAGTTCAAGGGCTTCTTTTTCTGTCATTGTGAGGAGTTCGCCTTCTTGAACTAAGACCTTGGGTGTTCCCCAAAACTTCTTTTCTTCTTCAGAAAATTTGGCGTAATTTTTCCCTTCAATAATGAGAATGGAATCTTGGTGTTGCAACTCCAGAACTTCTAGTTCTGGCGTAACCATAGCCGCGCTTAAGAGTTCTGGATAATAGTTACGCTGTGCTAAATTTCTGAATTTAGCACGGAGTGGCGATTGGATTTTTTCTCCCACAATGGTTGGAGTTCCATCGGTACCTTGCACAATAGGAGCACAATCCCCAATGGTTGTGCCTTCAAGCATATAAAGCTCTTGGCTTGCTAAAGCAATTAAAGAGCCTGCACTAATCGCCTTCTTTTGAACGAGAGCAACCGTCTTAGTGTTTTTGATGCTAAGAATCGTATCTACAATAGAAAATGCGGCATCAAGACTTCCGCCAAAGGTATTGATTTCAAAAATAATGACATCTGGTTTTAATTTAGAGGCATCTGCTAAAGCTCGCCCTAAATAATTAACCATCCCTTGGTCGACATCGCCTTCTAAAGAAATCCAGACTGCTTTTTTCGAAGATGAGGGAGAATCTTCTTTGACGGTAGTGGTTTCGGCAAAAGAAACACTTGTAAAGAAAAAAAGTAAAAGGAATAGAATATGTTGGATTTTCATACTATGAATGTATAAAATTACGGGTCTCTTTGTGACTTTAAATAGGAGGTTTTTTCCATTAAATCACAATATCGCTCTCATTGACGGTAATGTTTTTTTCATTTAATCTATTGAATCTCAATACTACTGTTGTTGACGGAAATGGTATTACCTCCTCACTCTGTTGTGTGCTACACAAGAGAGTTCGTCGGCAACAGCCATTTCCGTCTGCTATGCAACTATTGTGATTTAATTGAATAAGGTTGTTTTTTCATTTGAATCTGCACTAATTGATTGCTAATAACACGAACACTTATATGCTTTAGCATTTAGTGAGAGTGATACCCTTGCGGTACAATTAAACGCTTGATTCTTCATGAAAAAACTGGGTTGGTTTAGACGGGAATGGTTTTTTCATTTAATCTATTGAATCTCAATACTACTGTTGTTGACGGAAATGGTATTACCTCCTCACTCTGTTGTGTGCTACACAAGAGAGTTCGTCGGCAACAGCCATTTCCGTCTGCTATGTTGATTGAATTTGTTATTTGAAAAGTATTGTTTTTTCATTTGCGTCTACGCTAGTTGATTTACAATCAACATTAACGCTTGACTCTTCATGAAAAAACTGGGTTGATTTAGAGGGGCGTTTCTTTTTCGTGCAATATCGTTTCTAATAAAAATCAGAAAGAATTATTGTTGACGGGAATGGTTTTTTCATTTTTTTTCATTATAACTCTTGTTGACGGAAATGGTATTACCTCTTCGCTCGGGTTGACTTTATGTCGTTTTTTATGAATAACACCATTGTTGACGGAAATGGTTTTTTCACTAAAGCTCAATGTTACTCTTGTTGACGGAAATGGTTTTACTTTCTCACTCAGTTGATTTCCAATCAAACGAGCTCTAAAGTAAAATCCATTTTCGTCTAGTAATTCACTATTATGATTTAATTGAATTGTAATATTTTTTTATTCGAGCCTTCGCTATTTGC
>LIUM01000021.1 GCA_001462345.1 Fibrobacteria bacterium AD312 | reverse complement strand
ACCATTTTTAATGATGGTGAATTAGCACCCGATTCAGTTATTAAGGAATACTTAACAACTGCCGCTGATGGTAAGAAGTACACCACAAAACACTATAATTTGCAGTTGATCATCGCCGTTGGCTTTAAAATCAACAATGAACGCGCTGTTCGCTTCAGAAAATGGGCGGGTCAAATAGTAAAGGATTACACCATTCAGGGCTGGACCATGGATAAGGATCGGCTCAAAAAAGGACATCTCTTTACAGATGATTACTTTGAGCGTCAGCTGCAATATATTAGAGAAATCCGTTTGTCTGAACGGAAGTTCTATCAAAAAATTACCGATATCTACGCCACGTCCTTTGATTACGATAAGGACGCAAAAACAACCCAGACCTTTTTTAAACTGGTACAAAACAAACTACACTATGCCGTACATCGTCATACGGCAGCAGAATTGATTGTGGCTCGTGCAGATGCCAAAAAAACAAACATGGGCTTAACCACTTGGGATGGTTCTCCCGACAAGAAAATCATCAAAGCCGATGTCAGCATAGCTAAAAATTATTTAAACCCTGAAGAAATGAAGTACCTTGAACGAATTGTTTCTATGTATCTGGATTATGCGGAATTGCAGGCAGAAAGAAAAATCCCCATGTCCATGGAAGATTGGGCCAAGAGACTGGATGGATTTCTCGAATTCAACGGAAATGAAATATTGACAGGCCCGGGTAAAATTTCACATGAAGAGGCAAAATTGCATGCAGAAACGGAATATGAAAAATATCGCCTGATTCAAGACCGACTCTTCGAATCTGATTTTGACAGAGTAGTCAAGCAAATAGAGGGTTCTAATGAGCAGTAAAATCACCGAATTCGACATCGAAGCTTTAGCGATTGAGCTACTAGAAAATCAGGGTTATCAATACATTTACGGCCCTGATATAGCTCCCGACACTGAAACCCCTCTCCCTTTGGGAGAGGCGGGGGTGAGGGGCTCTGCAAGACGAAGCTTCGAAGACGTTCTCTTACTCGATCGCCTAAAATCGGCTGTGGCTCGAATTAATCCCACTGTTTCTGAAGATGCTAGAGAAGATGCCATCAAGCAAATTGAACGTTTAAGCTCCCCTGATCTCATTGCCAATAACGAGGCGTTTCATCGTCTGCTTACAGAAGGGGTCAAAGTCAATTATCAAAAAGACGGGCAAAGCCGAGGGGATCTCGTTTGGCTGGTAGATTTTCACAATCCAGAAAACAACGATTTTTATGTCGTCAATCAATTTACCATCATCGAAAATCACGTCAATAAACGCCCTGATATTATTCTATTTGTGAATGGCTTACCCTTAGTGGTGATTGAGTTGAAAAACCCTGCTGATGAAAACGCGACTATTCATTCTGCATTTAATCAACTGCAAACTTATAAACAAGCGATTCCTTCTTTATTCCCTTATAATGCGTTTCTAATTATTTCCGATGGATTAGAGGCAAAGGCAGGAACGCTTTCCGCCGGGTTGAGCCGTTTTATGGCCTGGAAAACAGTCAATGGTAAAATCGAGGCCTCTCATTTGGTAAACCAAATGGAAATCTTGATTCAGGGAATGTTAAATAAAGCCACTTTGCTAGACTTGGTGCGCCATTTTATTGTGTTTGAAAGGTCAACAAAGTTGACCCCCTCCCTCAATCCCTCCCGGCGGGAGGGAGGACATTACCGGGCGGGTATGAATTATGCTGGAATGATAGAACAGATCAGGGAACTAAGAAAAAATCAGACAAAAGCTGAGGAAATTTTCTGGGCCCTCGTAAGAAACAAACAATTTCTTGGGTTAAAATTCAGAAGGCAGCATCAGATTGGGCATTATATTGTGGATTTTTTCTGTAATTCAGAGAAAGTTGTAATTGAATTTGACGGTTCTGTGCATGAGTTGCCGGAACAGCAGAAAAAAGATAAAAAAAGAGATAAATATCTGACTAGTCTGGGAAATAAAGTATTAAGATTCTGCAATGAAGAACTACTCAATAAGCCCGAAAATGTATTAAATAAAATTGAAAATAGTCTCTCTCCCTCTGGGAGAGACGGAAGAGAGGGTGGTATCACGACAGTGACTACCATCAAGAAACTGGCCGCGTATCATCAGTATTATGCCGTAAACCGAGCGGTAGAATCGACCTTGCGGGCATCGGGTTATGTGAAAAAAGATCCCGTAGGGAACGCCTTACGGGTTTGTGAAAGCCCTGAAAGTTATGGTTTGCCAAGTGTTAAAAAGCAACCGATAGGTGATAAAAAAGGCGGTGTGATTTGGCATACGCAAGGTTCTGGCAAATCGCTTTCGATGGTGTTCTATACAGGGAAAATTGTCCTTGCCATGGATAACCCCACGATCCTTGTCATTACAGACCGCAATGACTTAGACGATCAACTTTTTGATACCTTCGCTGCCTCTAAACAACTCTTGCGTCAAGAACCTGTTCAGGCCGAAAATCGCGACCAGCTCAAAGAACTTCTCAAAGTCGCCTCGGGTGGCGTGGTTTTTACCACCATCCAAAAATTCCAGCCAGAAGAAGGCAACGTCTACGAAAAGCTGAGTGATAGAACCAATATCATTGTCATTGCTGATGAAGCCCATCGTACCCAATATGGTTTTAAGGCCAAAACGATCGACGACAAAGACAAAGACGGCAACGTGATTGGTAAAAAAGTAGTGTATGGTTTTGCCAAATACATGCGCGATGCTTTGCCTAATGCGACTTATCTGGGTTTTACAGGTACGCCTATTGAAAATACCGATGTGAATACCCCTGCTGTGTTTGGAAACTATGTCGATGTGTATGATATTGCCCAAGCAGTAGAAGATGGTGCGACTGTTCGTATTTATTATGAAAGCCGGCTTGCAAAAATATCACTCAGTGAAGAAGGCAAAAAACTCATATCATCATTTGATGATACCCTCACCCAGCCTCTCCCAGAGGGAGAGGAGAATATACTCCCTTCTTCCCTTGGGAGAAGGGATGGGGATGAGGGTTTTGAAAAAATAAAAGCGAAATGGACTCAATTAGAAGCTCTTATTGGTAGTAAAAACAGAATCAAACAAGTAGCGAAAGACATTATTACTCATTTTGAATTGCGACAATCAGTCATAGATGGGAAAGGCATGATTGTGACGATGAGTCGCCGCATTGCAGCAGAGCTGTATAGTGAAATTATCGCTTTGCGCCCTGAATGGCATAACGATGACCTCAAAAAAGGGGTAATCAAAGTCGTGATGACCTCTGCCTCTGCCGATGGCCCTGAAATTTCGAAACACCACACCTCAAAAGAGCAAAGGCGAGCCCTTGCTGAACGCATGAAAGCCCCCGATGATGAACTCAAATTAGTCATTGTTCGTGATATGTGGCTCACTGGATTTGATGCTCCTTCGATGCACACGCTCTATATTGATAAACCCATGAAAGGGCATAACCTGATGCAGGCCATTGCAAGAGTCAACCGAGTTTACAAAGACAAAACTGGTGGCTTGATTGTCGATTATTTAGGCATTGCCTCTGACTTAAAAAAGGCTTTGTCTTTTTATTCAGATGCTGGTGGCAAAGGAGACCCAGCCAATACTCAGGAACAAGCCGTACAATTAATGCTTGAAAAACTAGAAGTAGTTTCGCAAATGTTCCACGGGTTCCCTTATGAATCGTACTTTACCGCCGACACAAGCAAAAAACTGTCTTTGATATTAGCCGCTGAAGAACACATTTTATCTTTAGAAAAAGGCAAAAAACGTTTTATTGACGAGGTCTCAGCTCTTTCTCAAGCGTTTTCCATAGCAATCCCACACGATCAAGCCATGGATGCAAAAGATGAAGTGGCCTTTTTCCAAGCGGTCAAATCTCGCTTAATAAAATTTGGCGAAAGTACTCACTCAGGGAAATCCAATGAAGAAATAGAAACAGCGATTCGCCAAGTAATTGATCAGGCTTTGGTCTCCGAACAAGTAATTGACATCTATGATGCCGCTGGAATCAAGAAGCCAGATATTTCTGTTCTATCTGAAGACTTTTTAGTTGAAGTCAAAAACATGGAACACAAAAATTTGGCTCTAGAAGTACTTAAGAAAATATTGAATGATGAAATAAAGGCCAGAACAAAGAAAAATCTAATTCAAAGCCACAAATTGATTGAAATGCTTGAATCTTCAATTCATAAGTATCACAACAAAATATTGACAGCCGCAGAAGTCATTGAAGAACTCATTAATCTTTCTAAAGAAATTCATGAAATGGATAAAGAACCAAAAGAAATGGGCTTATCTGATTATGAATATGCGTTCTATACAGCCATCGCCAATAATGACAGCGCAAAACAAGTCATGGAAAAAGATAAATTGCGCGAGCTTGCCGTAGTTTTATACGAAAAGGTAAAAGAAAACGCTTCAATAGACTGGACTATTAAGGAAAGTGTAAAAGCCAAGCTAAAAGTGATCGTAAAGCGTATTCTACGGCAATACGGCTACCCACCAGATATGCAAATGCTGGCCACGGAAACCGTTCTCAAGCAAGCAGAATTAATTGCTGAGGAATTGACCCATGAGAATTAATCGGAAAACCGCCTACGCACGTCCATGTGCTCCGGCAGTTGGGGCGAGGTTAAGAAATGAATACAAATACTGAAGAGGCACTCTGCCCATCGCACAACAGCGGCTATATGGCTCCGCTACGCTTCACCCAAATTTTTGCTCCACTGCGTTCCGCAAAAACTTCATATAGCCGCGGAACGCTGGGTGCAAGGCAGAGCGCCAAATCTTTCCTTAAATAACAAATCAAAACAAAGGAGAACGTAATGGACAAAAATTCAATCCCCAAAGCTTTTCAGAAGGTTTTAATGAATGACGAAGAGGTATTGGCAGTAACCAAAAAACATAGCCTATGGATACTTGGCTGGTGGTTAAATCCAATAAATCTAATTTTAGGTATTTGCACACTTGGTTTATTATTTTTGTATAAGCTACATACCATTAAAAATGAAGTAATTATTATAACCAATAAAAGAATAATTGCTTCGGTTAGTCCAAAATTATTTACAAAAGATAAAATCGAGCTAACTCTTAAAGGTGTTGATAACATAAGAGAAGACGAAACATTATTTGGAAATATTTTTGGCTGGACAGCAATACAAATTGAAACTCGATCTGATTCATATGCTCAGAGACAAATTACAAAAGATTCAATGAAAGCTTTAAGAAATAAATTTTACGAATTGCAAAAATGAATTTATGGATTGGCGCGCTACATCATACAACAGCAGCTATGCGTTTCGGGCGGAGTACCGCCCTCTCCCAAATTGCCCTACGCTACGCTCCTTGGCCTTCGGCACATTTTGCTCTCGCATCCGCTCAGCAAAACGTCATTTACGCCCGGAACGTTGTGCGACAGGCAGAGCGACAAGACAGTGAAAAGGAAAATGGATTGATGATAAATACATTTCTTAACCCCGCCCCAAGAACGCCATTGACGCTCATCGAATCGCGTCAAGTCCATGGCGGGCTAAAGAGAAGAACTTTTTAAAGAGGAATAATTAATGGCAATTAAGAAATCAGAATTATACAGCTCCATTTGGGCAAGTTGCGACGAGCTAAGAGGCGGAATGGATGCCAGTCAGTACAAGGATTGAGTATTATAATAATGAACGCCCACATGATGCGCTAAATAATAAAGCTCCCATGCAATATCGTTTGGCAAAAACAGGATGATTTTGTAAACTTCAGATCAGTCCTAAGAATGGGTAGCTGACAAGGGGGTTGTTTTCAGAGAAATAAGAAAAATGATAATTTTAACTCAAATAACAATGCTTTACTTTCGTCGCTTAGCTGTTTTGGACAGTAGTGAACAAACTATTTATTCTCTTATTTTACTTTAAGCGACTTAAGTACATAGATACTCTGTGTATTCCTCTTTTTAAATAACAATCGATCAATTTATTTAAGATTTTGAGATTTTTTCACACTTTTTAGCCAATAACCTTGTTTTTTTACGTTAAAAGTAATATTTTTTGAGTGAAAACCTCTTTTTCGGAGTTTTTATAAAATGTTAATAAATTTCACTGTTGGTAATTACCGATCTTTCAAAGAGAATAAAACATTTTCTCTGAATGCAACTTCCTTTCAAGAACACAAAGAGTTCATTCGAGAAGGTAATGGTATCAAGTTTTTGCCAGTAGTTGCAATTTATGGAGCAAACTCGAGCGGTAAAAGCAATTTGCTTTCGGCCTTGCAAATGATGAAAAAAATTCTGCTCTTTTCAGTAAAAACAAATCCTACGGAAATATTAATAACTGATCCTTTTTTGTTAGACGAGCAAAATAAGCATAAACCAACCTTTTTTGAAGTTGTCTTTTTATCAGAAGGCAATACATACAAATATGGTTTTGAGTATAGCAAAGATAAAATCAATGCTGAATGGCTATACACCATAAAAAATGAACGCGAAAAATTACTTTTTATAAGAAACGACAACGGGATAGGTGTTGTATCCAAAGATTTCCCTGAAGGGGTTGACAAAGAAAGTTCTACTGCAGACAATCGCTTATTTTTGTCTTTAGTGGCACAATTAAACGGAAAGATTTCTTTGGCCGTCATGAATTGGTTTGAAAAACTGAAATGTTTTTCAGGTATAACCGATTCAGATTTTAAATTATATTCCTGTAATTATCTATTTGAAAATAATGAAAATTCCTTAAAAGCAAAAGATTTTATTAAAAGCATGGACTTAGGGTTCACAGATATTCAAAAAGCAGAAACGGACGTCAAAGATTATGCTTTTTCAGGAATAAATCCTGAAATGAAGGAAACAATTGAGCAAGAAATTCCGAATTTTTGGGATAAGCTTCTTCCCCCTAAATGGAACGAAACAAATATTCCTATTTTTAAAACGGGGCATTTATTTCGCAAAAGTGATGGAACCGTCACCGAAGTTTTCTTTCGCAATGATAAAATGGAGTCGGAAGGAACAAAGAAAATTATAAATATCTCTGGTCCAATTGTAGAAGCCTTATCTAAGGGCGAAACATTCGTTATAGATGAATTAGATGCAAAATTACATCCTTTGCTTACTAAGAAGATTATCGAGATTTTCAATTCACCAGATACTAATCCGAACAATGCACAACTGATATTTGCCACCCACGATACAAACCTACTCAGCAATAAAATACTTCGCAGAGATCAAATTTGGTTTGCCGAAAAAAATCGAGATAATGAATCCACTGATATTTATCCTCTTAGTGAAATTAAGGAACAAAACGGTGAAAAAATAAGAAATGACCGTGTTTACGAAAAAGACTATATCAATGGGAAATACGGCGCCATACCCTATTTAAAAGGCTGATATGAATAAACTTTCGTTTGAAGAAATCAAAGTAGAAGAAGAACGTCGAACTTTGCAAAAAGAGACAACCAAGTCTTCTAACGAAAGATATATTAAACTCACTTTTTTTATCGCCACTGAAGGGACAAAAACTGAACCCAATTATTTTAATGCTCTCAAAGAAGAACTAGAAAAAACTAAACGATTTAATATAGACATTTCAATCGAAGGCAAAGGTAAATCTACAACAGCCCTTGTTAAAAAAGTAATCCGACAAATAGAAAATAATCATCAGGAATATGATCGTATCTGGGCTGTTTTTGATAAAGATGATTTTGAGGATTTTGATGCGGCAATAGAATTAGCTAAAGAACACAATGTGAATTGTGCTTGGTCAAATGAATGTTTTGAACTATGGCTATTATTACATTTTGAGGATATTTCCGAACAAATGGGAAGAAAAAACCTTTTCAATAAATTAGAAACCTCTATTCGTAAAGCATTGTCTAAAAGCAATCAGAATGTTTGTTTTGATCTATCGAAGGGTGATTCAGAAATATATTACCGAGTAAATACGTTAGGTAATGAAGAAGATGCAATAACTAGAGCATCTAAGCTCAAGGCATTATTTAATACCTCTGGGAAACCTTTCTGCAAGCAGAATCCTTGCACTAACGTTGATGCATTAATTCTTGAATTAAGACATCCTGAAAAGGTTAATGTCGAAAATTAGCACCAATCTTTCCTCAAAAAAACTTATATTTATCCCATCAATTAAACATCACAAGTGGAGCATATTTAAGAGTTGGAACAATATGGCCTCCCTTTTGACTAAAAAAGGATTAAAAATGAAAACCAATATCATGTTTGTAGCAATCATCATAGCCTCCCTTTCTTTTATAGCATGCGATAGCAATAATGCAAGTGATGACGTAACATGCACTGTTACCTACGATGCTACATCTCTTAACGTATATCAAAGTCTTTCAGGTGTAGTCACTTATGAAGTAGAAGGGGTATATAGTAGCAAATATGATGGTATAGTCAATTACTACGAAGAAACCTACGTTCAAAGCGAAGACGCTATTTCAAATTGTAATAGATTACAAAATGATTCTTGGTATGATAATGTTGTATGTTCTGGAAACACCATTACTTACCAAGATTTTAATGAAATGAGTATTGAAGATGAAGCCCTTGACTTCCAAGAAATGTGTGATGAATTTCTTTCTCGCTATTAATGAAGTAAAAGCGTCATAAATCTATTTAGAATAATCGGCCCTCAACCCCCATATTATTCTTATTTTGTCTTTTTTTTAATTTTATTTGGAGGAGAATTTTTATGGATTTAGTGGTCATGAAAACAAAATGCATCAAGCTCTGACTAAGGTGATAAGGAATATATAGGGCTAAACTTACTTACAAAAAGTCCATTTTTTGTGCGTATTTTCTTTTAATATATTTTTGATATTAATTATTTTATATAAATTGAAAAGTGACCATTAAACAGGTATCTTGTATGGCATTTAAAAATCAAAAAAAGAAAATCTCTGAACTAGACCAAATCCCTGATAGCTCCATCATATTAAATGGTTTTGGAAAAGTCGACTATCATGATACTTACAAAATCACAATTTCAACAAATAAATATTCTGTAGATAAAATAACCTCGGACCTTTTTAAACTAACTCCATTGTTTAAATACTTACTAAAAATTAGAGATTATATTATCAAACCATTTGGAATTAAAACCAGTGATGAATTTAAAGAGGCCTTTAAGACCGATGTTGAAGCCCACTATTCAATAGGCAGTAAAGCCGTCTTTTTCACAGTGATTGACCGCAATGAAAAAGAAATTGTAATGGCCGAGAATGACAAGCACCTTAATTTTAAAACGTCAGTAATGATAGAAAAAAAAGAAAAAAGCACTGATGTATATCAAACTACGATTGTCCAGTATAACAATTTCTTTGGACGATTTTATTTTTTCTTTGTAAAACCATTTCATCGGTTTTTAATCAAAAAAGATCTGAAAAATATGCTAAGGAAAATTAACGACTTATGGCGGCACAATCCATTTTCACTAAAAATTGGCTCCGTCTGCAGCTTAACAAAATAAGACCCAGTGAAAAACACACCGTTTCGTGCGTTTCTTATTTCATGGGCTACAATATTTATTTTATATTATCCTTATAAATGCGAGGAAAAATGAAAACCCCGATGATATTTTTTTTCTTGATAACGCTTGCTTTTTCTGCTAATGCACAAGAAGCTACAATAGAGCAACTAAATCAAAAAATCGAGCAACTCGAAAATAGAGTTTCAATCCTCGAATCCATTATTGCGAATTCTAATAAAAAGAAATCGAAACAAGCAAACGTAACTGCAGTAGCACCAAAATTACAGTCATGGCGTAAATTAAAAAAGAACATGACTTTTGATGACGTGATTGATATCTTAGGAGAGCCATTAAGAATTAATAGTGGCGGTGTTACAAATTGGTACTATTCAAAAGATATTTCACATAGCTATGTATCTTTCATTCGAGATTTGGTTTATGGTTGGGAAGAACCCGAGTAAAATAAAACCAGATCTTAAAACAGGGCATAAAAAATGAAAAACACCATCAACCAGTTTCTAGTAAATATAGGCCTTATTATTTTCGGTTTTTTGTCCATGTTCTCTGGAATACTGATGAAAGTAGGGTTTCATGGAGGCCCTCATGGCGACGGAATCAATCCAGTCGTACTTGGGTTAAATCATCACGATTGGTCTCTCTTCCATAAAGTTTCAATCATTGTACTCTCTTTACTAATGATTTATCATATCTATAAGCACTGGAAATGGTATAAAAATGTCCTTGCCAAAAAGCTCTTTAGAAAAAATATACAAGTCTTGATTTTTTCAGTACTATTTGTTTTAGTGACCATCACCGGATTAACATCTTGGTCTATTGATTTATTAGAAGGCAACCGAACACTACGTAGAACAATCATTGAGTTTCACGATATAAGCTCCATGATCCTTTCCATTTTCCTCATTTTGCATATTGTCACAAGAATTAAATGGTATTTTAAAACGTACAAACAGCTTAGAAAAAATAATTAAAAGGGGTAATGATAATGCCTAAATTTTTTCTTGTTTCACTGATATTATTAGCGTTTACTCTTTCTGGTTGCATGGGGCTCGCCTATAAATTGACCCGATTTGAAGAATCACCCTTTGCACCTGAACTAGTAAATGCCTACAAGAAAAACATCGGCTTAGATACAACATATAATGTAAAAGCAAATACTTTAAGTGAAAGAGACTTTCTTGAAAAAACTCCATTCCCAGCAAGAGAATACCTTTCTGGTGTTTTATCTTCTTTCGAAAATATAATGGATATTATGAGCCTTACATTAGTCAATGGCTATGTTATGGATGTATTTTTAAACGGAAATCATACAGATTCAACACTTCACCTGCTTCATGTAAATTATGGGGGTGATGACACATTTTCTTCGAGGAATAAGCCCCAATCTATGTTTGATGTATGGCAAATTGGGGGCCGAACAACTAAGATAATCAAGGGTAATGAAAACAACTTGACTTATGATGCAGATGTAGAACAAGGATATGAGTTGGAATATTACGAAAATGGTAATGTAAAAACAGAATTCCGTGGAACTCTATTAAATAATACTTCTGGAATGGTAAGGTACAATGGCACATTATCAGTATTTCGCGAAAACGGTAAATTAGGAATGAAATGCGATATATCGGATTTTGAACTTGATCAGAATAGCTGCAGTGTCTGGGATGAAAACGGAAACTTAAAATAAATCGAAACGATTCTAAATAACGGTGCATTTATTCAAGCAAAGCATGGCGTATTTATAATCGTGCATATGTACCAAAAAACAACTTATTGGAAATCAAAAAAATTGACAAATATTATAAATGTTCTCCTGATTTTTGTAGATATTATGAAGACTTTGGAATCACATTATCAGATAAGTACCTTAAGGAACATAAAAACGGTTTCACAATAAAAGCATCTTCAAAGTCTGGACATGATTTATATCTTCCTATCAGTGCAAAACAAATATCAGAACAATTAAAAGCAATCGAAGCATTGCCTTAATTCTTCTCCCCCCCTGCATTTTATTCTATTCATTTTTTATCCACAATTGCACGTATTAAATATTTTACTTTGTATCGAAGGAATAAAACTTATATTTTCTTTTGATTGTGGCTTATACTACAATAGAGGAGAGTGAATGAAGTTTTTCTGGTTATCTTTTTTTTCAGCCGTTTTTATTTTGATGTTTTTTCTTACTTCCTGTGATGGCCCCATTATCGGCGGAGAATGTTCAGACGTTGAACCTACCCTACATCAAACCTTAGGCAGTGTTCAAAAAGAATCTGGGCACTTTTCAAAAGGTGATTTATACCATTACAAGCATTCCTATGGATTCAATTTCGACTTAAAAGTGACGAAAGACACTTTATTCTGGCAAGATATCATTGACATCTGTCATTTTGGTGATGAGCAAATTCGCTCAGTCAAGTTAGAATCTACATATCCCATTGTCTCAGTGAATATGACTTTTCACGATGATTATCTGTCAATCCATTACAAAGGCAACGAGTTTTGGACCTATTACGATTCCACCGGATTTCACAAAGAGTATGATGATTATCTGGATTTATTAGATTCTGTGACCATAGGCAATGTAAAATACAATGATGTTTATAAGATTAAAAAATACGAATCCGATGACTACATCTACTATTCTGAAAAAGATGGTATTCTAAAAATTTATGAAAACGATAGTACCTACTTTGAAATAATTGGAGAAGACAATGAATAATTTATACAGATCTTTTCTTTTAGTAGGTATCGCAGCTTGTCTTTTCTTAACGTCATGCAATAATTTCTTTGACGAAGAATTTATAGGTGGAAAATTTAAAAGATATTTAGATGAATTCAGCGAAGAATCAGATGCTGATGGCTATTATTATATTAAGAAATCGTTTTCGACAATGGATAATCTTGGAATAAAAGACCAGTTCAACGAAGAAATCGATATTTCCCAACCTCATTATTATGACTATAGAGCAAAAGCAACGCTAAACGATATCTACGCGACTCTCTCGATGCAAAGCGACTTCTATGGAGGTCGTATCGGTATATCTTGCGAGGAAAAGGATTACGACGGTATTGAATTTATAAATCGTTGGAAAGATACATTGTTCAACGACGGCTATTCTCTTTCATTCGAAGACTCGCTCAAGGTTAATGGGAAAATGTATAAAGACGTAATTGTTTTTGATGGCACCGAGGGCAAGGGAGATCGCTGCAGTTTTGATAAGCTTTACTTTGCAGCAAAATTCGGGCTTCTAAAAATCGATTTACTAGATACAATTTCTATTATTCGTCAATAATGAATATTTCTGAACTTCATGCTTCTATTCTTCAAAACTCGCAGATGACTTTTGCAAGGAGCGGCGGCAATGGCGGGCAGAACGTGAACAAGGTGAATACGAAGGTGCATCTTGTTCTACCCTTAGAAAACATTGAAGGTATCACAGAGGAAGAGCGAGATAAACTGCGTCTAAAGCTCGCCTCTATGCTTAACAAAAACGACGATTTATTCATTGACGCTGATGACGAACGCTATCAAGAAAAGAACCGTGCAATTGCACTCCAACGCATTGAAGAAAAAATCGTTAACGCCTTAAAAGTAGTACGCAAACGAAAAAAAACAAAGCCCACCCACGCGAGCAAAGAACGTACTCTCAAAGCCAAGAAAATCCGCTCCGACATCAAAAAGAACCGCGGTAAAATCAGTTAAAAAATGCTTCGCCAATAACGACTATTTGCTTTATTCCAAGGCGATATATCCTCGCTAATCGTTCAAAATTATTCCCCAAAAGTTCAAAACCAACATTTTCATAATATACTTTATCAGGAAATAAATTTTCTGTTGATAACTCTCCCATTGAATTAAAAAAAAGCGATGCATTCAATCATAATTCGAGAATAGCTTTCCCACCACAAAGTGTATAATCATTTACATGTAAAAGTTTTATTTACATGTAATAATGTTTTTATTACGGAAAACTCAATACTATTTTATTTTAAACTTTTCAATTTATTATATCATGAATTTAGTACTCAGTCTTACAGAACAATGTAATCTCCGTTGCACTTATTGCTATTACAACGTTAGTCATGTCGAACGCGAATTAGTCATGTCCAATGAGGTTCTCGAAAAGTCGATTAGCCTTGCACTGGATCGTACCATTGAGCTGAACCAAGATTTTTTTAACATCACTTTTTTTGGTGGTGAACCGCTGCTCCGTTTTGATTCAATCCGCAAAGGCGTAAAGATTGCAAAGGCTTTGGTAAAAGAACGCCGCAGTGAACTGGCAAAATATTTCAATTTGCATTTTGTAATCAACACCAACGGTACTTTACTAAATGATAAGATTGTGGCTTTCTTGAAACGAGAAAAATTCAAGATATACCTTTCGCTTGATGGGCCCGAACGAAGTCACAACATTGCACGAAGGCAGCAAAATGGCAAGGGAAGTTTCAGACTTATTCTTCCACACATCCAAACGCTCGTAGATTTAGACGCTACAGTACTTTCCGTGGTAACGCCGGCACATGTCAAGAGACTCGCAAAATCCGTAGAATGGATTTTCAAGCAGGGCTTTAGGCAAATGACTACAGCTGTCGACTTTGACGGCAACTGGACAACAGAAGACTTTGACAAACTATCCCAAGAATACCAAAAAATGGCGCTGTTCTGGATAAAAAACATGCAACAAGGCAACAATATCTACCTTGGCACCATCTACGACAAGATCTTCATAGAGAGCACGGGTTTTCGCAAAAGGGGGCTCACCTGTCATATTCTAAAAGGCGGGATCAGTGTTTCCACCAACGGAAATGTTTTCCCCTGCACTCGTTTTATTTCTAGTAAAGAAAACGCAAAGTACAAGCTCGGCAATGTCTTAAACAGTAAGCCAAGAATTTTTACTAACGCCGTGGCAAAAAACATCTACACGTTTCTAGATCGAGATAAGCATCAATGCAAGAGCTGCCCCATCAGATATCGCTGTATCGCCCATGAGTGCGCCTGCACCGCCTTTTATACTACTGGGACAATCGAAGGAATATCCCCCGAAGTTTGCATCCACGAAAAAATTCTCGCCGCCATCTGCGACGACACCTTTGCAAAATTTTCACAAAACAAACCATAACTCAAAAGGAGAACAAAATGGCTACAACAAAAAAGACCAAGGCAGTCACAAAATCAAAGGTCCTTACTGCAAAAGCATCACAGAATGATCTACTGATTAGTAAAAAGGTGACTAGCCTGCTCACTACCTACAAGAATCGCCAAATCGCAGCCCTTAAAAAAAAGATAATCATTATCGATGGCACTTGCGGTGGTATAGTTTTGGACGATTTAATGAAATCTTTCAATGCCTTGGCTGCTAAATTGAAGAAATTTCCTAATGAGCTTGCGGGTATTCCAGCGATCGATAAATATCAGGCAATTTTCACCAGCAGCCTTAAAAAATTCCGTTCGAAGAACTCCAAAATTATCAACAGCAACCAGCTTATCCTTAAAGAAATTGCAGTTTTAGAAAATAGTAATTTCATCAATAATGTAGTGAATATTGCTATCAAAGATTTCAATAAGAAAAAGATATCCTCGGCAAGTGCTATCAAAGCAACTGCTGTGGAAGCCCATGCAAAAGCTTATGTCAAAAAGCAAATGAAGGCAAAGTAAGTCGTAACATTTTCTTTCTTATAGAGCAAGGCGCATCTCGAAAGGGATACGCTTTTTTATTGTTTCTGGTTATCAAGTGTGAGCGGTAATTGGATAGGCTATTTTTGATATAACAATAAAAAGGTTATATCATCAGTCTTTGATCTATACTTCTTTATGCGTATCGCATTTTCGATCTCATTTATATTTACACCAAGAGCATTAATATCTCCAGAATAAACGAGTTCTGGATCATCGTTATTTTTAATTTTCACAATAACCTTAAGACGGCCATTAATATTTGGCTTATTTATATTGCTTGATACAATTGTGTCTATTTTCGTCACAATGTTAGCAAGTTCTTCAACAGTAAAATTTCGTTCTATTATGTCATCCGTATTGAGTAGTGTTATTGACTCTAGCTTAACCGAGCTTTGAACAGCAGCATCACTGACCATTCCAGAAAATGTGTAATTCGATATATCATCCATTACGAATATTTCATTGTCCTTATTCATCCCGATTATATATCGATTATTAACCATAAAGATTGGTTCCATAATATCGAAAGGGATGTACACCCACCAAAGACTCAATTCCTCTGATTTCAATGTTCGAATTTTAATAGAATCCGTTCCAATTACTTGCAAGAATGCTTCCCATATATAGGATTTTGCATTCTCTTGCTGATAAACTGAACCAAAAAATATTTTTTGGCCATCACGAAAATTTCCTTGAATTTTCATTTTTTTTCCACCAAGACCTACCGTATCAACACGCTCAATCATTGTATTCATTAGTCCTGGAAAGACAAGTAAATCGGGAACAAATTCTGCTTCCTCTTTTCTTGTAAGCCTTGCATTGAGTATTGCTTCTGCCATAACCATATCGTCATCATCAATTGAAACATATCTTACTCGATCTGGAATCTCACTGATTTTTAAATGCTCTGGCCTATTGTTTTTGGCACTACCAAGCAATTCTCCACCTTGTGCATTTGAAGTCGTTTGGAGTAATGCTTTAGAATCGGCGCAAGAAACAACAAATAAAGCAAATAATAATATGGCTACTTTTAAAATTACGTTCGTCTTTTTTTTCATTTTTCCCTTACCAAAGAAATAAATTAACTTAATGCAAAATATTGTCATTATTAAAACTAGAAAATAAACTATTTTAAATGCAAAAAGGTTAATTTATGGCAAAAAAACATGTTGTAATCACTGGAGGCACCAAAGGAATTGGACTTGATGCCACGAAGCTATTCTTAAAAGCTGGTTTTAAGGTGACTATTATTGCAAGAGACTTTTCTAAAGTGCAAAAATTTGATGACTGTCATTTTATAACCTATGATTTGCGTGATATTCAAGGAATTTCAAAATTGGTGTCCGAAATTGGTGATATTGATGTTTTAGTCAATAATGCGGGCATCATGAATACTTGTAGTTTTGATCAATATTCAACTGAAAATAAAGAGGATTTGCTTAAAATTAATCTTGAAGCCCCTGTTGAGCTTATTACCCATTTTTCTAAAGGGATGATTGAAAAAAAAGCGGGTAGAATTATTAATATCGCTTCTATTGCTGGTCAAATCGGGCATCCTGATATTTGGTATGGGATATCTAAAGCAGGCATCATCAATATGACAAAAAGTTTTGCCAAAATTTTAGGTAAGCATGGTATAATTGTGAATGCAATAGCCCCTGGGATTGTTGAAACAAGCATGTTAAACTCTATACCCAAAGATCGTCAAGAATCTATTTTAAGATCGGTTCAATCTGGCCGATTTGCTCGTTCAGAAGAAATTGCCAATACTATTTTATGGCTATCCACAGAAAGCCCTATGTATATCAATGGAACCTGTATAGATATTAATGATGGAGCGTTTCCAAGATAAAGCATTCAAAAAGCGGGTTATAAAAAAACTATTAAATGCATTATTTCCATCAGTAAGTGAGCATTACGTCAATGACAGGAGTGGTCGTGAAAAACAACAATGATTTAATGGATGAATTTAAAGAGGTTCTTAGTAATAAGAATATTCAAAAAGCCTATCAATTGATTTTTGATTTATTTTCTGATTTAAAAAAAGAACTCAAAAATGGGAATCATAAAACGATTTCTTATGCCTCATTATATCACGGCTATCTTGATATGACTTATTTGCCTGTGACTACAGAGATGTTAAATAATAACGGGTTAAAAATTGCAGTTGTTTTCAATTACTCTTTATTTCAATTTGAGATATGGCTTTCGGCAATAAATCGCCAAAAAAGAATTGAAGTTTTAGAAATGATTTCAAAGCGTCAATGGAAAAAATACAAGACCGTTCAAAACAACGGAAATCCAGATGCGATTATTGAAAAGGTTCTTAAAGGGGTGAACGACTTTAATAACAAGCAAAATATCGTTTCTCGTATTGCAAAAGAAGTATTCACATTCATTGACGACATCGAAGCTTTTATTTGATCCGTTTAATTAATAATCGCATCATTTACTATCTAACTGTTTCTCTAAAAAAAAGGCCTTATAATCAACAGATTATAAGGTCGCATTCCATGATTGAAAGAGAATATTTAGCGTAATATTCTATACAATCTGTTTAGAAGAAGAGGATGTGTAAGGGATCTCTCTGCCTTCTTTGAGTATTTATTCGATGCCACTTCTTGAGCTTGAGCGATCACAGTTTCATAATTGACATAGGGCATCATTGAATACCCAACTGTTAGCAAAAGCAAGCCATTGAAAGCAATCGTCTTATCTTGTACTAACGCATTACCTACGGCATCAGCAGAATATTCATCTAAGCGACTTAATTTCTTAAAGCGTTTTGAGAGCCAAGAACGAAGAACACCGTTGTGTTTCAATGCAATATGACCAAGTTCATGACCAATCACAAAAGACAATGCTTTTGGGTTACCAGAAGCAATGCAGCCATGAATAATATCGTCTGTTAGTAAAACCACATTTTTTTTGCCATACTTCACAACAAAAGCATTGGCTATATTATCTTCTACGATGTAAACAGAAACATCATCTGTAATACCAAGCCTTTCTTTGAATTTGATTAAGCATTTCTGAATTTCTGGAAACTGCTTATCACTCACACGAATACCGGAACCATGAACCATGGCGAGTGCTTTTTTCCGCATAATAGCTGCAATAATTGGATAGAAAAGGAGAACGATCAAGAAGCCACCATAGGTAACAACAATGAAGAGAAGAGTGCTAAAAACCGCTACTATAGTAGCAAGAAATTTGGCAAAGCTTGTGCCTTCCTCAATGCATTTCTTTGCATCAATTTGGTCGCCATTAATTACAATTTCAGGAAACTGCTGGGTCATTTTCACTCCGTATTTGTGTAGTATTATTTTAGAATTAATTAGTCCTTAAGATAATACCATCGTTTTTTGGTTCATCTTAAAATAACATTCTTTTTTTACTTTCGTTTGTATAAAATGAAAAAAATAAAATGGGGGTGAAAAATACTTGTTTTAAGGTAATGATGATGAATTTCATTAATGTGCATCGAATAATCCAGAAAATTAACCTTTGCAATGCAAAACGCCTCTTCCGTTTATAAAGGTTGGGATAATGATAAGCTTTATAAAACTCCTGACAAAATAATCGCAGAAAATGTCTATATTATTTGCAGATAAAAAAGGAAATCCATCTCATTATGAAAAAGATGAACAAGACCGTTCTATTTCTAATACTCGTTTTTAGTATTAGTTTTTCCTTAGCTCTCATATTTAAGCTTTTGGGTGGAGATATTAGCAACCAAGCTGCTTATACAACTCTCGGGGTAATTTATATGTTTATCCCCGCCATTTGTGTTCTCATTGTCGAAAAGTTAATCCACAAACTACCATTACAAAAAAATCTATTGATTTCATTTAAGATTAACAAATGGTTTGTCATTGCCTGGCTTTCAATGCCTATTCTAGCTTTTATAACAATTGGTGTTAGCTTATTATTCCCTGATGTGATTTTCACTCCTGATATGGCTGGATTATTCAAACGATATGAAGCCATGCTTAATCCAGAACAAATGGCGGAAATGAAAGCGTCATTAGAAACTTTGCCTATGCATCCTATTTTGCTTACTTTATTACAAGGGCTATTTGCTGGAATAACCATTAATGCGGTAGCTGCTTTTGGTGAAGAGCTTGGCTGGCGTGGTTTTTTATTAAAAGCCTTTAAGGAAATGAGTTTTCTAAAAGCTTCTGTAATCATTGGATTAATATGGGGTGTCTGGCACTCTCCTCTTATTTTGATGGGCCATAATTATCCTCAACATCCACAAATTGGCGTATTGATGATGACTCTTTGGTGCATTTTGCTTACGCCACTATTTCTATATGTCACCATTAAAGCAAAATCGGTCATCGCAGCAGCCATTTTGCACGGGACGATGAATGCTACTGCTGGAATCTCCATTATGGTCATCAGCGGCGGTAACGATTTAACAGTCGGGGTAACGGGTTTAGCAGGATTTATTTCTTTGTTTGCCATTTTCCTTGCCGTTTTCTTCTATGACCATAAAGTAAGCAAAGAAAACATCATGACCAAAAAGGTAATGGATTCGCTATAATCGTTTTTTCCGCGTTTTTTATAACTTTTTTAGTTCTTAGAATCAGGGTATTCTGTATATAGATGTTATTACGAAGTAATACTTTTTTATTAAATTTAATAATGCCCTTTTCCTTTATTTTCAGAGATTTATAAAATGCTTTTTCAATGGTTATATCATACAACTGGCGTTGAATTGTTTGATGGTCGTTTATTCAGAGCTGGATTTGCCGCTCTCCTCTCCATCATTCTCGTGATCACTTTTATGCCCAAATACATTCGTCTTTTACAAGGTCTTGATGCCACTTCGGATCTTGATAAAGATGGAAAGACAAAATCTCCTCCCATTATGGGCGGTCTTTTACTTGTCGTAGTCGTCGCATTCGTTTCACTAATCACTTGTAAAATGAATGGCTATACCATTTCCACTCTTGTGATTTTAGTTTTATTTTCTTCTGTTGGCGCCATTGACGATATCGCTAAAGTAAGAGCCAAACGCCTTATTGTACAAGGCAAGCTCGCCGCCGCTGATTATATGGACAAGGCCGATGGGTTATCTAGCACAATACGCCTTGGGCTTTATTTCTTGTTTAGCTTTGTCGTCGCTATTTTTTGTTATAAGTTTATCCCTGATCTTCGCGGCAATTTAACTGTTCCATTTTGCCCTATTTCTTTTTTCCAGATACAACTTCCTAACTGGGCCTTTATTGGTTTTATGACTTTTGTTATTGCGGCCACAGCCAATGGGACTAACTTTACAGATGGTCTCGACAGCTTAGTTTCTGTTCCCATTTTAACGAGTATGGTTTTTGTTGGCCTTGTGGCTTATGTGAGTGGAAACTTTATTTTTAGTTCTTACCTACATGTGCCTTATCTTCCTGGTTGTGATGAGCTTTTTATTTTAGCGATGTCGATTGCAGGGTCTTTGCTAGCGTACCTTTGGTTTAATAGCCCTCCGGCTGAGATTTACATGGGAGACGCTGGTTCTGTAGGCTTTGGAGCGACTATTGGTATCATGTTTATTTTAGTGCAAGCTGGTTTATTTTTACCTATTATTGGGATTATCATTATTGCAGAAGCATTCTCTGTCATATTCCAAATTAGCTGGTTTAAGTTCACTAAAAAAACAACTGGTACTGGGAAACGCCTTTTCTTATGCGCCCCTCTCCACCATCATTATCAAAAGAAATGGGCTGGCAATTTTGCTTCTAAATCTCTTCTCAATTCAAAAATAGCCTGGCGTATGCATCTCGTCTCTATTTTTGCTTTAATCGTGGGCATGGTTATTTTCTTTGGAATTAGGTAGTCATAATGGATCTAAAAAACTCTCTTTTGCAGGTTGGGCAAGATCATCTTTTAGAAAACATAGACTCTTTATCTGAAGCCGAACGCCTACAGTTAGAAAAAGAAATTGCCTCTCAAGATTTCCATCTTTTGAATCAACTTTTCAAAGAACACTCTTCTAAACCTATTATCTCTACAGATGATGAGATTCTTCCACTTACTTTTGACTTAGCTGAAAATAATATCAAGCAAGACATGTGGGAAGAAACTGGATTTCTCCTTTTAGAACAAGGGCAAGTGGCCGCTTTCTTAGTGGCTGGTGGACAAGGTTCTCGTCTTGGTTTTGAAGGCCCTAAAGGCGCTTATGATATTGGCTTACCTAGCGGGAAAAGTCTTTTTCAGATTCAAGCCGAACGTATTTCTAATCTTTCAGCACGTGCCGGGCATCCTATTCCTTGGTGCATCATGACTAGCCCCCTAAATCATGAAGACACGATCACTCATTTTGAAGACCATCATTTTTTTGGTCTCCCCCGTGATTCTATCCGATTCTTCTCGCAAGGCACTATGTGCGCTCTGGATCCTAACGGAAAAGCCATTAAGAGTTCTAAAGAGCACTTAGCACTTGTTCCCGATGGCAACGGAGGCTGTTTCAGAGCCCTGGCCCAAAGCGGTACACTTGCTTGGCTTATTGAAAAAGGCGTTCGCTATGTATTTTTATATAGTGTCGATAACGTTTTAGTGAAAGTCGCAGACCCTGCTTTTGTTGGGGCTCTCGCGAGTGATGGGCGCGCGCTTTCTTCGTCAAAAGTCGTTCGGAAAAAACACCCGCAAGAAAAGGTGGGCGTCTTTGTGATCAAAAATAAAAAGCCTAGCGTGATTGAGTACAGTGATTTGCCAGAGGACCTTCGCTCAGAAACATACCCCGATGGTTCTCCTCTTTATGATGGCGCAAACATTGCAATCCACTTGTTTAGAATAGATGCATTAAAAAAATTGCAAAATACACCTCTCCCATGGCACTCTGCTAAAAAGACCGTTTTTGGTGTTAATAATGCTTGGAAGTTTGAACAATTTTTATTTGATGCGTTCCCTTTACTAGGTTCTATGACATTGTATGGTGTCTCTCGTGAAGATGAATTTGCTCCTGTAAAAAATGCCGATGGCGATGATTCTCCTAAGTCTGCACGCGTGATGCTTGGAAGCCTTCATAAATACTGGCTTGAACGAGCGGGCGTTTCTGTAGATCCAAGAAAACTTTATGAAATATCCCCTACTATCTCTTATAGCGGCGAATCCCTTTCTCAAACTGTTTTCGATAGAGAATTAGGCAAAAACATTCTCGCTTTTGATCCCTAAATAAGAGGGTCTTATGCGAAAGAATCTTTACTCGTTATTTTTATTTCAATGGATTCGATGGCCTAATTTTTTTTTTTGACATCCTGTTTATAGTGGTATATCCATTTTATAAAATGACCCATCAAGATCGTGCTTGGGGACGAGTAAAACGCTTATTAAAAGAGACTTCTTTAGATTCAAAAACAACCCCTAGAGCCGTATTTTATAGCCTCTATAAAAACGCTATTTTTTCTTATCGCTTTTTACTTGGCCATAAAAAAACAATTCAAAATGTGATTTATGAAAACGAAAACCTCATTCAAGATCTTGTAAAAAATAACACCCCCATTGTAGCGATGAGCATTCATCAAGGGCCTTTTGAAATACTACATAGAACCCTTTGCAGGTACCACCACAAGGTTTTTTTATTAACAAACCCATTCCCTAGTAGTGCACTAACAGAGGCCTTAAAAAAGATACGGAGCCATGCGCATTTAGAAGAGCTTTCTCCAGACCACACGGGCGAAGTTTTGAAAAAGCTCATTCGTGAAAAAGGGATTCTCGCGATGTTAGTGGATCAAGCGAAAAGTGCCAAAGGGAATCTTGTTTCCTTATGCCACAAAGATTATAATTTGTTCCTTAGACTTCCTATTAAAGCAAATCAAATGGGAGCGGCTATTATTACGTTCAGGACATTTTCTATTAAAGACCAAGTGATTGTGCGATTTGAAAAAATCTATTCTCCAAAAACAGAGGAGAATATTATTACAGAAGGTTTTTCTAAAGAAATGGAATCTTGGATAGAAGAACATCCAGAACAGTGGACCTGGAATTATCATAAAAATTTCAAAGTAGATGACTATGGCGTTTAACGAAGAAGAAGATTTTCAGATGGCGTGGATTAACTCGCATCCTATAATTGACAAGGATTCGGAGCAAAAATCGACGAAACACTTGACTCGAACCAAGCGAACGAATTCGAAAAAAATTAAGAAATCTTTGCAAGATAACCCTTTTGGTGAACCAGAACAAGAGATTGATTTGCATGGTTGCGAAGGGTTAGAAGCGGTAGAAAAAGTGGATAGTCTTATCCATGCGATGATCCCTGCGGGATATAAATTATTGAGAATAATCCACGGTGGCGGGAATTTGAAATATGGAAATGTGAAGCGTTTTGTGGATCAACATATTAAAACAAAACTCAAGCATCTTGTAGCTTATTATGCCATAGAGCGAAATAACCCTGGTTCTAGCTTATTAAAAATTAAAACGAATATCGAAAACGACTCTCTTTTCAAAAAACATAGCTAGAATTACTCCCCATAAAACGGAATATAGCTCAGCCTGGTAGAGCGCTTGCTTTGGGAGCAAGACTGGTTCTAATCTATTAAAAATTAAAACGAATATCGAAAACGACTCTCTTTTGAAAAAAAATAGCTAGAATTACTCCCCATAAAACGGAATATAGCTCAGCCTGGTAGAGCGCTTGCTTCGGGAGCAACTCTGGTTCTAGTCTATTAAAAATTAAAACGAATATCGAAAACGACTCTCTTTTCAAAAAACCTATTGAGAAAAAAAACTTTTTTAGCTAGAATTACTCCCCATAAAACGGAATATAGCTCAGCCTGGTAGAGCGCTTGCTTCGGGAGCAAGAGGTCGTGAGTTCGATTCTCGCTATTCCGATATAATAAAAGACACTCCCAATGGAGTGTCTTTTATTATATCGACTACGAGATGAGAACTCACAAGTAATTGAGTTCGATTAAAATCATGTTGAACGCAGTGAAATAAATGATTTTAAGCCTCGCGATATTCTCGTGACGAACTTTCACGAAGCGTCACAGCCCATTTTATAGAAAAAGAATTTTTAGAAGCGACCCAAAGCGAGCCCGAAGGGCAAAAAGGAACAAAGTGACTTTTTGGCAATCTCGCTATTCCGATATAGGAGAACTCACAAGTAATTGAGTTCGATTAAAATCATGTTGAACGTAGTGAAATAAATGATTTTAAGCCTCGCGATATTCTCGTGACGAACTTTCGCGAAGTGTCGCAGCCAATTTTATAGAAAAATATTTTTTTGAAGCGACCCAAAGCGAGCCCGAAGGGCAAAAAGGAACAAAGTGACTTTTTGGCAATCTCGCTATTCCGATAACAAAAAAGCACAAACCTTCTGGTGTGTGCTTTTTTGTTATTATAACGAGATGAGAACTCACAAGTAATTGAGTTCGATTAAAATCATGTTGAACGTAGTGAAATAAATGATTTTAAGCCTCGCGATATTCTCGTGACGAACTTTCGCGAAGTGTCGCAGCCAATTTTATAGAAAAATATTTTTTTGAAGCGACCCAAAGCGAGCCCGAAGGGCAAAAAGGAACAAAGTGACTTTTTGGCAATCTCGCTATTCCGATAACGAGATGAGAACTCACAAGTAATCGAGTTCGATTAAAATCATGTTGAACGCAGTGAAATAAATGATTTTAAGCCTCGCGATATTCTCGTGACGAACTTTCACGAAGTGTCGCAGCCAATTTTATAGAAAAATATTTTTTTGAAGCGACCAAAGGCGAGCCCGTAGGGCAAAAAGGAACAAAGTGATAATAAAACGACAAGGCATTTGGGTTTCTTATTTAATTGTCGCTCCTATAGGATTATTAGCTATTTTTATTATGTATTCCTTTCCAATGATGCTTACTGGGGAAGGACTTACTTCAATAGCATTAATTGGAGTTTATGGTAAAGCCACATTAGGATTGTTTTTTCTTTCTTATAGCTCTTGGTTTTGCTGGACACATGGCTGCAACTGATCTTAAAAATAAGAAGCCCTTATTAAAAACAGCATTTAAATATTCACTTCAAGTAAACAGTGCCATTTGGAGTGTTTTTATATTAATAACCACAGTAGACAATTTTACAAATGACTTATGGTTTTACCTAATTCCACCCCTTCTTGCTTTTTTCATTTGTACAATAACAACTACATTCACTATTGGGCTTTTTATTTGCTACTTAATAAAAAAGAGACTTTTTTGTAACCATCTCAGGCTTATCTTGTTTTTCAAATAATTCGGGCATTTGGGCTTTTCATCCTAAAAATACAACCTCTTATCTTTTTTACTCTGCTACTTGAGTCTAAATAAAACTACTTTTTCAAAGTGAAAAGAACTTTTGCCTTACTTTTATTTTTTCATTTATTTGTTTATGGAGAAACAAATGCCACAGATACCACTATGGCATCCGATTCTTCATATTTAATAAAAACACAAAATAAAATGCTAGTTAAACATGCTGAGTCGCTACCGCTATTCGTTCCTTTGACAGAAGTACTTGCTCAAAATACTTTTGTTTGGGCATGGGATCGTTTTTTCTTGAGAGTGAATTATGCCAAAATCAGTCCAGAAGTTTGGCACAGAAACATAAAAAATGGTTGGACTTGGGATAACAACCACTTTGGGATTAACTTTTTCGGACACCCATATCAAGGCGTTTTTTATCATGCTGCCGCAAGAGCTTCTGGATATTCCTTCTACCAAAGCGTTTTATTTGATATGCTTGGATCATTCTCATGGGAATTCTTTTGTGAAAATGAATATCCCTCATTAAATGATTTTATTATGACAAGCTACGGTGGCGCCTTTTATGGTGAAATTCTGTATCGACTATCAGAACGCTTGTTAGCTAAACCAAATCCAAATTGGGTAGATCACGCTGGAGCATTCCTTTTAAATCCATACACCTATTTGCACCGCAGAATAACTGGTACGAGACCCAATCATCCTCATTATTTTCCAATAGAGCTCTCGGTATTTACTGGTGCCGGATTTCGTTTTGGAAGTGATTATCGATACGACAAATCCCCTGCAGAAAGGCTCAATGATAGTTGGGAAGAAGTTTTTGGATTTGCAGGCCTAAACTTAGTCTACGGTTCCCCTAGCCGAGTATTGAAAAAGCCTTTCGAATATTTCACGATTCAAGCAACTCAAGAAATGGGACAAAAGGAACGCTTATTTAACTTAGAAGTTCTAGCCAAATTAAAAAACATAAATAAAGTTTCTGGAAATGATTGGTTTGATTTTGCAACATACACTAGCTATGATGTATTCTACGGCGATCTAGTCGAGATGAGTGCCTTTTCTCTAGGTCTTGGTACTGATTTCAATGTTTGGCTTCGCCCCTCTCTTTCTTTTAGATTAACGAGTATTCCTTCTTTTGTTGTTCTAGGTTCCACCGACTTTAATTACGATGATCTGTTAAAAGAGTTTTATCCTGATTACGAACCGACTAGAACATACCAATTGAATTACGGTGTGCACTATAAAGCCGCTTTTGATATTTCATCCAAACACGGGCGCATTTCAAACCATACTAATATTTTTCTATTAAAAACAATGCCGTCTTCAGCACCGCATTACGGTGCGACTGGCTGGGATGTTGTTGGTTTTAATATTTCCAATATCGACTTTTTTATTACAAAGCAAGTCAATTTAGGGCTTAACTTAAAATTCTATTTTAAGATTGCAGCCTATGAAGGCGAATACTTTGAGCCAATGTCCAGAACAATGGAATCCTTTGGCCTTTACGTCAAGTATTTATTTTGATCGCTTAGAAGAAGCTTTATCCATTTTCATTTGACGCTTATCAGAACGCAATCCATCTAATGGCATAAAAGAGTAGTATGGGGAAAATAAAAGAAAAAAGACCCCGAGATAAGCAATCCAAAAAAGAGATCCCGAGAGCACTGCATCAAGCGAAAACCCTTTTCCCATAAATAACGCGATAAGTAAAGCGATAAAAGAACCTGAGGCTATAACAGGTAATTGTTTTAAGGAAGCTTGAATCAAAGAACCTGCTTTAGGTTTTCCTTCTTTTAAATTCACTCCTGTAAACCAACCAACAGTGATTGCATCGGCAAAAAGTAAAACCAATAAGAGAACACAAGCTAAATGGTTTACTTCTGTCCATACCGCTGATATCGTTAATAATAGAAAGCTCACAAAGAGCGGAAACAAGGTCTTCACCCAAGCCTTTGGCACTAACAAAGAGAGTAGAAAAGAGATTAAACCACTCCACAATAATAATTTGATTACCACATTATCAGAGCCATCTAAAATGAAAAAACCTAATGGAACAACAATACTCGTTGCTAAGAAAACAAGGCCAGAGAATAATCCCCCTAAAAATAGACGCAAAATAAAAATGATAAGAAAACCACCAAATAAAGGAATATAGGGCCTTAAATCAGTAAAGCTCAATATGGAACTCATCGTGATTGAAAAGCTCTCGGAAGCGCCTAATATAAAAGAAAAAAGTTCACTTCTAGAATAAAAGAGAAGAAGTAAAAGCACCACAGATAATAACATAAAAATCAAACGCAAACGAAATAACGTTTCTAATAAACGCTGCCAAAAAATCGGCTTTTTTCTTAATTCCATAATTACCTCGAAATCACTAATTTTTGTTTTACAGAGAACATTTGTTTTTTGGACATTTCTGTTTTTGGAACATCACTCTTTACAATATAGTGGTATAGTCCATTGGCTAAGAGACGTCCATAAAAATCCCTGCCATCCCAGAATGTTTCGCCCGATTTTGCATTTTTCAATACTTGAACAAGGCGCCCATTTTGATTGTATATGTATATGGAGATTACTGCAGAGCGATCCACCGCTAAATCCTTAAAATAAAAGGTGGTGCCTTTTTTGCCCATAGGATTAGGGGCATTAAAGACATCTGCTAAGCCCTTTTGCAGCGTTTCTGTAATTTCCACAAACACTGATTTTTGAGCACGATTCCCTAAAATATCAAAAGCTTGAACCTTGAATTCATAAACACCTGGCGAATATGCGGAAGCCGCAAAGTTCATTCGCGCCACAACTTTTTTACTGGTTTGTTCTAAATAGGGCCACGGGTGGAAAGGAGGAGACATGTTCGTTACTTCAAAAGAAATACCTTCGTCCGCCTCTTCTCTAAAATCAATTGCAGTAGAATCTTCAATTGTTATTTGCAAGCACCCTGGAGACTCTAATCGAATACGATCTCCATCAGCAATGTTTGAATGAGAAGAAGAAGCTAAACAGGTTTGGATTGAAATTTCTGGAGGCAATTGGTCATTAATGGAATCAGCATAAGAAGAAACTCCTGAAACAACAATTTGATCCATTAGAACTGTTCCAACATATGGATTATTTTCTGAATAAGCCCATGCAAATACTTGAGCATTAGTATCTCCAAAAGCCATCTTTTTAGGGGTAATAAATCCTGTGTTAAATTGTCCTTGCTTTACATTCACCGTTTCTGAATAAATGGGGCTACCAGGAAAACTAACATTCAACCAATTAGCCTTATCATAAAGCCTTTTGGTATATGCACCTTCTCGAACATTTATGTAAATCTTGCCAGAAGACATTTCTGATACCGTCCCCGAAAGCTCTATTTTATCAAGAGCTTGAATGGTATCTAACTGCTGGTCTAATTTGACGCTTAAATTAGAAGAAGGTATAGATAAAACAGGTTCTCCTAATAATGCATATCGTTCATTGTTATATCGTTGCCGAGAATATGACATTTTATGACGTCCTTTTGCATCCCAATAGGAATCACCAAAGAATTGGTTTTCTTTAAAAATAGAATTAGAAAAAAGAGCTCTAGCAAAGTTTTCATTATAAGAAGCAAAGGTTTCTCTTGTGGCACCTATAGAAGCAATAGCTCCTTTTTTTGGAGCGGCAATAAATGACTCCGAAAGAGACATTTCATCTCCTTTATCAAAACGCCCTACGGTACAAGAAAAAGAGCTTATAATGGTATAACGCCCTTGATTTGACAATCGATCAATGTAAGAGGGTTTCATTAGCCCTTCTCCAGCCCAATCCGAAATAGATCCATGACCAAAATAAATAGTAAAAAGTGCGCCTTGATTGATGCTATTAATTAAATCCGTCGCGGCCTCTGGCTTTTGATTTAGTGCATCGGGAGCGTAATCTAGTAGGTAAATCTTTGCATAATCCAGACGTGTCTTTTTTTCTTTAGCAATGCTATCTAAAGTTTTAGACAATCTTTCTTGAGCTGATACATGACCAGTAGCATCAGGCGTTGTTCCGTTAAGAGTATCATCTGCCGCAAGTATTAATTTATTACGCCACGGACCGTTATCAAATAAACCTATTTGTTCATGGTCTTTTGCTTTTTCATTATAAGAATGAAAAGCCGAAACAGATGAAACAGGAAGACGACCAACTACAAGATCTATGTCGTAATCCCCATACATGATTATCTCCCCACTATCAAGAACCGCAAAAAAATCATCAGAAGTCTTATCTTCTCTTTCAAAGGGAGGAATAATTATTTCAGGTAAGTTGGAGTTAATTCTTCGATAATCATAATGACCCGAACCTCCAAGTAACACATACTTTAAGTTTGGACAAACAGACCTTGCATAAGCAATATAATTACGAATAGCAATTGGACTTAAACTTCCTCCAGAATACACTTTATAGATATCTTCTGTTAATACAATTGTCGTTGGAATAGATTTAAGAGCTTCTTCACCAGAACGAAATTCTGCTAATTCTAATCCAGGCACCTGAAATTTTTCCGATGTGATAATCAAATATTCTGTTTTAGAGGAAATATTTTCTATGCGCGTTAATATACCCTTCATTCGTTCGGGAATCGCTTCTATTTGTAATCCCGATTTATATTGATTGTTTCTATAAACTAAGTAACGCACATCCTCTGAAAGAGAGAGGCTATCTATGGCGTAGCCATTTTGAACACGTAAAAGCCCTAAAGGCTCTCCATTTCTAAACTTTAATACTCGAAGTGATGCCTCTGAAACTGGAATACGAATAACGCCGCTAACATGTCCTGGTAAAAACCATTCTACAGAATCAACCCCCCCTGTATTCCAATCATAAGCTACGCTATAGCCCTCAAAACGATCAAAGAAACCATAGTTTGGTAACATAGTCAAGGCAAATTCATTTCCGTTTGCTTTTAAGTTAGATACCGTATAAACAAAATTACCTCCAGGTAGTAACGTATCGCGATCTGGTAATAAAGAACCGTTCACTGAAGCAGTAAAGTTGATTCTGCTCATGCGATATTCATAAGTAGAATCAGAATATAACTGATCCGTAGACTGAGAAAGATTTTCTCCTACACTAGAAATAGAAGCAGAACGATGAGGCAAAAAAGAAAAAGACACTACGCCATTTCCACCTTCTTTAAAAGCCTTTAAATTAGATGTACTAGGAGAATAAATATCAGAAGAAGATAATTTTAGAGTATCATTAAAACTATGCCAAAACCAAAACCACTCTTTGCCAGTAGCCGCTTCCCAAAAAAGGTCTTTACCAAAATAAGTATCTCTTAAAATATCTTCTTTCTCCACACGAACATAACGTTTCCAATTTATGTCTTTGGGGTTTGAATAAGAAGGTTCATTTAAATTTTCTAAGCGTTTGACAGAACCTTGATCAGTCCATCCTAATTGAAAATATTGGAAAAAACTATAGGGAGAGGTTGAGAAGTAATAAGGAGCTTCATGATTGATAGATGATTTTTTCCAGAAAGAACTACCATATCCGACAAATACGAGCGTATCTCCATCATCAAAAATACCATTCGGTGTTGGGTCAACGCCATTATGATCTCGGATTTCTATAGGAATCTGAAATAGTTGGGCTGGTAAAATATCAGAAGTAGAGGTGATTTCTTCTTGAAGAGTATCGGCAGAGACTCCATAAAGGCGCCATTTTGAAACAGACACACCACTCATTTTATCTTGTAACCCAGCAGCAAACAACGCGTTTCGTATAGAAATATAGGGAACAGCGTACAAGCCGTCTTCACTTAAATTATCGACACTTCTATCACCAATAGAAAAACGAGCAATCCATTCTACATTGGAAAGCTCAGAAACGGCAGCTCGACGAAGGACATTTTGATTTCGAGACACACCCCATTTTGAGGCGGATTTAGAATTCAACACTTTAGCTAAAGCTCTTTTTCCAGGATTATACCCTTTCACTTTTGAAGTTTTAAATTGGACCTGAATTTCAAATTGTTCTCTTATGGTATTAAAGGATGATTTGTTGATAATCATCGGAACAGAAATGTCGGTCATCCAAAGCCCATCGCGAAGAATAGGCTTTGCGACTTTTACTTGTATTGCAGGGATGGAATCCCCTTGACACCATAGCGTTGTCATTTTTTTTGTTTTTAAGTCTCGAACAGCAACAGATGGCATCATAGAATCGGGTAAGGCCACTCGATACACTCGATAAGGCAAATCCGTATCATCTACATAAAAAACATTTTCTGGTACTAACCTTACACCACCATCAGCACAAGACATAGGAGAAAAATCGAAAACAGTATCTCTAACTACAAATCGAGAGTCTAATTCTTCAACAACCCCAAGTGCAAAAGCAGATGACATGAATAGAAAACTGATTAGCAGAAAGAGAATCATCTATAAAGTACCTCTAAAAGAGTTTTTGACGTAGCAATGTGATATGTCATAAAAAATAAGGAATCTATAACAAGATAAAAAATTCAACGAGGTAAAAGAACCTCCATCAAGTAGTATCCGTTCCCGTTTGTGCTAAATTGAACAATTTCGCCATTTTTTGTTTTTGTGTAAAATAAACGAAAAGAAGAAGGAGCCACTCCACGCTCTAAAATGGCCTCTAATTCATGGCGAGAGATCTTCAATCCTCTTGTCCAAGGCTTTAAGTACCAATGCCATGGTTGCCAATTAAAAAGGCCGCGCGTGGATTGTACAAAAGAGCGAAGCATTAATGAATATTCATATTCAAAAAAATCGAGATATTGATCCACTAAAGACTTTTTTTCTTGATCATTTAGTTCTCTAAAATTGGTTGGAAAATAAATGTTGTTTGGGTCTTCATTTTTATAAGTAAATCGAATTCGATCCGAAAGTACTGATATTTTTAAATTGGTGTTATCTAAATGTACAAACTCCGTTTCACTTGTCTGCTTGTAGTCTAAAAATAAACGATTGGGATCTAAAACAGAATGAACTTTTAATGCCTCTGGAGTTGTATTGATTTCCTTAAAACGATAAACCGAAAGACGCTCTCCTTTGGAGGCGTTCGATAAAACAGCCAAAAGATAAGAGCCTGAAGGTTCTTTTAAAACCCAAGAAGCGAGTTGTTTCTTTTCGAACTTTAACATAAATGCATCTAAAACTCCAGTGGAATCATATTGCATCCAGTTTCCATTTTTTCCAATGGAATCTAATTTTGAAAATAAAGAAGTTGAAGAAAAAGGAGTCGGCGACTTCCATTCAGCCACCACAGTGGATGCCGATGCTTGTGATAATAGTGCAAAGCAAATAACAAAAAATAGGGCTACCTTTTTCAACGGAGCTTCTCCCGTATAATTTGATCTAGCTGCGCTTCATTTGGAACGCCCGCCCAGACTTTTTGTATATAACCATTCTGATCCAAAAGCATGAGTGTAGGTATTGATGTAATTCGATAGTGATTTGAAAATTTAAAATCGGCATCTCGATACAATGGGTAAGGAGAAGGATGTTTTTTGTTAAAGGCATTGAGTTCATTCAACGATTCTTTAGAAATGCCAACGACTTCTAAGCCATCTTTTGCATACTTGTTATAAAGCCTTTCAAGAATAGGAATGGTTTGCCGACAAGGCATACACCACGTGGCCCAGAAATCAAGTAGAACGACTTTTGGTTTTGCCTGACGCTTTTCTCCGTTCGCATAAAAATTTTGACCAAAACTGACCATTTTACTGCCAATCGCAGAACCAGTCCAACTAGAAATATCATCTGGACGATCCGTTAGCTTTATTTTGACTTTTTGTGTTTTACCATCTCGAATAAAACCAATGGATATCGATTCGCCAGACTTTTTTTTCTTTAAGACCTCTTGAATGACGGCCACTGAGGAAATCGGTTTTTCATTGACTGAAATAACCTTATCTCCGCTAGAAAGGCCAGCGGCAAGGGCCCCAGAAGAAGGATGGATGCCTTCTACCACTAAGGCAATCTGGTTTTGATAGGGTTCTTTTTTAAAAGAGAAGCCTAGCCAAGGTGCCGCCATTAGCGGAGAAAAAGTGAAGAATACGATTGCTACAATTAAAAATGATTTTTTAAAAGAATAGAATTGAGAATTCACCATGAAGTACCACTTGATTGATTTCTATAATGCCTAACTCCGTTGGAGAACTCTCTATATAGTCTCCAATTACATAAGAAATACTAATTACCGTTCTTAAAAAAAAGTGAGCATTCTCCCACGGCAAAAAATCTTTGCCATAACCAAAAGAAATTCTGGGAGGAAACACCGTTTCAGACTCTTGTACTAATAAAACGCCAGAGACGCCTGCCATCAAAAAGTCTTCAGGATAAAAATACCATAAGCCTCGAGCCCCAAAATCATAGCGCGATTCTAAAATATCAGAAGCGATGACCCCTGAAATTGCCCACTGATTATTGATTCGATACTGTAAAGTACCATAAAGAGATAAGTCTAATTGACGAAACAAAAAAGAAAAGCCCGTACCAAAACCATAACTCCAATTCGATTTTTCTTCTTTAATAGGAACAGGTCGCTCGTCCTCTAAAAAAAAACCAGATGCCATAGACATCGAACAGAATAATAGAATAATCAGTAAGAGCCTATTCACCATAAAAATCAGAAAGGTTTTTATAACCGTTAGCGATTAAAGCCTCTTGTAATTCTTTTCTCATCGCATGAGCCGCCATCCAACGGAAAGCTACAACAGAATAGCATTGAACGGCATCGACCCCTAATTTCAATAAATCATAAATTTTATAGCCGTGATCAATTCCCCCGCAGGCCATGATACTTATAGAAGGGTAATGCTTTTTGACATAGCTTACAGTCCAAAACATATTCTCATATAAAGGACGGCCAGAAAGTCCGCCCTTGTTCCCATCAGCACGGAGAGGAATAAGGTCTTCATATTGAGCACGCATGGGTAAAGCGGATATTTGAGCCGTTGGAAATGTGTTCCCTAAAACGACACCATTCACGCCATTACGCACAAGCATATCCATCATCACCATCAATTGACGTTCCGATAAATCAGGGCTTAATTTAGCGTACACCGCTTTTCTTAAACCACGTGTATTTCTAAACTCCATTATCTGAGAGAACACTTTTTCTGCAAAATTAGTATCGAGATCAATTCGATCTTCGCCTGTATTTGGGCAGCTCACATTGATTTCTATGTAATCGGCACTTTTATAGGCAATAGAAAAACTTTCAATAATGTCTTTTAACTTTTCATCTGGGTCTGTTAACCCTGGAGTTTCAGCAATAGAAACACCAACACAAAGCCCTTTTTTGTGAGCTTGTATCAGTTGATCGTCCACTCGTTTTGAAATAACTTCAATGCCTTCATTATTTAAGCCCATGCTATTATGAATGGCTCGATCATGTTCTAAAAAACCAATTCTTGGGCGATGCGTGTTTCCTTCTCGAAAATGACGAGTCGCTGTGCCCACACAAATACCACCAAATCCAATATTGGAGTAATCCATAATGCGCTTCGCTGTTTTATTTGCACCAGCAGCTAAAATGATGGGGTTACCTAAATACAAAGAATTACTATGATCAGGGAACGTAATCACACGTTTCAAATTCTTGCTTAAATCGGCACGAGCCCCTAAAAAAGGAATCCAAGGAGCAAAACGCGCTGCATACTTAAAGGAATTATGCCTAAATTCAGGGTACTTATGAAAAATACGCCGAATGAGAGCTAATATTTTATCTCCTTTTAAGAGATAATACTCGTGATTAATACACTTAAAGTTCACCATATTCTTAAATTTACAAAAAAAAGGGTGCTAGAATATGAAAAACAACATAGAACAAGCGTTTGAGAAGCTTTTCCCCTATTATCTTGACCAATTAAAAGAACTAGTAAAAATTCCCTCAATTAGTTTTGATCATTTTGATGTTCAAGAGGTACTTCGCTCCGCTGAAAGCGTCAAAGAACTATTTGAAAAAGCTGGTTTTAGTAAGGCACAATTTTTAATGCCACCCAGCGGAAAGCCCTCTGTTTATGCAGAACTAATGGTCTCCCCTAGCCACCCCACCATTTTACTGTATGCCCATCACGATGTACAACCAGAAATGAGGCGCGAGCTTTGGCAAAGTGATCCATTTTTACCAGAAGAACGGGATGGACGTTTATATGGCAGGGGCACTGCCGACGATAAAGCAGGGATTATAGTGCATCTTGCCGCCGTTTCTTTAGCACGCGAGTTATGGGGCAAAAACGCACCCAATTTCAAGTTTTTAATCGAAGGTGAAGAAGAAGCTGGGAGTTCTGGGTTAGAAGTGTTGCTTGCTGAGCACAAGGATTTATTAAAAGCCGATGCAGTGATTGTCGCTGACTTAAATAATATTGAAAAAGGGACTCCCTGTATCACCACTAGTCTTAGAGGCATGAGTGCGATTGAAGTGACGTTGTCTTCTACCGAAACGCCTTTACATTCGGGTTCTTGGTCTGGCCCTATTCCAGACCCAGCTCAAGCACTTTGCCGCGTCATTACAAGCCTCACGAATGAACAAGGAGATATTGTGATTGAGGGGTTTTATGATGATATTATCCCCCCAACAGCAGAAGAACTCGACTCCTACTCCAAACTACCACTAGGGGCTTCTATTTTCAAAAAAGATTCTCATCTTTTAGAAAACGTCGCTTTACTTGTTAAAGAATCTGAAATTCCTCTCGCCCTCTGGAGACGCCCTTCCATTGTGATTACGGCACTTGAATCGGGCAATAAAAAAATCGCAGGGAACGTATTACAAAATACGGCTTATGCACGCATTTCCATTCGACTCGCGCCAGGCATGGATGCCGAACGCTCCACCCAAAAATTGATTGATCACGTCCAAAAAAATATTCCTTATGGGCTTCATGCCACTATAGAAAAAGAAAGTGGCGCAGATCCCTTTACCACCAATACCAACCATCCTTATTTTCAGAAAATGAAAGAAGCGATGACAGAATCCTTTAATAAAGAAGCAAAATTTATTGGTTGTGGGGCTTCTATTCCAGGAGCTGTTTTATTCAGAGAAACTTTTGGAGAGATCCCTATTTTATTGATTGGCCTTGAAGATCCAGAGAGCAACCCTCATAGCGAAAATGAAAGCTTAGACTTAGCAGACTTTAAAAAGACGATGATCGCCGAAACACTATTTTTCGGGAAACTAGCTTCTGAGAACACTTAGTTGTATACTGCTAGTACTCTTCCAACCAAGTGTACTTTCAGTTTTCTTTAAAAATCATTTTTGGCATTCGTTGATTAATTCAAGTTTACAAACAAAGATAAAATCGTGATTTTTGTAAAAAACAGAATCACTTGAAAAAATATTTCATCTTAAAAATGGACTTGTTGATTTTTTAATAGAGGGCTTTTCGCAAGAAATATTCATTAATTTGATAGTTTGAATATACTCTTTTTTCGACGACGGAATACAGTCCGTTCTCACGCATAATACGGCGTTCTTCCACATAGGTAGGAAGGTTATTCTGTGTTCTGGTTGATTCCAAGATCCTTTGCAATTTTACGGTTTGGAGCCGCATTTCTTCGTTATAGTGGTGTTTTGGCATTGTTACTTTCCTTTCTTTTAGGCAATTTAACAATGAGTACGTTCATGCGACACCCCTCTTATCAAGTTCCACAACGATCCATTTTTTTTGAATCTTTAATTACCTCACTAAAAAAAACAATGTCTTTTTCCGTATAATTTTGATCCACATCCACCATTCCAAACGCATCTTCATCAGAAACATTTGTGGTACATGATGTAAGAAAAATAAAAAGTGCAAAAAGCAATAATTTGAACATTTAGTTTAACTTTCTCACTAATCGAAGCCCTTGATATCCGCCGTATCCAGATTTAAAATTATCCTTGTGGGCCCCAAAATTTAAGTTTATCAATGAATCATACAAAAAGCCACCCTTACACGTCGTGATTTCATGATTAAAAATACTCTTTCCAGGAAGCATCACATTCTCACAAACAAGACCAGCCATATCATAAAG
>LIUM01000020.1 GCA_001462345.1 Fibrobacteria bacterium AD312 | reverse complement strand
ACCCATCTACATATCGTGTTTGGGTTAACTCCGATATCTTTGGCTATTTTAGTAGCGGATTTTTCCTTTTTTTTGGAATGAAATGACTTCGTCATTTTGATTCTGCACCTCGGGCATAAAAACAGGTAAACATGTTTTTATGCCTCTCGGTTTGGAAATCATTTAACAATGAATATGATTGCTTCATTTACCCTCTTATTAAATCACACCATTATCCAATCCTGCCGATGTATATTTTGGAAAGATCGCCCTCACGAAGGCGGCATAGTCTGGATGCCAATTAGCAAATGGCTTTTTTCTGTTCAAGAAATCCGACCACTATAAACTAATGTGGCTGATTTTTCAGGGAGCAACTTGCCAATCCACTTTACATGCCATGCAGCCATCTGTGCCTGAAATATAAAGCCCATCGAAATCAATAGAGCCACTTCCGAACCCGCTTTACCAAATACCGTCATCGCAATGGCAAGCGCAATTGGGAGGTTGCGTAACGCTGTTCCATATATAAACGCAATGCCATCGGCTCGTTTCACAAAATAGCGTGCAAGCCATGTTGAAAGTGCAAAGTTCACCAGATAAAAGGCAAACATGGGGATGCCCAGAATCAATAGCAGTTTCGGATTTGCCATCAAATCTTCGGCCTTGAGCGCCATTGCCACAAACTGGACGCCAAGTACACCCATAGTGCCCCAGGGGGCTACCTTTGGCTTAATTTGTTCTGCAAAGGTTTTCTGCCCATGCTTTTTCACTAAATAGCGTTGGGTCACATATCCGAGCAGCATTGGAATAAAGACCACAACAAGAATCTGGAAAAGGGTTTTTGAAAGTGGCAAGGCAACGGTTTCTCCAAAGACAACCTTCATATAGAATGGAGCCAAAAGGGAACCCGCCACAAGTCCAATGACGGTCATTTTTACGGCACTGGGTAAATTGCCTTTGGCCATACTTGTCCAGCTAAGAGTCATGCCGCTGGTGGGTAACAGACCTGTCATAAAGAGACCAAGACGGAGCATGGGGTTTTCAGGAAAAAACCACAGGCCAAGTAAATAGGCAAGAACAGGGATTACCAGGAAATTGAAACTTTGTGTGATCCATTGCAAGCGGGCGTCTCCACCAGATACGACTTGCTTGAAGTTTAGCCCGACCATGCTTGGATAGACCATTAAAAATGTCAATGGCACCACCAATGCTTGCAAAGCAGAGACATCGGTCAGGGAGCCCACCCAAAAGCCAAGCAACATCACTGTGGGTATGGAGAATACCATGTATTTTTGGAGAAGTGCAGGGATTCGCACAAGCAAATTAAAAGACTTTTGGACCATGATCTATTCCTAATTTTGAGATTCAAATAATATAAGCATTTACACTACTGTCCAAAACAATTTATGCGTATAGCAATTTGACATCTGCTTGAACTGCAAAAAAAATGCTGGTTATCCAACTAGGTAAATTTGGGTTATGAGACACAATAAACCAAGAAGGAACCGGCAGATGAAAAATAGTCATATTTTCTCACAAATCCTACAGCATATCCACTAGGAAGCATTCGAAAACATCGTTCAAAAGTACTCTGGAGACCGTGCCGCAAAAGGAATCAGCTGTCGCAGCCAGTTTATCACAATGCTTTTTGCGTACATCTCTGGGGCAGACTTGCTTCGTGAAATTACTCAAGGAATGGCGACGCAGGGCGGCAATCTCAATCACATGGGCATAGACAGGACTCCCAGCAAGTCCACGCTTGCCTACGCAAACGAGCACCGGAGCTGGAAGTTCTACTGCGACATGTTCGAAAATCTTGTTTTGAGGATTCAGCCCAAGCTATGCCGCAAGAGCAAGTCTAAGGGATTCAAGGGAAAGCTGTTTAGTGTAGATTCAACTACGATAGACCTGTGCCTGAGCGTTTATCCATGGGCAAAGTTTCATCACAAGAAGGGAGCCGTGAAAGTTCATACAGTTCTGGATCATGATGGACTGATCCCCGTGTTTGCCGACACGACCCATGGAAGAGTTCATGATGGCAAAGCTTTCCGTGCTATGTTCACTGGTAACCCGAACCTGTTTCCGCCGCAAAGCGTCATTGCGATGGACAGGGCCTATGTAGATTATGAATTCTTCGGCGAAATGAGTGAGCGGAATGTATGGTTCGTAACACGGCTCAAATCTAACGCTGTCTACAAGGTCGTTGAAACCTATGCTCTACCCCAGAAGAACAATATTATAAGTGATGAGGTGATAGAGCTTACAAGTGAGAAAGGAGGAGCCTGCGGGTATTACCTGCGCAGAGTTGTCATGTAGGACGATGAAAAGAAGATGGAGGTTGTCCTTCTATGCAACAATCTAAAGTTCGGTGCCACAACCATTGCGAACATTTACAAGCAAAGGTGGCAAGTGGAACTTTTCTTCAAACAAATTAAACAGAACCTGAAAATCAAATAAATAAAATGGCAAAAGAGAAAGGAGTTGATGCTAATCTTGTAAAGGCTATCATGTACATGGAAACAACCCATGGGTACTATGATGCTATTCTTGAACTATTTAACAAGAACAAAAGTATTTTGCCAATGAATATAAATGTAAAGTATTGGGGTAGCACATTTGGTTCACGAGAAGAACTAAAAAATCCAGAAAAAAATATTGAAGCAGGTGTTGAAATTGTTGATCGAATTAAGAAGCTATTGCCAGCAAATGCCTCAGTAGAGGAAATTGCGACTCTGTATAATAACATTAACGCTAAAAAAGTCTCTGAGTACGGAGCAAGAGTAAAAGCTATTTACGATGAAAAACCATGGGTGGTAAAGAATGAAAATAGAGAAAAGAAGTGAAGCATTGACAGTCATTTTTTATACACTCATTCAATCTATGGTGGTTGGTTTTTTTATGGCGTATGTGGCTGTTAAAAATAATCCTCAAGAGCAAATGATTAATCTCGATTCAGGTGATATAAATTACTTGGAACTTGCAACTGTATTTGGTTCATGGCTTATTGGGAGTGCTGTTTTTAGTTTAGCAATATTTGCAGTTGTATTTTTTATAAAGCACATAGTGAAGAGATTGCAATCACCCCACTAACACTCTTCTTTTCCATCGGTGGTAGTATGCCAAAAATTGAGTTCGTGTTCATTTCTGGTCAGTCTTTAATTCCATACGCAAATAATATTGAAGCATCTGATTTCTTCTTCAAATAATAATCCTATATTAACTTTATGCCTTGCGTTTCATTACAGAGAAAGAGTAGCAGATTTCAGGAGGAAACTTCTGATATTGAAATGCAGTTGTTGAAACTGGGCCTTTTCTTTGAAGATTCAATTTACTTCAATGGCAGTGCCATGCGAAATTACACCCGCGAATGGCAATACGACAGTGTCGGCAACATTCTATCGTTAATACACAATGCGAATGGAAATGCATGGACACGTAGTTATGATTATGCAAGTGACAGCAATCGTGTAAACTCCACAACCGTTGGCCAAACTACCGTCAACTACACCTACAATGCCCATGGCAGCATGACTAGCATGCCACATTTACAAAGCATGCAGTGGGACTTTGCAGAAAAACTAAGCCATATCACACGAGGCACAACCGAGGCGTATTACAACTACGATGGCGGCGGACAGAGAGTCAGGAAGGTTGTTGAGAAAAATGGTGTAACGGAGATACGTTTATACCTCGGTGGCTTTGAAATCTGGCGTAAAACTGTAAATGGCGTTTTGAATACAGAACGTGAAACATTGCACGTGATGGACGACAAGAAACGTGTGGCGATTGTGGAGACGTTGACCATAGATAACGCTGTTGCGGTTGCAAATCCCGTGCCAGTGCAGCGTTATCAGTTGGATAATCATCTGGGGTCGGCAAGCTTGGAACTTGATGATTTAGCGAACGTTATTAATTATGAAGAATACTATCCCTACGGTGATACAAGCTACCGAGTAGGCCGAAATATTGCAGAAACAGGATTGAAAAGGTATCGATACACAGGCAAAGAAAAAGATGAAGAATCTGGGCTGTACTATCATGGAGCTAGGTATTATGCCTGCTGGCTTGGAAGATGGACGGCGAGTGATCCTGCTGGACTTGTGGATGGGGTGAATATCTATGCTTACGTGAATGGCAACCCAGTCAGTGGCGTGGATCCGAGTGGAACTAATGGGGAAAAGGTTCTTGAGGAAGACAAGGAGAAGGGAAAAAGATCTACTCAATGCTACAAAAATGAAAAAACTAATGAACCAATATTATTCACGGGTACAATTAATTGGAATATAATCCCAAGTGATAAAATGTTTGAAGGAATTGAATTAGGGATGAATTTAGCTGCGGATGCATTAACAAAAATCCGTGATTTATTAATTGTAAAAGACGAAAAGAAAGTTCAAGAATTGTTGAGTAAGTACTTTGGTATTGACAGTAGCGAGAGTGGTAAACAGAATAAAGAGTATGTGAAGGCTATCGTTTCAGAAATAGAATATTTACTTTCAAGAAATTGGACGATTGAAAAGGAAGAAATTCCTGAAATGGAAGATGCATTATTACGAGTTGAGACATTAAGAAAAAAAAATACACTTTATATTAATCCAAAATGGGGCGAAAAAGTATTCACATCGCCTATATTTCAAACTCGCTTTCAATTACTACACGAATTGACACATAAAGCATCATCAAACGTTAAGTATAATGATAAACGTCATCCGATTGTTGATTACTACTCCAAGCAAAATAATGAAAACGTTGTTCCTTCTGTTTCTGACGTTCAACAGTGGGCGAAAGATGATCCAAATAAAGCTCTTTCTAGTGTTTGGAATTATCATTATTTTTTCTTAGAAGTATTAAATATAACAAGAGATGGTTTATGATTTCTCTACTACTTTCAGCTACACTCTTTATGGGAAATAACACTACACTTCCAGATTTAGATGAAACTGAAAACAAAAAAATTGAAAGAATTGAATGGAATGGCATTTCTATTTCACTTATATGGAAGGCTGTCGTTTACGAAGAAGATATTATGTCTGCTGTCTATGGCCCATACTTACAAATATGCCAAAATACAGTGTGCGATACATTACATGTTGATGACTATCCTGCCACAGAATATCTAAGTCCTTTTAATTATCATCCACTTAAATTTAAGGGGTATGATATTCGCAAAGATACGCTTAAAATAGATTTAGGATATGATGGTATGATTGTTCATTTATTGAAAAAAAAAGGAACACTTTCTATAGTAAGTAAAAAATGTGATGAGGAAGTAATGCTTAAATCTACGATTATTGGAATAAATGCTGATAGTGTTTCTGGAACGATAAAAAACTGTGAACGAGAAGGTAAATGGAGATATTATCGAAAAGGAGTACTTGTTGGAGAACGAAATTTTAAGAAAGGAATTCAAGATGGATTACTCATACTGCTTGATGTTAGTAATGATTTAAATGAAATTACTGTATTTAGAGGTCAATACTGTAATGGGAAACGATGTGGAAAATGGTTTTATTTTTATATAGAAGGAGACAAAGATAATGAAGTATACAACTATTCATTTAGCTATAATAATAAAGGTATTTTGATTGATTCAGTTAAAAGCCAGCCTTAATTATTGAAATTATCGTTCATTTAGTCTCACATAATAAACCTATATTATATTTTTATTCCCCCAAAACGCGAAGGGGTGGCGGAGAACCCGCAGGGGTCGCAGACAGGGGAAGGCTTTCCCCTTCTATATATTTTAGAACATAAAATTTGTTCTTCCTCAAATAATAATCCTATATTAACTTAATGCCTTGCGTTTCATTACAGAGAATGCTTCCCAAATTTCAGGAGAAATCTTCTGATTTAGAAAAGCAGTTGTTTGAGTTGGGGTTTTTCTGCGATACTAAAGGCGATACATTAGAGAGCCCCACCGAAGAGTTCATCTACAATTTTAACTGTTTTGAAACTGATGGGATTCCAATTCATGTTCGCACTCGTCGTCGAGAGACTCATGGCGATGCAGCCAGCAGATGGCAAGAATCTGTAGAATATACTGATGGTCTTGGCCGTTTAGCTCTCAGTAAAGTGCAAGCTGAACCAGGTTTATATAAGACGATAGAAGATGGTGTAGTTGTCGAAAAAGACAGTGGGAGTGCTTCTAGATGGGTAGGGACAGGGCGTACTATCTACAACAATGCAGGCAATCCGATTAAGCAATATGAGCCCTATTTTAGTGGAACAGATGCCTATGAGAGTGAACCCGCTATTGTGGAAACAGGCGTAACCTCAATACTGCATTATGATCCGTTAGATAGGCTTATAAGAACCGATTTTCCTGATGGTTCTTATAGTCAAGTGGAGTTTAGTGCATGGGATCAAAAGAACTTTGATCAGAATGACACCGTACTAGATAGCGATTGGTATGCAGATAGAGGGAGCCCAGATCCAATAGGGAACGAACCAAATAATCCTGAAACTAGAGCGGCTTGGCTCGCTGCGAAACACGCTGGTACAGCTACCGAAATGCACTTAGATGCTCTTGGCCGTCCATTTTATAGTATTGCAGATAATGGCGTTCAAGGGAGTTATGCCACACATACAGAGCTTGATATTTTAGGCAATCCCCTTTCTGTAACGGATGCTAGAGACCATGTAGTGATGTCAACGGTTTATAATGCTCTTTCTGTGCCTTGTAAAACGGAGAGCATGGATGCAGGAGAACGAAAGACCTTGCAAGCTGTAGATGGCCTGCCTGTACTTGGTTTTGACTCCAGAAACAATCGTTTACGCAATGAATATGACGCCCTCAGAAGACCAACCAATCAATGGTTAAGTGAAAATAGTAGCACTGAGATTTTAATCGGCAAGACTATCTACGGCGAGTCTGCGACAAGCCCCGAAACTCACAATCTACGTGGCAAGCTCTGGAAAAGTTATGACCAGAGCGGACTTGTTGTAAATACAAGTTATGACTTTAAGGGCAACCTGCTAGAAAGCACACGTCAGTTTACACAGGTATATAATGCAACGATTGACTGGAATATCGCCGAACCCGATACGTTGTTGGAATCAGAAACATTTACCACAATCACGGCTTATGATGCATTAAATCGAGCCATAAGCATCAAGACTCCACACAACGCCAATATCCCTGCAAGCGAAGTACTGCCAAGTTACAATGAAGCAAGCCTTCTTGAAAGAGTCGATGTCAAACTACGTGGAGCAATAACTTCAACGAATTTTGTAAATAACATCGACTACAACGCCAAAGGGCAACGAGAACGCATTCAGTATGGCAACGCATCGACTACAGGTTACACTTACGATGAAAAGACATTCCGTCTAAAGCGTCTTTTAACTACACGCAACAACGGAGCCGATACACTTCAAGATCTAAATTACACCTATGACCCAGTAGGCAACATCACTCAAATTGACGATAATGCCCAACAGACGATCTACTTCAATGGCAGTGTCGTAAGCCCCAGTCAGAAGTTTGAGTATGATGCGTTATACAGGTTGCTTAAATCTACGGGTCGAGAACATATTTCAATCAATGCGGGTAGTGAACCTGAAGCAGAAGGTTATAACCCTGCACAAATTAGCCCGCAAGATGGCAGTGCCATGCGAAATTACACCCGCGAATGGCAATACGACAGTGTCGGCAACATTCTATCGTTAATACACAATGCCAATGGAAATGCATGGACACGTAGTTATGATTATGCAAGTGACAGCAATCGCCTAAACTCCACAACCGTTGGCCAAACTACCGTCAACTACACCTACAATGCCCATGGCAGCATGACAAGCATGGCACATTTACAGGGCATGCAGTGGGACTTTGCAGAAAGGCTATGCCATATCACACGAGGCACAACCGAGGCGTATTACAACTACGATGGCGGCGGAATCCGCACAAGGAAGGTTGTCGAGAAAAACGGTGTAACGGAAACGCGTTTATACCTCGGTGGCTTTGAAATCTGGCGTAAAACTGTAAATGGCGTTTTGAATACAGAACGTGAAACGCTGCACGTGATGGACGACCAAAAACGCATTGTGCTTGTCGATACCTTGACGGTTGATAATGGCACCACAGTCGCAAACCCCTTATCTGTTCAACGCTACCAACTCGATAATCATCTAGGCTCTGCATCACTGGAACTAGATGACGCTGCGGCAATTATTAGTTATGAGGAATATTACCCCTATGGTTCGACCAGTTACCAGATGGGACACAATGAGACTGAGGTAAAGAATAAGCGCTATCGTTATACGGGTAAGGAGAAGGACGAGGAGAGCGGGCTGTACTATCATGGAGCTAGGTATTATGCCTGCTGGCTTGGAAGATGGACTGCGAGCGATCCTGCTGGGTTGGTAGATGGGGTGAACTTGTATGCGTATGTGCGGGGGAATCCGGTGAGGTTGAGTGATCCGAGTGGAACGCAGACGGAAGATATAGACCCTGGGGTTGTTTGCGAAGTGGAAGTAAAAGGAGAGGGAAGTACTAATGAGAAGAATAGTTTTGTAAATGAAATAAAAAGTCAAATTGAAGATGTAGAGCGGAAAATATTGAGTCAAATTAATCAAAATTATGATATTTCTTATTCAGAATATTTTTCAGATAAAGAAGTTCATGTGCTAATTGATAATTTTATTGAAGTTTTTAATGAATCGAAAGAAAAAATTGAATGGTTAGAAAAAATAACCTTTTATAAATTCAAAATAGAAATGATAAATTTCCCTATGGCAATAAAAAAGAATGACGAATATATAAAAACACCAAGAGCTGCAATTGTTTCTGAAAATGAAAATAATGTAATAAAACTAAATGTTGGTAGGCAAAATTATAAGAACCTCAAAGGTTATGGTGAATTAAAATTTTATTTATTCCATGAATTGCGACATGTCTGGCAAATGAATAATCCAGAGTGGAAAGAAAAATATGCGGAAAAAGATATTGATATTGAAGTAGATGCTTTTGAATGGCAATATAAACTAGAACGTATTTTAGGCATTAAGTCCTCATCCCAAAGGGAAAAGTTTGAAAGTCTAACCACTAAAGAAGATAAAGCTAAGTATTTGTGGAGTCATTATGGTAAACGTAAAGACAATCAAGGTAATTATATGTATACCAATGCTTATGGATTTAAAAGAGATCAATAACATGATATATAAACGATCATTAATAGTAATTTTATTTCTTTGTTGTTTTAGCTTTTCGATCGAGAGCGGGAAGAATGATTCTGTTAGTCTTTCATGGTTGGAGTATGCTCACGATTTTGAGGAACCCGTTGAACTAACGCATAATTATTTATCTGGGCTTGCAGATCGAGATACAAATTTAGTTACTGAGTATAATTTTATAGCCATTGCATTCCTGATACCAAAACAATTAGGGGGAAGCGATTCTGTTGCCAACATTATATATACAATAAAAAGCCCATTAAAATTAAATAATGTAAGTAAAGAATTTATAGTAAAAGATCCTTATAGAGGAATAGGTAATTCTTTTTTTAAACCTTTATATGTTTTTGGCAATTATACAAATGAAAAATTGGAAATATTAAAAATGTATTCTGTGGTAGATTATGTTTTTACACCAAAAGGCCTTTATTCTTTTACAGAGAAAATATGGGATGAAATTTTTTTTTATAGTCGCTCACTAAAAAAAAATTTTATTCTAGCCCGATATTTTCATTTGTTTTATTCAAATCAAGAATATGTTGATTTACTAAAAAATATAGTTGATTTTTTTTCAAAAGAAAAAAACCATAAAAATATAGAAAAGATTTATAATAAAACATCTCTATCTCAAGATGTTGTTAAAATTAATCCTTTAAATGCCGAATTTATTGTGTTGGGTGTAATTAGAGGAATGAAAGAAAAAAAGAGAAACGGTCTATCTTATTGTGATATTCGCATTGTGCCCTATTTTATTTTTAGGCATGGCTTTGATTTTCTTGTTAATAAAAAAGAATTAAATATTGGAGTTGGTTCTGAATTTTGGAATGATTGGGAAAATTCTGGTCTTCCTATTTCAGAACAGCGTGCGAGAAAAATGGGACATTGCTTTTCCGCCAAAGAAGCCTTTCAATTGAAATACATTTTTGGCTCTTTTGATGAAAGTATGAAGCCTGATTTTGTGGTAGATTCGTTAGCTTCTCCTGTTGATTTTTTCTATAATGATGGTGATTTGGTCGATTTGAGAATGGGACTTCCGTATGATACGCTCCTTTCCTATTTTATGCCGGATAACTTCACTGTTGATGATTTTTATCTTTGGTCTATTGGGAGTTATTCTAGAGACAATCTTGATGCACTAACTCCTGCTCAGCAAAAAGAGGTTGAAACAGCAACCAAAAAAGTCGATAAATTCTATCAGAAAATAAAAACAGAGAAAAAGAACAAACAATAATCCTATATTAACTTTATGCCTTGCGTTTTATTACAGAGAAAGAATCCCAGATTTCAGGAGGAAACTTCTGATATTGAAATGCAGTTGTTGGAACCGGGCTTTGTCTGTGAAAACGATGACCCTATAGGCAACATCACACAAATTAACGACAATGCTCAACAAACAATCTACTTCAATGGCAGTGTCGTAAGCCCCAGTCAGAAGTTTGAGTATGATGCCCTTTACAGATTGCTTAAATCTACGGGCAGAGAACATGTTTCAATCAATGCGAGTAGTGAACCTGAAGCAGAAGGTTATAATCCTGCACAAATTAGCCCACAAGATGGCACCGCCATGCGAAATTATGTTCGAGAGTGGCAATACGACAGTGTTGGAAACATTTTATCGTTAATCCACAATGCCAACGGCAATGCATGGACACGAACAAACAACTACGCAGCAAACAATAACCATCTGAGTAGCACCACTGTTGGCCAAACTACCGTCAACTACACCTACAATGCCCATGGTAGCATGACAGGCATGCCACATTTACAAAGCATGCAGTGGGACTTTGCAGAAAAACTAAGCCATATCACACGAGGCACAACCGAGGCGTATTACAACTACGATGGCGGCGGACAGCGGATTCGCAAGGTTGTTGAGAAAAACGGCATTGTAGAGACTAGATTGTATCTGGGAGGATTTGAGATATGGCGAAAGTCCGTAAACGGAGTGCTTGAAACCGAACGTGAAACTTTGCATGTGATGGATGATTCAACAAGGGTCGCAGTCGTTGAAACATTGACCGTAGATAACTCTAGTGCGGTTGCAAATCCCGTGCCTGTTTTGCGGTATCAGTTGGATAACCATCTGGGTTCTGCATCACTGGAACTGGATGACGCTGCGGCAATTATTAGTTACGAGGAATATTACCCCTATGGTGATACCAGTTATCAGGCGGGACGTTCAGCAAGCGAGGTGAGCCAAAAACGGTATCGTTATACAGGCAAGGAGAAGGATGAAGAATCTGGGCTGTACTATCATGGAGCTAGGTATTATGCCTGCTGGCTCGGAAGGTGGACTGCTGCTGACCCGATAGGGCTTGTGGATGGGATGAACCTGTATGGGTATGTGCGGGGGAATCCGGTGAGGTTGAGTGATCCAAGTGGAAATGCTGGGGAAATGGTTCTTGATGAAGTTGAGGTAAAGGGGAAGGGGCCAAGACCGGTTTCAAACGTGGGTGGTAGTACTTCGAATAGTGGTTCTGGTGGGACCTTTTCCTTGATAAGCCCCGAAGGAAGTCCATTTATTGCGATACCTCATGTAGGGAAGGAAACTATTACTGGTGTTCGCTTCTCCCCCAATGGAGAAGCGGCACCTGCTGATGCTAGTTCTGTAGCAAGCACAAAATCATCAAGATCAAGTAAAGGCGTTTTGTCGTTATTAGTACAGAATGTCAAAAAAATTGCTAATACAGCAGCGGATAAAATAGCCGAAGGCTATTTTGGATATGCAATACCTGCTGCGTGGCCTGCTCTCACGAATATCAAAACTGAAGAACAGAAACAGTATGTATTCAAAACAGATGCGTATTTAACTACTGGTATCCTGTTGAACGAATTTGCACAAGGCAATGGAAAGCCTGTTCGTGAGTTTAAACAAGGTGTCAATCCATTTGCTGATTCAGTACTGGCAGGTAGAGCAGAAAGTGAAATTATCAACAAAACCTACGGGAAAATAGCAGATAGAAACATGACATATGGTCAATGGAGCCAGACGAAAGACACACTCAAATTTGGCCTATCGTTTAGTCCTGATCAAACTTCATTAAAAGAGTCTATCAATAAGCATATGAATTCAAATCTTGAGCAACTATTCATCGGAGGCTCGGTTGTACAAGTGTTTCCAGGAGATTCAAATAGCATTAATGGTGTTTTGATTAATTCGACCAGTAGATCCAGCTTAATGCTTCATATTACGAATGATTACACCAAGACTGGTGGAAATGATAAGCCACTATCGTCGGTTGATCAAAAAATATTCTTTTCATTTGATCGGAGGCATTGAAATGAAGTTACTAGTTGGAGTTCACTGCATCGCATTTCTATTCTTTATCGAGGCCTGCTCAAACAATACATCAGTTGAAGGTGCATATTGCAACAAAATGGGTAAAGGCGACAATCGGTTGATATTGAATAAGGATGGTGATTATATTGCTTTGTATATCATAAATCAAGACACATCAAGAAACATGGGCCGATGGATTCCACATGTTCAAGACAGTAGAATCACTGATATAAATCTATTAGGTTGGAAAACCTTAGATCCAGAAATGGATTCACTGTATCGATGTGGACATTGTGATATGGATGTGCGAAAAATTGGAGATAGAATTATTGTTGATCCTGATATAGATGAGCATGATTACCATCGCTGCTCAAATTGAAACGCTGGTTATGAATTAGACTCACCATAGATTACCACATCGCTGGAATCTGCTGATTGATGTGATAGATTGAGCATACCACCGAAACGGGGCTAGGTACTATGCCTGCTGGCTCGGTAGGTGGACGGCGAGCGACCCTGCTGGACTTGTGGATGGGGTGAACTTGTACATGTATGTGCGGGGGAATCCGGTGAGGTTAAGTGATAATGATGGAAAACGAAGTGGTCCCAGTCCAGATCACGATGTTTTAGGGCAACTCACAGGAGGCCCTATTGATTCTACATGCACATTCAATTGTGGAAGAAGTATAAATGAGGAGTTTTCTGGGGCTAGTCCACGAAAGAAATCTAGCAGTAAGCAAGCTCAGTTTGTACATCCGAAGGGTAAGGAAAATGAAATTTCAGAACCTGAAGAACAATACAATAAAGAGGCTATTTCTCTTTCTCAAAGTCAAAAGGATGCTTTAATTCAAGAATATAAAAACGTATTATCTGCGGCTGGAGATGATGTACAATGGTTAGACGATTTAAAGAATATTGATATTCAAATTAATAGTGTATTTCTCCCAAAATATATTAAGTCTAATGGGAAAACAATTAAATCCCAAAGGGCTTGGACCATTAAAAATAAGGTTTTTTTTAATACTGGGTTTATGGGAAAAAATAATGAGTCTATACAATTTGATTCAGGAAAAGGCAAGGCTTATTTACTCCATGAATTGCGACATGTCTGGCAATTGAACAATCCTGAGTGGAAAGAAAAATATGCAAAAAAAGACATTGATATTGAAGTTGATTCTTTTGAAATACAGTTAAGATTTGAAGAACTAATGGGAATAAAAAATGACGAACGAGAAATATTTAAATATTTAGAAGAGTATGCAATAAAACATAAAATAAATCCTATGCGGTTTAAAGCCAGATTTTTATGGGAACAAAAGAAATACAATAATCCAGCATTAAAGTATACGAATCGATATAATTTTAAGTGAATGAAATAAAGGAAAAATGAAAATGGTTCTTATATGTTTTATATTGTTAGTATCATCCTGCTTTGCACTTGATGTTGATTCTGTTATTTCTATACTATGGCTTGATAATCCCAATGCATTGGTGCATCCTCCTGAACAAGAAGATCCATCTATTAGAAGTAGTGGCATGTTAGAATTTTATTCAAATATGAATTTTACAGCAATTGTTGTTAATACTCCTATAGACTCAACTGAGGTGCTCCCCAAAAAGTGTACAAGATTGAGTGATAGTTCTTCTATCTTTACATAAGG
>LIUM01000019.1:90091-90485 GCA_001462345.1 Fibrobacteria bacterium AD312 | reverse complement strand
AAAGTTTACTTTTTACGTGAGAGTGATACCCTTGCGGTACAAATGACGCTTGGTTCTTCATGAAAAAACTGGGTTGATTTAGAGGGGCGTTTCTTTTTCGTGCAATATCGTTTCTAATAAAAATCAGAAAGAATTATTGTTGACGGCAATGGTTTTTTCACTAAAGCTCAATGTTACTCTTGTTGACGGTAATGTTTTTTCATTGCGTCTTTATTTAATATCAAAACCACTGTTATTGATTGAAATGGCTGTTATCTCTTCGCTTGGTTGACTATCCAGTAACATGAACACTTAAAAGTTTACTTTTTAGTGAGAATGATCCCCTTGCGGGACAAAAAGCTCATCAATAATAGTCATTTCAATCTGAGTCATTGTATTGTGTTGATTAAATGAA
>LIUM01000019.1:0-90024 GCA_001462345.1 Fibrobacteria bacterium AD312 | reverse complement strand
ACGTTCGGTTCTTCATGAAAAAAACTGTGTTAGTTTAGAAGGGCTTCTCATTTTCGTGCAATAGCGTTTCTAATAAAAATCAGAAACAGTTATGGTTGACGGGAATGGTTTTTTCATTAAAACTCAATAATACTATTGTTGACGGAAATGGTTTTTTCATTAAAACTCAATAATAAATGATATTGTTGACGTAAAGTGTTTTGTTTTCTCACTCCGTTGTGTGCCACACAAGAGTCGTTCAAAAATAAAATCACTTTCCGTCTATTAATTCACTATTATGATTTAATTGGATAGTATTGTTTTTTGTCATTTGAATCTGCGCTATTTGTTTTCCAAACAAAAATACGCTTGATTTGGCATGAAAAAAAACACGGCTATTTTAAATGAGATTCTCTTTGTCTCGGCATGAAAAAACGGATTTTGTTTAGAGGAAAATCGAACGCGAAGCGGCTTTCAATAATATGAATCACACCCCCTCATCATAGCGCTATATTATGACATAATAAATCATTCCAAATTGGTGAATAAATAGTATGATACATCATTATTTGATATATAAATTTCTAATTTGTTATTAATGCGTCGTTTCTACCCCATTGATTTGCCCCTGAATGTGTTGAAAAGGAATCAATCGATCTTTTGTTTATTGTTTTCGCCCTCTTTTCTAAAAAAAGGGCTTATTTATTCTGTTTTATTTTTATCTGCTTGTACAATGCCTCTCAGAACAGGTTATGATCGTAAGATTGGCGATTATAAGCCTCTTCCTCAATCAGAAGTCTCTACCGTAGCAGCGTCTTCTACAAAAGTAACTGAAGAAAAGAATGAAGAGACTAAAACGGAAATAATCAAAGAAAAAACACCCAAACCGACTAAAGAAAAAACAACTCAGGTCGCTAATAATTCGTCATTTGAAGAATTTATAAAACCATGGATTGGAACACGCTATAAATTTGGTGGTTCATCCCGTTCTGGCACAGACTGCTCTGGTTATGTAATGCAGATTTATAAAACAAAACTAAATATTGCTCTTCCCCACAACGCCGCTAGCATGTTTAAAATGGGAAGCGCTGTAAAAGCAGCGGATTTAAAAGAGGGAGACCTTGTCTTTTTTGGCAATGTTTGGGGAATCAATCATGTGGGTATTTATTTGAGCAAGAATCGCTTCACTCACGCAAGTTCTTCTCAAGGAGTGACTATTACTCCAATGGAAATGGATTATTGGAATTCAAGATATAAAGGGGCCAGGAGGTTCATAAATGAATAGGAAAAAAAGAATTGCTTTTCAGGGAAGGCATGGTGCCTATAGCGAAAGTGCAGCGTATTATTTGTTTGGGGATAATATTTCTATGATTCCCATGCACTCCTTTGAAGACATTTACCAAGGGATAGAAACAGGCCTAATTGATGGTGGTGCAATTCCTATAGAGAACTCTACTGCTGGCTCTGTATATGAAAATTTCGATCTTTTATACAAATGGCGACACCCAATTGTAGCAGAAGTGACTCTTCAAATTGAACATGCACTATGTGCCATTAAAGGAACACGCATTGAAGATCTTAGACGAGTACTTAGTCATCCTCAAGGGCTCGCTCAATGCAGTCGCTTTTTTGCTCAAAATCCTATTATTGAAAAAGTTCCTTTTTTTGATACTGCTGGCAGTGCTGAAGAAATTGCGAAAAGAAATACGCATACTGATGGCGCCATCGCAAGCGCTTTTGCAGCTCAATATTATAATCTAGAAATATTAGCCAATGGAATTGAAAACATGAAAGGAGTTAATTTCACTCGCTTTTATGCTATCCAAAAAAACCAACCAGAACTTCCTGAAGGCAACAATATCAAAACTATTTTACTCTTTGAACTAAAAAAATCAAAATCTTCAGGTTCTCTTTATAATGCATTAGGGTGTTTTGCGAAAAGAGAACTTAACCTAACCCGAATAGAAAGCAGGCCGCATCCTGATAGGCCATGGGAATATATTTTCCATCTTTCTTTTGAAGGCTCGCCTCATGAACCTAAGGTGATAGAGGCTCTTCAAGAATTACAACAATATACTGATTTTATTTATCGTCTTGGTTCATTTAAAAAAGGTTTAACACAAGGCTTAAAATTTGAGGTTTAAAATGGAAAGAATTAACAATCGAGCTTACAATCAACTACGTCCTATTAGAATGACTCCTCACTTTATTAGTAGTGCTGATGGTTCTATTTTAATTGAAATGGGGAAAACCCGCGTTATTTGTAATGCCACCTTACTCCCTGAAGTTCCTAGCTGGTTAAAAGGAAAAGGCAAGGGCTGGATTACAGCAGAATACGCTTTAATGCCTCAAAGCACATCTCAACGAGTCGATAGAGAACGCAAAGGGGCGAGCGGTAGAACTCAAGAAATCCAACGTTTAATTGGTCGTTCTCTAAGAGGATCAGCCAATTTATCGGCTCTTGGAGAAAGAGCTATTGTTGTCGATTGCGATGTCATTGAAGCCGATGGCGGCACGAGAACTGCAAGCATTATTGGAGGTTTTGTAGCTCTCGCCTTAGCATTAAAAAAAATTAAACGCGAAGCTTGTATTGAAGAACAAATTCTACAGCATGTCGTCACAGCTATTTCTGTTGGCATTGTTAACGGCGAACCAATTTTAGATTTATGTTATAAAGAAGACTCTGCTGCTGATGTTGATATGAATGTAGTGATGCGAGACGCCTCTGAATTTATTGAAATTCAAGGTACAGGCGAACATACTTCTTTTAGTAGAGAGACACTAAATCAATTGCTCGATTTAAGTGAAAGAGCATGTCAATCCATTAAAGAGTTACAGCTAGCTATATTAAATCAAGAAAAACTCCCTTGATTTTTTGGATTCTTTAACCAAACCTTCGTTTGATTAATTTTTTAAACATCCCATGGCGCATTTCATCTTGAATTAAATAATTCAATTGGAATCGTCCATGATAAAGACCTTGATCAATAATTCTTGATTTGAATATTTCAAAAGAATGCATTTGTAAAAGATGACCCACAGGAGCTTCGACTCTTCCTGATTCACGTTTATCGGCATATTCCATATTTTTAGATTTTAGAACACTATCGACTCGAGAGGTAAAACGTTCAATAAAATCATCCTGAATATCTTGATCTTGAAATTCATAATAAATATGGTACTTAGACTCTTGAATAGAGGCAAACCCTATAAAAAAGATTAGTTTTTTAGAAAATTCTTTTTGTACTTGTTTTACGGCTTCAATAAATTGGTTTTCATTTAATTTTTCACCAGACATCGAAATAAAACCATTGATCTTTTGAACAAAACGGATCATTGGCGTTTGTTCATAAAAGCCCGTCACTTCAATAAGATCATTTAAGTTATAACGATATAAACCCGAATACGTTGTCACATAAATGCAATAACGATCCCCTACTTTTAATTCGTCTAAATGAAAAAATCTTGGACTTTTTTGATCAAGGTCTTTTTCTCGAACAAACTCAAAATAATTTTTATGAGGAAATAGAACCGTGCTGTCTGTATCTGGCTGAATAACAAGACCAGGACGGCATTCAGGGACAAAATAGCCTTGTTCTAGGAAATAACACGACTCTGGAAAATAATCCTTTATTTTTTTAAGATATACTGCAGAATTCCCAGATTTCCAAACATTTAGAATCTTCAAATTAGGCCAATAATGTTTTGGAAACAAACGAGAATACTTCTTTTTCATCTCTTTTAGAGCTTGAGCTCTTTTAGGATTTGGCTTAAGATATGGTTTTACTGCAAGCCGAATATCATCTGGAATATAAAATGATTCACTTAACGTCCCTTGCTCAATATCTTCAATATAATCGTCAAGAAACTCATCCACATTATTCTGCATTTCGATAAAAGTACTTGGATTACCACCAATCATCACATGAGCGTCTTGCTCTATCCCCATTCTCATGATTGTATAATAACGTGCTTTAAAATCTTCAATCATAAAAATTTCAGATGGAGATGCAAACATGGCTTTAATAAAAGGAGGACAATCCCTTTGACTGACCCCTGCAATAGAACCATAAACAGTACCATCTGGAGCGGCTCCTTCAACCGTTTTTCCGACATTAGAAATAATGGCGCCATCAAAAGCATGACTATTTTGTGCTAAAAAAGAATAAAGCCATATAGGACTCATTCGATTATAAACATCATAATAATACTTATCTGTAATAGGAATCCATTTAGGTACATTCGTTGAACCACTTGTCGTAGCATACATTTTTGGCTTTCCAGGGAAAAGAATATTTTCTTCTCCATTTTTATGCCTTTCTATATATGGATATAATTGTTCATATTGATTTACAGGAACGTATTGTTCAAAAAGATTAAAAAACGAAGAGCTATCCTCTGCGGATAGTATTTTTTCAAAACGATACTTTTTACCATACTCGGTATCTTTTGAAATAGTGAGTATATCTCTTAAAACCACTTCTTGAGATTTAAGACATTGCTGTGACTTTTTTTTTAGTTCTAATAAAGACAGCTTGCCAACAAGAGAAAGCTTCAATTTTATCTTAAATAAATTTTTCGTTTTTGAGTCAAACATACATTAATCAAATAACATAATAAACAAAGCAAATTTAATCAGAATTTATTCATTAACTAACATAAAAAACAAATGTTTATTAAAATAAGCAATAAATTACGGACTTTTATTTTAATAAAGAGCTTTTCTTTCCTCTTTGTGGAGTCTTTGCTACTAAACGAAGGCCAAAAAAAGTAAAAAAGCCATTCAAGATTAGTAATTCGTATCCAAAGACATACCCGAATTCTCGTTCAAATACGACTTTTAGAATAAAGGAAAGGATTGGAGATGAAATGGCAATCCACGGAACCCATTTTTCACGAATGGAATAAGACGTAAAAAGGCCAAATGCAAATAAACCAAGAAGCGGGCCATAAGTATAAGAAACAATTGTATAAATTGTATCTATTGCACTCTGACTATTCCAGATTCTAAATAAAAGGACTAAAAAGAAAAATAAAACGGTGAAAAGCAAATGAATAATAATCCTAGGACGCTTTTCTGATTTTTCATCTTTTTTTAAAATATCCACCATAAAAGATGTGGTCAATGAAGTTAATGCAGAATCGACGCTTGAAAAAGCCGCTGCCACAATACCAAACACAAAACATATCATCACCAGAGGCCCTAAGCGCATTGCAAAAAAAGGCAATATCGAATCATTCACTAAAGGCAAGTCAATGGAATTCTTTGACGCATATAATAGCAACAAACCACCTAAAGATAAAAACAGTAGGTTTACTGGAATAAAAGCAAATCCATAACAAAGCATATTACGCCGAGATTCTTTCAAAGTAGAACAGCTTAGATTTTTTTGCATTATATCTTGATCAAGCCCTGTCATCACCACCACTACAAAAATACCACTAAGAAACTGTTTTAGAAAATGACTTCGACTATGCCAATCATCAAAAACAAAAATCTTGGAATAGGAGCTTTCAGCTAATACTTTTACTGTTGAAATCAAATTTAAATCCATTAAGCGAATCGCTTCTACAATCATTAAAATCACTGCTAAAAGTAAGGCGATCGTCTGAAAAAAATCAGTCCAAACAATCGTTTTAATGCCACCCTTATAAGTATAAAGGTAAATCACTAAGAGAGTCAAAAAAATTGTCACCGAAAAAGGAATATTTAACTGGTTAAAAACAAACTCTTGTAAAACCACCACCACTACATAAAGCCTTGCAGAACCACCTACCGCTTTTGCCAGAATAAAAAATAAGGCTCCCGTTCTATGAGTTAAAAGACCAAATCGATTACCTAAATAGCCATAGATACTAGTTAAATTCAGTCGATAATAAATAGGTAAAAGAACAGAAACAACAACAATGTAGCCAAAGAAAAAACCAAAAACCATTTGCATATAAGTGAAATCTAAAGAACGAACCATTCCAGGAACAGAGACAATGGATATCCCTGAAAGAGTTGCTCCAATCATCCCCACAGAAACGATATACCAAGGAGATTTTTTTCCACCTATAAAAAAGGACGCATTGTCATTTCCAAAACGACTTGTAAAAAATGAAATGCCCCCTATAATTAAGAAGTAACCTAGTAAAACAATAATGATAAGAGAAGGAGACATCAAAAATCCTCTATTTATTAACCTAAAGGTAGAAAATCTTTTAAAAAATATTTGACTCTCCAGTAACTAGATGTTCCTCTGAAAAACATTCATTATTCAAATAAGCAAATATCACGAATATAACGCTTAGACGCTTGCTTTTTACGGCTCAGCAATGCACAAAACTTACGTCTTTCCGCGGCTCTCATTTTAAAAAGAGATGATGCGTTCGCCGTTGTTTTTGTTCGCTGTTATTTTTATTAAATCCAACAAAAAAGATTTTCACAAGTCCATTTTTAGATATATATAAAGAGAAATCTTTTTTCGAAACTCAATTATTAAATCTCAAATCAATAAACTATTGCAAGAAGTATTTTCAAAAACGAAGCTAAAAAAATTGGAAAACAAAATCACGAATGAATTAAAAAACCTAAAAAAAGTGGCCTTACTGGTTATTAAAAGTTCAATTACAAATAAAATTTTTTAGTAAAAAAAAGTAATATATTGTCTTTTTTTTAATAAAAATCAAAATGTCAAAATTATTTAACCATTAATAAATGTTTAACTATAAACTCTGCTATAGATGGATATTTTTAGCCTCTATAAGAGGATAAAAAAAGGGTAAAAAAAATTTTTATAAAAAAAAACTTGACATTCTATTAATTTATGCTTAGTTTTATGCATATGAATTTTATTTGCACAAATAACAATTGGTGGTGGCAGACTCAGTAGACTGGAGTCTGGTTTTTGTGCTTGGATTGTTTTTTTTTGAAATCTGGCTCCGGACTCCCCGGGGCCTTTTTTTATTTCCTGATTTTAATTTTTAACAACGGAACAATGATGAATAAACGAACAGACAACATTTACCTCTCTCTCTCAGGAGATCGTTATACTCCATTTTCTCTTGCCAAAAAACTGGGTGCTAAAGCAGTTTTAGAATCCGCGTCTTTTTCTCAAGGGAAAGACCGATACTCCATTTTGATGCTCGAAGAAGCCTTTAGAGTCATTCAAGATGAAAAAGGCGTTGCCTTTGTTGTAGAAGGGAAAAGACACCCTTTTGTATTAAATAAGAATGCCGATATTTTAGACGCTCTTCTTGAAATTGCAGAAGAGAACGAGCGTCCTCCTCAAAATATACCCCTACCAGCAGCTGGAATCGGCTACCTTAGTTATGAATTCTGTGCACGTTGTGATACGATTCATTTAGCCGCTCAAACGGATGAGTTACATATTCCAGAATCTGAATTTATTGTTGGGCATATTTACATTGTATTTGATCATTTTACTGAAACGCTTCACGTTTTTGCATTAAACTATAAAGAGCATGAAATTGATCTTGAAAAAGCTCTTCGTCGACTTCAAGAGAAGTTAAATGATCTTGATTTCTCTTATATGGCAAAGCCTAGCAGCAGCTCTACTTGTAAAATTCTCACCGATCTCGATGTATCTAAAAAAGAATATCTTGAAAAAGTAGCTGAATTGCAAAAGCATATCGTTGCTGGAGATATTATTCAAGCAGTCCCTTCGAGAAGATTACAATTAGAAAACGATGTCGATGCTCTTGAAGTGTATCGTCGCTTACGTTCAGTGAATCCTTCGCCTTATCTTTTCTATTTAGATTACGGTACGCATCAATTAATTGGCGCTTCTCCTGAAAGCATTGTTCGTGTTCGTGATGGAGTGGCTTCTATTAGACCTATCGCTGGCACAAGACGCCGTGGTAAAAATGAAGAAGAAGATTTTGCCTTGAAAAAAGAATTGATCAATGATCCTAAGGAACGTGCAGAACACTTGATGCTTGTAGATCTAGCTCGAAATGATTTAGGAAGAGTTTGCGAAGCTGGTTCTGTAAAATTAATACGCAATATGGAAAGTGAAATTTTTAGCCACGTGATTCATCTTGTTTCTGACGTGAATGGTAAAGTCAGAAAAGATAGGCGTCCTATTGATGTATTACGTTCTGCGTTTCCAGCAGGAACAGTCAGTGGAGCTCCCAAAATTAGTGCCATTGAAATACTTTCACGCTTAGAAAAGCACAAGAGAAATTTTTATGCTGGAGCGGTTGGCTATATAGAAGCCGATGGAGATCTTGATTTTTGCATCGCTATAAGATCGGCATTAAAACAAGAAAACAAATGGACTTTACAAGCGGGTGGAGGCATAGTCTATGCTTCTGAACCAGAACGTGAATGGGAAGAAACGAATGAAAAACTTGGAGCTATGCGCGCCGTTCTTGAAGGAGATTTAAAATGATTGTCATGATTGATAATTACGATTCTTTTACGTATAATGTGGTCCAAGCGATTGCTCGTATTACCACAGAACCTATTGAAGTATTACGTAGTAAAGAGTGTTCCATCAAAGATATTGAAGCATTGAAACCTTCTAAATTAATCGTTTCACCAGGGCCTGGCCGTCCAGAAGATGCAGGTATTTCAGTGAAAGCCATAAAACATTTTGCTGGGAAAATCCCTATTTTAGGCATTTGCCTCGGGCATCAAGCAATTGGTTATGCGTTTAACGCGTCCATTGTTCAAGCCAAATTCATTAAGCATGGGATCGCAGAAGAAATCGCTTTAGATGGCAAAGGTTTATTTAGAACGATTGGATTAAAAAGCACTTTTACACGCTATCATAGCCTTGTAATTGATGAATCCACTTTATCTTCTGACTTTGAAATCACCGCAAGATCAAGTGATGGCGACATTATGGGAATTCGTCATAAAACGCTTGAAATCGAAGGCGTTCAATTCCACCCAGAATCCATTGCCTCTACACAGGGAGAAGCCTTTTTCAAAGCCTTCTTAAACTATCGTAGAAATTCTCTTCCTGTAAAACAAATCTTAAATGATTTGACCTCTGGAAAAGATTTAGACAGAGCAACGGCAGAGCTCTTTATGGAAGATTTGACTGAAGGAGTTCTTGATGAACGTCAAATGAGTGCCATTTTGACAGCCATTACTTCTAAAGGCCCAGCAGCGGCAGAAATTGCTGGTTGTGCAGCTGTTCTTTGTAGAAAGAAAAAGGCCATGCCTTTAGAAAATATTGAACTCACCGATATTGTGGGCACTGGTGGCGATAGCAAAGGAAGTTTTAATATCAGTTCAATGTCTGCTTTAATTGCAGCGTCTTGTGGATTACCTATTGCAAAACATGGGAACCGAGCTGTTTCGAGTAAATCGGGATCCGCTGATTTTTATGAAAGCCTTGGTTTTAAGATTGATATCGCTCCAGAAAAATCCGCTGAAGTTATTCGAAAAACGAATTTTGGTTTTTTATTTGCCCCTGTTTACCATAGTGCCATGCGTTTTGCCGCTCCTGTACGTAGTGTGATGGGGATAAAAACGATTATGAATTTAATCGGCCCTCTTTCTAACCCAGCTGGTGCTGCTTATCAAATGCTTGGTGTCTATTCCAAAGATTTGCTCTCTCCCGTCGCTGAAGCTTCTAAAATGCTCGGCGCCAAAAGGGTCATGGTCGTGGTCAGTGAAGATGGCTTTGATGAAATTTCACCTTGTGCTCCCACTTATGTCATTGAAATCAATGAAGAAAATCAGAAAAAAGAATACACCATTGATCCACGCGATTTTGGAATTCCTTCTTGTAACCCAGATGATTTAGATGGTGGTACAGGCAAAGAGAATGTGGCTCTTGCCATGGATTTAATTCAAGGCAAAGGGCGTCTAGGCATTTTATATTCTTGTGCCCTAAATGCTGGAGCGACTCTTTATATTGGTGGCAAAGTAAAATCATTAAAAGAAGGTTATGATCTTTCTCTTAAAGCCATTCAAAATGGTTCCGTAATGAAAAAAATTGAAGAAGTAAGAAAAGCAACCCACGAATAAGACATCATGAAAACAGAAAATATTTTACAACAGATTGTGGAACAACGAAAAATCGATTTAATGAACTATGGCTCTTCTTTAGGCTTTTCAATTCCTAAACAAAGAACTCGTCCTATTGTTCCTTTTTTGAACCCAAGCGGTACTATTCTTGAAGTCAAAAGAGCCTCTCCTTCTAAAGGCGATATTGCTCCATCATTAGACGCCGTTGAAACCGCTAAAGTTTATGCAAAAGCAGGGACTCAAGCGATTTCTGTGTTGACCGAATCTCATTTTTTTAAGGGTTCTTTACAAGATCTAATGGACGTTTCTTCAGCAATTAGTAATTGTTCTATTTTACGCAAAGATTTTCTGTTAAAAGAAGAAGAAATTGAAATTTCTTATCTCTGCGGAGCCGATGCTGTTTTATTAATCGCTCGGATTCTAGATACAGAAACACTTCTGCGCATGGCAGCCAAAGCAAGATCATTTTCAATGACTCCTTTTATTGAAATACGCGAAAAAGAAGATTTCTTAAAATTAGAAGAAGCCATTGAAGAAGGTGATGTTGTGGCGGGCGTGAATTCAAGGGATCTAGCGACCTTTTCAATTGACCCCTTAATCCCAGCCGCCCTTCGTAATCGTATTCTGTGTAAAGCGGTTTTTGAATCTGGAATTAAAACTCTGGAAGATGCTACTTTTGCAAAAAATCTTGGCTTCGAAGGGATTTTAGTTGGAGAAAATGTGGCCAAAAATCCATCATTCACTCCGCATCTTGTAAAAGCATTTAACAATGCCAAACCAAATATGCAAGGTGAATTCTGGAAAGCCCTTTCTCTAAGAAGAGAAATAGCAAGGGAGGGTTCTACTAAGCGTCCTCTAGTTAAAATATGCGGGATTACAAATATTGAAGACGCTGTTCAAGCGGCAGAACTTGGGGCCGATTTATTAGGATTTGTATTTGCTGAAAGCCCTCGTCAAGCGACAGGTGATTTGGTGAATGAAGTCAAAAAATTATTGCAATCAATGGAACTCTACCCTCTTTTGGTAGGCGTGATTACGGATCCTAACTCTTCTGAAGGGATTCATGCTATCACTAAAACCGAATACGGTATTTTAGATGCCATTCAATTTCACGATTGTAGTATTCCTTCTATGCTAAACACATCTTATGGGCGTTATGGTGCCGTTCGAGTCAGTGAAAGAGCTCATCTCAATCATGTAAAAGAAACCTTGTCTCATGGAGAGCCTCGGATTTTAATTGATGCGAGAGTACCTAATGTCTTAGGCGGTACTGGAGTCTCTATTCCAAAACATTTAGTCATAGAGGCTAAAGAAATGGCACCACTTTGGCTTGCTGGTGGCATTTCACATGAAAATATCAAGGACGTCATTTCAAATTACGAACCAGAATTAATCGATATATCCAGTGCCCTAGAATCAAAACCAGGTAAAAAGTCGATTGAAAAAATGAATTTATTCTTTAAGGAGTTACAATATGAGTCATAATGGATTTTTTGGCACCTTTGGCGGTAAATATGTCGCTGAAGTTTTACGAAAACCTTTGGATGATCTAGAAATCGCATTTGATAAAGCCATGCAAGATCCTTCCTTTTTAGAAGAACTGCGTACTTTACAACGAGACTTTATTGGTAGACCTACTCCTCTTTATTTTGCTGAAAACGCGACAAAAATCTTAGGTGGAGCTCAAATCTATATCAAAATGGAAGGTCTCGCTCATACTGGTGCCCATAAAATTAATAATGCGCTTGGACAAGCTCTTCTTGCCAAAAAAATGGGAAAAACAAGAATTATTGCTGAAACAGGGGCAGGGCAACATGGTTTAGCAACAGCCGCCGCTTGCGCTAAGCTTGGGCTTCCTTGTGAAGTGTTTATGGGAGAAGTAGACGTTCGTCGCCAACAACCAAATGTGGCCGCCATGGAAATGTATGGAGCTAAGGTCATTTCCGTAAAATCAGGTTCAAAAACATTAAAAGACGCTATTAATGAAGCCATGCGAGACTGGGCTGCACACTTTGATAACACACATTACCTCATTGGTTCTGCATTAGGTCCGGCCCCATTTCCCGATATGGTTCGTTTTTTCCAATCTGTGATAGGAAAAGAAGTACAAGAACAATCTCAAGAGCGACATTTAGATATCGCAGCTCTTTGTGCTTGTGTGGGTGGCGGGTCTAATGCGATTGGATTCTTTGCTCCCTTTATTGACAAAGATGCTCCTCGTTTAATTGGTGCCGAAGCAGGTGGCATTGGCCCTGGACAAAATGAAAATGCGGTTCGCATGAGTGGTTCTGCAGCAAAAGACGGTATCGTTCATGGTTATAAAAGTCGCTTTTTATTAGATGATGATGGTCAAGTTGCTGAAACAAGATCTATTTCCGCTGGCTTAGATTATCCAGGAATAGGCCCTCAACTTGCTGATTTAGGGAAGAATGGACGCATCGAATTTAGAGCCATCACAGATAATCAAGCCCTAGAAGCATTACAATTTTTTGCAAAAAATGAAGGGATTCTTTTTGCCATGGAAAGTGCTCACGCTGGTGCCGTTGCTCTACAAATAGCAAAAGAAATCCCTAAAGATAAAGCAATTATTATTAACATGTCTGGGCGTGGAGATAAAGATATTTTTATCACTTCTCCTGTATTTAGACCTTTTGAATGGGAACAATTCCTACAAAGTGAATTAGATAGGCTCAAACAAGGAACAGATATCCATTACGCAGAGTCTCTTCCAACAAATCTTAAAAAAGAATTGGAGAACAAATAACATGACTAGTCAAAACCAAATTCGATTAATGTCTCATTTAGTGGCTGGTTATCCTAATCTAGATGTTTCTCTTGAAGTAGCAGACGCTTTAGTTCGTGGCGGGAGCACTTTTCTAGAAATCCAACTCGCCTTCAGCGATCCAAGTGCCGATGGTCCTGCGATTCAAAACGCTTGTGCTCACGCACTTTCAAACGGGTTCTCCACGCAAAAAGGCCTTGCTTTTATTGGCGAAGTTCATCAAAGGCATCCCGAGATTCCCTTGTTTTTAATGACTTACGCCTCTTTAGCCTATACACCTGGAATCGAAAATTTTATTAAAGAAGCTAAAAAAGTTGGTGTTACTGGAGTAATCATTCCTGATTTACCTTTTGATCAAGATGAAGGGCTTACCGCTGCTTGTAAAAAATATGGAATGGAAAACATTCCAGTGGCAGCCCCTTCTATGACACCAGAACGCTTAAATAAAATGATTGACGCCAAATTCACGTACATTTATGCAGCTCTTCGAGCAGGCATCACTGGCTCAGAAACAACGATTGACAGCCAGACTCTTCAATTTTTAGATGCCTTTTCTAAAGGATCTTCTAAGATTTTGGGTGGATTTGGAATTCGTAGTGGTTCTCAGGCCAAACAATTAGCAAATCATGTTTATGCTGTAGTGGCAGGCTCTGTTTTTGTTCATGAAATCACAACGCACTACAATCCGCAAAATGAAAATGAATCAAAAATGAAAATTGCTTCTGCTGTAGAAACCAAAGCAAAAGAAATCACATCATTATAAAAAAAACTCATCAAAAAGCACTTCTGAATTCAGAAGTGCTTTTTTTTCAATCTAAAAAAATTAATTAAAATCTTCCAATAACTAATCCTGCATATAAGCCTGGCCATATACGGACTTTTCTTCCTGCAATATCCCATTCCGCATGGTACTCTCCTCTTGGATTTGCATGAACTCGGACTCTAGAGCCTTCGCTAACTACGTTTCCACTGACGCCACCCATTAAGCCAAAGCCTTTGAATACTTGAAATGTTGCTCCAAAACGGAGTCTATGGAAAATATTGAAACTATGATCCATATCCATATCAAATGAACCAATTCTTGATGGAGACCATGATGTATAATCCAATAAAGTCATGAAATCTAAATCAAAATGCGTTCCATAAGTTCCAAATTGAGTACCAAAACCAAGTCCTGAACGCATCCCTTTATCAAACTCTCTTTCGCTAAAGTCAAATGGACGAGAAGCCTCAAAGGTGGTATAAAAATAAGCGGTACCTAAACGAAGGTTTCCAAGAAAACTACCAGTTTCATCGATTGATGTAGAAAAGCTCCATACGCCATTGCCCACAATACTGATAAGACCAATAGGAGTTTTTTCACAATAAGGGCAAATATTGATAAGACCTATAGACCGTCCATAATCTTTTCTCGCATAATTAATTATACCCACTTGTAGTGTAGTTAATTTTTGAGCCCAATTCAGGGTAGCTATCTGAAGTTCTACATTTTTGGCAATATTCATTGTGGAAATTTGAAGAAACGAGTTGTTAGCCCCATTTAAAGTTCCTATTTGAGTATTCACCGTGTTCGCCGCATTCACTGCGCCCACTTGAACACCAATCAGCGAATCTGTAGCTATATTAACAGAGCCAATTTGAAGACCGTTCGATTTGTTTGTGACAAGATTTAAGGAAGCTCCTACTTGAATACCATCAAATTGTTGAGCCACATTAAAAGTCGTAGACACCTGAACACCGTCCATTTTATTAGCCAAATTGCCTACAGCACTAAGTTGTAATCCAGAGAATTCTTTTTTTGATCTATTTAATAACAAACTAATTTGAGAACCGACCATTTTTTCTTCTGCATTCGTTACAAAAAAACCAAATTGAGTCCCTGTACGAGGAAGATCTTCTGAATCAAATAAATTAAAAGTGACGTTTCTTAGATTTTCCTCTTTTGTAGAATCAGTAGCCACATCACCTCGAGAAACCGTTTTTGTTAATTTAATTTGAGAAAATTTTTGATTAGAAAGTTGTTCTTTATGACCCTCTTTTAAATGGACATCACAGACTAAATTTTGTTCAGGAACCATCATTTGAACTTTATATACACCTGCTGGTAACCCTAATTCTAAAGAACGTCCTCTCAACTTTTGAAGTTCTGCAACAAGTCTATTTTGCTCATCTCGAATAAATAAACGACCTTCCATTTTTTCATCCAAAATCAAGCCAGCAGAAGTGTTTCGGATATCGGTAATAACGACATCTCCAGTTCCTGTTAAATTCATATCTCGGCTAGGATGTTGAGCCCCACCCATTGTCGTTTGTGTCTTTTGCAACGTTTCATTAAATGCAAACTGGTACGCTTCTGATAAAGTCACTTTACCATCGCCACTCGCATCCCCTGCTCCACGAAGCCCACTCACTAATGAATGTGTGAAAAAAGAACCTTGTAAACGATCACTTTCTTGACTTGCTTCATTTTGAGTACTAGAAGTAATAAAAGCATAACCATTCATATCACTAGAAGCATCTACCATAAAGGCTGGCACAGCAACGCCACCTTTCATTCTTGTAATAGCTCCAGATCCACAAGCATCGATGACCGCAATTTTAACACTCGCATTCATCGCATCTATTCTTTTTCTAAAATCAGACCAAGGATAAATTTCACTACCTAGATGGAGCCCTTGATCATCAGCATGCCCACTATAATAAACCAATAATTCTTGTCTTGTTCCATTGTTTTTACTTTGGAGTATTTTATGATCGAGTTGATCAAACTGTTTTTTCAATGATTTTATGGAAGGTTCATGTAATAATATGGCATTGTTTTTTTGAACGCCACCCATTTCTGAAAGAACAGCCACAAATGATTTGGCATCGGTTTCTGCGTAACGTAATATGGGCCTATCTTTACCTCCATTATTAGCACTTAACGCCAAGATATGTCGTTCAATTGGTGTTGCACTTGTAAAGGAAGCAAACCCTAAAACCATAATGGTAATACAAATATTTAAAAATAAAGACATATTATTTCCCCTCCGAAACAAGCTCTTTTTTCACCATGAATGAAACCACTTGCACCTTCTTGCTATTTAACAAAGAATCCAATTGATTGACATCTAAATCAAAAGACTCCTCTGAGACCACAAGAAAAAACTTTTCAAAATGGGGGGCATCATCTAATTTATAAGCATAAGTAAGTAAAGTTATTCTTCCTGCTTCAAGAGCCACAGAAGAGTTCTGATTTGCTAAAAGAGCTGTTACTTTACCATTTCCATCTAGGCTAAAAATGATTCCATAACATTTTGTTGGAACAGAATAACGAAGTTGTAATTCATCTCCCGCTTTTGCATAGCCTTTATCTACAAGTTTTTCTGCACTATCGGCTGTTTTTTTCCAAACTTCTAAATTAAGCGAGAGGCCTTTAATTCTTGTTCCATCTTGAGAATACTCTTGAATTTCTGTAGTTGCAGGCGATTGCCAAAGAGAAGCTATATCTGGAGAATAAAAAGGAATAAATGCAACTAATAGAACAGCTGCAGCAACCATTGGAAAATAAAATAGGATTTTATTTTTGTTCTTCTTATTAGCCTTCATTATCAATTCAGGTATCACTTTTTCAGAAGGATATTGAGATAGAATTTCTTCATCACTCTTTTTTAATGAAGCGATGCGAGCACGTAATACTTCGTCTTGGCTTTCTTCAAAGCGAATTTGCATCGTATCTAATTCAGGTAAGCTACCTTGTATATAACGCTCTAGTTTCCAGTCGGGTATCATTTGTCCTCCATGCTTTTAAGCTTTTTTTGTAGGTTATTCAGACGATAGCGTACTTGACTGACTGTTAGCCCTACATTCTGTGCTGTTTCTTCAAAAGTCATTCCATCAATAAAGTGTAAAACGGCAATGGTTCTTGAAGAAGCTGGTTCACTTTGAAATAATTTCGAAAGTAAATATTGATGTTCATAATCGTCTCTTTCATCTTGAAGGGAAGCTATTTGAGAAAGCAGATCATCTGTAGGTCTATTTAAATCTCTTCTATTCTTATTACGAATTCGATTTAAGCATAATCTCGTAGCCGAATTCCATAACAAACTGGATGGAGATTCAAGATCTAAAGAATCTTGCTTTGACAAGATGCGAATAAAAACATCTTGAGTCACGTCCAAAGCCTCTTCCTCATTTTTCAGCAAAAAACGACAACGGCGTAAAACCATTGGCATATATTGCAGATAAATAATCTCAAATTTTTCTCTATTTAACGATTTCATCATATTCACTTGTATTAAACACCCGAACAAGATCAATTTGCTACTGAAAAATGAAAAAATATAAAAAAGGTCACGAAGACATAAAAATCCATGATCATTCTCAACTTATATGATTAAATCCCACATTTAATCAAAAAAAAAGCCTTAGCTTTTGATGCTAAGGCGTAAATAGTCCAAAAAATAAATTATCGTCTTCTGGCGCGACGAATATTACGAACGTCATAATCGCGGAAACAATCGTCTTCTGAACGAACATTTCTCCAATGACCACGTCTATCACGACATTCAATACGTTCTGCACGATCTCTATTGTAGTTCACTCTCATCCATAAATCGCCAAAATCATTATAGAATAAGAATTCACCATCTCGATCACGGCGATGGCAGCGACCTTCCACTAAAACTTCGCCTGTTTCATATTCTACACGGAAACGACCAGAACCAATATCAAAGCAATCTGGTTCTTCATAATGAACACGAGCTGGACCAGAACGTCTTCTTGGAGGAGGAGGGTTGTCCCTAACAACAACAGTTTGATGACGAGGTTGTTCTTTAACAACAACGGTTTTATTAGACCCACCTCTGCGTTCACGAATTTCCATTTTAAATTGATGGTGAGGAGAAACGCGACGATCTAAACGCCCACGATCAGATGTAATAAGTTGATTAAACTCATGACGACCGCGACGATCGGATACGGATAAGAATACATCAGTACCACGACGATCACAATTTAAGGTGTAGCTGTCATCTCGATCATTAATGGTTATTTCACAGCAATTACCCCTATCACAGGATCTTGTTCTAACAATATCAGCATGGATAAATGGTACAACCAATAATAAGAGTAGAATGATTTTTTTCATTTTATTCCTTTGTTTGTTTATTTGAGAATGTTTTATCACCTATTAAAACCTATTTACACAAGAAAAGACTTAATCTTAAAAAAACCAGTCTCTTTTTTTCACCTTTGCAAATTGATTTTATAGACTCCCTAAAAATTCAATTAAAAATAAATTTACATTTAAATTAATGTAAATGAAAACAAAAAACAAAAAAAAGGCGCAATATGAAATTTCTTATCGCATTTATTTCACTTTGTATCACAATTACTGCTATCGTCTATATAAAACAAAATCCAAAAACAACTTCCTCATCCAGTAACTCTAGTCAAATCATAGAGTATATAGACGTTTCTGGCCAACATTCAGAAACTTTTTCCTCAGATCAAATCGTATGGGAACTACAAATTTCCTTAATGGGAAAAGAGAAAGAACAACTTCTTATTAAAAAGAATGAACGTATTAAAGAACTTACTACCCTAGTCTCTTCCATTGGTATTGATCCTAATAATTTATCGTTTGAAAATTACACTCTAAGAAAACAATGGAACTGGGATCGCGGTAAAAGGACTTTTGAATCCTACCAATTAAATCAAACAATTAAAGTGCAGTTAACATCTGAAGAGAGATCTGATTTATTATCCGAAGGCATCATTCAAATTAACGATATTGAAATTGTAAATGTTCGATACGAAATCGCAGATATAGAAGAAAAAACAAACCAAATTTCAGCAAAAGCGTTTAAGAAAGCAAAAGACAAGGCCAAATTTCTTGCTAAGACTAGCGGTAAAGAAATAGAAACAGTGATTTCAATTTCAGAAAACCCTATAAATAATGAACCTATTATACTTGGCGCAAGAAACGGATTAAGCAAGGCAAGCCTTTTTGATTCCAGCACACCTGGTAGCAATGGTCCCACAAAAACGACATTGGAGTCTCAAGTATTTGTCCGTTTTTTATTAAAAGACGCGGACAAAAAATTCTTTGATTGAGTAAAAACAGTTACATCAAAATGGAAGGCGGTATGCTAGATTCAAACTCACCATCATTTTCAGGTTCCTGATAACACATCTCAGGCATCTGAACTTGTGTCTGGAAATAAGCATGATGAGCGCTCACTATTTTTTCGCGAGCAAATTTTGCATCTAGCCACTCCCCTATTTGAACGTTTTTCCCTTCTAATTCTTTATAGTATTGAAAGAAATTACGCGTAATCTTTAAGAACATTGGATCCACGTCATGAATATCGCGAATGGGGCGAGGGGTATAAAGAGGAACGCCCAATATTTTGTAATCTTTCTTTCCGCCATCGGTCATATCTAAAACACCAACGACACGGCAAGTGACAACCGTTCCTGTATTTAAAGATGCGGAATTATAAATTAACATATCAATAGCATCCCCATCATCCGCTAATGTACTTGGCACAAAACCATAGCTGCAAGGGTAGCTCATTGAAGACAAAAGGCAACGATCCAAACGAAAGACATGTAAATGTTCATCATATTCATACTTAACATTTGTGTCTTTTCCAATTTCAACGACACAATCTACTTCGTAAGGGTATTTTGGACCAATAGGTAAATCCAGATAATTAATTGGCATATTTTTTTCTTTTTTTCAATAATATTAAAATAATATATAAAAATTTTAGTCTATCTAGATCTCCATCGCTGAGCAATATTCTTTTCGTAGAGACCTATAAAAAATTTGGGTTCTGATTTGTCTGGGCTATACCCCACCTCAAAACGAATTCGTTCTAAAGCAGGGATTACTATATGCAAACCAGTGTATATGGCGCTATGGTAATCACTCCATGTAGGAAATCCTTCATCCCATAAAAAAGCCCCATCAACGCCTAAAACCCATTGCAATCCGTAAAAGAACGAGACACTCCCAATACTAACTGGAGTACGTTCTTTCAAAACAAAGCGTTCTTCAAAATTTAAAATCCATTCATGTGTTCCGTAACAAAGAGAGTCTGGATCAAAACCTCGAAAGGTATTCGCTCCCCCATGATGTAAACGATCATAAAAGGCAACATCGCCAGGACGATAACGCAAAAGAGAAGACGCTCCTGAGACAAAACGATTCATAGTATAATAAAAACGAGAATCCCACAAAAACTCTTGATAATCTTGATCACTATTCAAAATCCCGCCATTATAAGTCCAAAGCAATTCTTGATATACTCCAAAACGAGTGTCTAAATTCGGATGACGCGTATCGATTAAAAACCCCAAAGAAGCGCTAGGCGTATAACCATAATCGGTCAAATAACGATAAGCTAAAGAGAATAAAACGCCATAGGGTTTCTTAAAAAACCACTGGAGATCCACATCCGCTAGGTAAGATTCTTCTTCAAAAAGTCGTAAATTATCCCAACTTGAAGTGCGTAAAAATTCAAAATTCCAGCCTATAGGACGATTTAGAAACCAAGGGGAACTGGCATAAAAAGCATATTCATTGGAAGAAAAGAAAGGAGAAACCGATGTTCTATACTGAATTTCAGCTCGAATATCATCTCCGCCTAAATTTAAATGAGCAAGCGCTAGCCCTAACATTAAACCATCTTGATCTGTTTTTTTTCCCGCAGGAGAAGGAATGATTCTAAATATTTCTGGCAAATGATACTCTAGAATTAATCCTTCTGAATCATTTTTACAAGATAAGCGAACTTCGGTGAATAAATCTAAACTTTCAAGACGTCCTTTTTCTTTAAGCCATAATTCTTTTGAAAAAGTCAATCCCTTTTTATGAGTAAGTTCACGTTCAATAACTCGTGTTCTTGTGTTTTTCAATTCCAAAAACTCTATTTTCGAAATCACTTGGCCATCCGCACAACCAGAGATCTCTGATTTTTCATTGCTAAAGGCAAAAGACGTTAGCATGAAAAAATAGACTAGGAATAAAAAACATCTCATATAAAAGCAAAACCTCAAAAACCAATCATTCAAACAAAAATCTAGTATTATAATGGATAATTTAATTTTTTATTGCCATTAATTTCATCATTCTCTTTCTTTTTCAGGAAAGCTTTCGTTAACTAGAAATAATTCATTTTAACCCCTAGACACCTATTAAACTTTTTTAGAATCAAGTTCAACCCCTCTTTTTTATTAAATTATATACTTAACTTGGGCATAGTCATTATTCTGGTTTGAGGTCATGGTGTCACGAAAAATATTATTTCTAGTCTTTGCTTTTTTTTCTGTTCTATCGGCACAAATTTCTTTTCCGCTCGGTTCTGAAGTTGTAGACGTGACGAAAGAGCCCTATTTTGCCAAAGGCGATGGAAAAGCAGACGATACGGAAGCCATTCAACGTGCTTTAGATGATCACCCGAACGGGGATTTCATTATCTACTTGCCTCATGGGACTTATAAAATTTCAAAACAAATCAGCTGGCCTAAAGCAGATGAACCCACAGAAGCCTATCGTCGTACGATTATTCAAGGCGAAAGCATGGGCGGCACTATACTAATGCTCAAAGACAAAGCTAAAGGTTTTGATAATCCTGATATTCCAAGAGCTATGATTTACACGGGAATTGGGCCACATCCTCGTCATCGTAACGCCATTCGCGATATTAGTCTACGAACAGGAAAAGGTAATCCTGGAGCCATTGGCATTCGCTTTAATGCCGCAAGTCAAGGAACTGTATTTAATGTAAAGATTTTTTCTGGTGATAAAAATGGGGCTGGGGTTGCAGGAATCGATATGGGATTCGCTGAAAATGTAGGCCCACTTCTCTTAAAAAACATCGAAGTTCGTGGTTTTGATATTGGTATTTATACCCGAACGCCATTCTTTGGCATGACGATGGAACACATAACTCTTACTGGTCAAAGAAAATATGGAATTGAAAACTGGGATCAAGCTCTAACTATTCGTGGGTTGCGTAGTCGAAATAGTGTGCCAGCCATTTATAACACAGGTGAATACGCTATGCTCACCTTAATTGATGGTACACTAGAATATATTCCCAACAAAAAATCGCCTCCTGGCCCAGCCATTATCAATGAAGCAGGTCTTTTTGTTCGTGGTGTAACTACAAGTAAATACAAAACCCCAATCAAAAGCACAACACCTGGTTTAGGAGAAGGAATCAAAGGTCAAGAAATTTTAGAATATGTTTCCGAAAACCTGATTAATTTATGCCATTCTCCTAAAGCATCCATGAGACTTCCAGTAGCTGAAGTAATGGAACTTCCAAAACAAACACCACCTAATTGGGTAAAAATTACTGGTGATTATGGTGGTACTGCGGGTGATGGTAGAGACGTATCAAAAGCCATTCAAGAAGCGATTGATGACGGTGCAGAAACGATTTATTTCCCTCCAAAAGGGCGTTATACCATTAATCGCGACGTCTATATCAGAAAAAGAGTTCGCCATATTATTGGAACGGAAGGACGAATTGAGGGAACAGGCCGCTTTATTGTTCTTGACGGCACCTTCCCCGATCTCACCATAGAACGATTCTCTTCTTTTGGTAATGGAATTATTCATAAAAGTAATCGCTTATTGCTTTTAAAAAACATGATGGTGAAAAGTTATGAAGGCCATGAAGAAGGCGCTGGTGATGTGTATATGGAAGACGTTTCTGTCAGTCAAATCAAATTAAATTTCCAACACCTATGGGCTCGCCAGCTTCATATGAATAATGACAAGAGTACAAAAATCATTAATAATGGGGGTACTCTATGGGTTCTAGGTCTCACTGCAGAAAACGGAAACACCGTTTTACATAATAAAAATAAAGCTAAAGCAGAATTAGCTGGCGTTCACGTTATTTCTAATGACAAAGCAAAAGTGCAAGCGATGTTTATTAATGACTCTTCGAATATTTCTATTGAAGGTCTTCGAGAAACAACGATTAGAGGCAATGCATTTCATAAGATTATTGAAGAAACAAGAAAAGGACTAACAAAAACCCTTTTTGCAAAAGACTTAAAACGAGGGGCTTCTGGCGGAGTAAATATTCCTTTATATGTCGGTTATATTCCACAAACAGGCAACAATATGGCACCAAAGCCAGAAACCTTAAACGAACAAATTCTTGTTCAACCAAATAAAATAAGACTAAGTGGAATCGTAGATGACGATGGTCGTGCTGATGGTTTATGCGAGGTTCCAGTAGAATGGACAAAGGCTAAAGGGCCTGGTAGAGCAGTTTTTCTAGACCAACGAGCTTATGAAACAGATGTGACTTTTACCGCAAGTGGCAGATACGATCTTTTATTTAATGCTCACGATGGAGAACTTAAAGGAACTGATACGGCAAGAGTTTTTGTCTTTGACAGACGTTATACCACTTTAGATCATAACGGAGATAATGTACCAAGCGGAAGAGGTGCTGATACATGGATTTCTCAATTTGACAACTACACCCCTCAAAACCAAGACTCCGCTCTTCAAATCAGTTTTAAAAATGATAATAGTGCTAAAATTTATTTGAAGTTTGATTTATCCGCCCTCCCTGGCCCCCTCTCTGATGCAGCACTGCAACTTGATGTTAAAAACATTAATCAGTTAAAAAAACCAGTACAATGGAACGTCTTTGGACTTAAAGAAATTGATAAGAACTACAATTTTGGAGAAGATAAACTTGGCCCAGAATGGCAAGAATCTGAATTAACATGGGCTAATGCACCAGCAAATTTAGATGAAGGAGGAGGCCTCTTTACTGTTAGAAAAGGTATTGGCGGTGGCGTAGATACTCGCTTTGCAGACCACCTTGGAGTCATTACCATTGACCCGAAAGCCACTCTTTCTAGTTTTATGAGATCACCTAGTTTTACTCAATTCTTTAAGCGTAAACACCCTTCAAATTTATTCACCCTCATATTAACAGCAACAGAAAAATCGAATATAGATTACCAAATCTCCTCTAAAGAACAAGGTCGTGACATTTCTCCTGTTCTTTATATAAGCTACTTTGATAGCACCAAATCTGCAGGTGGAGAATCTATGCAAGGTGGATATCAATTAGGGAAAGTTAATATTGATATCTATACATTAAAATGCTCCTTTGATTTAGTTCTCGGGTACCCTCAGTTTGTTCAAATTGAGATTTATAATGAATTTGGCAAAAGAATGCTCATCGTTGCAGAAAAAGACATGGAAAGTGAAAAGAAGTTAAATTTCCAATTTGAAGCACTTTCATTCCCAACGGGTAAGTATATTCTGAAAATTATTGGTGAAGCGTTCACCACACAACAAAGCTTTTATATATTAAATTAATTAGAGGACTACTATTATGATTTCATTTCGTTCAATACACCTCTTTTTACTGCTTTTAGCAGCAGCCGTTTTTTTTAATGCCTGCGAAAATAAACCAAATGATCCAGAAGAATTATCTTCGTCTTCTTCAGAAGAAAATTCAAGTTCTAGTTCTTTAATCAACCGACTAGACGCTAATTACTTAGATACACTTGAAACCAATAAGACAGCAAACTTTTATTTTGAAGATGATTCCACTACATCTACTCCCCCTCTCTTTTACTTAGGTGATTTAAAAGCTGGAACACGCATTAGAATTGCAGCGGCCACCACCGATATCAATAAAGATACCATTCGCATATACGAAGAACATGGAACTCTAGTACAAACCATTTTTCCAACTATAGATTCCAATGATAACTACAAGTATACTTATTTGCTCCCAGGAACAGGGAGTGAATTAGATTCCAACGAATTTATCACTTTAGAAGACGGCTTTTATTATCTCCAACTGAAAGGGGAATTTAAAGAAAGTTCTCATCTCAGAATTTTCAGTGAAATAAACGAAGGCTATTATTCTTATATCGGAGACTCTTCTTCCGTTTCTGTTACCACTAACGATACATTAAGAGGCTTTTTCATAATTGGAAAAGGACCGCGTCAACTTGATATTTCAGTCAATGCCAATACGGGAATTAGTCTAAATATCGACGTTTCAAGCTCTTGGATTAATGAGCTTCTATTAACCGAAGACGAAGATACTCTTGCCACAGATACCGTTCGTATAGACAAGCTTCTATTACCTCAAAAGAAAACCACTTTCAACGTATTTTTAAAGCCTTTTGCAATCCCTAACTATTTAACTGGTCCTTTTGCCTTTTTTGAATTAGTGACCAATTCAAGAGCTCTGGATAAAGGCGAATATTTAGCAAAACCAGATTCTATCGTTCGTCCAGGAGATACCTTAGTCGTTGTTCGCCCTAGAAATGATCAAGCCAAGTATTATTTAAGACAAGAACAATACATCTGGTTATCCGATTTAAAGAAAGGCGATACCTTATTCATAAATCATGAGATTGAAGGATATTATTCTGGGCCTCTTTACCCTGCCACATTAACAGTACTTAACGCTGAAGGAGATTCTTTACAAAATATTACTCTTGCTAATTATAAGTTTGTGGCCCCAAAAGATGGTGCCTACTACTTGCACTACCTTCGCTTAAACTCCCCTCCATCTGATGAAAGTCAAATATTAACCCTAAAATCCTTTATTCAAAAACCAAGATCATTGTCTGAACTTCATTTTTATGATGAAGGGCAAGAAGCCGTCATTGAAAATAAAACATTAAATCAGGGAGATACGCTCCAATTTAATGATATTGCTTTTACAACAGTCCCCAATACGGCAAGTAAAAACGTCTTATGGTATGTCCCCTGCGAAGACTTACATAATTTAAGTACCCCTACCTATGCAGGTATTTCTTGTAATGGGGATCAACTCATGACAACGAATTTAGTCATCGCCCTCGGAGAACCTGGTGAAACCGCTTCTTTAATAGCAGAAAGCCTTGCGGACCCAAGAAAACGCGATACTTTGACCGTTTATATAAAATAAACGACTCTAACTCTTTAAAAAGCCCAATTATTTACTATAATTGGGCTTTATTGTTTTATTGAGCCAAGCTCTGCCAATAAAACAATCTCCACTAAAGAGCTTCCTTTCGAGGTTAATATGTCTTCATTCCGCGGCCCAAAAGCCAAAGTAGCCCGTTCACTCGGTCTTGCTACCACTCAAAAAACTCAAAAAGTACTTGATCGTCGCAATTTTCCTCCTGGACAACATGGCTTAAACCGTAAAAAATCTCCTTCAGTTTATAAGCAACAGCTCGTTGAAAAACAACGTCTTCGTTTTACTTATAATATTTCTGAAGCTCAAATGGAAAAGACTTACAGTGAAGCAAACCGTCGTAGCGGTTCTGCTGGTGATAACTTAATGATTCTTTTGGAAACACGTTTAGACGCACTCGTTTATCGTATGGGTTTTGCTCGTACTATTTTTGCTGCCCGTCAATATGTGGCTCATGGTCATTTTGCAGTCAATGGAGTCCGCTCTTTCTCTCCTAGCCGTTTGATTAAAGCAAACGACGTTATTTCTGTTCGTGAACGCTCAAAGACCCACGTTCAAATCAACGAATCTTTAAGCAATGCTCCTGATGCACCAGAATACCTCTCTGTAGATAAAACAAAATTACAAGGTACTCTCATTGCTCTTCCTTTACGCGAACAAATTCCTGTAAAGCTAGTAGAACAACTTGTTGTGGAATATTATTCCAGGTAATTTTTACTGCTATTATAAAAAAAGCGTCTTTTTCAAAAAGACGCTTTTTTTATGTTCTAATCTCAATTACCAATAAAGACCTATTAATCCACCCGTGACAGAAAGAATTAAAACCATCGCTGGTATAATGGCACGTTTCATTGATTTTTCACCAAAAAGCACAACCATTGATCCTTTGGTTAAGGTATTTGCAACCCCTGCAAATAAAATGGCGAGAATGACTTGTTTTCCTGGCAAAGCATTACTTGAATTCATTTCAATCACAGATAAAGCGATTGCATCCATATCGGCAAAACCAGCAACAAAGCTTGAAATTAAGAGACCTTGATTGCCAAAATAGACTCTCGCTGCATTTGCAATAAAGAGAACCACAGTAAAAATCAAACCAAATTTAATCGCAGGCATTAGTTCAAATGGATTTGTAAAAGTCGCTGGATTTACTTTTTGGACTTTACTTTCTCTATACTTGAGATAACCAGCGTAAAGAAGCCCAGGAATCATTGGAACAAGCATGGGAACTGCTAAAGTAGACATTAACGAAGGATTTAATAAAGAGCAAATAATATACAACCTTAAATACATAACAGACCAAGATAGAATTACGCCCATGGCTAAGCTACCACTATAGGACCCATTCCCTTGACTTCTCTGTGTTAAGTTTAAGGTAAGAGCCGTACTAGAGGCTATACCACCGAGAATCCCCGTAATTCCAATTCCTTTACCAGGCCCCACTACCTTTACTAGAACATAACCGATAAAGCTAATTCCTGAAATAAAGACTACAAAAAGGCCAATATTAAATGGATTTAATACTTCTAAACCTTTCGGGCCATAAAATTCATTAGGTAAGAAAGGCAAAACAAGAGCCGCAATAACAGCAAACTTGATGGTAGCTAAAATGTCTTCTTTTGATAGTTTTTGAGCAAAAGAATGAATTTGTTCTTTAAACGACAATAAAGAAAGCAAACACACCATAATAGCACACGCTTCTAATAATCGATTATACCAACAAAGAGCTCCTAGTAAAAAAACTAAAAGCATCGAAAGACTAGTCGTTAAACCTATTGTGGAATCTTTTTTTATTTGACTACTTACAAAGTGAGCCGTCATTAAAAGGAGTCCAATTAAAATAAACCCTATAAAAAAAAGAACCTGAGTACCCATCAAAGAGCCAATAAAAGGAAGAAGTGCACCTAAAAGGCCTGATATGGCAAAAGTACGAACACCCGCAGGATGAGTGTCATTTACATCATAATAAGAGTGTTCTCTTTGTAACCCTATAATGAATCCTATTCCTAAAGCGAGGCCTAGGCGATAGAAAATAGTAATATCCGTCATAATAACCTCATATCAAAAAAGATACCCTTACACTCATAATCTATTCTTCTTTTTCTTTTTTAGTTTACGAAGAGCCCTTTTTTTTTAATCTTTATCACTATGAATTCTTTTGCACTCTCTAGACGTATTCGCATACATGTTCAAGGCAAAAAACATCGGTTTCGTGCTGTTTGTCATTTAGGTTTTGAAAAAGTCACTGCTGAAGAGTTCAAATCGCTCGGTATAGAAGAACCTTTTTTCATTAAAGATGGAAGCGTGATATTTGAAACTAAATGGAGCGATTCCTGGAGAGTTCTTGCTTTTTCTAGAACATGTACAAAGCTTTTAATGGAAATCCACTCCTTTTCAGCAGAAAATTTTGGGCGTTTTGAAAAAGAAATTCGAAATACCCCATGGTCTCTTTTTCTGCCTTCAAACACAGTACCAGAGATTCAAGTTACTTGTGTGCGCTCTCGTTTATATCATTCCGAGGCACTAAAAGAAAGAGCTTTGCCTCTAATTACAGAAGCTTTAAAAAATGCAGAAGAAAATAATTCGCTATCCTCTACACAAAAAATATTACTCTCCTTTGAAGATAATATTTGCACCGTCAGTCTAGATCTTGGTGGAGATCCCTTATATAAAAGAGGCTTTGATCGCTTTGTAGAAAAAGCACCTCTTAAAGAAACGATGGCTGCAAGTATTCTATGGGCCGCTGATTTCTTTTCCACAAAACATTTGATTGACCCTATGGCAGGAAGTGGCACGTTTTCTTTAGAAGGGGCCATGTGGGCGTTACCCAAAAATCCTGCGTCGTGTCGAAGCTTTGCTTTTCAAGAGCAACCTGGATTTAAAAAAACAACATGGGATTACCTCATTCAAAAAGAAAATCCGTTGTCAATAGAAAGCAAATTGCCCAAACAAAATACATTATTAAAAGAGCTCCCCTCTTTTACCATTGGAGACTACGACCTCAAAGCCATTGAGACGATTCTTCACAACATAAAAGCAAGTCAAATCCCGTCAGACATTCTAAAACCGATTCAGCAGGATTTTTTTCAGATGACTCCATCGAAAGAGAAATGCTTAATTGTACTGAATCCACCTTATGGAAAGCGAATCGCAGCAGATACATTGATTCTCTATCGAGAGATTGGTAAAAAAATTAGAAATGACTTTAATCATTCCAACTGGGCAATCATTTGCCCGAGTGATGAAGCCCAAAAAGCCCTAAACTTAGAGCATATGAATATCATATATTCAAACCACGGTGGGCTTAATATTTCCATTATAATCAAAAAATAGACTTATTACAGCTTCAATTTTTATAAAAAAACAGCCATTATCAGAAAGTGATAGAAGATTCAGAAAATTGAAGCCCTGTTTTCGAATATCCATAAAACACCCAAAAGTAAACTAAACTACAAAAAAATGGATAGATCTTTTCTATATTATGCAGTTGTTAAATGAGTCTTTATAATGACTTTATTAATACAAACTCAACTATTTTCAGCCAATTTGTAAAAAGACATTTTTAGAATACTCTTTAATTTTTTTTAATTGTTTTAACACTAGAGGATACAATATGCCTAAACTTCGTTCCTTAACGACTATAGAAGGCCGTGAAATGGCAGGCGCACGTGCTTTATGGCGCGCCACTGGTACAAAAGAAGAAGATTTCGGAAAACCCATCATTATGGTGGTTAATAGCTTTACACAATTTGTTCCTGGCCATGTTCATTTAAAAGATTTAGGTCAATTAGTCGCCAGAGAAATTGAAAAAGCAGGTGGCGTTGCTAAAGAAATGAACACCATTGCCGTAGATGATGGTATTGCCATGGGACATGGCGGTATGTTGTATAGCCTCCCTTCCAGAGATTTAATTGCAGATTCCGTTGAATATATGGCAAATGCTCATTGTGCAGACGCGATGGTTTGTATCTCGAATTGTGATAAAATTACTCCAGGGATGTTAATGGCTGCCATGCGTTTAAACATTCCTGCTATTTTTGTTTCTGGTGGTCCTATGGAAGCAGGGCACGTAAAACAAAAGGATGGCTCAGACAGAGCTCTTGATTTGATTGATTCTATGATTGATTCTGCAAATCCAGATGTTTCAGACGAAGAATCTTACGCTATCGAATCCAATGCCTGCCCTACTTGTGGTTCATGTTCAGGTATGTTTACAGCGAACTCCATGAATTGCCTCACAGAAGCCTTAGGATTATCATTACCAGGTAACGGAACCATTGTTGCTACTCATGCTGCAAGAAAAGAGCTATTTGAAGAAGCTGGCAGACGCATTGTAGAAAACGCCATTCGTTATTATGAACATAATGATGAAAGCGTTTTACCTAAAAGCATTGCCTCATTCAAAGCATTCGAAAATGCCATGCGTTTAGATATTGCGATGGGTGGAAGTTCTAACACCGTTCTTCATTTACTTGCTATAGCTCAAGAAGCAAAAGTTCCTTTTTCAATGAAAAACATAAATGAACTATCGCTTACAACACCTTGTCTTTGTAAGGTTGCTCCAACCGTACACGATATTCATATCGAAAACGTTCACCGTGCAGGCGGTATCATGGGAATTCTTGGAGAATTAGATCGTCTAAATCTTTTACATACAGATGTTACCACAGTACATGAACGTACCATGAAAGAAGCTCTTGAAAAGTACGATTTACTTCAAAACCCATCAGAGCAAATAAAGAAACGTTATTTAGCTGCTCCTGGTAGAAAATTCAATATCGTTGCTTTTTCACAAAACGAACTTTATTCTTCTCACGATTTAGATCGTGAAAAAGGAGCCATCAGAAAAGGGGCTTTTGCATACACTAAAGAAGGTGGCCTCGCTGTTCTTTACGGTAACTTAGCAGAAGATGGTTGTATTGTGAAAACGGCTGGTGTAGATGAATCCATATGGAACTTTACAGGCAGAGCTATTGTTTTTGAAAGTCAAGAAGACGCTGTTAAAGGAATCTTAAACGGTTCTGTAAAAGCAGGTCATGTTGTCATTATTCGCTATGAAGGGCCTAAAGGCGGTCCTGGAATGCAAGAAATGCTTTACCCTACTAGTTATCTAAAAAGTATGGGATTAGGCAAAGCATGTGCTTTAATTACAGATGGTCGTTTTTCTGGTGGTACAAGTGGTCTTTCCATTGGTCATGTTAGCCCAGAAGCAGCAAGCCAAGGTAATATTGCTTTAATTAATAACGACGATATCATTGAAATTGATATTCCTAATCGAAAAATCAACATTGGTATTACAGATGCTGAACTCGATTCTCGTCGAAAAGAAATGAATGCCAAAGGTAAAAAAGCATGGAAACCAAACCATCGTGAACGATTTGTTTCCCAAGCTTTACAAGCATACGCAGCCATGGCTTCTAGTGCAGATAAAGGTGCTGTTAGGGATCTTTCTTTAATAGGTCTTTAACATTAACTTTTTTTTACTTTAATTTGTATTAATTAAATCATATATTGATGGTATTAATATATAAAAGTTGAAAACAATCATTTCAATTTTAATCACAGCGAAAGACTCTGCTTAACGGCAGAGTCTTTTTTTTATTAGACAGCAACATTACATACTTAAATATTTTTATACACCTAATGTTTTAGGCCTCCTCAAAAAATCATAAGAAAAGTCCCCAAAATTTTTGGGGACTTTACCAAACCACAACCTCATTTTGACTTAATTTTTCAATTTAATCAGCGAAAAAGCATTAATCAACGTAAAGAGGTTTTATAAACTTTCTGCGTTTTTAGGTTTTTCCCTTTTTCACCGTAACGAATAAAATAAGCACCATTAGAAAGATTCTTATTTAGTCCTTTCCATACATCAGTCACATTTTGATTCATGCTTCTTTGTTGCATTAACAATTTACCTTGTAAATCAAATATCTCATACATATACACATTGGAAGAAGCATATTTCAAATCTTGCATTATCTTAGTACTAGAGGTACTAAAAATAATTTTATCAATATTAAAAGAAGCTTGATCAACAACAAAACGTAATATATGACTTCCCATTGCTAAATTTTGTGTTGTACCTTCAACAGTGGTATACGTATCCCATCCACCAGAATTAGTAGCAGTTACAGGGCCAGTGACATCCGTTCCATCTATTTCAATATGGAATGTGCCTCCATCTTGTTCTGTAGCCACGTGAGCAACAAATTTATAAGTCCCAGAAGCAGCCACTTGAACAGTATACTCTAACCATTCTCCAGTAGCTGTCCAGCCAACAACTGCATTTTCACCAGCGTTACCACCAACATCTACACCATCATTACGATAAGGTGTGGTAGCACTTGCAGCGCCTTCATTGACATCATCAGAATCAAAGTAAGCAACATCTGCACCTCCTAAATCATAATTTTCCATTTCTAAGGTGCCTGGAATAGCAATTGGAGAACCACTGAAAGGGCTTTGGGCAGAAGCTGAAGACGTTATTCCAGTAGAAGAACTGGATTCAGGAACACTAGTAGAAGATGATGGTTGACTCCCTGACTTTTTAACATTTAATTCTAAAGCCATAAATTCAATAATATAAGAGCCATCGGATTCAGGAGAAATCACCTTTCCTTTTTGTTCCACAACGGCACCAGAGCCTACAGAAGATACATCTATTTTAACTCTTAAAGGAACACTTTTAGGCATAGCACTGTGTGGAGAAGTCCAAGTGACTTTAAAACCATCACTTGTAGTTGTTGACTGAGCTTTATCCATAGTAAAATGGGCTCTATAATAAGCTCCTACTTCACTATAAGATCCCATCCATAATTTTTTATCACGAGCCGTTTGAATTAAAGATGTAAGATCATTAGTAGAAATAATATCCCAGTCACCGCCTACACCATGGCTTAAATGAACATGCCATTTTCCACTAGCGGCCGAATTTAAGTGACCCGTAGAAGTCGCTAAATTGCCTTGCCAGTAATGGGAATCCATACTCATCCAATCGGGCTCTTGACCCCAGCTAAACAAGCCTTGTCCCCCGCAATTTCGAAGCATAAAATGATTTTTATTCACTTCACTTTTAACATTAGCACTAGATTCACAATATGGAGTGGCAAAAGTAGTCACCTCAACTACTGGATCCACATTCTTTATGGTTTGGATAAAACCCGTTATTTCTGTGGTTAAGTTCGCACCCTGCGTTAAATGAGGGTGAGTAGAGGTATGATTTCCTAATTCATGACCAGCCTTAGCAAGTGCAGCAAAACCAGTTTTATTTTGATTAAAGGCATACGCTCCTGTGACAAAAAGTGTCACATGGATATCAGACATTTTATCTAAGAGGGGTTTCAAGTTAGTAATTTGAGAACCTAGCCCATCGTCAAAAGTAAAAGAAACGGCACCTGAATAACCATTCCATGCAACAGTAGTAACAGGAGTGGCAGCGAAAGAATTAACACTTAAAATACAGCCACAAATTATGGCCATATTGCAAAGAAAAGAAGAATTAAATTTTTTCATATTTAAGATTTAAAATATTTATGATTGATAACTGCTTTATATAGTTAAAAGTCGTTGTAAAAAGCCGCAACAGATACAACAATTAAACTGCATTTTTTTACAAAATAAAGGTGATTTTTAATAATCGATGGGCAAAAATAACGTAAAAAAAATGAAACAAAACATAAAAACAAATCAGGTTCATTTTTCAAGATTTTCCTGCTTAAATGAAGATCAATTACGTTACAAGGTAGTTAATACAATTATTGACAAAAAATCCATAGAAATACTCACCCAAAAGAATGATCTCATGCTTTTGGGTATATTTTTATAAAAAACCTTAAAAAGGGTGTGTTATGAATATATGGGCAAAAATCGCAGCATTATCAATTGCGACTCTCTTTTCTGGGGCTATTGCCGCTCCAAATCCTAACTTTCACATCTATTTGGCCTATGGGCAGTCCAACATGGCAGGTGCAGGTGGCATCGAAAATGGTGATCAAGTCCCTCATGATCGATTTCTTATGATTTCAGGTGTGGATTGCAGTTCTCGAAAGGGCAATACAGACATCAAATTATCAAAAGGTAAATGGGCCAAAGCAGTTCCTCCGATGTTCCATTGTTACGAAGGTCTTTCAGTAGCTGATTATTTTGGTCGAAATATGGCAGATTCGTTACCTGGCATTACAATCGGTATTATTCCTGTCGCCGTTGGCGGTACAAGTATTAAGCTCTTCGATAAAGACCAATGGCAGAGTTATTACTCTACTGCTGCTGATTGGCTTCAATCTTGGGCTAGAGACTATGATCCAAATGGAAACGATTACGCGGCAATCATTGCTTTAGGGAAAAAGGCAATGGAAGTAGGTGTCATTAAAGGCGTCATCTTTCACCAAGGGGAATCCGATGGCGCTGATCAAAATTGGCAAAAAACCGTACATAAAACCTACGCAGATATGCTAAACGAATGGGGTCTAGCAGAAGAAGATGTCCCCTTTGTTGCAGGAGAAATGCTACAAACAAGCAACGCCTGCTGCGCTTCTAAGAACAATGGTGTCAGAGGACTCAAGGATTATTTTAAAAAATTTGGTGTCGCCTCATCTCAAGGCTTGGGTGGTATAGATGTGTATCACTTCGATCATAACGGATACGTAACCTTGGGTAAACGTTATGCTGAACAAATGCTAAAACTCATTGATCGCACTGTAGATCCAAATGCTCCTCCTGTAGATGTCGAAGACCCTAATAATTCCACAGTACCAGACGAACCACCTGAAGAATACGGTCCCTATGTTAATGTAATCCAAATCCCTGGCACTGTAGAAGCAGAAAACTACAATAAAGGCGGTTCAAATAAAGCCTATCTTGATAATGATAAAACCAATCAAGGAGCACAATACCGTGGTGATCAAGTCGATATTTATATGGCAGGAATGGGAATGGCAATTGGATACACTCAAGCTGGCGAATGGTTAAAATATTCCGTTTCTGTGAGCGAAGCTGGTGATTATGATATTTCGGCAAATGTCTCTGGAACGAATGGAACAGGAAGCTTTGTTCTTTACATTGATGATACACGCATCGGCGACGAAATCGTTACCCCAGTAGGCCCTGACTATGATACTTACTCTGAAGTCAGTGGCGGTAAAGTAAACCTTACAGCAGGTGCACATGAGCTCAAACTGGAAATCACCAATAATTGGATCAATATTGACTGGGTGAAATTCACAAAGAGCACTACAAATAAGATTGCTTCTAATTTATCATCCAATCTCAATCAGCAGTTTAACGGAAAGTATACTGTCTATGATCTTTGTGGAACCCAAATTGGCTTCATCCAATTAGATAAAGCCAACTTACATATAGCCAAACAGAAAATCTTAGGCTTAACTCAAGAAACTGGTGTTTTCTTATTGAAAAGCAGTCAACAAAACATTCTTGTGAATGTTCAAAAATAGTATTCTCTTCTAAACTACACCGTTGATTACAAAGGAGAATTAAAAAAAATTATTTCTCCTTTTTTTTATTTTACATACAACTTAAATACGCCGATTTATACTAGAAGTATCTAGTATATTGAAAATATTCATTGGTATTTTAAACAAAAAAACCTGATAATTTATTATCAGGTTTTTTTATCGGGATAGCCAGATTCGAACTGACGACATTCTGCTCCCAAAGCAGACGCTCTACCAGACTGAGCTACATCCCGAAATCGAAGACAAATATAACAAACTTTTTTTAGAAAACAAGATTATAATCGCTTTAAAATTGCTTGAGCATGATGAAAAAATCCTTCTGCTGTGGCAATAGAGGCAATTGCCTTACCATTTTTTGACATTGCCGCTGAAGAATACTCAATAATACTTGTTCTTTTTATAAAATCATAAACACCTAAAGGGCTAGAAAAACGAGCCGTTCCATTTGTTGGCAAAACGTGATCAGGACCAGCAAAATAATCGCCAACAGGTTCACTAGAATAAGGCCCTATAAATATAGCACCCGCATTTTCTATGGATTCAGACATCTTTTTAGCTTCAGAAGTCATGATTTCTAAATGTTCAGGAGCAATTTTATTAGCGATTTCAATGCCATCAAACCAATTATCTACCACTAAAATACGCCCATATTGATCTAGTGCTTTTTCTAAAAGTTCCCTTTTAGGAGACCCTTCCACTTGAATATCAGCACAAGCAGAAATCATTTGAGCCGTTTCCATATTATCCGTAATGCAAATAGCAGCTTCAAATCCAGACCCGTGCTCTGCTTGAGAAAGCAAATCTGCAGCGACAAAATCAGGGTCACAAGTCGAATCCGCTAGAACTAGTATTTCCGATGGACCAGCAATCATATCGATATCCACGACACCAAAAACTTCTTTTTTTGCAATAGCCGCAAAGACGTTACTAGGGCCGACAATTTTATCTACTGGTTCAATACCTTTTGCCCCGTATGCTAAAAGCCCTATAGCTTGAGCTCCCCCAACATGATATACTTCAGTAATACCAAGTTCACGCAAAACAAAGGCAAGAGGTGGTTGTAAATCGTCTTTAATTGGAGTCACGACCACAATTTCAGAAACTCCAGCAACTATTGCAGGAACAGCACACATAATCACAGTACTAGGATAAGTACCCGAACCACCAGGTACATAAAGCCCAACACGACGCATGGGGCGAATACGTTGGCCTAAAACGACTCCATCTTTACCTGTAATCTGCCATGATTCTTCTACTTGATTTTGGTGGAAAACTTTTACATTTCGAATCGCTTGTTTTAAGGCCTTTTGTAAGGCAGGAGGTGTTTTTTGAGCAGTTTTTTCAATTGCACTTTCAGAAACTCTTAAACGATTTCCCTTTAAACCATCATACGCTTGAGCATATTCAATTACTTTTGAAAGGCCTTGTGTACGAACATCTAAAAGAATCTGATCTACTTTAGCTTGAATTTCTTTTGTTGGAGCCACAGACCTAGAACAAAGACGTTTAATCTCTGCTGAATTTGGTTTTACTTTCATTATCTTCATAAAATCAACCTTTTTTAGATACTCGTTTTACGATTTTAGTCGTTGTTTTGGAACGCTTTGCTTCTTTAATAATCTTATAACAAAGACCGTCTACAAGAGCAAGCCAAGATGCTTCTATAATATTAGCACTTACTCCAGCAACATTCCATTGTTCTTTTTCATCTCCAAAAGTAGTCCAAACTCGAACAGTAGCATCAGACCCAACGTTTGAGCCTAAAACGCGCACCTTAAAATCATCTAAACGTACTTTTTCCATATAAGGGAAATATGGCAAAAGAGCCTTGCGGAGTGCAGCATCCAAGGCATTCACAGGACCATCCCCTTCGGAAACCTGATGACTAATTTCGTCCGCTATTTTCAATTTAACTGAAGCCTGAGAAACACTCACACCATCTGGTGTTTTATCTTCAATCACACGATAATTTAAAACTTCAAAGGGGGCGTTAAACAAGCCTAAACTACGAAAAGCAAGCATCTTAAAACTTGCTTCTGCAGAATCAAAATGCCAACCAGCATTCTCTCGTTCTTTAATCAGCTTCAGTAATTTAGCGACCTCAGGATCTTTTTTATCAATACCAGGTTTGATTTCCTTTAGTTTTTCAACAACCAAAGATCCACCAGCCTGATCACTCGTGACAAATACACGATCATTACCAACGCTTAATGGATTGATGTGTTCAAAACTTCTCGCGACCTTCATGACACCATCAATATGCGCTCCGCCCTTATGTGCAAAGGCGGCATCACCTACATAAGGAGCCCGAACATCATTTGGAACATTCACAATTTGATCAATCTCCACACTTAAAGATCTAAGTTTGGAAATATTTCGTTTTGCGAAAAAGTTTCGTTGTAGTTTAAAATTTAAATTGGCGGCGATCGTTGTTAGATTCGCATTACCGCAGCGTTCTCCATAGCCATTAAACACGCCTTGAATCATCACGGCACCGCTTTTTACAGCATAAAGACTGTTTGCAACACCTAAGCCAGAATCATTATGAACATGAATGCCTAATGGGGTCGAAAAGTACTTTTTTATTTCTTTTGTAATTTCTTCTACTTCCCAAGGCATCGCTCCGCCATTGGTATCACAAAGAATCAAGAAATCAGCGCCACCACGTTCCGCCGCTTTAAGTGTTTCCATCGCATAGGATGGGTTTTCTTTATATCCATCAAAAAAATGCTCAGCGTCATAACATACTTCTTCCGAGTATTTTTTTAAGTATTCTACAGAAGATTCAATCATGTTCAGATTTTCTTCTAAACGAGTACGAATCACTTCTGTCACATGAAGATCCCAGCTCTTTCCAAATATGGTTTTCACAGGAGCTTCACTTTTGATCAAAGCTTGTAACAATGGGTCTTTTTGAGGAGAAATGCCTGGTCGACGAGTACTACCAAAGGCAGCTATCTTCGTATGACTTAGTTTTAATTCTCTGACTTTTTCAAAGAATTCTTCGTCTGTAGGATTACTTGGATTAGGCCAACCACCTTCAATATAATCCACTCCAAAAGAATCTAATAACCTCGCAATTCGAAGTTTATCGGCTAAAGAAAGACTGATTTTTCGGTCTTGATTTCCATCTCGAAGAGTAGTATCATATAATAGAGCTTTCATAATCGCCTAAGATAGCATTTTTATAACATTAATTTTTATTTCTTTCTAAATTTGCCGCATTATGAATATGATAAAAAATGATTTATGGATTGGAGTTGATGTTGGATCCACAACAGTAAAAATTGCTGTAGTAGACCCAACAACAACAAAACTTCTTCATTACTCTTACCAGCGCCATAATGCAATGCAAGCCAAAAAAGTTCTGGAACTTTTAACTGAAGCTCATAGCTTATTTCCAGATAAAAACTTTCAAGTAGCGTTTTGTGGTAGTGGTGGTCAACCTTTTGCTGAAGCGACTCGTTCTTTCTTTGTTCAAGAAGTCGTAGCTAATGCTCTTGCTGTCAGGGCAACTAATCCTGAAACACGAGTGGCAATCGAACTTGGAGGTCAAGATGCCAAAGTTATTTTCTTTGAAAAAGACCGAACCACAGGTAAATTGATCGCAAGTGATATGCGCATGAATGGTGTTTGCGCTGGTGGTACGGGGGCGTTTATCGATCAAGTCGCCGAACTCCTTCGCATTAAAACGGAAGTATTTGAATCTTATGCCGCTCGTGGCTCCAAAGTCTATGAAATTTCAGGCCGCTGTGGTGTATTTGCCAAAACAGACATTCAACCCATGCTCAACCAAGGCGTCGCTAAAGAAGACATCGCCCTTTCTAGTTTTCACGCCATCGCCAAGCAAACCATTGGAGGCCTTGCACAAGGCATGGAAATTAAACCTCCTGTCATGTTTGAAGGTGGCCCATTAACATTCAATCCCACTTTAGTTCGTGTTTTTAAGGAACGCCTAGGCCTTACCGATGAACAAGCCATTGTTCCTGAACGTTCTGAAGTTCTTGTAGCTTGGGGTGCCGCTCTTTCTATTGGTTCCATGTTCATAGATAAGCCTTGCGATTACCGTCAAGAAGGTTCTCTTGAAGCCCTTCTTCACTTTAATGAAAAAAGAGCTTCTGAGCGCACTGGTGGATCTGATTTATTCTTTAAAGACGAAGCCGATTTGAAATCATTCCTCGATCGTCATCCAATGGCTAGCCCGCATTACCCACGACCAAATTCAGGTTCTGTATTAAACGTTTATCTCGGTATTGATGCTGGTTCTACGACATCAAAACTCGTGTTGATGGACGAAAACGAACAAGTAATTGATGGTTTTTATGCAAGTAATGACGGAGAACCTCTTGCCGTTCTAAAACGTGCGCTAGTGGAGCTTACCGAACGCTATGAAGAATATGGTTGCAAGTTAAACATCTTAGGTGTAGGTACTACAGGTTATGGCGAACAACTTATTGCGAAAGCCATCCATGCAGACTACCATACGGTAGAAACGGTAGCCCATGCCACAGCAGCAAAACACATTTGTCCTGACGTAAGCTTTATTCTTGACATTGGTGGTCAAGATATGAAAGCCATTTCAGTTCAAGATGGTGTTGTCACTGGAATTATTCTTAATGAAGCTTGTTCTTCTGGTTGTGGTTCGTTTATCGAAACATACGCTCGTTCTCTTGGTATTCAAATGGAAGATATTGCGGAACTAGCCTTCCGCGCTAAGAATCCATCCAAACTAGGCAGCCGTTGTACCGTCTTTATGAATAGCTCTATTATCACAGAGCAAAGAGACGGAAAACAACCTGAAGATATTATCGCAGGTATTTGCCGTTCTATTATTGAAAACGTTTTTACCAAAGTCATTCGAATTCGTAACCTGAATACCCTTGGGCAACATGTTGTAGTTCAAGGTGGAACATTCAAAAACAACGCTGTTTTACGAGCTTTCGAACAGCATACTGGATTAATCCCCATCCGTCCAGAACGCCCTGGTGAAATGGGGGCCATAGGAATTGCCCTTCTTACAAAACACTTCATGGAAGAAAAGCGAAAAACAAATCCAGAACTTCAAACCTCTTTTATTGGTTTAGAAACCGCTAAAACATTCAGTTGGGACAATAAACCCGGACAAATTTGTCAGTATTGTACAAACCATTGTTCAAGAACCATTGTGACCTTTAGCGATGGTACTAGTTTCGTTACAGGAAATCGTTGCGAACGAGGAGAAGTCACCTCTGACCCTAACGATCCTGAAACAAAAAAACTAGTCGCAGAAATTCATAAAAAAATGCTTTCTGTGCCAGATATGATCAAACGCACCAATCAATTACTTGTCAAAGATTATGCTCCAGCACAGCTAATTCCTCAATCAGGGAAGACGATTGGTATTCCAAGAGCACTTGAATACTGGTCTAGTCTCCCCTTTTGGAAGGCTTTCTTCACTTCTCTTGGATATAACGTTGTCGTTAGTAAACAAAGTGATTACAAACTTTTTGAAAGAGGCTTACATAGCGTCCCTTCGGATACTATTTGCTTCCCGGCAAAATTAGTACACGGTCATATTCTTGATTTAATTGATAAAAAAGTAGATCGCATTTTCTTCCCGATGTTGATCGCTCTACCAAGTGATCACAGTAAATTTAAAGCTACTGCCGTTTGCCCTGTAGTACAAGGTTACCCTAGTGTTTGCCAAAATACAGATGCACCAGAAAAAAATTATGGCGTTCCTATGGATCAGCCTATATTCCACTGGTTTAATACTAAAATGCGCACTCAGCAGACTATTGCTTGGTTCCATGAGAACTGGGACATTCCTAAAAAAATCTTGAAAAAAGCAATCCATGAAGCTGAAAAAGCACTCCATACATACAAAGAAACCTTGCTTTTAGAAGGGCAAAAAATATTAGATGACGTAAAAGCTAAAAACACCTTCGCCGTTGTAATTGCAGGTAGGCCTTATCATGCTGATACCTTAATCAATCATAATGTGGCAAGTCATTTCACCGCGATGGGAATACCTGTCATTACCACAGAATCTTTACCAGGTGTATACGATCAAAATATACCTCCAGCCACTCGAATGGAGATTAAAAACTCATTCCATATGAGAATGCTTGGGGCAACGATGATTGCCGCCAATGATCCATCGATTGAGTTAGTTCAAATCGTAAGCTTTGGATGTGGTCACGATTCTATTTTAACAGATGAAATGAATCGAATGCTTCATACAAAATCATCTAAAGAGCTCTTAATGCTCAAATTAGATGAAGGCGATGCTCGTGGTCCTGTTAGTATTCGAGTGAAGAGCTTTATTGAAACGGTCAAGTCACGTAGAGAAGCTCAACTTGCTCCAAAAACAAACTTCAATGAAGTTCTCTTTGACCCTCCTTTTACAAAACAAGACAAACAGAAAAGAACTATTCTTATCCCGAATTTATCTCATCCGTTTAGTATTTTGGCTTCAGAATACTTCAATGGATTAGGTTTTAACACCATTACTCTACCTCTTGCCAATAAAAGAGCCATCGAATTAGGTAAGAAGTTTGTTCATAACGATATTTGCTTCCCAGCACAAGTGAATATCGGCGAAAACTTACTCTGGTTAGAAGAGCATCCTGAAATCAAACAAGAAGATATGGCTATTGGTCTTGCTAAAAACTGTGAAAACTGTAGAGCTGGTCAGTATTCCGTTCTTGCAAGAAAAGCCTTAGATGAGGCTGGCTATACGAATGTAGCTATGATTTCCACTGGAAGTGATACCAAAAATATGCATCCAGGTTTTAAGGTAGGCTTAGACTTCCGTCTCCATATGCTTTGGGGTTTATCGGTCATGGATGCTATAGAGACCATGTATCGCGCCATTCGTCCTTATGAGATCCATAACGGAGACACTCAAAAAGTCTACGACAAGTGGATTCCTATCCTAATGAAGGAATTAGGACAACTTCCAAAAAGTAAAATAGCTTACCCTAAAAAAGTCCTTGCTTTGTTTGATGAATGCGTTGCAGAATTCAATACCATTGAAGCCGACCGCAGCATTAGAAAACCAAGAGTAGTGCTTCTTGGTGAAATTCTAATGAATTACCATCCAAGTGCTAACGGTTACATTGAAGATTATCTAATGAATAACGGCATGGAAGTTTATCTTCCTGCAATGGTTGATTTCTTTAGAGTCGATGAAGTTGTCAAAAAACTAAAAATTAAAAGAGGCTTTTCACCTAGTCCACTTATGCAAACGCTCATTGGCGGGCTCACAGCCAAGGTGTATACCTTTGCAATTGAAACCATCCAAAAACGTTTAATGAATTTTAAATTCTATGAACATCATGCCGATTGTACAGAATTGATTCATTTGGTTGGAGATATCATTGACCCCACATATAGCACAGGAGAAGGCTGGCTTATTCCTGGAGAAATTCTTTATAATGCAGAACAAGGCATCAATAGCTTTATTATTGTACAGCCTTTTGCTTGTCTCGCCAATCACATCTCTGGCAGAGGCCTGACTAAAGCGGTTAAAGAAAAATACCCGCATATTCAAGTGCTTTCTCTAGATTACGATCCAGATACAAGCTTTGCCAATATTGAGAATCGCTTACAAATGTTAATCATTAATGCTAGAGAGTTAGAAAAGAAGACTGTCTAAAACATTATTACTAATTTCACTTAAGCAAAGAGAATATTCCACTTCTCTTTGCTTTTTATTTTGCTAAGTTTGGCCTATGCTTAATGTATCCCAAGTTAGCCTTCAATATGGCAGTCGAATTTTATTCAAAGATGTCAATCTTTCTTTTCAATCTGGTAATTGTTACGGCGTCATTGGTGCCAATGGAGCCGGCAAATCTACGTTTCTAAAAATCCTCTCTGGAGAACTAGAGCCCAATACGGGTGGCGTCTCTAAAGATGCAGGTGAACGAATTGCTGTTCTTAAACAAGATCACTTTGCTTACGAAAACAATTCCGTATTAGAAACTGTTTTTATGGGTTTTTCAGAACTCTATGAACTCGCCAGAAAAAGAGACGAACTTTACGCCCTTCCAGAAATGACCGAAGAACAAGGCATGGAAGCGATGGAAGTAGAAACTCGTTTTGGTGAAATTGGTGGTTATGAGGCAGACTCTAATGCAGCGGTACTCTTAAAAGGACTTGGCATTCCAGAAGAATTTCATCAAAGCTTAATGTCTGATTTAGATGGTAATCAAAAAGTCCGAGTTCTTCTCGCACAAGCATTATTTGGAAATCCTGATATTCTATTACTAGATGAACCTACTAACCATTTAGATGTCGAATCTATAAATTGGCTTGAAGATTATCTTGAACGTTTTGAAAACACAGTCATTGTCGTTTCACATGATAGGCATTTCTTAAATCGCGTGTGCACTCATATTTGTGATATTGATTATGGTAAAATCAACATCTATGCAGGTAACTACGAATTTTGGTATGAAGCGAGCCAACTATCACAAAAGCAACGCAAAGATCAAAATAGAAGAGCAGAAGATAAAATCGAAGAATTAAAATCTTTTATCCGTCGTTTTGCCTCAAATGCCTCAAAAGCAAAACAAGCCACTAGTCGAAAAAAATTACTTGATAAAATGACTGTGGAAGAGATGCCTGCTTCTAGCAGAAAATTTCCATGGGTTAACTTTAAAATGGATAGAGAACCTGGAAAGATTGTTCTAGAAATCAACAATCTCACCTTAGATGGCGGAGAAGCGGGCAAACTAAAAGGATTAAACTTCTCATTAGGGAATCAAGACAAAGTCGCTCTCGTGGGTGAATTTGACACCTTAAAAAGCGCTTTTTTTGATGCCATTGCCGGAGAAGTAGAGCTTGCTGAAGGTAATATTAAATGGGGCACGACCATTAATTACAACTATTTTCCACGTAATAACGATAAGTATTTTAATACCGATCTTTCTTTAGTAGACTGGCTTCGCCAATACAGTGAAGAACAAGATGAAACCTTTATCAGAGGTTTTCTCGGAAGAATGCTTTTTACTGGAGAAGAAGCCTTAAAATCGGCAAAAGTATTATCTGGAGGCGAGAAAGTCCGTTGTATGCTTAGTCGTATGATGCTTTCAAACGCCAATACCCTCCTTTTAGATGAACCAACATCTCATCTCGACCTAGAATCGATTACTGCTTTAAATAACGGATTAAAAGCTTATGCTGGACCCGTTATTTTCTGCACTCAAGACCATGAATTTGCTCAAACCGTAGCGAATCGTATTCTTGAATTGACACCAACGGGCTATGTAGATAGAACGATTTCCTTTGACGAATGGCTAGAATCAAAAAAAGGAAAGAAAAGGTAAACTGTTATTATTTTCTATAAAAAAGAAGCTCACCCTAAAAGGATGAGCTTCTTTTTGTTTGTGTGTGTTGAGAATAAAGACGATTAAAAAAACTAACTTTACTAAAATAAAAAGTATTAATTTCAAAAATATCCATTAAATCTTTTATTTTTAACAAAGTGTTTTCAATCTCTCAACGCTTCTTCTTTTATAAAAAATGATCTTTAATGGCGTATGTACAATTTGCAGATCTAACAGAGTCATTAAAGCCTACTTTCTTAATTATTTTTTTCAATCTATTTCTCTAAAGGAGTTTTCTTAATCAAATCTTCAACCATATTCATAATATTTTCTTCCCAATTAGAGGCATCCATATAGAAAGAAAAACCACTGCGAACATCCACAATGCCGTAGCCTAAATTAGTTCCTTTTTTCCCATCATAATAAGCATAAGAAGCCTCATATCTTAAAGATTCACTAGTAGAGCTGGAATTTGAAGAAGAAAGATCTGATGCTAAATTAGTTGCATTTGCATTTGCATTTGCATTTGCATTCATTCTCTCTTCTATAAAACGACTAGTTCTAATAGGGCTTATGCATAAAATCAATTCCGCATCAACCACTTCTTTTGGCCTCGGAACCACAATATTCTTACCATTAGACAAGGTGGCTTTATCCAAAATAAAATCTTTTTCAGTCATGACACGAACATTAGTCTTTACTCTGCTTAAATTGGAATAAGCCACACCTAATTTTCCACTAAACCAATGAGGAAATGTTTGAAGCTCATTAGGAAGGTCATCAACCAAATCATCTATATTAATAACATAAGGCTCTGCAATTAAAACCGTTACTGTACTCGGTTTTGCAACCCAAGAAGGATCAATCACCTGTTTTGAAGAAGCACACCCAGTAAAAAAAAGAAAAGAGAGTGTAAATAAGACTAACAAAACATTTTTTTTCATTATAATTTTCCTTTAAAAAATTAAACTAGCCCCACACAGAATTCTTTTTTGCAGACCTTTTTCCATAAAAAATAAAAATATGAAGCGCTCCAATAAAATATAAACAAGTGATTATTTTTAGCATTAAAAAATATATTCAAAACAAAAAAGCTCCTTCATTTTTCTTTGAAGGAGCTATTAATTAAATAAAAAATGAGCTTTAAACTAAAACTTCATGTACGGAAGATTAGAAGCTACTTGCGCGACCTTATCCATATTAGCCATCAAAGCAGCGCGTGCATGCCAAGAGCCATCTAAAAATTGACCTCTAGGCCCATCAGCAAGAATTAAAGGAATCGTTTCATTAGAAAGTTTTAAGGTTTTCTCTTGAGTGCTGGTTTCCATTTCTGTTGATGGATTGGCTTCAATCCAAGCCAGAATTTTTTCTGCTGTAGCATGATCCACTTTATAACATGGAATGCCTAAAGCAACACAGTTTCCAAAAAAGATTTCAGAATAACTTTCAGCAATAATGGCACGCACTCCCCAACGTTTTAAGGCCTGAGGAGCATGCTCACGACTGGAACCGCAACCGAAGTTTTGATTAGAAACTAGAATAGAGCCTTTCGCATAAATAGGATCGCGAAAAGGATGTGTTTTACCTTGAGCTTCTAGACCTTTAATATCATCAGCAAAAGCAAAATCACCAAGACCATCAAAAGTCACGCACTTTAAAAAACGAGCAGGAATAATACGATCCGTATCAATGTCATTCCCTCGTAAAGGAATTCCTGAACCTTTTATCACATTTATAATAGGCATACTCATAAAATTCTCCTTAAAGGTATTTGCGAACGTCTGTAACTTTACCTTCAATAGCAGCAGCGGCCACCATTGCAGGACTCATTAACAAAGTACGTCCAGCAGGACTTCCTTGACGTCCCTTAAAATTACGGTTACTTGAGCTTGCACTAATTTGACGCCCTTGTAATTTATCTGGGTTCATGGCTAAACAAAGGGAACAACCCGCTTCACGCCATTCTGCCCCAGCTTCAGTAAAGATTTTGTCTAAACCAAGTGCTTCTGCTTCTTTTTTGATTTTCATTGAGCCAGGTACAACCCACATCTTTACAGAGGAAGCCACTTTTCTGCCTTTAATAATATCGGCAGCCGCTTGTAAATCCGAAAGGCGTCCATTAGTACAGCTACCAACAAAAGCAATATCTATTGAAGTACCTAAAATCTTGGATCCTTCTTCAAAACCCATGTATTCGTATGCTTCAGCAACCACTTTTCGTTCAGAATCTGAGAAATCATTAACTTTAGGCATGTTTTCATTCAATTGAATTGCTTGCGCTGGAGTAATACCCCATGTGACCATAGGTTCTAAATCATCGCAATTGATTTCAATTTCATCATCAAAAGAAGCATCTGGATCGCTTGCTACAGACTTCCAGTAAGCAATCGCGGCATCCCATTTGTCCGCCTTAGGAGCATATGGCTTTCCTTTCAAAAAGGCAAATGTTTTCTCATCTGGATTACAATAACCCACACGAGCACCGCCTTCAATAGCCATATTACAAATAGTCATACGACCTTCCATATCCATAGCTTCAATCACTGGGCCTGCAAATTCATAAGCATAGCCAACGCCGCCATTCACGCCAAGCTTTGCGATGTAAGCAAGAGCTACATCTTTAGCTGTTACACCTTTATTTAATTTACCTGTAAATACTAAACGACGCGTTTTTAAAGGACTCATTGCTAATGTTTGAGTAGCAAGTACGTCTGCCACTTGACTTGTTCCAATACCAAAGGCAATAGCACCAAAAGCACCATGAGTTGCAGTATGAGAATCACCACAAGCGACAGTCATACCAGGCTGAGTGACGCCTTCTTCTGGACCGACAATATGAATCACGCCTTGTTCTTCCGTCGAAGGACCAAAAAAGCGAATACCAAAATCCTTAGTGTTCTTTTCAATATGGGAGAACATCTCTTCTGAAATAGCATCTTTTAATGGACGAACTCGATCCGCTGCAGTCGTTGGAATAATATGATCTACAGTGGCAAAAGTGCGTTCAGGAAATAAAACTTTTTGACCTTCTTCGCGAAGCATGGCAAAAGCTTGAGGACTAGTGACTTCATGACAAAGATGAAGCCCAATAAAAAGCTGGAATTGACCACTTGGCAATTTAGCTACAGTATGACTTTCAAATACTTTCTGATATAAATTTTTACCCATAAAATTACCATTACAAAAAAAAGGTTGTACAAATATAGTAAAATTGTTCCATATAAAAAAACGAAAGGCTTCTTGATTTGAATCAAAAAGCCTTTCGCCATAACAACAAGGAAACTTTAGTTTTATTGATTTGATTCAAAAGCATACTTTCCTTTGTAGTAGGAAAGCATTTCGTCAGTACTTGTAAAAGCACCATTTTTAACGGCATTACGAACGCCTGGATCAGTACGAACCATTTTCTTCAACTGAACTTCCACATCTCTAAAAAAGAGGTCATTTGAAGCCATATTAACGTGATTTTGGCTATAGTTAGTATGATAGCGACGTTCTAACATTTGAAAAAGTTCTGTTTGACAAGAATTTTCAGGTGGATCACGATTAATTACAGGAGCATAGCACTTTGTGATGTAATCCTGTTTCATTTCAACGATCATTTCATCAATTGCAGGGATAGTACGATCAGCTTCATGTTCAACTACTTTTGCTTTTGGCATAGATAAAGAAGAACAACCTAAGAACAAGGATGCGAAAACAAAGAAAATGAAAAAGCGTAATTTCATGTATACTCCTATAAATGTTTCATCCATCCTTTTCCCAGACACAAAACTATTTAGTTTTTGAAAAAAAACGAGCCCATTTTTGTAATTTTTTTCTTACTACAAGCTATTTTTTGACTTGCAAATAGAACCAAGTGATGGGGTTCACAGTTTTATAGCGAATATTCCCCAAAAACTTATCCCCTTTCTTCTGAACAATACCTGTTTCAAGATGAACATGAGGACCTGTAGTATGCCCTGTTGTACCTACCGTTGCAATAGGATCACCAGCCATCACCTCTTGACCATCCAAATAAAGAAGCTGATCACAATGCATAAAAAGCATTACCTTCTTTTCATGAACAAGGCCTATTACAACTCCACCACGTTCATCTTTGAATGTCCATGCTTTTGCAGCAAAGGGTGCTAGTATGCGTGCTCCATGACGACTTGCAATATCAATTCCACGATGCACTCGCCCCACTTCTTTTGGTGATTCATGATATAATTCTGTTAAATAAGCAATACTATCAGAGATAAGACTAGTGAAATAGCCCCACGCAAGACCAAGAGAATCATTTTTAGCTGGAGATAAAAATTCAGGAGGCAAAAATTGAAGACGAGTACCCCGAGGCGGAATATTTACTTTTTCTTTTCGCCATGAAGATTTTGGATAACCATTTTTTTCAAGAACTTCTTCCACATACTGATTTAATGTTTTTTCTGTAGTGACTTGAGCATTAAAACGACCAACGGCATAGCGACCTATACGTTGTAACGTTTCTTTGCCATCAAACTCAAATAAAAAATAAGGAGCACCAGATAGTGCATTGCGTTCTTGACGAGCATCTCTCAAATTAGAAATGGTTGGCTCCAACTTTTTTGGAATTAGAAAAGGAATGATTAAAGCAAATACAAGCAACAAAGGCCAAAGGCTCAAAAAAACACGAGCAAATCCATCCAGAGGATTCTTTTTTAGAATTTGGATTTTTAAAATATTTTTTATTTCAACAGCAAAAGCAGGAAAATCTTTTTTCCATGTCTCCACGGCCTTCTGTTTAATGTCTGAATATATTTTTACTTCTTTATGTAATCGAGGAAATTCTTTTGAACTAGGCAACAAAGAAAAAAGCCATAAAATTTTTTCTTTTCTCAATCCATCCATGGAAGAAATGGATTTTGAGAGAGTTGAAAGTGATTGTTCATCCGTTGGATAGACAACCATCAACTGTACAGCAGATAAAAGTTTTTCAAAAAAAGAAGTATGTTCTGCTGGGAGAAAAAGTAAAATAAATGGATGTTGTTTTTGAAGAGAAACAAGATTTTGTAAAAACAAATGTATCGATTGAGAATCTTCTGGAATAGAGACTCCATTAGAAGTCAATAATGCAAAACCATCTTGTTCTTCAATGCTTTCATTAAAGTGAAAACGAGTTGAAAAAAGAGATTCACATGATCTTACAGAGTAAGATTTAAAAATTCCCTGAAAGTCAATAATAAGAGAAAGCGCACTCGTATTAAAAGAGTGCGCTAAAAGAATTGCTTCTGAAGCCTCCAAAGAATCATTAGGAGTCGACACGAAAGCAACTAAAGCCCCCTGAGAGGCAAGAGACTCTAGCACTCGACGTCGCATATTCCTTACGCTTTCGCTGAACCTCTAGAATAGACAAAACCAAATGGAGGAGCGGAGATGAATTTATCAATCGCCATAAAGAGTTCTTCTGGAGATGATGAAGGATTAAAGTACACCTCTGTACCTCGAGCTGAGCTACGACCTTTCAAAGGTTCCACTCGACGAGAACGACTAACCACGCCAAGAGGAAGCACTTCAAGAACAGGAAGTAATCCAAAATAACGGAAAAGGCTGAAATTTTTCTGCCATGTGGAACGTTCAGCCAAAATAGCGAAAGTTCCTTCCAAGAAGCCTTTTGCTTGAAGAAATTCTTCGGCAGTCATTGTGACCAATTCATGATTGGTAGGAAAGTTATTCACAAATGAAACCAAATCGCCTTTGAGGTAATTAGCATCGCAAAGAAACACAAATTTCATAAAAAAACCCGTCTGTAAAGAATTGCAGTGAACACAAAGATAGTCTATCTAGTCGTTTTTGTCATTTTTTATAGCTATAAATACGACCTACACGAAGAATCTGTACGATTCATCGTTTTTCGAATACGTTGAAGAGCCTGATTTCGAAGCTGACGTACCCGTTCTCTCGAAAGTTCAAGAGTTTTTGCAATTTCTCCCAATGTTTTAGAAGAAACCTCATTTAAACCATAAAAATCAATAATCACTTGATATTCTCGACCAGAAAGTTCCTTTTTAAGAACCGAAATCAGGGCATCATTCTCTTCATCTGTGGACTTATGAGGAGATGCTATCACATCTGCAAAAGTCACTGTAGTAGCGTTGGAAATAGGAGAATCTATTGAAACACCAGATAACCCCATCTGCATAAGCACTTTTACATTTTCTTCAATATCATCGACTTTTTCATTAGATCGCCTAGCCTGATTTAATCGCCAACGTTGATTGGAAGGCAACCGAATTAAAGTATCTTGTTCATAAATAGCTCTAGTAATATAGGCTCTAATCCACCAAACCGCATAAGAGATAAACTTAAGCCCCCTAGAAGGGTCATAGCTTTCGATTGCTCGAATTAATCCCATTGTTCCTTCATTAATCAGGTCTGCAGAAGAAAGAGAAGATGATTTATACTGTAAAGCCACCTTGGTAACAAATTTGATATTGGCAACCACTAGCTTGTGCTTAGCTTCTTTATTCCCTTGAGCCATTAACTGAAAGAGAAGCATTTCTTCAGAGCGCGAAAGAACTTGAGTTCCCCTAACTTCCTTCAGAAATTGTTTTAAATTGTCATCTATTTTTTCCATAATATTGAGCCCTCTGTCCTACAAAAATACGAACATTTTTGAAAAATGAAAGCTTTTTCTAAGTTTTTTTTAAGTAAAATAAAAGTTTTTTGGGGAGTGAAATTAGTTTACTCGCCATAACTTCTTATTTTTCAACGACTTATATTTTTCAATGGATAAATTTTTGTAAACAAAAAAAAACCAATATCTTTTTTTTGAAAAAAAACACCACGTTTTCTTTAAATACGTTATATTTTGCACATCATGGCCACACCTAGTGCCGGTGTTTTTTATTTTGTAGGGTTCTCAACAAAACCTTTTCGTGGTCGGGTTAATGTTGTTTTTAGGGCCTTATGGGAGATATAAATGAATTCAGTGAAAACGTCTATTACCGCTTTGTTAGTATCCATTGGGTTGTTTTTTGCGGTTTCAGGTACCGCTCAAGAAGCTCAACAACCAGCAGCAAAAGCTCAAGAAAATCATGCACCTGCTGTGAATGGAATTCCAGGTGAATCTATTTCAGAAGGCGGCTCTTTTGCAACCATCAAACTAGATCAATATGTTTCAGATGAAGAAGATAAGCCTGCATCCATACGATGGACTGTATCTGGTGCAAAAGATCTGAAGGTCACCATTTCTGACCGAATCGCAACAATCAAAACGCCTGACGCTTACTGGAATGGCTCTGAAGATATCACTTTTGTTGCAACCGACACAAAGAACGCCTCTGGTTCTGAAACGGTAACATTTACTGTAGAATCAGTAAACAACCCCCCTGAACTAAAAACTATTCCTGATCAAACTATTGATGAAGGGAAAAGTTTTACAGTTATAAAATTAGATGATTTTGTTACAGATAAAGATCATCCTAAAGAACAAATTATTTGGGAAACCGACGTCCAACCAATAGGCAAAGAACAAGGGATTGGAGACATCTCAGTTACTATAGATAAAAACAGAATGGCCAATATCGTCATTCCAGATACCAATTGGTACGGTGCCGCCAAAATCACTTTCATCGCCACCGATGGTGAATATGCAAGTGCAAAAACATCGGCATCCTTTACTGTTCGTTCAATCAATGATCCTCCTATTGTTCAAAAAGCTCCAGATCAAACCATTAACGAAAAAAATCAATTCGAACAAATTAATCTTTCTGAATTAGTAAGCGATATAGATGATGACATCAACACCATCAAATGGGCTGTAAGCGGAGGCAATCAATTAAAGGCTTCTATTGATAAATCCAATATCGCTACCATTTCTACCCCCAATGAAAATTGGAACGGACCTACAGAAACCTTTACTTTCACAGCCACAGATTCAAAGGGCGCTTCTGCTAGTTTTAAAACATCCTTTACAGTGAAATCAGTCAATGACGCTCCAGAATTTATCTCCAGCATCACTGATCAAACGATTGATGAAAAGCAACAGTTTAAGCCAATAGTTCTTGATAAATTAGTGAAAGATGTTGATCATTCGTTTGAAGAATTAAAATGGAGTGTGACTGGCAACAAAAGTCTTAAAGTTCAAATTGCAGGAAAAGAAGCCAATATTTTGATTCCCAATAATCTATGGAATGGCTCAGAAACCATTACATTCAAAGTAACCGACCCTGCAGGAGCTTCTGCTGAATCTCAAGCAACCTTTACTGTAAATTCAATTAATGACGCCCCCGTTTTTGTAAAGACAATTCCAAATCAATTTATTGATGAAAAGAAAAAATTTACTCCTATAAACATTGATGAATTCATCAAAGATCCTGACCATAAAAATTCTGACCTCTCTATTGATGTTAGTGTAAAACACCAAGGAAAAGAACCTGAATCTGGTACGTTAAACGTCAGTGTAAATGAAAAGCATGTTGCTAACATTGAAATCCCTGACACCTACTGGAATGGAGCCGCTATTGTAACCTTTACTGTAACAGACCCCGAAGGTGCTACAGTAAAACAAGACGTTACTTTTACTGTTAAATCCATTAATGATATTCCTGTATTTAAGAAAATCGCAGATCAAACAGTAGAAGAAAAAAGCGAACTTAGTTCTGTTGTTTTAGATGAATTTTTATCTGATGCAGACCATGATCTTTCTAAACTAAATATTGAATTATCTGGTCTTAAAGAAATTAAAGCCTCCTTAAACGCCAAGACTCGTGAAGTATCTTTCAAAACACCAAATATCAATTGGAATGGTTCTGAAATACTCACAGTAAAAGCAACCGACCCTGAAGGTGGTTCCGCTACAACAACAATGAAGCTCACTGTAAAATCAATTAATGACCCTCCAGTTTTGAAAGATATTCCTGAACAGACTATTAAAGAAAAACAATCATTCAAGCCTATTGAATTGGATAATTTTGTAACTGATATTGACCACGAAAAAAATAACCTAAAATGGACTGTTTCTGGAAATAAAGAATTAAAGGTAGTCATCGATGCTAATCGCAAAATGACTATTACTCCACCTACTATTTATTGGAATGGCTCAGAAACATTAAACATCAAGGTCACTGACCCAGCAAATGCATCTGACGAAAGAACCGTTACATTTACCATTGAATCCATCAACGATCTTCCTGAATTCACCAAAAAAGTGGACGATCAGGAAATTGATGAAAAGAAAGAATTTGCTCCAATTAAACTAGGGGAAATGATTAAAGACCCTGATCACAAATTAGATGAATTAACATGGACTTTTGATGTCAAAGCAGCTCCAGGATCTCCCAAAGGATATACCCCAGGTTTACAAGTAAATCTAGATGCTAAACATGTAGCGACGATACAAATTCCTGATAAAATGTGGAATGGAGCAGACCAAATTACATTTACCGCCACAGATCCAGAAGGTGGAAAGGCATCTGTTTCTGCTAAATTTACGGTTAAATCTATTAACGACGTTCCAGTCTTAAAGAAAATCAATGATCAAACCATTGATGAAAAACAATCTTTCGCTGAAATTCATCTACAAGAAATTGTTACTGATGCAGACCACTCATTTGATAAATTAAAATGGACGACTTCTGGAGAAAAAGATCTTAAGGTCATTATTAAAAACGGAATTGCTTCCGTTACTACTCCAAATAATTTATGGAATGGAATGGAGAAGATTACCTTTACAGTCACCGATCCAGAAGGTGCTTCGGCTAAACAAACGGCTGTCTTTACAGTCAAATCGATTAACGATCCTCCTATCATGTCAGACATAAAAGACCAAACCATTAAAGAAAAACAACAGTTTAAGGAAATTGAGCTTGATAATTATGTAAAAGATCTGGATCATGACTTTAAGCTATTAAAGTGGACTGTTTCAGGAAACAAAGATTTGAAAGCGACTATTGATGCAAATCGAAAAGCAACAGTCACTGCACCAAATCCTCTTTGGCATGGATCTGAAACCATAAAATTTACTGTGACTGATCCAGAAGGTGCTTCTGATAGTCGTTCTGTTCAATTCACCATTGAATCCATCAATGATCAGCCCATTTTTGTGAAGGACATTCAAAACCAAACCATTAATGAGAAAAAAACATTTGCTCCTATTTCGTTGAATGATTTCATTAATGATCCTGATCATAATAAAAATGATTTAAGCTGGACCTTTGAAGTAAAGCCAGCTCCTGGTGCTCCTAAAAACTATCAAACAGCTCTTCAAGTCAAATTAGATGAAAAGAAAGTGGCCACTGTAGTCACTCCAAATGAATATTGGAATGGTGCAGAACAAATCGTCTTCACTGTTACAGATCCTGAAGGAGCGAAAGCGACATCCACCGTTCTCTTTACTGTAAAATCTATTAATGATGCACCTGTTTTGAAAAAGATTAATGATCAAAGCATCTTAGAAAAAGAATCTTTTGCTTCATTTAATCTATCAGAATTAGTGGAAGATCCTGATGATCCATATTCTAAATTAAAATGGAACATCACTGGAGCTAAGGATCTTAAAATATCCATGAATAAAAATGGTGAAGTTTCCATTTCGACTCCTAATAAATTATGGAATGGTTCTGAAAAAATCACATTTGCAGTTTCTGATCCAGATGGAGCCACGGCAAAACAAACAGCCACTTTCTCTGTTAAATCCATTAACGATCCTCCAGTAATGAAGGACATTCCATCTCAAACAATTAAAGAAAAAGCAGCCTTTAAGGTCATTTCTCTTGATGATTATGTAAATGATTTAGATCATGACAATGCTAAATTGAAATGGAAAATTGAAGGAAATAAAGACCTTAAAGCCTCTTTAGATCAATCAAGAAAACTTACAGTAACTGCACCTAATGAATTCTGGCATGGCTCAGAAACATTGAAAATCACAGTCACTGACCCAGAAGGGGCATCTGATACACGTTCTGTCGTTTATACGATTGAATCTGTAAATGATAAACCTGAGTTTGTTAAAGAAATTCCTGATCAAGAAATTGATGAAAAGAAACAATTCATTCCTATTAAGTTGAATGATTTTATTAAAGACCCTGATCATAAGAAAGAAGCCTTGACTTGGAGTTGGAAAGCGGTTCCAGTTAGTGCTAAAGCTGCTCCTTCAAAGAAAAGAGGTAAAAAGGCAGAGGCTGCTCCAGTAGCAGAATCTCCTTTGAAAGTGAATATTGATAATAAACAAATCGCAACAATTGTTATTCCTGACACCTATTGGAATGGCGCAGCAAACATTACATTTACTGCTACAGACCCTGAAGGTGGCGTTGCTTCATCTACAATGAAAGCAACTGTTATGTCCATCAATGATATTCCAAAAATATCTGATAAAGCTTCAAAAGGTGAAACCATTCGCGAAGGTGGCCGTTTCAATACGATTGATTTGTCTACTTTAGCCTCAGATCCTGATCATAAAGTCACAGATCTAAAATGGACCATCACTGGTAACAAAAATCTTAAAGTTGAAATCAAGAAAGACAATACAGTGATCATTTCTGTTCCTCATAATCAATGGTTTGGGAAAGAAGAGCTGACCTTTACAGTCACAGACCCTGAAGGCGGTAAAGATTCTCATAAAATGATTTTCGAGGCTACAGAAGTCAATGATCCTCCAACCATTTCAGCTATTCCTGGCCAAAAAATTAAAGAAAAACAAACCTTTAAGCCAATCAAATTAGATGATTACGTTAAAGATCCTGATGACAAACCATCAGAATTGACTTGGACAGTGAGTGGCCAGAAAAACTTGAAAACAGAAATTTCTTCTTCTCGTGTTTTAACTGTAACTGCTCCTTATCCACATTACAATGGAGAACAAGAATCTCTAGTTTTAATTGTCAAAGATAAAGCTGGTGGCGCTTCTTCAATAATCGTTCCTTTTGAAATCACCTCAGTCAATGATGCACCTGTAATCAAGGATATTCCTGATCAGAAAATCAAGGAAAAAGGTTCTTTCAAGAGCATTCCTTTAGATAACTTCGTAGAAGACCTAGACCACAAAAAGGATAAGTTGGTTTGGGATGTTAAAGTAGAAAATCCAAATACACCTGCTCCTGCGCCTAAAAAAGCCCGTAAAGGTAAAAAAGGAAAAAAACAAGAAGAAGCAGAAGTGGCTCCAGTGGCAGATGATGTAACTGTTGAAATTGATGACAAGAGAGTGGCAAATATCAAGATCGCTTCTAAGTTCTTCCATGGTGAACGTAAAGTGACCTTTACTGTAAGAGACCCTGAAGGTGCTAAAGACTCTAAAACAATTCAACTCGTTGTTGAATCCGTCAACGATCTTCCTGTCTTAAAGCCAATTCCAACACAAGAAATTCAAGAAAAAGAATCCTTTAAGGCTGTTGATCTAAATGCATTTGTAAGCGATGATGACCACCCTACTTCATCACTTAATTTCTCTGTACAAAATACAAGACAATTAAAAGCATCTATAAATGCAAAAAATCAACTCATCGTCACAACACCAGATAAATACTGGTTTGGTGAAGAAAAAATAATTCTAACGGTACAAGATCCAGAAGGTGGAAAAGCCGTTCAACCTATTCTCTTTAAAGTAGAACCAGTCAATGATTCTCCAGTAATTAAAGGACTTAAAGGTCAAACGATTAAGGAAAAAGAAAAATTTGCTCCTGTGGATTTAGGAAGTGTAGTCACTGATCCAGACAATAAGCCAAATGAATTAACTTGGTCTGTTTCTGGAAATAAAGATTTGAAAGTCGAAATTAGAGGTTCAAAAGCCATGGTGATGGCTCCAAATCCAAATTGGTTTGGCAAAGAAACGCTCATATTTACTGTGAAAGATAAATTAGGTGCTTCAGCTTCTGAATCAGTAACATTTGAAGTAACCCCAGTCAATGATCCTCCACAACTGAAAAACATTCAACCGATCACGATTGATGAGAAAAAATCATTTCCACAAATTGATTTTAGCAAGTTAGTATCTGATCCTGATAATAAATTAGAAGATCTCTATTGGACGATTGATAATGGTTTACCTCCCTCAAAAGACAAGAAAGGTCGTTTAACAAGCGGCAAACCATCTACGGTTAAGCACGAGTTAGATTTCAACATTGATCAAAAAGGTGTTCTAACAATTCGTACTCCAGATTCTTTCTGGAATGGCTCAGAATCTGTTACAATCAATGTTTTTGATCCTAGTGGCGAAAAAGCTTCTATAACAGCCAAATTTACTGTTAAACCAGTAAATGACCCTCCAGTAGTTACAGCTATTGAAGGACAAGAAACTCTTGAAGGCAAAGGATTTAAGCCTATTAAACTTGATAACTATGTTAAAGATCCAGATAATAAAAACCATGAAATCAAATGGACTGTGACAGGAAACAGACATCTAGATGTGATGATAACAAGTGGACGTGAAGCCTTAATTAAACCTAAACGTTTAGATTGGTTTGGAGAAGAAACGCTTGTGTTTACAGCCAAAGACCCTGCTGGTGCTTCCGATAAATCGGTGGCAAAATTTGTTGTCAAACACGTGAATTCTGTTCCAGTCATGAGAGATATTCCTGACTATACAATCAAAGAAGATGAAAACAATGGCGTTATTGCAATAATCAAATTAGACCAATTTGCACGCGATAAAGATCATCGTTTTGATGAATTAAAATGGACATTCACAGGAAACAAATTCTTAAGAGTCGATCATGATCGCGTTAGAAATGAACTTAAGGTATCTCAACCTTATGAACATTGGAACGGATCTCCTGAAACTATCACCTTTACTGTCACAGATCCAGAAGGTGCTTCAGCTACAACAAAAGCTAAATTTACTGTAGTTGCAGTAAATGATGCCCCAGTTGCTGTTTCGCAAGCCTACCAGACTAAAGAAGGTGAAGTATTAAAAGTAAATGCCACAAACGGTTTAATGGCTGGAGCCACAGATCCAGATGGTGAAAAGCCTATTGAGGCAGTGCTTGTAAGCAAACCTCAAAATGGTTCTGTAACCATCAATAATCGCGATGGATCCTTCTCTTACACACCTAATAAAGGCTTCTATGGACTCGACGAATTTACCTTCAAGATTAAAGATAAAGGCGGTCTCTACTCAAAAGTAGAAACAGCTGAAATCAACGTCAGCTTTAAGATGAAAGATGTTCGTAAAGCCGAAGAAGTAAAAAAAGATGAGCCTGCACCAGCTGCAGACACAAAGCAAGCTCCTAAGACTAAAAAGAAAAAGAGACGTAAATAAAATGAACCTTAGTCGATATTGAATCATACTCTAATGAATCAATATCGACGAATTCATTATAAAAAAAGCACTGTTTCAAAACAGTGCTTTTTTTGATATTAATTTTAAGAAATTTTAATCAGTCAATTCCATATTATCAATCAAGCGAGTCTTACCAAAGAAGACCGCAACTAATATCACTACTCTTTCTTTATTTAAGAGACCAGCACATTTTTGTAAAGTTTCAGCATTCACCACTTCTACAAATTGTACAACGCCCCTTTTCATTAATATATAGCGAATCACAGAATCTCGAAGTTTAGCAACACTACGTTCTCCTTCACTATATGCTTTTTTGGCTGCTGTTAAACCTTCAAATAAAGCGACCGCATTCGTTTTTTCTTCATCTGTAAGATATTCATTACGGCTGGAAAGAGCCAAGCCTGAGGGGCCTCTTACTATTGGAATACGGACTATTTTTGTTTTAATATTAAGATCTTCAACCATCTTTTCTATCAAAAAGACTTGTTGGTAATCTTTTAAACCAAAATAAGCCTTATCTGCCTGGGTAATCATAAAGAGTTTAGCTACCACTGTTAAAACACCTCTGAAATGCCCTGGACGATAAGCGCCACAATAAAGGCCTTCTAACTCCTCATTTCTAATTAAAGTAGAAGAATTACCAGATGGATACATTTCAGCAACAGAAGGAGCAAAGATAAAATCAGCCCCATGCTCAGATGCTAAAGAGGCATCTGCTTCTAATCGCCTTGGGTATTTATCTAAATCTTCATTTTTCCCAAATTGTATTGGATTAACAAAAACACTAACAATAGTCACATCCATTTCTTCTACGCTTTTATCTACAAGACTCATATGGCCTTCATGTAGTGCTCCCATTGTAGGAACTAAGCCTATTTTTTTGCCAGCTTTGTTATATGTAGATAAAGTGCGTCTAAGAGACGCGATTGTTTTTATGACTTTCATGGGGATCAACCTTCAGGAATAAAATAAGTTGTTTGTGATGGCCAAGTTTGAATGACATTTAATATTTGTTTTAAGTGATTTTCATTATTCACAAAATCTACCTTATCTGTATTAATGATTAATACAGGACAATCATTGTAATGCCAAAAATGATGATCGTAACGTTCTTGTAGGTCACGCAAATAATGACCGTCTATCCCTTTTTCCATAGGGCGATTACGACCCTTAATTCTAGTAATCAATGTTTCAACACTAGCTTGAAGATAAATGATGTAATCTGGACGAGGCACATTATTATCTAATGATTTTAAAACCGCATCATACATATACATTTCATCTTCCGAAAGATTTTGAAGAGCAAAAATTCGATCTTTATCAAAAGAATAATCACTAATAATCAAATGACGAAACAAGTCATTTTGAATAAATGAATCTAGTAATTGACGATGTCTTGATAAAAGAAAGAATAACTGAGTTTGAAAAGCGTATTCTTCAGGTTGTTGATAAAACTTTTCAAGAAAAGGATTTTCTTCAAACATTTCTTCTAAGAGAGTTGCATTCAAACGCTCTGCAAGCACTTTCGCAAGTGAAGTTTTACCTACACCAATTACACCTTCAATCGCCAAAAAATGAATGTCTGGATTTAATCTCATTTAAAAATCCTCCGAATCCACAACCTTAAAACCAAGATCACCCTCTCGACGACGTAATTCAAAAAGCATCTCTTGAAGAGAACAACCCGTTAATGGATCCTTCCATTCTGGAGCAATGTCACAAAGCGGAATCAACACAAATTGGCGTTTTTGAACTTCTGGGTGAGGTACTGTTGGACGACCTGAAGAAACGATTTCTCCGTAATACAATAGGTCTAAATCAATTTCTCTTGAATTCCAATGCCCTCTAGGCTTTCTCCCTAAAAGAAGTTCTGCTCCTTTCAAATAATTTAAAAGACGTCCCTTCCCTCTAGAATACCAAAAGCTCACGACTTGATTAAAATACTTATCCTGCCCCTCAGGTCCAACTGGAGGCGTTTCGTAAATAGCACTTTCCTTCCAACCTCCCGCAGCGATGCCACGAAGCATTTGACGAGCAGCCATTAAACGAGGCCCTCGAGGAGAAATATTGCTACCTAAAGCTATAAATACACGTTCTAAAGTTTCCACACCCCTAATATAGATTTTCAAACACCTTTTTTTAGACAAAAAGAGAGAATTTATCTATCTTATTATTCAGTTTCAGTCGAAAAAGCATTTCTTTATTTTTTATATAATATTATTTGACTGAAATTCTTCAACTTATCTTTAAATCACTATCCATTATACTTTGTTATTTCAGGAGGCATACGTGCCGAGACCGAAAAAGAACTCTACTAAAGACGATTCCAAACTTATTTCTGATCTTATTCCATTAGATGATACAACCGTTCCTAATTATGAAGCTCTCGGGGATCTCGCCCAACCAATAGAATTTCCTGAAGAAGCAGCAAAAAAAGCAAGAGGTAGAAAACCAATGCGCTCTAAGAGAGAAACCTCTTCTGACGATTCTTCAGAAATGGAATCCAATGAGGTTATAGAAAATAATACCCCTGTCAGCTCCTCAGAAAACAACAACACTCCAGTATCAGATAATGAAAAAACTTCTGGACAAGAAGGATCTCAAGCGCCTGAAAATGTAGAGAATCAGGCGAATACGCCATCCAATGATCACTTTCAACGCTACCCTAATCAAAATCAAAGACACAATAAGTTCAATAAATTCAATAAGTTTAAAAATCGTCGCAATAACCGTTATATGCCTCAAGAAGAAGGTTCTGACGAAGTCATTCAAGCTCCACCTGCTGATCCAGAAAAAGTGGCGATTGCAGTACAAAAGTGGAAACAGCTTCGCAATATGCCGATGTTTGAGCTTCAACGTCAAGCTCTTGAATTCGAAATTCCAGATGTAAAACGCTTACGCAAACAAGCTTTAATTTATAGAATTCTTGGCGCCACCGCAGGCGAAGATGTCCCTATCTATACAGAAGGTGTTCTTGAAATTTTAAACGAAGGCTACGGTTTTCTAAGAAGCCCTGATCATAACTATTTAGCTGGTCCTGATGATATTTATATAAGTCCAAATCAAATCAAACGTTTTGAACTCAAAACGGGTGATTCTATTACTGGCCAAGTAAGACAGCCTCGAGATAATGAAAAATATTTTGCATTAATGAGAATTGATACGATTAATTTTGATCCTCCAGAAAAGGCAAAGCGTCGTGTTTCTTTTGAATATTTAACTCCGATCCATCCTTTTGAAAGGTTTAATCTAGAATGGAATAAAGAAGAGTTAAGTACCCGTATTATGGATTTATTTACTCCAATTGGTAAAGGGCAAAGAGGTATTTTACTTGCTCCTCCACGTACTGGTAAAACGGTTTTACTTCAAAATGTGGCAAATGCCATCGCAGCAAACCATCCAGAAGTGAAGCTTCTTGTATTATTGATTGATGAACGTCCAGAAGAAGTAACCGATATGCGTCGTCATGTGAAAGGAGAAGTTCTTGCATCTACATTTGACGAACCTCCTGAACGTCACGTTCAAGTCGCTGACATGGTTCTTGAAAAAGCAAAGCGACTAGTCGAGCATGGTAATGATGTTGTCATTTTATTAGACTCTATTACTCGTTTTGCACGCGCCAACAACGTAGTCATTCCTCATTCTGGTAAAATCTTATCTGGTGGTGTCGACGCCATGGCTCTGCAACGCCCAAAAAGATTCTTTGGTGCCGCTCGTAAAATCGAAAATGGCGGTTCCCTAACCATTATTGGAACAGCTCTTATTGAAACGGGCAGCCGAATGGATGAAGTGATTTTCGAAGAGTTTAAGGGTACTGGCAATATGGAACTCGTTCTTGATCGTCGTATTTCAGAAAAGAGAATTTGGCCTGCCATTGATATATTCAAATCAGGTACAAGAAAAGAAGAACTTCTCTTATCTGAAGATGAACTCCGTCGTGTTTGGATTCTGCGTCGCTACTTGCAAGACCATACATCTACCGAAATTATGGAATTCATGCGAGAAAAAATGCTCAATGCCATTACAAATAAAGACTTCTTATCTTCTATGAACGGCTAAATGTGAGGTAATGATAATGACTCAAAAAATATTTTTTATCGGTGTTGGTAATATGGGTGGAGCAATTCTAAAAGGTTTGCTTCAAGCAAAAAAGTCTCCACAAGATATTTTATTTTTTGAACCTAACAATTTAACAGCTAAAGAATATGAATCGTTAGGGGCACTTCGCGTTCCTTCTTTTGAAGAAGGAATTAAACAAGCTGAAACCGCGTTTATTTGTGTTAAACCTCAGATTTTTAAGACGGTGGTTTCTTCTTGGAAAAAAGACCTTCAACAATTGTCAAAAAAAGTATTCATTTCTATTATGGCAGGGATCCCCTCTACCACCCTTAAAAATGAACTTGGTTCTCACGAAGTGTTAAGAGTCATGCCTAATTTACCATTAACTGTTGGAAAAGGAGCTATCGCTCTATCTGCTGATTTTGTATCGGAAGAAACTCTTGTTTTAGCAGAATCCATTTTCAAAAATGTGGGGAATACCGTGCGTGTTCAAGAATCTTGGATGGACGCTGTGACAGGTTTATCTGGAAGTGGTCCAGCTTATGTTTTTGAATTTATCGAAGGATTAATTATGGGTGGAGTTAAAATGGGTTTAACCCGCGCTGCGGCAAAAGAACTTGTTTTAGCTACTCTAGAAGGCAGTCTTGAATTACTAAAGCAATCAAGTAAAGAACCTCAAGCTTTAACAGCCATGGTTTCATCTCCTGGAGGGACAACCATTGCAGGGCTTCAAGTTCTTGAAGAAAAGGCCTTTAGAGGCCTTTTAATGCGCACTGTCGAAGCAGCGACTCAACGTTCAAAAGAATTAGGCTAATGGGGCAGAAATGCCTTTGGTGTCTTCTCCAAAAACGAAAATATTACTTCTAAGTGAAGAGACTCCGATCGCTTCATTTATCTTAGACGTTCTTTCTAGCGTCGACTACGAAGTATTTTTTTCAGAAGATGTAATTTTACGCCCTCACTTTTCTCCAATGATTTTGATCATTAACTTAGAGTCGCCTTTTATTCAACCTCATTCTATCGAAAAACTTCAGGAATTTTATTCTGATTCTCTATGGATTGGTTTTAGTTCTCACCCTCTTGAGTCTTATCCTCCATCCATTCAAAATGTGCTCACAATTTTCTTAGATATTGAACACGTCAAGCTTCAATTAATGAGTCATATTCTAAAGCTCAAAGATGTTTATGTGTTTAAGCAAAAATTTAAGGAAAGCCTCAGTAAACTTGTTGGCCATAGCAAACCCATGCAAGCGTTGTATAAAAAAATCGAGCAAATCATTCCTCACAAGGGAACTGTTTTAATTCAAGGAGAATCAGGCGTTGGAAAAGAGCTCGTCGCCAAAGCCATTGCAAGCGTACAACCGCACTTAATCATTGTAAATTGCAGCGCTATCCCAGAAAATCTCTTCGAAAGCGAGCTTTTTGGGCACACAAGAGGAGCTTTTACAGGTGCGAGCGTAGATCGAGTAGGCCTTTTTGAAGAAGCCGATAACGGGGCTCTATTTCTTGATGAAATAGGAGACATGCCTCTTGCTATGCAAACGAAATTGCTTCGAGCACTCCAAGAGGGAGAAATTCGTCGTGTGGGCTCAAATATTACAAAGAAAGTTTCCGTTCGTCTGATTGCAGCCACAAATAGAAATTTAAAAGAAGAGGTTCAAAAAGGACGTTTTCGTGAAGATCTATTTTACAGATTAAATGTGATTCCAATTGAAGTCCCTTCCCTAAAAGAACGCATTGAAGATATTGAGGATTTATCAAATCATTTTATAAAGAAATATGCTCCTCCTTCAAAATCGTATTCTTTATCAAAAGAAGCGCTTGCAAAACTAAAACTTCACGACTGGCCAGGAAATATTAGAGAACTTGAAAATACCATTCATCGAGCCATTTCGTTTACAGAAACTACAGAGATTCAAGTCGATAATATAATCATAGACCACATTACATCCAATAAAAAATCAAACGGAAAAGAAAAACTCTGGAACGGCCTGAACTATATAGAATTTAAGAAACATCAACTAGAAGAAGAACGAGAATTTATTCGTCAAAAGTTCTTAGAAAACGATTCTTCTATAACAAAAACAGCGGCCGCTTTTGGTATGTTAAGAACAGCTCTTCATAATAGAGCCACACGAATTGGATTACAATTTAGAAACATTGAAAAAGAGAATGACTCAAAGTAAAATCTCTTTTTTTAATAAGATTCAACCTTAAAACCGTTTTTTTCAAGCGACTGAATCACATTATCGTCGTCAATCAAATGAGCGACACCCACAGCAATAAAATACTTTTTATTATTTCTTAAAAATTGTTCTATTTGGTTAACCATGCCTTTATTTCGATCGGTATAGATTTTTTTATTTAAGATCGCTTCCATTTCTTTCTCATTTTTATTTCTTGTTTTGTCTTCGGGGTTCAATAAAGACCTAAGTTTTGGAGCATTTCCTTCTTGCCACGCGATTGCAATCTGAAAAAGTAAATTCTTGATTTGAGTTATTTCTTTTAAGGTTTCCTCTAAATAAAAAACACCCAAAGAATCAGAATTCGCTATTGCATTAATTTGTGTTGCAGGAGATTCTAAACTAATAATTCCTTTACCTAATAAAACAGCTTGATCCATCAAGAAAGATTCTATTCCCCACTCCGATGAAAAGCCTGTACGTTCTATAGCGATTGCACTGATTTGCATGGCAACCATCCAAGGCTTAAAATTATTAAACAAGTCTATGGATAATCCCCAAGAGCGTACCAAAGAATCCAATTGAGAGAACGTTGTATCTGGTAGAATATCTTGTAATAATTGACCTGTTGGTAACACTCCTAAATCCATCGAAAGAGAAACCGACTCATTTTTAATGCTATCATCAGAAAGATCTATTTCAAGAACAAGGGATTCTGATTCTTTAAAGGCATTCGTAATGACTGGATCAAGAGGATAAAAAGAAGAATCCGCCATATGAATACTGCCTAAAATCCATACATAAGAATCGCTATCCGATACTTTCCATAGAAAATGTTTTTTTGATTCTTTTGGAACAAGCGATGTATTAGAACATCCACAATAAAGAAGACATAAGAATAGAAAAAATATTTTCCTTGTTATTTTCATAAACATTAGCCGTGAATCCAATGCAAAAAATCACTTTCAAAAGCAGTATTTACATCCATTAAAGAAACATGACCTTTTCCATCAAAAGCCAATATGCGATCTGCAAAACGTTTTGCATAATCCACATTATGTGTACTAAGAAATAAGGTGTTGTTTTTAGTTCGAACAATTTTTTTTAGCAAATCAAATAAAAAAAGAGTATTGGGAACATCTAAAAAAGCGGTCGGCTCATCTAATAACAAGACTTTAACTTCTTGAGCAAGCGCTCTCGCAATAAAAACTCGGGAGCGTTCTCCATCACTTAAAGCATACATAGGCCTTTCTGCAAAATCAGTTAAGCGCGTGTCTTCAAGAGCCTTTTGAATGGCTAGTATGTCAACTTCACTTCTTGCATCTAAAAATCCTGCATAAGGTGTACGTCCTAAAGAAACGTATTCTCTTACAGTCATTTCTGGAATTAGTAAATGAGCCATAAAAACAGTCGTTAAATTTTGAGCTCGTTCTTTTAGGGAATATTCCTTAATTGATTTTCCTAAAAGTTCAATGGAGCCAAAAAGAGGAGAAACTAATCCAGCAATCGATTTAAATAACGTACTTTTCCCTGTGCCATTAGGTCCAAGAACACAAATCAATTCACCAGAATAACAATTGAAATTAATTTCTGAAGTTAAGGGTTTCTGATATCCAACAATAACGTTAATTGCTTTTAATAAAATTTGTTTATCCATAAAAGCTTTCCTTTTTTTTATAACGAGAGGAAAGCAAAACCCAAAATACAACAGGCACACCAAATATACTCATCAACGCATTTAATGGAATTTGAGGAAGTAACCCAACGCATAAAGAAAGGTTCGCTCCAATTAAAATGGATGCTGGTATTAAAACGCGATGATTACTTGTTTTAAAAAGAGCAAAAGCGATATGAGGAACAGCAAGCCCTAAAAAGGCAATTGGGCCACAGAAAACGGTCGTAGCGGCAGTTAAAATGGAAGCCCCTATAAGAACTAGGGTTTGATACAAACGAACGGATAAACCAAGCCCTTTAACAAAACCATCTCCTAAACGAACGGCATTTAAATATCGCATAGAAAAAAGAATTAAAGATAAACCTAAAACAAAAGCAATAAAAAAAGACGGCACACTAGAAAGAGTTAATCTTGAAAAAGAGCCCATACCCCAAGCCACATAACTACGAAGAGATTCCGCTTCACTAAAATGCATTAACAAGGTAATGCAAGCATCTACAATATAACTGATCATCAAACCAACCACTAATACCATAGAAGAACTTTCAAAAAAACGCGAGAACATCAGCACCAAAAAAGTGACCGTAAAAGCCCCAATAGCAGCCGCAGGAAATAGACCAAAAGAGCCGTACGAGAAACCTGCAAGTAAAACTAAAGCAACGCCGAAGCTTGCACCAGAGCTTATACCTAAAACAAAAGGCCCTGCTAATGGATTTCTAAAAACGCTTTGTAGTGAAAGGCCTGCAACGGATAGTGCCGCTCCAGCAAAGACAGCAGCGAAAACTCTGGGTAAACGCAACTCCAATAGAACCATGGAAATAAAAGAATTCAAATCCCCAGAATCAAATAAATCATGAAAAGAAAAAGAAGCTGGACCAAGAACCATAGTCAGCCCAGAAAAAAAAACAACTAAAAGGAAAAGAAAGAAAAGCCTAAGATAAAGGCTCATACTATCTCTTTTTTACGTTCTTTCTGTCTCGATAATAAATCTCTGGTTCTACGTGATCAAAGCCTTGAAGAGCATTTAACCAGTTGTCATTAAGATCTCTAAACTCAAGTTTTTTCAAATGATAAGTCATTTTATCACCATCAATCTTAAATAAAATGAAATCCCAACGTACTACATTACGATCAGAGAATACTTCTCTACTAACAATAGTAGAGTCATCATCAAAGCGATAACGAGCATAGAAAGCATATTCCCCTGTCATTTGATAACGACTAGAATCAGAATAGGTACGAGTAACACCATACAAAGTATCGTTGTCTAAGAAACGAAGTTCAGAACAACGGAAAGAATGCCCATGAGGTACAATTGGAGTGTGCCAAGAGCCAGACAAATTACTCTTCATTTGTTTTTGGAAAACAGTATCTACTTTCCAATGGTCAAAATTGCTTTTATCGTACTTCACCCGCTGGACATATTTGCCTTCGCTTAAAAGAGCTCGCATACTATCCGATTTAGCTTTACCAATACTATCCAAATTACGATTTGCTGCTGCTTTTGTTTCAGCAAGTCGGCTTAAAGAATCCAGCTTTGCTTCAATGATTTCATCCATCGTTTTAAGACCACTAGGAGAGGTTAAAGCATTGTCTGTAGAGAAATCACTCTTTAAAGTATCCGCTAGACTTAAAGAACCTGCATTATTTAAGGAATCCGCAAGAACTGAAGGGGCAACAGAAGAAGTGTCCGCTGAAAAAGCGGTTACAAAACCCAAAAAGAGAAATAAACTCGATAAGTGTGAATTAAAAAAGAATTTCATCACTGCTAAATTTAACTAAAGGGAAGTAAAAGAATAATGTTTTTTAAAAAAAGATCCAAAAAAAAAGCCAAAAAATTGAGCTTTTCGTACTTAGGTTTTATATTTGCGCTATGATAGATTATAGATTCGTTCCAAGCCCTTGTTTTGTGTTAGAAGAAACTCGATTACGCCATAATCTTGAAATTCTGGATTATGTGCAAAAAAAATCAGGCGCCAAGATAATTTGCGCATTAAAAGGGTTTAGTATGTGGAGTACTTTTCCCATTGTTGCCGAATATCTCCCTGGAGCCACGGCCTCAAGTTTAAATGAAGCCCTTCTTGCAAAAAACGAGATGAAAAAAGAAGTTCATGTTTTTGCTCCTCTATATGAAGATCAAGAAATGGATCAAATCATTTCTATTGCTGACCATATTTCTTTTAACAGCTTTTCTCAATGGCAACATTTTAAGAATAAAATCATCAAATCAAAAGTCAGTCCTGGAATCCGTGTAAACCCTGAATCTTCAACCGTTGAAACCGATCTTTACAACCCATGTGGGCGTTTTTCAAGGCTTGGCGTTACTCAAAAAGAATTCAAACCTGAATTATTAGAAGGGTTAGAAGGATTTCATTTTCATGCATTGTGTGAACAAAATGTCGATGCTTTAGAATCGGTGTTAGAAGCCTTTGAAAAAAAATTTGGTGCATGGATTCCTCAAATGAAATGGGTGAATTTTGGTGGTGGTCACCACATCACAAGAAAAGACTATGAAGTTGAAAAACTAATTCAATTGATTGTTTCGTTTAAGAAAAGATACCCTGGTATCGACGTTATTCTTGAACCTGGAGAGGCCGTTGGTTGGCAAACAGGAGAACTTGTTGCCACTGTCGGAGATCTTGTCTACAACGAATTAGACATCGCTATATTAAATATTTCTGTAAGCGCCCATATGCCAGACTGTCTTGAAATGCCTTATCGTCCAATGGTTAGAGGAAGTGGCCTTGCTCAAGAAAAAAAGTTTACGTATAAATTAACTGGTAATACTTGTCTTGCTGGAGATGTTATTGGAGACTACTCATTTGATGAGCCATTAAAAGTGGGCGATCAAATCATTTTTGAAGACATGATCCACTATACCATGGTAAAGACCACTTTCTTTAATGGCGTTCGTCACCCCGATATTGGAATATGGACAAAAGAAAATCAGTTTAAATTAGTTCGTCACTTCACTTACGAACAATTTAGAGACAAATTATGATTGTTCAAAACGAAACAGAAACTCTTTCATGGGCAGAGCAATTCGCCAAGACACTAAAACAGGGTTCTGTTGTTGCTATATCAGGGAATCTAGGTGCTGGTAAAACCGTTATTTCAAGAGGCATCTGCAAAGCCCTTGGATTCAAGGGAACCGTTTGTTCTCCCACATACACTATTGTTCACGAATACCCAAACACACCACCTCTCTATCATCTAGACTTATATAGACTAAGCCATGTTGAAGATTTAGAAGAAATAGGTTGGGATCAATTTGTTACTAGCGAAGGGATTACTTTAATTGAATGGCCAGAAAGGCTTGGAGAAAATACCCTAGGAATAACACACTGGATAGAGGTCCAAATTCTTTCAGAAAATCAAAGAAAGATTACGGTTTCTGAGTGGAATCCACTACAGAAGTCGGTATTGCGGCAGAAATAGCAGCTTTTATAGCTCTTTTTTGAGACCATTCTTTCCAAAGTTGAATCTGTTCTTGTTCTAAAAGAAGCAATGGTTCCGTCATTTTAGACATTTCTTCAAAGGCTTTAGAGGTATCTCCTTCTAATAAAGAAGACTCCACTTGTTGGAAAATATCCATTTGAATTGTTCTTTTATCACCAATAAGACCCAAATGTTTTTGGCGCTCTAACTCCATGGAATCGGTAACATAAGATAATTCCCATGTTTTTTCGTAACAAGCTTCACTTGCTAAAAGATCATTTGCTTCATAAAGTTTCTGGCATTCGGCAAATTGCTTTGTCCCTTTTTGCTTAGTGAACTGAAAATAATAATAGCCACCAACAACTAATGCAGCAATGACGAGAAGGAAAATGGCATCTTGCCAACTCATAAAACGTGTAGGAACTTGTGCCTTAGGTTCTTGACCTTCTTCTCCATCCTCAATAGGACGCTTATTCATAAAATTCATAAAACTTATCATATGGCGTAATATAGTTTTTATTGATTTAATGAATGATGTAAAAAAAATGTTTTTACTTAAAAAAGAACGCTTTTCTAGAGATTGAATCCATTAAAGAAGTTTATAAAACTCTTTTTTAAAACAAAATATCCCTCGCTACAGCAAAAAATCCGTATAAGGTCCATAACAAAAACATCAATAAAACGTCTATGAGGAAACAAATTGAAAGGATGAGAAAGTAATTATTAATACAACTCTTTATTTATAAGGCAGAGAACACTCGAGCATATAAATAAATCTGTTTTAACAAGCTTGCAAATCCATTGGCTCTTGTTGGAGAAAGCCCGACATTCAATCCAATATTTTGAAAAAATTGAGGATCTGTACTTAAAATATCACGAGGAGAAACGCCATTATAGATTTTCAAGGCGAGAGCTCCTAGCCCACGACTAATCAGGGGACTTTCAGCTCCCCCTTCGGTATCCATGTGAAAATATAAAAAGCCCTCTTTATATTCAGGGACTAAAAACATACGAGCAGCACAACCTTGAACTATAAATTTCTCCGCCTTCAAAGACTCGTCCATCCCTGGATGTTCTTTTGATAAACGCATGAGATACTTCCATTTATCATCTGGGTCTTGAAACGATTGAAATATGGTTTGAATTTCTTGCTGTCTTGAAATGATATCACTCATAAATCACCTAATAAAAGAACGCAGCTTCCATATAAGACTTGGCGTAGAAAACAATACCGCAATAAATATTCTTAACAAAGTAGTTTTTTCTCTACTGAGCCTGCTTAGACGTTTAGTTGCTCTATTAAATTGTTTATCTGAAATTTGAGAAAAAATACCTTTTCCATTAGCTAACTGTAGATGAGATTCACCTAATGATTTCATCCAAGCATCTAATGCTCTGCGTTCAATCTCACGACACTTCTCTGGAGAATTTGAAGACAACCATTCTAAGACAATTGGAGCCATTATATCTGCATTTAAAATGGCTTCTACAATTCCAGAACGGCTAATCGGATTCACACAACTGGCGGCATCTCCAATTTTGAAAAAACCATTTTTTGCAATTGGTTTTTTGGATTGTCCACACGCAATCATTCCTCCATAAATCGCTTTTACTTTTGCCGCAGGAAAATACTCTTCAATAAAGTCCATTAACTGTTTTCTAGAAGAATCTTTTTTCCCTTGATGACGGCCTAAAACAAAGCCTAAATTCACTTCCTTTCCATCACGAGGAAATAACCAGCCATATCCCCCAGGGAACTTAGATCCAAAAAATAATTCAATATGCTCAGGACTATGTTCTACCCCTTCCACCACAGCAAAAATAGCTGATTCAAGGTCAGCATCACCAGCTTCCATTCCCGCTAATTCAGGAACCCCTTTAGATATTTTCGCTCCTGGACCAGTGGCATCCACAATAATTTTAGTTTTTAGTTCAAAAACTTCATCTAAACACTTGATTTTTAAGATCCAACGACCATCGGAAGACGACTCTACGTTTAAGCATAAGGAGTTAAAATTGGTTTCTACACCCATAGAAGAAGCTGTATCAGCCATCTCTTTATGAAAAAGAGCTCTATTCAAAATTAAGCCGCAATCTTTACTGTAAAATTCGGCTCGATCTCGACTTGGGGAAGTAAAATATATACCAGAAAGACGTTGTCTAATCCAATACTCTTGGATAGGCCACAGTGCAGATAATCGATCCGCAGAAACAGCCTCTGCACAGAAAATAGGCTCTTGCCAAGGCGGTTTTTTATCCAAAATAAGGATTTTATAGGCCTCTGCAGCTCGTTTTTGCAATTCACAAGCCATTTTCAAACCAGCAGGACCAGCCCCACAAATAACAACATCATATTCCTGAAACTTTGTTTTTGACATAATGTGACTAAAATTAGCTTTTATTTATAATGTTTTTGATTTTCTTTGGTAGTTTTTACTTTTTTTTAATTATTTTAGGGCTATCCATTTTTTTGATTTTTCTTATCCAAAAGGGATTATGACATGAACATGAATGTTAAACACATTTTTAAGCTCAGTTTTTTATTGATTCCAATCATGGCTTTTAGTTCTTACGCTCAAGAAACTGATTGGCGTAACAAAGATATCAAGATATCTTTCCGCGATAAACGTATCGATAATTTCCGTTTCGATAATGCTCGCGCTGTAAAAAATGTAACTGACTTCCAACGTTCCACAGGGGATAAGCCCTCTTTCTCTGGAGCAAATTTAGAAGGTGTTAATTTCCAGAACGCCGTTATTTCTGAAGCCGATTTTTCTGATGCTAATCTTACTGGCGTTACTTTAAGTGGTGCTGATATTCGTGATTCCGATTTTAAAGGGGCGAATATGCAAGGTGCTAATCTCTATCGAGCCACTTTGTTAGGTAGTAAATTTCCAAAAACAAATCTTCAGAATGCTCGTTTAGATGCGATGAAGGTTTCTGATAAAGCTGATTTTAGCAAATCCAATTTAACGAGTGCTTCTTTAATGGATATGGATTTAACTCAAGCTGACTTTAGCAAATCCAATCTAACAAACGCCATTTTTTCTCGTTCTTTAATGGGTAGCGCTAATTTATCTAAAGCCGTTGTTGAAAAAACCGACTTTTCAGGATGTAACTTAATTAACGCTTCTTTTAAAGGAGTTGATCTAAAAAACGTCAACTTCTCCAAAGCTGGTTTGTCTCGTGCAATCTTTAAGAATGCTGAATTTATCAACGTTAATTTGAAAGGTGCTGATCTATCTCTCACAGAATTTGATGATGTTGATTTATCAAAAACTCAACTTCAAAAGGCTCAATTTGCTCAAGCAACCTTAGTAAATATGAACTTCAATGGTCAAGATCTTTCTGGCGTTGTCTTTGATAAGGGAAAAGTATCAAAAAGTTCTTTTGAAGGGTCAAAATTAATTGGAGCTTCCTTCTTTGACACTGAAGTAAATAAAATCGTTTTCAAAAAAGCAGAACTCTTAAAAGCTGTTTTTGATGGTGCTTATATCTACAAAAACATTTTTGACTTAGCCGATCTTACCAAAGCCAACTTTTCAAACTCCACTATTGAAAAAACTGACTTTAATTTATCTCAGCTAGCTGGTGCAAATTTTTCTGGAGCTACCTTACGTGACGTAAGCTTCCTTAATGCAGATCTTAAGGGTGCACGCTTTAACGCTGATACAAAAATGGAAAACGTAGATTTCTCTGGAGCAGACCTAACTGGTGCTAAAATCGAAAAATTTACAGCAAAGAAAGTGATCTATGATGCAAGAACCAAATTTCCTAGCGGTTTTGAACCACGTCAGTATGGTTTCACAAGACATGGAGAAAAAGCTGCAGAAATTGTAATCAAACGCGATCCTTCTGTTAGCAATACTTCTGTAAGCGATGATGCCATGCCTAAGAAGAGAAAGAAAAGAAAAAAAAGTGCTGACTAAAATTAAACCCTTAAAAACAGCCTTTCGATAGAAGGCTGTTTTTTTGTGCCAATTTTTAACATTATCTTTTTCTAATTTATAGATATGGCAAAGAATAAATCCAATTATGAATACGTCTGTAAAGAATGTGGAGAAGCTTTTTCAAAGTGGTCAGGCAAATGTAATGTTTGCGGTGCTTGGAGTTCTTTAGAAGAAAGAATCATTGAAAATAAAAGCAATAAAAGAGGCCTTGGTGCGCCCAATTTAGAAGGAACATCTCAACCACTTAATAGTATTCAATGCCAAGAAAATCAAAGATTAAGCACAGGAAATTCAGAATTTGATCGCACTCTTGGTGGAGGCCTTGCTCCAGGGTCTTTAATTTTAATCGGTGGAGATCCTGGTATTGGTAAATCTACGCTTGTTTTACAAACTCTAGCGACTATGTCTGCTGCAAACGTAAAAACACTCTATGTTAGTGGTGAAGAAAGCGCTGTTCAAGTAAAAATTAGAAGCGAACGATTAATGCTCTCAGGAAGCGACATGCTTTTAATGTGCGAAACAAACCTTGAAAAAGTGCTTACAGAAGCAAAACGCATTCAGCCCGAAATTCTTGTGATTGATTCTATTCAAACGATATACAAAACAGAACTCGCTGGCACACCAGGAAGCGTTACTCAATTGAGAGAATGTACTCTTGAATTAATGATATTTGCAAAAAATACAGGCTGCATCACTATTCTTGTGGGGCATGTAACAAAAGATGGTCAAATCGCTGGGCCACGAATTTTAGAACATATGGTTGATACTGTAGCGTATTTTGAAGGAGATCGAAATCACCAATATCGCATACTTAGAACGATAAAAAATAGATTTGGAGCTACTGATGAAATAGGTGTTTTTGAGATGACTTCAAAAGGACTTGAAGCAGTAGAAAATCCAAGCAAAGTATTTTTACAAAACAGCGAAGAACCATTACCAGGAAGTGTCATCAGTTGCACTTTAGAGGGCACTAGAGCTCTTCTTTTTGAAACGCAAGCCCTTGTCTCGCAAACAAACTATGCAGTGCCACAACGCGTAGCCGCAGGCATTGATCCCAAACGATTGACGATTATCCTAGCTCTATTAGAAAAATTTGCTTCAATCCGTATCGGTTCCTCAGACGTTTTTGCCTCCATCGCAGGAGGTCTCAAAGTAAATGATGCAGGGACTGATTTAGCCCTAGCACTTGCCATTGCAAGCAATGTTTTGACGATTCCTATGCCAAAGCAGAGTCTTGTTATTGGAGAGCTTGGCCTTTCAGGAGAAGTTCGATCTGTTAATCTTTTAGAATGGCGAATTAAGGAAGCCATGCGCTTAGGCTTTAGAGAAATTTTAATCCCCGCTTCTGGAAAAATTCCAAAAATTTCAAGTGAACTTAAAATTACTAAAGTGGCAAATATTCAAGACGCTATTTCCTGGTTAAAAAATTCCATCAAATAAATATGCCTAAAAGCCTATAAAAAAACCTCACTACTTCTTTGTAGCGAGGTTAATAATAATAGCGTGTATGGGACTCGAACCCATGTTACCGGCGTGAGAGGCCAGCGTCCTAGACCACTAGACGAACACGCCAAATGGTGCGACAATAATATAAAAATTAGTCTTTATAGTAAAGGTCTAAATTATCGTCTACTTTTGCACCAACTTCTAATGAAGTCACAAAATTATTAAAGGCAACACTTGCATCAAATCGGAATGCATTTTCCAATTCTTCTTTAATTGCAGCTTCAACAGCATCTTCTGAAGGTTGCTTTATAGAATTAATCTTTAGCATGATAGCACCACGATCTGTTGTGATCACAGGTCCCCATTCCCCTACCTTTTGATTTTTCAAGATAGAGGAAAGCATTGGATGACTATAACCAACACCAGGAACAAAGCCATCCACAGAAGCCACCGCTTTTTCCATTTTTACTTTTTCAATAACAGGCATTGTAGCACTTGCAGAATCTTGAGCTAGCGAATCTTTAGCAGTGCTATCGACCTTAGCCACAGATTGTTCTTTAATTTTTTCAGCGACAGAATTTAAGTAAGCAGCAGCATTTTCCGCCGATTTTTTCTGAAGAAGTTTTGATTTAATGTCATTATAGAAAGCATTTAAGCTTCTTGTTCCTGCCACTAAACTATCTGTTTTAGAAGCAATTACTACAAAGTTCTTGTTTTTCAAAACACTGGAAATTGGGCCAGAAGATGCTTCTGGGCGTTCTTTATTTGCAAATGAATATGCCGTAAGACCAGGAAGGTAACCAAGACTAGGAATTTGATCCCCTTTACTTAACCATTCTGAGGTGAGAACTGGAAGGTTTTTTGTCTTTGCTGCAGCATCAAAATTTTCAGAACTTTCAAAGGCTACTTTAACATCTTCCATAATACGTTCAAGACTATCAATTGTTTCTGAAGAAGCAGTAACAGCCAAGAGAATATGAGAAACCTTAACTAATTCAGCTCCTGTAGAATCGACTTTTTTACCATGGGATTGAATGATATGAAAACCATACTTTGTACGTACTGGTTCTGAAATAGCACCTGAATCTAGAGCAAAGGCTACGTCTTCAAATTCTTTAACCCATGCACCACGAGCAGTATAATCACCTAATAGGCCGCCTTGTTCTGCACTAGCTGGATCTTCAGAAGTGATTCGAGCGAGTTCTTCGAAGTTTGTTGTACTTGTAGAATCCGTTAATTGGAAATACAAAGTCATTGCATATTCTCTGATTTTAGCTTCATCTGCTGCTGTAGCTTCAATAGGTAATACAGCATACTTTAGCTTCATCAAATCTTTTTCAACATAAAAGCTATCGAACGCACTAAAGTAAGCAGATACAACAACGCTATCCACAGAAGACTCTGGTGCTGCAAAATCGGAACCATCGACTACAGCGATTTCAAGATCATAATCAGTTAAACGACGTTCCACATTGTAATGTGATTCAAGTGATGTAGGATGCAAATTAGCAGCAATAAAAATTTGTAGTTGTTTTAGAGGAATAGATGAGGTTTTTAAGTCGTTCTCATAATTCATCATGGCTTGCCACTCGTATGCTTCAGGAGTGTTCAACCACTGATCAAAAGAAGCTTTATCAAAAGTGGAATCTAAAAGAAACTGAGGTAAGGTGGCAATATAAGCTTGCATACGTTGATTCGCATCTTCTGCACTAGTTGCAGTGGATTGAATTGCATAAATGCGTTGTTGTGCTTCTTGCCCAACCATACTACGAATAAGATCTGGATTACGACTGATTTCCGCTTTCATTTCGGCAACAGAAGCATTCAAATCAACATCATTCATTACTTTTGTAAGTAAATGCTGACGAACAAAAGATTGGAATAAATCTTGCCTTAACTTAGAATACTGTTCTTCTTCTAGATGAACCCCTTCATAACGATTTGCAATAATCATTTTTAAGCGAGAATCAAAATTTTCGTATGATATCTTTTCACCATCCACTTTTCCAATCGGATACTGGATGGCCTGGTCTGGAATACGATCCATAGCTAAAAGACCTAAAACAATGCCTACGGCAAAGATAACGATAATCCATTTTGCTTTTTCATTAATCCACGTTAACATAGAGAAAACTCCATAAAAATTGACGCCGTCAATGTAGTAATTAATTACCCTTTCTGTAAATTAAATCTAGTTTTACACCCCCTTTTTTTCTATTTATTTCGCTGCATTTCACTCTTAGCCTCCGAGGCCTAAATTGTATGATATTTTAGTGATTGGCGCAGGTGTATCTGGTTTAAGTGCCGCTCTTCATGCTGCCGAAAAAGGTCTTTCAGTCATTCTCTTAACTAAAGGGTCTAAACCAGACGGTTCTTCTAACTATGCTCAAGGTGGTATTGCCACAGTTATTTCAAAAACAGATTCTTTCCAACTACATAGCAGTGATACATTAGAAGCAGGTGCAGGGCTTTGTAAAAAAGAAACTGTTCGAATTTTGACTCAAAACGGTCCTTCCACGATTCGTCAATTAGTGAAATGGGGAGTGAAATTTACTCCTGCAGAAAAAAATGAAGATAATATCCCTTTCGACTTGCATTTAGAAGGGGGGCACAGTCATAAAAGAATTCTTCATGCTGCCGATCTCACAGGAAAAGAAATGATGAGAGCTCTTCTGAATGAGTTGCGCATGAGATCGAATATTCATTTTATAGAAAACTCTATTGCTTATGATTTAATCTGCGAAGGAGAAAATGAAACCAAAAGGTGCATCGGCGCAAAAGTCATTCATCAAAAAACGGCAAAGATGCAGACCGTATTTGCCAAAGCTACCATTATTGCAACTGGAGGAGCTGGACGTCTTTGGCTTCATACCACAAACCCAGCGGATAGTACAGGCGACGGAATGGCTATTGCATCGCGTGCAGGGGCTGCTCTTCAAGATATTGAATTCATGCAATTTCATCCCACCTCTCTTTATGCACCTAAATTAAAGAAAACATTTTTAATTTCAGAGGCTGTTCGAGGTTTTGGTGGTATTCTAAAAAATAAAAACGGTGAAGAATTTATGAATTCAGTTCACCCGTTACGCTCTCTTGCCCCTAGAGATATTGTAGCGAGAGCCATTCATCATGAAATGGCTAAAACGGGCGAACCCAATATGTTCTTAGATGTGACCGCCAGATCACCTAAAGACATTAAGACCCAATTTCCAAACATCTATGCCAAGTGTTTAGAAGTTGGAATTGATATGACTAAAAATTGGATTCCTGTTGTTCCTGCCGCTCACTATATGTGTGGAGGGATTCTTGTAGACGCCTGGTCTCGCACTGAAATTATAGGATTATACGCCTGCGGTGAAGTCGCTGCTACTGGAGTACATGGAGCTAATAGACTCGCCTCTAATTCTCTTCTAGAAAGCGTTATTTTTGCTCTTCGTGCCGTTGATAATATTTTAAAAAGCAATCTATTAAGTATGGAAATAAAACCTCCAAAAATAAGTTTGGAAAAAATTTCACTTATAGGCGGCAATATTTGGAAACAGCGTCGCTTAGTTCTCCAAAAAACAATGTGGAACTATTGTGGAATTATTCGAACCATAGAAGGATTAAATCAAGGGTTAAACATAATCTACGAGTTTGAAAAAGAAATCAAAAAGACTCTCTCATCAAAAGGGCCAAAGAACATTGACTTTATTTCTTTTAGAAATGCAGTTCAAAATTCTAAACTCATTTTAAAGAGCGCCCTTTGCCGAAAGGAATCTAGAGGGTTGCACTATATTTTGGATTATCCAAATCTTGACCCTAAAACAAAACACCATCGCATTTATATTAATGATTAATTTTTAGAAGAGTTATTATATTTGCCTTATGGCAACTCAAACATCATCTGCAAAAAGCAAAAGAAAAGTAAAACCTGAAAAGATTGGTGGTTATAATCCAACCCAAAAAATTGGGCAAGGAGCCATGGGGGATATTTGGCTTTGTCACGATCCTTCTTTAGATCGAATGGTCGTTGTAAAACAAATGATTCCTAATCTAACCGCTTATGAAGAACTCAATTTGCGTTTTCAAAGGGAAGCCTCTCTTTTAGCTCATCTTAAACATCCAAATATTGTCCATGCCTATTCCCTTTGGCAAGAACGTACAGGTCGTTTATCTTTAGCCATGGAATTTGTTCATGGAAAAACACTACGTGAAGTTTTAGATGTCTCCCCTATTCCTCCGTTATTTGCCACGCTTTATTTTTTACATGAGATTTTACAAGTTTTATCATACGCCCATCAAAGAAAAATTATCCATCGAGATTTAAAACCTAGTAATATGATGATTAATAAAATCGGGCGAATTAAGCTTTTAGATTTTGGCATTGCCCGTAACGCAGGGGCTACCCAAGATATGACTCTCCCAGGAAGCGTTCTCGGGACAGCTGCTTATATGAGTCCAGAACAAATTACTGGAAAAAAAGTAACATTACATTCCGATCTATTTAGTCTTGGGATTATTGCTTTTGAAATGCTCACTGGGAAGCACCCGTTTCGCGGTGAAACCATGGAGCTAACGACCCAATATATTTTAAATGTGAAAATTCACAAAAACTTATTTCCAAAACAGGTTCCTTACGCTCTGCGTCGTTTTGTTTGTAAAATGCTTGAGAAAAAGCCAGCTAAACGATTCCAATCGGCTCAGGAAGCGGCTGATGAACTTTCCAAAATTATGGAAGGATTCCCTCGTCAACTAGATGTAAGTATGGCGCAATGGCTGGATTCATTAAGCCAATCAGAACCCAATTTCGAACCTCCTACTCAAAAAAAGAATAAGTCATTTTTATTTTTAGTCATTGGCTTAATCTCAGGCGCTATTGCCGCAGCCTCTACCACATTCTTATTACTACACTAACCTATGAATTGGATTGATATTACTTGCCTAATTATTATTGCTTTATTTACCTTTCTTGGAATATGGGCTGGTTTATTTAAGAGTGTATTTAAGCTAATTGCTTGGCTGATTGCTGCTCTTGGAGCTTATTTTGGCTACGATATCGCTGGCGCCTTTATCTCTTCGAATTTTGATCTTTCTCAAACATCTATTCGAATGATCTGTGTCATTGGAGGCTTTTTAATTCCTCTTTTTTCTATCTACGCCCTTATCTTTATTTTAGACCGATGGATTAAGAAAACCCCCTTAAACGGAATAAACAGGCTAGGAGGCGCTCTTTTTGGCCTAGCGAAAAGTTTGATTATTTGCTTTGTGTTTTTAACGATTATTCGCTTTTTACCTTTTTCTGGTTCCTTCTATCAAACACGCTCTTCTTCTATCGCCTATAGTCTCTATTCTGACTTTGCGACCAATGATATTAGTGCACAGATTTCTGTCATTCAAGATAAAGCCTCTGCAGGAGTCAAAAAAATTCAAAAGTATACACCTGAAAAATCGGATTCTTTGGCTTCAAAAAAGAAGTAATTTAAGGATTTCTAACAATTAATTTATACTAAATCTACCGTTATACGAATAAAAAACATCGAAATCGAGCGTTATTTTTTCATTGCAAATTTTTTAACATTCTCTAATATCTCGCTTTCATTTTCAACCGCTCCGTTTTCCATTATAGTCTTACCATGGCAAATCACTTTATCTATAGAGCGTGCGTCAGCAGAATAAACCCAGTTGGAGAGGAAATGATGATTAGGAATTAATCTTTCATTGTTCAAATCAATAAGTAAGGCATCCGCAAGCATTCCTTCTTTAATCTCACCCGCGTTCACACGATATGCTTTTGCCCCACGAACCGTTGCCATCTGAAAAGCTTCTTCTGCATTTAACAATTCTGGGTTACCCTCTAATTTTGCAAGTAAGGCAGCCAGTTTCATTTCTTCACCCATATCTAAATTATTATTAGAAGAAGCGCCATCTGTACCTAAAGCAATGGGAATACCAGCCTTCATTAAAGCAGAAATATTCATTTTTCCACTCGATAATTTCATATTAGATGCAGGATTATGAACGAGTGTCACTTTTCGTTTTTCAAGAATAGCAATATCCTCTGAAGTTAAATGAATCGCATGAGCTAACACCACATTGTTGTCTAAAACGCCTAGAGAATCAAGGTATTGAACAGGTGTTTTCCCTGTTTTTTTTATGCAATTTTCGACTTCTTCTGCAGTTTCCGCAATATGGGTGTGTAAAATAAGGCCTAATCTTTGAGCAGTCTCTGCACACCGTTTCCATAAAGCATCTCCAACAGTGTATATCGAATGAGGCATCACGGCAAGTTGAATTCGTTCATGACAAGCTACATTTTGTTCTAAAAAATCAAAGTTTTTTTCAATACTCTCTTTTGACATTAAGTTTTCTGCAAAAGTGACTCCGATAGTGGCCCGAACGCCCATTTCTATTACGGCTCGAATCGTTTCTTCCCGATTCCAATACATATCGGCAAAAAAAACGGTCCCTGATTTAATCATTTCTAAAATGGCTAAACGAGATCCCCAGTACACATCTTCTGGGGTAATTTTTGATTCTAGCGGCCAAATATATTCAGAAAGCCACTTAAAAAGACCCATGTCATCAGCATAGCCTCTTAAAAGAGTCATTGCAGCATGAGTATGGGCATTATAAAAAGGAGATATGATCGTTTTATTTGCTCCATCAATCACTTTTGTATTCAAAGGAACATCTTCCAAAGAAATCTCTTTTGCTATTTTTTCAAAAAAACGGCCATTAATAAACACATCGACTAAATCATGGCCTTTGCAAACGGACTTAATTAAAATTGGGGGCACATCAATCTCCATTCAATAAAAATATTTGATTCTATAGTGCAAGCGAATTAAAAAACATTCTTTTTTTGCATTTTAATTTAAAAATAAATACTTTAATGAAACTAAAGAGTATAATATATATATGTTTCAACAAGATTTAGAAAAGCCACCTCTATCTAGACAGGAATTTTCCCGTCTAAGCTTATTTCATAATGTTTCTTATGAAAGTATTGTTGGCTATTTACTTCATTCTACTATTGATGAAGTTGAAAAAGATTATGTTCTAATAGACCCCGCTAAATCAGAAAAAAGGCTCATCATATTACTTGAAGGCCAACTTGAAGTCCGGATTGATTCCAAAAATGGTATTTTAGCTGATAACATTCAAGAAGGGGGTTGTGCAGGTGAAATGTCCATTTTTGATAACTGTAATCCAAGTGCTTGGGTTATTGCAAGTAAAAAATCAAAAGTTTTAATTATACCAGCATCTACTACCTTAGCAATGCTTAACACCTCTCACGATTTATGCCTTAATTTTTTACATCTCTTAAGTCAACGAGTACGTTATAGCAATAAAGTGGTTTGTAAAGATCAATACCATATTCGTTGTATTGAAAAGCATTCTCAAATAGACTCCTTAACAGGTCTTCATAATAGACGCTGGCTTCAAGAAATGTACACTAGAGAACTCAAGCGAAGTCAAGCCGGAGATTTTAGGCTGTGTGCCTTTATGATTGACATTGATTTTTTCAAAAGAATTAATGATACCTATGGCCATTTAGCAGGTGATGTTGTGTTAATGGAGGTCGCTACTTGCTTGAATGAAAGCTTAAGACCTTCCGATATGCCTGTTCGTTTTGGTGGAGAAGAGTTTTCCGTATTTCTTCCAGGAACAACAACTGAAAATGCTAAAATTATTGCCGAGCGTATTAGAGCTAATGTTGAAAAAAGGCAAATACGATTACCTTCTGGCGCTATAGTTCACGTGACTGTAAGTGTTGGCTTTGCTGAAAGAGAAAAATCAGATACGGTTGAATCATTAATTGATAAAGCAGATAAAGCTCTTTATCAAGCAAAGCAACACAATAGAAATCGTATCTGCATGTATGTTAGTAAAGACGAAACATTTTTATTTTAAGCCTTGAAGAAGCTCTTTTACATGGTTTGCAAAATCACCTAAACTAGGATCTCGCGCGCCCATTAATAAAATACAATCTGAAGAATTGGCTAAACTGACCATTCGTTTAGCACATTCATTACGATTTCCTAAATAATAGGCTTCTACACCTTCTTCCAATAGATCATCTACTAAATCAGCACTGGAAATGTCTTTGACAACAGTGCCACCCGCATAATATATATCACTAAAGAAAATGCAGTCGTTCTGAGAATCGGTGTTTGAAACACGTAATGCCGCTTTTATTTCAGAGACAAACTCTTTTCGTAAGAAGCGAGTTGGTCCAAAGCCATGTGGTTGAAACCAAGCAATCACACGACCTTCTGTAAATGCTTGAACGCTACGTAAACTAGCCGCTATTTTTGCTGGATTATGAGCAAAATCATCTATTAACGTGATTCCAGAAAAAGAGCCTAAAATTTGATGCCGACGGTAAACACCTGAAAAAGAAGTTAATGCTTCTGCAATTGTACGCAAAGAAACGCCTACACGAAGAGCCACTGCAATTGCTGCAAGCGCATTTTCCATATTATGACGTCCTGGAAAAGGTAATTCAAAACGAACTAACTCATTCCCATATCGAACTCGAAAACGAATCCCCGTCCCTATCGCAGAAAAATCGGTTCCTTGAACGGCAACATGGTTTTCAAAACCAAAATCAAACTCTCGTCCAGCACTAAATTGATTAGCTCCTGAATGAGCGTCATTGACGATTAAAAACTTACCACGATCTAAAATTTGATGCGCAAAAGTAGAGAATATTTGATTTAACTCGGTTAATTCTTTATGATCTTTATCGAGATTAAGAATGACTCCTATTTCTGGCTCATATCGAACTAAAGTCCCGTCACTTTCATCAGCTTCAACAACTAACCATTCACCATTGCCTGCAACGGCATTCCCTATCTTACCTTTTTTTTCAAGAGAAACTAAGCCAGCACCAGTAATCATTGAAGGAGATAAGCCTGCATAATCTAAAACATGAAAAATCATTGCCGTAACCGTACTTTTACCACTCGTACCACTTACAGCAATCGTCTTTACACTTTTGGAAATGAGTGAAAGTATTTCACTTCTATGAAAAATTTTTAGACCAAGTGTTTTGGCTTTAATAATATCAGGGTTTGTTTCTTCGATAGCAGTACTTACCACCACTGCAGAGTAAGCTTTAGAAACACCTGATCCATTTTGTAAAAAGCACTGAATCCCCATTTGTTCTAATTGTTTTTGAACTAAAGGAGGAGTCGTATCAGAAAACTGACGGTCAGAACCACCTATAGAATATCCCTTCCCAGCTAAATATTGAGCAATGGCACTCATTCCAGCGCCAGCTAAACCAACAAAAAAATATGACTCTGATAACTGAAGTGAACTCATATTTAACCTAATAAATTCGGATCAATCGTTGGTTCATGCCCTGGTAAAACAAATTCTGAAGGAATCTCTCCTCGACGAATCGCTTCACGTTCTTCTTTTTTACGACGTTTTTCTAATTCAATTTCTTTTTTACGAGCTATGCGATCTTTCTTTTTAAGTAAACGCTCTGCTCTCGTCATGCGTTCTTTTACAGGCTCTTCTTCGTAAGGATACAAGTCTTCTTCAACCACTTCTTCTTCATCAATGTAACGCCTATCCGATTCAAAATCTCTAAAAAATGTTTGATCAAAGCTAGGGGTTTTACAAGGAGCTTCTTTTCGAAGGTACTTTAAAACATCTTCAAAAGTTTTTTCAAGTGGTGCTTCAAAAGTCACCATTTTGCCTGTACGTGGATGACGTAAAGTCAACTTAACGGCTTGCAATAATTGAGCAGGACTTTTTTCTAAAGCTTCTGCCGCGATGTCTCTTACTAAAGGAGGAACTCGCATAAGACAAGCATCTCGCCCATCATAAGTTGGATCTCCAAAAACGGGATTACCCATATAGCGATTATGCACACGTATTTGATGTGTTCGTCCTGTTTCTAGTTCTAATTCAAGTAAAGAAGCAAATGTGAAAAATTCTAGAATTTTATAATGCGTTCTTGCTTCTTTTCCATTAGGAACGACGGCCATTTTTAAACGGTTTCGAGGATCTCGTTCTATTGGAGCATCTATCATCCCTTCTAAATCACGAGGATGCCCCCAAACTAAAGCTTTATATGTTCGATGAATTGTACGATTTTCTAATTGAGAAGCTAAAGACAAATGAGCTTTATCATTTTTTGCAACCACCATCAAACCAGGAGTATCTTTATCTAAACGATGCACAATTCCTGGGCGCAAAGAACCATTCACTCGAGATAAATTTTCTTTAAAATGATAGAGTAACCCAGCAGCTAAAGTTCCTGTACGAACGCCACTACCAGGATGAACAACAAGTTTCCTTGGTTTATTAATTATGACAATATCATCATCTTCATATATAATGTTTAAAGGAATATTTTCAGGTTCTAAATTGGAATCTTCTTTTTCAGGAAGTGTTAACACCTGAATTTCCATACCAGGTTCTAATCTGAAATTCTTTGAAATCGAAAGTCCATTCACAAGAACTGAACCCGCAGCAATAATCTTTTGAATGTCGGTTCTAGAAAAATCTTTTAATTGTGTTTGAAGAAATCGATCGATTCGTTCTCCAGCTTGAAATTCGCTAACTTTAATACTAATCATCGTTTTTTTCTTCTCTAGATTTAATTTGCTGGTCTAATTTAATTTGCTTGTGAATCTTTTTTAATAGAAGTGGAGAAAGAAAAACTAAAATCACACCAACCGTGACAAAACTATCCGCTACGTTAAAAGTAGGGAAACGCGTCATCACAAAATCAGGAAAATCGCAATCAATAAAATCCACTACTTTTTGTATTCTCATGCGATCAATGAAATTCCCTAACGCACCAGAAATAATCATTGTCACACCTAAACGGGAAAGCCAATCTCGATAATCAATCGAACGAAGAAACCAAATTAAAACGCTCATCGCCACAATAGACATTAATAAAAAAAACAAAACGGGAGGCAAAAAAGGCATTATATCTTGTGGACGAGAACTAAAAGCAGCGCCTTCATTATACACTAATTGAAAACGTACCCAAGAACCATCGTCTGGGCCAATGATGGGAATGATTTCGCGAGTTTGAGCGCCACTTTCATTTGTAAATCGTAGAACAGCCCATAACTTTGTCAACTGATCTACAATTAATCCAAAAACTCCAAAGCCTATTTGAAACTTAAACGTTTTGATTTTATCAAACCAATTGTTGCTCATGGGTGTAACCTTAAATATTCCTTTTCAATCCAACTATTTGAATAAAAATGGAGTGATGTGCCTTTAATAATGTTTTTCACTGTAGTTCTAGAAATCTTAGCTTTTTCTTCAGACTCAAAAACAATACGTCCATCTCCAATTAGAGCCAAATTTTCTGCCGCCATGAAAAGAGGCCACAAACAAAATAGACGTATGCGACGATCCAATCGAGGTAGTCTCATTACATAACGAATCGCTTCATCTAAATGAGACCACGCTTTATCCACTAATTCTTTCATAATGGCGGCACGTATATCAGGATTCACATCCGCTTCAAAAATATCGTATGATTTTTTTAAGCCATGACGCCAACAAATTTCTTCTGGTATAAAACAGACTTTCCGAGTCGCATCTTCTCGAACATCTTTAATAATATTAGTAATTTGAAGAGCCAAGCCAAAACTAACATCCCATTTTTTTAAGTCATCAAATGCTTGAGTATCGATAAAACGGCTGTCAATAAAGAATAATTGAGAGAGCATTTTCCCGACAATACCTGCCACATAATAGCAATACTGATCTAAATCAGACGTTTTCTTGAGAATAAACCAACCCTGAGCCAGCTGTTGTTCTTGTTTTAAGGCGAATTTGGCCATTCCTTGACTCATTTCTACAATGACTTTTTGAATAATCTTTCGATTTCCTAATGGGAGTTGATTCCATAGACCTATAATCACAGGAATTCGACGAGTTAATAAATGATTAGGATCTTCAGATGAAATCCAACTTGACGGGAGTATGCTTAAAAAAAGATCGACTCTTTTTAGATCGACTTCTGGAGTTTCAAAAATAGAAGCAAAATACTTCAATATTTTCTCTTTTTCAGAACCTGCCAAATCTTGATCATCTTCAATCGTATCTGCGATTCTTAAAAATAAATAAGCAAGTAATACAGATTGGTGCAATAAACCAGATAAGACATTGATATTTAATGCAAAAGTACGAGAAACCTGTAACAAAATATCCTTTGCAAAACGAAAATCAGCTGATCTCTTATTAATCATGATACATAGCCTCTGCGTCTAAATCCTGTAATTTTTTTTGTGATTTTGCCATAGATACTATGAATTGTAAAAAACGACCATGTTCATCAGCTCTCTTTACATGACTTTGAAAGGCCCAACTCGTTCGATTACGAACATCCGTATCTTGATATTTTTTCCCTTCTTTTTCATCCTTAATGACCTGATGACGATATTCAAAAAAATAACAATCTTCCTCTAAATCTCCTACAAACCGGATAGACCAGCGAACAAAGAAAAAAGCCACAATAGAAAAAAGAATTAAGCCAATGAGAAAAACATAAGGACTTAAAGGTAAGAGCCAATAAAGTGACGAGGCACTAAAAAATATGGCAAGAAAAATGAGCGATACGCCGATTGCCTTAATTTGGATGTGTTTTTTAGGGTTCATCTTCCACCACAAAGGGATATAAACCCATTTTTTGCCTTTTCGGAGCATTTTTTTAAGATAGAGAGGATAGGCTCTATAACGAAACCAAACGAAAATACCTGCCCAAAAAAGCAATCCAAGCCAAAAGTACTGACCAAATATTTTTATCCACGAAATCATGACCCAATAATACTAAATTGTAGAGAAAATACTTCATTAATTGTTTAATTTAAAAGCGTTCTATTCACTTCTTAGAGCGAGAGGCACTTGAAATGCAGACCCAATGGGAAAAAAGCTTAAACGTATTACGAAATAAAATATCTAGCAACATTTTTACAAATCTATTTTCCAAACTTAAAATTGCTTCTCTCAACAACAATCACGCTACAATTATAGCTCCATCTGATTTAGACCTTAAAGAAATTGCCCCTTACAAGCTTTTAACTGAAATCAGCTGGGAAGAAGCTAACGGCAAGCATATTGACCTTGATTTTCGACATTCATCCATTCCCAGAGAACCATCCACTTATAGTAATAGTTCCATTAAAGAATTCACCCCTAGCGTTCCCTTAAATAGCATTTATCGGTTTGAAAATTTTATTCCAGGGGATAAGGCTCAATTGGCTTTTAATGCCGCCTTTGCTGTCGCAGAAAATCCAGACGGAAACAAGTATAATCCACTATTTATTTATGGAGCCTCGGGGCTAGGAAAGACTCACCTACTTCAGGCAATTGGAAATTATGTACTAGAAAGCGATAGTACAAAAAGAGTTCGTTATTTAACAGCTTATGACTTCCAGCAGCAGTACATTAAAAGTGTTCGTGATCAGCGAATTACTGAAATGTCGGCTTATTATCGTAATGAAGTGGATGTTCTATTAATCGATGATATTCAAAACTGGAGCGGAAAAGATGAAACTCAAAATGAATTTTTCCATATTTTCAATGCGCTCCACCAAGCTGGCAAACAAATCGTTTTAACCTCTGATGCACCAGCAATCGAGGTTAAAAGTCTTTCAGATCGTCTTGTGAGCCGTTTTTCGTGGGGTCTCACAGTCGATATTCAACCGCCTAATTTGGAAACCCGAGAAGCGATCCTCAGAAAAAAAGCTGAAGAGAAACATATTGATATTGATGACGAAGTCATTTTATACCTCGCAGAAAATATTGAGAGTAATGTACGGTTCTTAGAAAGTGCGGTCATCAAATTAACGGTTCAAGCAAGCATTATGCATCACGATATAGACATCCATCTTGCACGAAAAGTGGTGGCTGATATTGTCCCGACCATTCGTAGACGAGTGAGCATGGATTCTATTGTGAACGCTGTTTCAAGGCATTTTGAAGTCCCAGAAGAAAAGCTGCTCGCCCCTGGTCGCGGGACAAAGGAAATCGCTCATGCAAGGCAAGTCGCCATGTTCTTGATGAAAGAATTAACGACTCTTAGCTTACAAAGTATTGGAACTCGCTTTGGTGGAAAAGACCATTCTACTGTGGTTCATGCCATCAAAACGATTAGAAAAGAAATGGAATCCACCCCTTCCTTTGAACGGACCATTGAAAATTTAAAAGCAGAAATTCACGATTAACTAAATCCGCCCATGTTCTACCACTTGGCTAGAGCATTAGTGATAATTAGGTCTTGAAGTTTTTCAATCGCTCTGGCTTGCCCATGACGATCTTCTGTTTCATTTGCCTGCACATCGTAAATACCCTCTGCAGAAAGATTCTTCTCTTCATAAATCACGCGCTCTTTAACGTTATCATAAAAAAGAACGCTCACTCGAATCGTCACACGATACGTTTCTACTTGGTCAGTGCTATTATAGTTATCTGGCCTATTAGAATAGCTTAAAAGAGTCACCTTGAAATCAGCCGAAGCTTCATCATTAACAATGCGTACAGAACCAGCATTTTTTCTAAACAATTCTAATATGCC